>CAJJOL010000011.1:0-71495 GCA_905193385.1 uncultured Prevotella sp. | reverse complement strand
CTCAGTTGGTAGAGCACTGGTCTCCAAAACCAGGTGTCGGGAGTTCGAGCCTCTCTTCCCGTGCTTAAAGAAGATAATATGTTTAAAAAGTTAGTAAATTATTGCAAGTGTTGCTACGACGAACTTGCGCATAAAACTACTTGGCCAAAGTATGCTGAACTCAACCACAGCGCAGTGATTGTATTATCTGCTTCCCTTGTCATTGCTGTTGTGGTGTTCGCTATGGACTCGTTGTTCAAATGGGTCATGGGAATGGTATACCCAGGTTAATCGTTTCAAGAAAAAATGGCTAAAACAGAAAAGAAATGGTATGTGCTTCGTGCTGCCAGCGGCAAGGAATTCAAAGTAAAAGAATACATTGACGCTGAGATAAAGCACAATCCGTTGCTCGAGGCGCATGTTTCACAGGTGGTTCTGCCGCTTGAGAAACACGCTACTTTGCGTAATGGTAAGCGAGTTGTAAAAGAGAAGATTTCTCTTCCAGGCTATGTGTTTGTAGAAGCAGCCCTCGTAGGCGACGTGGCTCACACGCTGCGCTTCATGCCAAATGTATTAGGCTTTCTTGGCGGTTTGGATAATCCCTCACCCGTGCCTCAGTCGGAAATCAACCGTATGCTCGGAACATGCGAGGAGACGGAGATTGTCGACAACGTAGACGTGCCTTACATGGTTGACGAGACCGTGAAGGTAACAGACGGTCCATTCTCTGGTTTCAGTGGCGTCATCGAAGAGGTGAATGCCGAGAAGCGCAAACTTAAGGTGATGGTCAAGATCTTCGGACGTAAAACTCCGCTGGAGCTTGGTTTTATGCAGGTCGAAAAAGAAGGCTGACGCATTGTTACGAACGCGTGAGAATTCTTTTATATTAATCAAATTAAATATTAACAGACAAAATGGCTAAAGAAGTTGCTGGATTAATCAAATTACAGATTAAAGGTGGCGCTGCGAATCCTTCTCCTCCCGTAGGACCTGCACTTGGTTCAAAGGGTATCAACATCATGGGATTCTGCAAAGAGTTCAACGCCAGAACCCAGGATAAGGCAGGCAAAATCATTCCTGTTGTTATCACTTACTACACCGATAAATCATTCAGCTTCGAACTCAAGACTCCTCCTGCAGCTGTACAGCTTAAAGAGGCAGCCAAGGTGAAGAGTGGCTCAGCTCAGCCTAACCGCCAGAAAGTTGGTAAAGTAACTTGGGAGCAGGTAAAAGCAATCGCTGAGGACAAACTGAAGGATCTTAACTGCTTTACTGTAGCATCGGCTATGCGCCTCGTTGCAGGAACAGCAAGAAGTATGGGTATCACTGTAGAGGGAGACTTCCCTGAAAATGTTTAATAACTTCAATTTTTAAGAAATGAAACTGACAAAAAATCAAAAATCAGTAGCTGACAAGGTTGAAGCAGGGAAGGCATACACACTGAAAGAGGCTTCAGAGCTGGTAAAGGAAATCACCACTACCAAGTTTGACGCTTCTCTCGATATTGATGTACGCTTGGGCGTTGACCCGCGTAAGGCTAACCAGATGGTTCGTGGCGTGGTTTCACTGCCCGCCGGTACTGGTAAGGTTACACGCGTGCTCGCACTCTGTACTCCTGATCAGGAAGCTGCTGCTAAAGAGGCAGGTGCCGACTACGTTGGTCTCGACGAGTATATCGAGAAGATCAAGGGCGGCTGGACAGATGTTGACGTAATCATCACAATGCCTTCTTGCATGGGTAAGATTGGTCCTATCGGCCGTATCCTCGGTCCGCGTGGATTGATGCCTAACCCTAAGAGCGGCACTGTAACTATGGACGTTGCTAAGGCAGTTAAGGAAGTAAAGCAGGGTAAGATTGACTTTAAGGTTGATAAGGCTGGTATCGTCCACACATCAATCGGTAAGGTTAGCATGACTCCTGAGCAGATCTATGGAAATGCTAAGGAGTTCATCAACACGGTTATCAAGCTGAAGCCTGCTGCTGCTAAAGGTACATATATCAAGAGTATCTTTATTTCTAGCACTATGAGTAAGGGTATCAAGATTGATCCTAAATCAGTTGAGTAACTCTAAAAGTTTTGTAAAATGAAGAAAGAAGTAAAAGATACTATTATTGCTGAGCTCGGTGCGAAGTTGAAGGAATATTCTCACTTCTACCTTGTTGACCTCGCAGGTCTCAACGCCGAGGCTACAAGCAATCTGCGTCGCAAGTGCTTCAAGAGCGAGATCAAGATGATCGTCGTTAAGAACAGTCTCCTCCGTGAGGCTTTCCAGGCAAGCGACATAGATTTCGAGCCGATGTATGACTCACTTAAGGGTACTACAGCTGTTATGTTCTGCAACACAGCTAACGTTCCCGCTAAGCTGCTGAAGGAATACAAGAAAGAGGGCGTACCTGCACTCAAGGCTGCTTATGCTGAGGAGACTATCTTCGGCGCTGACCAGCTCGAGGCACTTGTAGCTCTCAAGAGCAAGAGCGAGGTTATCGCAGATATCGTGGCATTGCTGCAGTCTCCTGCAAAGAACGTTGTTTCTGCTCTCCAGTCAGGCGCAAACACTATTCACGGTGTGCTTAAGACTTTGGGCGAGCGTCCTGAATAATACATCTCCAAGTCACAAAACATTAATATTAAAAACAATTAAAATTTTAGAATAAAATGGCAGATATCAAAGCTATTGCTGAAGAGTTGGTAAATCTCACAGTAAAGGAAGTAAATGAGTTGGCAACAGTCCTCAAGGAAGAGTACGGCATCGAGCCTGCTGCAGCTGCTGTAGCTGTAGCTGCTGGTCCTGCTGCTGCAGGTGAGGCTGCTGAGGAGAAGACATCTTTCGATGTTATCCTCGCTGAGGTAGGTGCTGCAAAGCTCCAGGTAGTAAAGGCAGTTAAGGAAGCTTGCGGTCTTGGCTTGAAGGAAGCTAAGGATCTCGTAGACGCCGTTCCTGCTAAGATCAAGGAAGGTCTCTCTAAGGACGAGGCTGAGAACTTGAAGAAGGCTATCGAGGAGGCTGGTGCTAAGGTAGAGCTCAAGTAATTTTGACATTACGTTGACAACCAGAACGGATGGTTGCTGAGTACGTAATGTGTACGGACAATAATAACGGCAACCATACGTTTCAAAATTTTCATACGGTTAGGATCTTCCAAGTAGGCGGGTCCTAACCTTTTTGTGTCTTTTCACATACATTGATTTTTATCACCCTATAATATCTTCTGATGGCTTCAAAAATTGTTGATAACAGAGTAAACTTTGCCAGCGTCCATAATCCGTTACCTTATCCGGATTTTCTCGATGTGCAGCTCAAGTCTTTCAAAGACTTCCTACAGTTGGACACTCCGCCTGAAGAACGCAAGAATGACGGACTGTATAAGGTGTTCTCAGAGAACTTCCCTATCACCGACACGCGTAACAATTTCGTTCTTGAGTTCTTGGATTACTATATCGACCCGCCCCGTTACTCAATTGACGAGTGCCTTGAGCGCGGTCTGACTTATAGCGTACCCTTGAAGGCTAAGATGAAACTCTACTGTACGGACCCTGATCATGAAGACTTCGACACATTCATTCAGGACGTATTCCTTGGCACAATCCCTTACATGACTTCTAATGGCACCTTCGTAATCAATGGTGCCGAGCGTGTTGTCGTTTCGCAGTTGCACCGTTCTCCGGGCGTTTTCTTCGGTCAGGGCGTTCATGCCAACGGCACCGTGCTCTATTCTGCACGTATCATCCCGTTCAAGGGTTCATGGATTGAGTTTGCTACTGACATCAATAATGTTATGTATGCTTACATCGACCGTAAGAAGAAGTTGCCCGTAACAACTCTTCTCCGCGCCATGGGCTACGAGCAAGATAAGGATATCCTTCAGATATTCGACCTTGCTGAGGAGATGAAGGTCAACAAGAAGAACATGAAGGCTGCCATCGGTCGTAAGCTTGCTGCACGTGTGCTCAAGTCTTGGAACGAGGACTTCGTTGACGAGGATACCGGCGAGGTTGTATCTATCGAGCGCAACGAGGTTATCATGGAGCGTGAGACTGAACTTACTGAGGACAACATTGATGATATCCTCGATTCGGGTGCTCAGTCTATACTTCTCCATAAGGATGCCGAGGCTGCCAACAAGTATGCTATTATCTTCAATACACTTGCCAAAGACCCGTCAAATTCCGAGAAGGAGGCTGTGCTCTATATATACCGCCAGCTCCGTAATGCCGATCCTGCTGATGACGCATCAGCTCGCGAGGTATTCCAGAACCTCTTCTTCTCTGACAAGCGTTATGACTTGGGCGAGGTAGGTCGCTACCGTATTAACAAGAAGCTCGGTCTTGACACCGACTCTGAGGTACGCGTACTGACTAAGGATGATATCATCGAGATTATCAAGTATCTTATCCAGCTGGTTAACTCTAACGCTACCGTCGACGATATCGACCACCTTTCAAACCGTCGCGTTCGTACCGTTGGCGAGCAGTTGAGCAACCAGTTCTCTATAGGTTTGGCTCGTATGAGCCGCACTATTCGTGAGCGTATGAACGTACGTGACAACGAGGTGTTCCAGCCTACCGACCTTATCAACGCCAAGACTATCTCAAGCGTTGTAAGCTCGTTCTTCGGTACCAACCCTCTGTCACAGTTCATGGACCAGACCAACCCTCTTGCCGAGGTGACACACAAGCGTCGTCTTTCAGCTCTTGGTCCTGGCGGTCTTTCTCGTGAGCGCGCAGGCTTCGAGGTTCGTGACGTTCACTATACACACTACGGTCGTCTGTGTCCTATCGAGAGCCCTGAGGGTCCGAACATCGGTCTTATCTCTTCTCTCTGTGTGTATGCCACAATCAACGAACTCGGTTTCATCGCCACTCCTTACCGTAAGGTGAACGATTCTATCGTCGACCTCGACAACAAGGATGTTGTTTACCTCACAGCTGAGGAGGAGGAAGGTCACATCATCGGTCAGGGTAACGCGCCGCTCCGCGAGGACGGATCGTTCATCCGCGACAACGTTAAGTGTCGTCAGAACGCTGAGTTCCCGGTTGTACCTCCATCTGAAGTAGACCTTATGGACGTTTCTCCGCAGCAGATTGCTTCTGTTTCGGCAGGTCTTATTCCGTTCTTGGAGCATGACGACGGTCACCGTGCGCTCATGGGATGTAACATGATGCGCCAGGCAGTACCTTTGCTTCACAATGATGCACCTATCGTAGGTACAGGTCTTGAGAAGCAGGTTTGTGAGGATTCACGCACTATGATTACTGCCGAAGGCGAAGGTGTAATAGAATATGTAGACGCTACTACTATACGTATCCTCTACGATCGTACCGACGACGAGGAATTCGTAAGCTTCGAGCCGGCTCTTAAGGAGTATCGCATTCCTAAGTTCCGCCGTACCAACCAGAACATGACCATCGACTTGCGTCCTATCTGCAACAAGGGACAGCGTGTTAAGGCTGGTGATATTCTTACCGAAGGCTACGCTACAGAGAACGGCGAGCTCGCACTCGGCCGCAACCTCCTCGTGGCTTACATGCCGTGGAAGGGTTACAACTACGAGGATGCTATCGTGCTTTCAGAGCGTATGGTTCGCGACGACGTTCTCACTTCAGTACACGTTGACGAGTATTCACTCGACGTTCGTGAGACAAAGCGTGGTATGGAGGAGTTCACAAGCGATATTCCTAACGTATCAGAGGAAGCTACAAAGGACCTCGACGACAATGGTATCGTACGTGTTGGCGCTCGTATAGAGCCGGGCGACATCCTTATCGGTAAGATTTCGCCTAAGGGCGAGAGCGATCCTTCACCTGAGGAGAAGCTTCTCCGAGCCATCTTCGGCGACAAGGCAGGTGACGTTAAGGATTCTTCATTGAAGGCCAATCCGTCGTTGAGCGGTGTCGTTATCGACAAGAAGCTTTTCGCACGAGCCGTTAAGACTCGTGAGTCGAAGAAGCAGGACAAGATAATCCTTGCCAAGATTGATGAAGAGTATGAGGCAAAGAATGACGACTTGAAGGATATTCTCGTTGACAAGCTTCTCACTCTTACTGAGGGTAAGGCTTCAATGGGCATTAAGGACTACTCAGGTGCCGAAATCGTAACAAAGGGTACCAAGTTCACAACTACAATGCTTAAGAACCTCGAGTATGACGGAATCCAGTCGAACGATTGGACCGACGACGAGCACGCCAACAAGCTCATCTCGAAGCTCATTATGAACTACATCCGCAAGTATAAGTTGCTCGATGCAGAACTCAAGCGCAAGAAGTTTGCCATCACTATCGGTGACGAGCTGCCTTCAGGCATTCTGCAGATGGCAAAGGTATACGTTGCCAAGAAGCGTAAGATTGGTGTAGGCGACAAGCTCGCCGGTCGTCACGGTAACAAGGGTATCGTTTCGAAGATCGTACGTATGGAGGATATGCCGTTCCTTGAGGACGGTCGTCCCGTCGACTTGGTATTGAACCCGCTGGGTGTGCCTTCACGTATGAACCTGGGACAGATATTCGAGGCTATTCTCGGAGCTGCCGGCCGCAAGCTCGGCGTTAAGTTCGCTACTCCTATCTTTGATGGTGCCCACCTTGAGGACCTCTCTGAGTGGACTGACAAGGCAGGTTTGCCACACCTTTGCTCTACACATCTTTATGATGGTGAGACTGGTGAACGCTTCGACCAGCCAGCTACAGTAGGTGTAACATACTTCTTGAAACTCGGTCACATGGTTGAGGACAAGATGCACGCCCGTTCAATCGGTCCGTACTCACTCATCACTCAGCAGCCGCTTGGTGGTAAGGCTCAGTTCGGTGGTCAGCGTTTCGGAGAGATGGAGGTTTGGGCTATCGAGGCATTCGGTGCCAGCCACGTACTTCAGGAGATTCTGACAATCAAGTCGGACGACACCGTGGGCCGTTCGAAGGCTTACGAGGCAATCGTCAAGGGCGACCCGATGCCAACACCGGGCATACCGGAATCGCTCAACGTGCTTCTGCATGAGCTCCGTGGTCTTGGTCTCAGCATCAAACTCGATTAATCCCGACATCCCAAAACTATAGAAATATATGGCTTTCAAGAAAGATATAAAAGTTAAGAATAATTTCACGAAGATTACCATCGGACTTGCCTCTCCCGAGGAAATCCTGGAAAATTCGTATGGCGAGGTGACAAAGCCTGAGACCATCAACTACCGTACTTACAAGCCAGAGCGCGACGGCTTGTTCTGCGAGCGCATCTTCGGCCCGACACGCGATTACGAGTGCGCCTGCGGCAAGTACAAGCGTATCCGTTACAAGGGTATCGTCTGCGACCGATGCGGTGTTGAGGTTACTGAGAAGAAGGTACGTCGTGAGCGCAGCGGACACATCGAATTGGTTGTGCCCGTTGCCCACATCTGGTACTTCCGTTCTTTGCCTAACAAGATTGGCTACCTCCTCGGTATGCCGACAAAGAAGCTCGACCAGGTTATCTACTATGAGAAGTATGTAGTAATCCAGCCGGGTATACTTGAGGGACGTACTGATTCGGAGGGTGAGGAAATCAATGGTTCGCACAAGATGGACCTCCTCTCTGAGGACGAGTATATGGACATCCTCGACAACAAGGTATCGCCCAACAACGACGACCTTGACGACAGCGATCCCAACAAGTTCATCGCCAAGATGGGTGCAGAGGCTGTTTACGACCTTCTTGCTGGTCTCGACCTCGACTCGCTCTCTTACGAGCTTCGCGACCGTGCCAACAACGACTCTTCGCAGCAGCGTAAGACAGAGGCTTTGAAGCGCCTTCAGGTAGTTGAGGCTTTCCGTGGCTCTAAGGACGTGAACCGTCCGGAGTGGATGATCATGAAGATTATCCCCGTCACACCGCCTGAACTCCGTCCGCTCGTACCGCTGGATGGTGGCCGTTTCGCTACTTCCGACCTCAACGACCTCTATCGTCGTGTCATCATACGTAACAACCGCTTGAAGCGTCTTGTTGAGATCAAGGCTCCTGAGGTGATTCTCCGCAACGAGAAGCGTATGCTCCAGGAGGCTGTCGACAGCCTCTTCGACAACTCACGCAAGTCGAGTGCAGTCAAGAGTGATGCCAATCGCCCGTTGAAGTCGCTCTCCGACTCGTTGAAGGGTAAGCAGGGCCGCTTCCGTCAGAACCTCCTCGGTAAGCGTGTTGACTATTCAGCACGTTCGGTTATCGTCGTTGGTCCTGAGTTGAAGATGGGCGAATGCGGTCTGCCTAAGCTTATGGCAGCCGAGCTTTACAAGCCGTTCATCATCCGCAAGCTTATCGAGCGCGGCATCGTGAAGACCGTTAAGAGCGCCAAGAAGATAGTAGACCGTCGTGAGCCGGTTATCTGGGACATCCTTGAGAACGTAATGAAGGGACATCCGGTTATGCTCAACCGTGCTCCGACACTTCACCGTCTTGGTATCCAGGCATTCCAGCCTAAGCTCATCGAGGGTAAGGCAATCCAGCTTCACCCGTTGGCTTGTACAGCGTTCAACGCCGACTTCGACGGTGACCAGATGGCTGTTCACCTCCCGTTGAGCAACGAGGCAGTTCTTGAGGCGCAGATTTTGATGCTCCAGAGTCACAATATCCTCAACCCAGCTAACGGTGCTCCAATCACAGTACCATCGCAGGATATGGTGCTCGGACTCTATTACATCACCAAGATACGTCCGGGTGCAAAGGGCGAGGGCCTTACTTTCTACGGCGACGAGGAAGCTCTCATCGCAAACAACGAGGGTAAGTGCGACCTTCACGCTCTGGTTAAGGTAGTAGTTGACGATGTGGTAGACGGCAAGATGCAGAAGCGCATGGTGGAGACATCTGTAGGACGTGTCATCGTCAACCAGATTATCCCGAAGGAAGTCGGCTTCTTCAACGATGTAATCTCGAAGAAGACCTTGCGCGGACTCATCTCCGACGTTATCAAGGCTGTAGGTATGGCACGTGCGTGCGAATTCCTCGACGGTATCAAGAACCTCGGTTATCGCATGGCTTACGTGGCAGGTCTTTCGTTCAACCTTGACGACATCATCATTCCGCCAGAAAAGAAGGAAATCGTGGAGCGCGGTCATGAAGAGATTCGCAACATCCAGGACAACTATAATATGGGTTTCATCACAGAAAACGAGCGCTACAACCAGGTTATCGATACTTGGACCCATGTCAACAACGACCTTGCAAGCATCCTTATGAAGGAGATGACAGAGGCCGACCAAGGATTCAACGCCGTATTCATGATGCTCGACTCAGGAGCCCGTGGTTCTAAGGACCAGATCAAGCAGCTTTCAGGTATGCGTGGTCTTATGGCAAAGCCTATGAAGGCAGGTGCTGAAGGCCATCAGATTATCGAGAACCCGATTATCTCTAACTTCAAGGAGGGTATGTCGGTGCTCGAGTACTTCATCGCTTCGCACGGTGCCCGTAAGGGTCTTGCCGATACCGCTATGAAGACAGCCGACGCCGGTTATCTTACACGTCGTCTTGTAGACGTATCGCACGACGTAATCATCTCCGAGGAGGACTGTGGTACGCTTCGCGGACTCGTTTGCACAGCTCTCAAGAACGGTGATGAGATTGTCTCTTCACTCTCTGAGCGCATCCTCGGCCGTGTATCTGTACACGATGTCATCCATCCTTCTACAGGTGAGGTGCTTGTACATGCCGGCGAGGAAATCACCGAGCCAGTTGCCAAGGCCATCGAAAACTCTCCTATCGAGAGCGTCGAGATACGTTCGGTACTCACCTGCGAGAGCAAGAAGGGAGTCTGCATGAAGTGTTACGGCCGCAACCTTGCCACACAGCGCATGGTACAGCTCGGCGAGGCAGTGGGCGTTATTGCAGCCCAGGCTATTGGTGAACCGGGTACACAGCTTACACTTCGTACTTTCCACGCGGGTGGTGTGGCTGGTAACGCAGCCGCCAATGCATCTATCGTTGCGAAGAACGATTGCAAGATTCACTTCGAAGACCTGCGTGTCGTTCCGTTCGTAGAGAACAACGGTGAGAAGGACATCAACTGCCAGATGGTAGTAAGCCGTCTGTCAGAGCTTCGGTTCATCGACCCGCATACAGATATTACACTCTCAGCAGTGAATGTGCCTTACGGTTCTTCACTCTACTTCAAGGAGGGCGACCTCGTGAAGAAGGGCGATCTCATCGCCAAGTGGGACCCGTTCAACGCTGTCATCGTTACGGAGTATGCAGGTACACTGCGCTTCAACGACGTCATCGAGGGCATCACATTCCGTGCTGAGACCGACGAGGCAACAGGTCTTACCGAGAAGATCATCACCGACTCGAAGGACAAGTCGAAGGTTCCTACCTGCGACGTGCTCGACAAGAACGGCGAAATCATCGGTACCTACAACTTCCCGGTGGGTGGTCACGTAGTATGCGAGGACGGTCAGACCGTCAAGACTGGTACTACACTCGTCAAGATTCCACGTGCTGCAGGTTCAGCAGGCGATATCACCGGTGGTCTTCCACGTGTTACCGAGCTGTTCGAGGCCCGCAATCCGTCTAACCCTGCAGTCGTTTCAGAAATCGACGGTGAGGTTACAATGGGCAAGGTTAAGCGTGGCAACCGTGAGATCATCGTCACATCAAAGACTGGCGACCAGCGCAAGTACCTCGTATCTCTGTCTAAGCAGATCCTCGTTCAGGAGCACGACGCTGTGCGTGCAGGCACTCCGCTCTCTGACGGTATCATCACTCCGGGCGACATCCTCGCCATCAAGGGCCCCACAGCCGTACAGGAGTATATCGTTAATGAGGTTCAGAACGTTTACCGTCTGCAGGGTGTGAAGATCAACGACAAGCACTTCGAGATTATCGTTCGCCAGATGATGCGCAAGGTTCAGATTGACGAGCCGGGCGATACAACATTCCTCGAGCAGGAGATGGTGGACAAGCTCGACTTCGCTGAGGAGAACGACCGCATCTGGGGTAAGAAATATGTTGTCGACGCAGGCGACTCTGACGTGCTCAAGGTTGGACAGATTGTTTCAGCCCGCAAGTTGCGCGACGAGAACTCAAGCCTCAAGCGCCGCGACCTTCGTCTCGTTCAGGTGCGCGACACCGTTCCTGCTACATCTACCCAGATACTTCAGGGTATCACACGTGCAGCACTCCAGACCAAGAGCTTCATCTCGGCTGCTTCGTTCCAGGAGACAACCAAGGTGCTCAACGAGGCTGCTATCCGTGGTAAGGTAGACTATCTGGAGGGCATGAAGGAGAACGTTATCTCTGGTCACCTCATCCCGGCAGGTACTGGTCTTCGTCAGTGGGACAAGATAGTTGTAGGTTCTAAGGAGGATTACGATCGCATGCAGGCCAACCGCCGCAATGTGACCGACTACTCTAAGGATGCCAACAAGACGGAAGAATAAAAAATAATGATATGCAGAAACGCTGCAAGCAGACTCGCAAGGGTCATGCTTGCAGCGTTTTTTTTGTGCCGTATGGGCTGGGGTTTGTGAATCTTGAGACTGTTGCTTTTGTGCCGTATGGGCTGGTTTTGAGTTGTTTACGTTTGTTGTGTTATTTAATCATGGAATATGGATCGAAGCTAACCGATAAACGTGTATAAATCAGTAGGATGAGGGTGTGTCCAACACTCAAAAAAAAGGAGTCCTTTTGCCTTCCAAAAGGAGTCCTTTTACCTTCCAAAACGAGTCCTTTTACAACGCAAAAGGACCCCTTTCTAATTGCGAAAGGAGTCCTTTTGAAATTATGCTGTTATTGTAATGCAAATAAAAATTTCAATCTTCAGCTTCTGATATTAACGCTTTTGATTCCCATTTCATTGCATTTGTGCCTTTACATGCGTCGTGTCGACATCATGAGTGCTGCGTAGAGCAGAGCGCCCGATGCCAATCCTGCCAGCGCATCCACCACGTAGTGTGCCTGGATGTACACCGTCGATATGCAAAGCAGCACGTAGAAGGGCAGCAGACAGAACACCAGACGGCGCTGGCGGGTGTGGCATGCCAGCAGCATACACACAGTAGAGATGCCGACGTGCGACGACGGGAATGCCGCCGTTGGCCGTTCGCCAGCCGCCTTGGCATTCTCCACCAGTCCGTAGAAGAATCCGTCGGTGTAGCCCGGAGTGGCGAGACACTCCTGATGGGTGTTGAAGTAGGTGCCGAGCTGCGGGAATATGCCCGAAGCGATGTTGTCCACGCCCACCGCTTTATAATAGAATGTGGGTCCGACGACGGGCACGAATATGAAGATGATGTAGTAGATGAAGAACGAAGCCATCACTACGAAAGCCGCACGCTGGAACTCGTTGTATCGTCGGGCGAAATAGAACAGCACCACCAGCGCAATCATCGGGTAGTAGCTGGCGTAGCCCATGCTCATCAGTTCGCTTATGACGGGCCACGAGAATTTCCCGGCGAAGTAGAGTGAGGGTTGGCATCCGAACATCGACTGCTCCCATGCGCAGAACACATGGTCGAGATTGTTGAACATGCGGTTCAATTCGTAGGTGTCGGGATACCACCATGCCAGCAGCGACATTTGCGCCATGACACGCACCAGTTGCGTCAGTCGGCACGGTATGAGCCGGTAGACCAGCCACAGCGCTACGGTCATAGCCACCACGCGCACACGTCCCCATATCATGGAGTCGGGGTTTTGCAGATTGGTATAAGTGAACAGAGCCACCAGCAGCGTGAACACCGTGTAGCCCAGTACGAGCCATTCCAGAGCCAGCAGTCCGCGTCTGGGCTTCTGCTCAATAGCGAAGAGTTGTTTTATGAAGTTCATTTATGTTGTTGTTTCGTTTTTTACAGCCATCCGTTCTGCTTATACCATTCCACCGCCAGACGCACGCCGTCCGCCAGTTTGTAGTGCGGATGATAGCCCAGTTCGTCCATCGTCGGTTCGATGTCGCAACGCCAGTTGCGCTGTCGCAGAATGTTGTACTTGTCGTTGTTGAGCGCCGTAGGCTTGTGGGTTATGCGGCCGATGCGCTCGCCGATGTATGTCACGGCACGCAACACCCATATCGGAGCCACGATGCGCAGCATCCACTTCACGCCCATCTCCTTCTTGAGCAGTCGCGAGAAGTCGGCCGACTGATAGACCTCGCCGTCTGTAAGGAAATACTTGCGTCCGCTCATGCCACGGTCCAATGCCAGGAACACCGCCTGAACCACGTCGAGCACATACACGAACGTGATGTCCTGACGGCGGAATCCCGCACCGAAGTCAATGTGGCGCTTAACGCTCTCAGCCATGAGGAAATAGTCCTTCTCGCGCGGTCCGTACACGCCCGTCGGGCGCAGTATGATGTAAGGGAAATCGTTGCCAATAGAGTCGAGATAGCGTTCTGCCTCAAGCTTGCTGCGTCCGTAGGCAGTGTTAGGACGCGGACAGTCGTTCTCCGTAATGTCCTGATAGGGCTGTCGCTCGTGTATGGCGCCATACACGCTGAGCGAACTGAGGAATACAAAACGCTTGAGCGGCATCTGCAGTTCGATGATAGCGTCCACCAGATTGCGTGTTCCGTCGGTGTTCATACGTCGGAAGTCGGCGTTGTCAATACATTTGGTCACGCCGGCAGCGTGCACAACATAGTCGAACGTGTGGCCGTCGAGCTGTTGCTTGAGCGCGTCTTTCGACGCAAAGTCAAGCTCAATGAAGTTGATGCGGCTGTCGGTGAGGTATCGGCGCGATGTGGTCTTGCGTACTGCCGCCCATACCTTCATGCCGCGGCGCAGGGCTTCTTCTACAATAAAACTGCCAATGAAACCGCTGGCACCGGTTATAAGAATCTTGTTAGTCATTATGAATGATGATGCATAATTCGAGCTGCAAAGGTAGTGCAAAATATTGGCAATATGACAAATTTGAATGAATTTATTGTTAATGTGGCGATTACAGCCATTTTTTTGTATTTTTGCAATTGCTAAATTAATAACCAATAATATATGCGCGTATTAATTGTCAACACTAACGAAAAGACGGGCGGCGCAGCAGTAGCAGCCAACCGCCTTATGGAGGCACTCAACAACAATGGTGTCAAGGCAAAGATGCTCGTAGCCAAGAAGGAGACCGACCAGATAACAGTCGTGCCGCTGCCACACGGTAGACTCACACGACTGCACTTTCTGTGGGAACGTCTCACCATATTCTTCCACCTGCACCTGCAGCGCCGGCACCTCTTCGAGATAGATACAGCCAATTCCGGAACGGACATAACCCGCCTGCCCGAGTTCAAGGAGGCCGATGTGATACACCTTAATTGGATAAACCAGGGTATGCTCTCGCTGCGCTCTATCCGCAAGATACTGCGCAGCGGCAAACCGGTGGTGTGGACCATGCACGACCTTTGGCCCGCCACGGGTATATGCCACTACGCCCGCACCTGCAGCGCATTCCGTACGGGATGCCACAACTGCCAGCTGCTGCCCGCAGGCGGTTCTGCCAACGACCTTTCGCGCCGTGTGTGGACGCGCAAGAAGCGCCTGTACCACAACTCCAACATCCATTTCGTCACGTGCAGCCGATGGCTTGAGGAGCAGGCAAAGCAGAGCGCCCTCTTCGTAGGGCAGCGTGTGACGTCCGTGCCCAACACCATCGACACCCGCATGTTCTGCCCCGGCGACAGCAAGGCGGCTCGACTGAACGTCGGACTGCCAGCCGAGGGCCGCATCATACTCTTCGTCTCGCAGAAGGTTACTGACGAACGCAAGGGCATGGAATACTTCATCGACGCCATCGACCGCCTCGTGAAGCAGCATCCCGAACTCAAGGACAATACATCAGTAGCCGTGCTTGGCGGCAACGCCCAGATCGTTTGCGACCGTTTGGCACTGAAAGCCTATCCGCTCGGCTATGTCAGCGACGAGCGCCGTATAGTCGACATCTACCGTTCGGCAGACATGTACGTGCTGCCGTCGCTCGAAGACAATCTGCCCAACACCATCATGGAGGCTATGGCGTGCGGAGTGCCGTGCGTAGGATTCCGTGTGGGCGGCATACCCGAGATGATAGACCATCGCCGCACGGGCTATGTAGCCAACTTCAAGGATAGCAACGATTTGGCTGTTGGTATGAACTGGGTGCTGCAAGAGGCCGACACCGAACAGCTCAGTTCGGCTTGCGTCAGCAAGGTGACACGCTGCTACTCCGGACAGAGCGTCGCCATGCGCTACATCGAGGTGTACAACGAGTTGATAGCCCTGAAGCGCTACATCGTTTAATAAATAGTCAACCAATAAGAAAATAATGATAAAATTTTCAGTCATAACATGCACCTACAACGCGTCGGCGGTGCTCGCCCGCACGCTCGACAGCGTTATCAGCCAGTCGTGGACGCAGATAGAGCACATCATCATCGACGGTGCATCCAAGGATAACACCCTGGCTATGGCGCAAGCCTATAGCCTCAAGAACCAGGAGGAAGAGAACGAGCACGAAGTTGTCATCGTCTCCGAACCCGACCGTGGTCTGTATGACGCTATGAACAAAGGTCTTGCACGTGCCACAGGCGACTATATAGTCTATCTCAATGCCGGCGACGTGTTCCCTTCAGACCAGACACTCGAGCAGATATCCACCGAGGTGAACAACCGTTCGGACGGCAAGCTGCCCGCCGTGCTCTATGGCGACACCAATATAGTTGACGATGAGGGCCGGTTGTTGCATCCCCGTCGCCTCGTTCCGCCCGAAAACCTCACGTGGCGTTCGTTCCGTCATGGCATGCTCGTGTGCCATCAGGCTTTCTATGCACGTACCGACCTCGCCCAAGCCGAACCCTACGACCTGCGCTACCGCTTCTCTGCCGATGTCGACTGGTGCATACGCATCATGAAGCGTGCCGAACGCGAGCATCTGGCACTGCTGCGTCTGCCTCAGGTGGTGGTCAACTATCTCGACGGAGGCATGACCAACAAGAACCATCGTGCTTCGCTCATCGAGCGCTTCAACGTGATGCGCCGCCACTACGGGCTGCTCATGACCGTAGGCATGCATCTTTGGTTTGTAGTGAGAGCCGTTTTCAAGAAGTGATAATCCCCCGAAACGATACCTTGGCTTGTCGTATATTTGCATGAATGCGCCCGTTAAGAGATTTTATATCGTAACTTAACGGGCGCATTTGCTTACAATTTTTCAGACTGAATATGTTGATATATGTTAATGTGAAGTTGTGTTCGTGCACGCTGTATTGATGTAAATCAATAAAACTATGATGATATTCATATTCATAGTACAAACGCTTGCCACGTCACAAAATGTTAGTACCTTTGCATTGTCAAAAGGTTAATAGATTGTTTAGGTTAGTAGTAATAGATTTAGGTTTTTAGTTATTAGGTTTAAGGTAAATTTTATCGATTGTTTAACAGGAAAACAATGAGGACTTGTGAGAATCTTCATTCATCTTTAGAAAAAAGGATTTTTAGTTAAACATAGGCTTTACGGTGTTGCTCGTTGATGAGTGATGCCGTATTTTTTTTGTGTATTTCTCATTATTGCTTGTTTTATGCGCAATAAAGCAGCGATTATTAATCGTTTCTCAGAAAATTTATGTAAGTTTGCAGATGCAATAATTGTCTGTGTATGACACGCAGATAACTACAATAGCGCCGATTTGTTCTGAAAGCAAAAGCTATTAATTTGAAACCCTAAATTCACAAAGCATGAAAAGAAATATAGCCGTCATACTGGCAGGAGGCGTAGGATCGCGCCTCGGCATTTCCACACCAAAGCAATTCTTCAAGGTGGCGGGCAAGATGGTGGTTGAACACACCGTCGACGTGTTTGAACACAACTCTCGCATCGACGAGATTGCCATCGTGTCGAACCCTATGCTCATAGCCGACTTCGAGAATATCGTGCTGCGCAACAAGTGGCATAAGGTGAAGAAGATACTAAAGGGTGGTAAGGAGCGCTACGACTCGTCGCTCTCGGCTATACAGGCTTACGACAACGAGGATGTGAACCTCATATTCCACGATGCCGTGCGTCCGCTCGTGAGCCAGCGCATCATCAACGATGTGATTGATGCTCTTGCCGACCATCGTGCCATTGATGTGGCAATACCCTCTGCCGACACCATTATTGAAGTTGACGACAACGACAACATAACATCTATCCCTGACCGCTCACGTCTGCGTCGCGGACAGACTCCGCAGGCTTTCGACCGTCAGCTCATAACCGATGCTTACGAGCGTGCGCTGAAGGATCCCGCATTCAAGACTACCGATGACTGTGGTGTAGTGCGCCACTATACCGACGAACCGGTTTTCGTAGTACGTGGCGAGGAGAGCAATATGAAGCTTACATATCGTGAGGATACATATATGCTCGACAAGCTGTTCCAACTGAAGAATACCGAGCCCGACTCGATTGCACATGTCAACGACGTGTTCCGCGACAAGGTGGCTGTGGTGTTCGGTGGAAGCTACGGTATTGGCAAGTGTGTGGTTGACATGCTGCGTCAGAACGGTGCCAAGGTGTTCTCTTATTCACGTTCGGAAAACCATATCGACATAGGCGTTCGCGAGGATGTGGTACGTGCCATGACCGATGCCCACGAGCAGGCTGGCCGTATCGACTATGTGATATGTACAGCCGGTGTGCTCAACAAGGAGCCGCTTGCCACTATGGACTATCAGACCATACAGAACGCAGTGCAGACCAACTATATGGGTACGGTGAATGTGGCGCTTGAGGCTTATCCTTATCTGAAGCAGACCGAGGGCAAGCTGATATTCTTTACTTCAAGTTCGTACACTCGTGGTCGTGCCTTCTATAGCATATACTCGTCTACCAAGGCTGCCATTGTCAACTTTGTGCAGGCTGTGGCGCAGGAGTGGGACGGCGACGGCATCAAGATCAACTGCATAAACCCCGAACGTACCAAGACTCCTATGCGTCAGCACAACTTCGGCATTGAACCTGACGATACGCTGCTCATGCCCGAACGTGTTGCTGAGGCTACTTTGCAGACTCTCGCTTCTGACTGTACCGGACAGGTGATTGACGTGAGAAGAGTAAAAGAGTAGAAAAGCAAAAAGGTAAAACAACGATAGATGAACTATCTCGAACAATTCAAGCAGCAGCAGTTGCGCACGTGTCAGTTCAAACAGCTCGGCATTCTCGAAGAAATCGACCGCATCTGCCGCAAGCACAATATAAGCTACTGGCTCGACGGAGGTTCGTTGCTGGGTGCTGTACGCCACGGCGGATTCATTCCGTGGGACGACGACATCGACATAGCTATGCCGCAGGACGATGCACGTCACTTTGCTGAAGTGGCACCCAAGGAGTTGCCGTCAACACTGCGTCTGCAGACACCCGACACCGAGAACACGCGTGAGCCTATAATGAAGGTGCGCGATCTCAACTCGTTCTATGTTGAGGGCAACGAAGACTTCTCGCTCGACTACTGCAAGGGCCTGTTTGTCGACATATTCCCCATGATCGACTATCCCAATGTGTCGCGTGCGTTCTGTCGCAAGTATGGCAAGGACATGTCGCGCTGCTATTCTATACTGCATCATTCGCATCAGTATTCGTGGCGCGCTGTAGCCGAACTGTTCTACTTCGGTGCACGTTACCAGTTCTGCAAACTGATGTGGAAGGCGGCGTTTACCTTCAAGCGCACTGGCACCTACATGTCTAACATACTCATCAACAACGGTTACGGCATAATGCACCGTCGCGACTCCATATTCCCGTTGCGAACAATAGAGTTTGAGGGCAAACGATTCTCGGCACCAGCCAATACCGATGCCTATCTGCACGACCTCTACCGCGACTACATGCAGATACCGCCCAAGGAGAAACAGAAGATTCACTCGGTGTTCATATTGCCCGAGCTAATTAAACAGTAAACATATATGGCACGTTTTTATTCTTTGAAGAAGCGCGACGAGGAAGACGAGAAGACAGCCGACCCGTTCGGAGTGTTGCGCCCCAAAACAAAGACGGCTGAAAAACCTTCAGTAAATATACATAATATGGCAAAAGCATACGAATTTCTTGCCAACGGATTTGAGGATATCGAAGCGTTGGCTCCCGTAGACATACTGCGTCGAAGTGGCGTGGAAGTGAAGATTGTAAGCATTGGCGACTCTATCGATGTGGAGTCGGCTCATGGTGTGACGGTGAAGGCTGATATGCTGTTTGCCGATGCTGACTTTGCCGATGCTGACTTGCTGCTCATTCCGGGCGGTATGCCTGGCGCAAAGAACATCGATGAGCACGAAGGTGTACGCCGTACCGTAATGCGTCAGGCTGAGGCTGGACGTTTGGTAGGTGCTATCTGTGCCGGACCTATGGTGTTGGGACATCTCGGACTGTTGCGTGGCAGACGTGCTACATGCTATCCGGGCTTTGAAGACCAGCTCGGAGGAGCCGAATACACAGCAGCTCTTTGCACTGTCGACGGCAACATCATAACGGGCAAAGGTCCTGGTGCATCGTTCGAATACGGCTATACTCTGGTTACGCTGCTCAAGGGTGAGCGTGTGGCAGAGGAGCTGAAGAAGGGAATGATGTACGAAGGTTAGTTGACGAGTGACGAGTTGACAAGTGACGAGTGACGAGTTGATATTACAATCTGTCAATTAAACATTAATCATTAATAATTAAACATTAAATATTGGATTACATCATCATAGTGGCTGGTGGCAAGGGATTGCGTATGGGTGGCGATTTGCCCAAGCAGTTTCTGTCCGTTGATGGCCGACCGGTGCTAATGCGCACCATAGAACGTTTCAATCAGTACAACCCGCAGTTGGGCATCATTGTAGTTCTGCCGCACTCGCAGCAGGACTATTGGCGACAGCTGTGCAGTAAGTACGCATTTGCTGTAGAGCACATCGTAGTAGATGGAGGCGAAACACGCTTCCATTCATCTAAGAACGGACTCGCTGCTGTGCCTGACGATGCACAAGGTGTTGTTGGTATTCACGACGGCGTGCGTCCCTTTGTATCGGTAGAGACAATAGCCCGATGCTTTGAGGCTGCGCGTATGCATGGAGCAGCGCTACCCGTTCTGCCCGTTACAGACACTCTGCGTTTTGTTGATGACGAAGGCGGACATAACGTTCAGCGCAACAACTATCGCACGGTGCAGACTCCGCAGACATTCGACATACAGCAGATAAAGCGCGCATTCAATACCGAATACAGCGACAACTTCACCGACGACGCATCAGTGGCTGAGGCTGCTGGCATGAAGATAACAATGGTTGACGGCAACCGTGAGAACATAAAGCTCACAACGCCTTATGACTTATTGTTTGCAGAGTTCCTCTGCAAACAATAAGTCGAGTTTTGAATTTTGAGTTTTGAGTTTTGAATTGGTCGGCTACGCCGATTAGGAATTATTCAATTTTGAATTGCTCAACTTAAAACTCACAATTCATCAATTCAAAATCGCAGGCGAAGCCGAGAATAATTCCTAATTCAAAATTCCTAATTCAAAATTCGTATCAGCGATGGACATACTCTCACAAGACATAATGTATTTGCCCGGTGTAGGGCCGCAGCGCAAGGAGCTGTTGAAGAAGGAACTCGAGGTGAGCACCTGGGGTGGATTGTTGGAGTATTATCCTTACAAATATGTCGACCGCAGTCGTATATATGCCATCAGCGAATTGACGAGCGACATGCCCTTCGTGCAGATAAAGGGACGCATACTGTCGTTTGAGGAGTTTGAGATGGGACCGCGCAAGAAGCGTGTCGTGGCACACTTCACCGACGACCACGGCGTTATGGACCTCGTATGGTTCTCAGGCACGCAATACGTATACAAGAATTATAAGGTGGGAGTGGAGTATATAGTCTTCGGCCGACCCTCGGTATATGGCGGACGCTATCAGATAGCACATCCCGACATCGACCTTGCTAAAGAGTTGCAGCTCTCAGAGATGGGCATGCAACCCTACTACATCACCACCGAACGTATGAAGAAGGCGGGGATGTCGTCGCGCAACATAGAGCGTCTGGTCAAGACGATGCTGCAGAAGATAGCCACGCCATTGCCCGAGACGCTGCCCCCATTCATCGTGGAGCGTCTGCATCTTATGTCGCGCGATGAGGCTATGCGTTGCGTTCACTATCCGCGCAACGCTATGGACATGCAGAAGGCGCGCGAACGACTCAAGTTTGAAGAGCTGTTCTACGTTCAGCTCAACATTCTGCGTTACGCCAGCGACCATCGTCGCAAATACCGTGGCTACGTATTGAACAAAGTAGGGCAGGAGTTCAACGACTTCTATGCCAACAACCTCAAGTTCGAACTCACCGGTGCACAGAAACGTGTGATGCACGAGATACGCGACGATATGCGTTCGGGCCGCCAGATGAACCGTCTGCTGCAAGGCGATGTAGGTTCGGGCAAGACGCTCGTAGCGCTTATGACCATTCTCATAGCTCTGGGCAATGGCTATCAGGCGTGTATCATGGCGCCTACCGAGATATTGGCAGAGCAGCATCTTGCCACAATACGCGAGTTTCTTGATGGTATGGACATACGCACCGAACTGCTCACGGGAATGGTGAAGGGCAAGCAGCGCACCAAAGTACTTGATGGGCTCATATCGGGCGATGTGCGCATACTCGTCGGAACTCACGCCATACTAGAAGACCCCGTGCGCTTTCAGCGTCTCGGCGTTGCTGTCATAGACGAGCAGCACCGCTTCGGAGTAGCCCAGCGAGCACGCTTATGGGCTAAGAGCGAGAATCCGCCACACATCCTTGTCATGACCGCCACGCCGATTCCGCGCACTCTCGCCATGACAATATACGGCGACCTCGATGTGAGCGTTATCGACGAGTTGCCGCCTGGACGCAAACCCGTGCAGACCATACACAAGTTTGACAACCAGATGACATCGCTCTACAACGGCATACGCCAGCAGATACGTCTCGGACGACAGGTATACATAGTCTATCCGCTCATCACCGAGAGCGAGAAGAGCGACCTCAAGAATCTGGAAGAGGGATATGCTGCGCTGTGCGACATCTTCCCCGAGTTCAGCATCAGCAAGGTGCATGGCAGGATGAAGTCGAAGGAGAAGGATGCCGAGATGCAGAAGTTTGTAAGCGGCGAGACTCAGATACTCGTTGCAACCACCGTTATCGAGGTGGGCGTGAATGTGCCTAACGCTTCGGTGATGGTGATACTCGACTCGCAACGCTTCGGACTCTCGCAGCTGCACCAGTTGCGCGGACGTGTAGGACGCGGTGCCGACCAGAGCTATTGCATACTTGTCACCACATACAAGCTGTCGGAAGTGACGCGCAAGCGTATCGACATAATGTGTCAGACCAACGACGGATTCCGCATAGCTGAGGCTGATCTCAAACTGCGCGGACCTGGCGACCTTGAAGGTACGCAGCAGAGTGGCATTGCGTTCGATCTGAAGATAGCCGACATAGCACGCGACGGTCAGCTCGTTGCATTGGCACGACAGGAGGCACAGCGCATCATCGATGCCGACCCCACTTGCACGTCCACACAATATGCAATGCTGTGGAACCAACTGCGCCAGTTGCGTGACACCAACGTCAATTGGGCAGCCATATCATAGACAATACATGTTTAATCATTAACATAATCAACATTACGCTTATGACGCTACAACCATACAAAACCGACGTCGCTGTACTCATACTGTTCTTCAATCGTCCCGATCATCTAAAGAAGGTGTTCGACGAAGTGCGCAAGGCGCGACCCTCACGACTGTTCCTCTATCAGGACGGACCACGTGGCGAGCGCGATATGCCCGGCATTGAAGGATGCCGACGTGTGGTTGAGAATATCGACTGGCAGTGTGAGGTGTATCGCAAATATCAGGAGCGCAACTACGGATGTGATCCTTCTGAATATATATCGCAGAAGTGGGCGTTCTCTATAGTCGACAAGTGCATCGTGCTTGAAGACGATGACGTGCCGTCGCAGTCGTTCTTCCCGTTCTGCAAGCAGATGCTCGACCGTTACGAACACGATAATCGTGTGTGGATGGTGGCAGGATTCAATCCAGAAGAGAAGGTAGACAGTCCTTATGATTATATGTTCACCTCGGTGTTCTCTATATGGGGATGGGCATCATGGCGACGCGTCATCGATACATGGGACGATACCTACGCCTTTCTCGACGACCCCGATGCAATGCGTCAGCTTAATGACGTTATGCACCAGCGTCGCTATTGTCTCGACACGTTGCACGCCTGCTACGACCATCGTGCGTCGGGCAAGGCATACTACGAGACCATATTCTGGTCGTCGATGCTTCTCAATTCAGGTCTCGCCATTATGCCGACGCGCAATATGATAAACAATCTCGGTGCTACTGACGGGTCGACCCACTACACCGGTTCGCTGCAGACCATGCCACGACGCTTGCGCCGACTGTTCACCATGCAGCGTTTCGACATCGACACTGCCAACATACGCCATCCGCGTTATGTGGTGGAGGATGTGGCGTTCAAGAACAAGGTGTATCGCACCTACGCCTACGGACATCCGTGGATTAAGGCAGGTCGCTCATTGGAGGAGTTGTGGCTCAATCTGCGCTACGGCAATTTCGGACACATACGCCGCTCGGTGGCCAACCGATTGCATAAGATATTCGGAAAGGCAAAGCATTGGTGATAAAATACTGATAACAGAGAATTACTCTTATGAAACTGACAATACGCATAACACGTACTACGATAACGTTTACTGCCCCTAACACAGTCATCGAGGGACAGACCGACTACGAGCAGTACAACATGAAGACGGGCATTGCAGTGGCTGCTAATTTACGCCAGGCATTGACCGAATGTCATCTGCCGCAGGCAAAGCGCCCTTCTCATCTCACTCCACTTTCGGGCGGAGCCAATACGGATACTGCTCAATCGGCTGTGTCGCAGGCTGAGTCGCTCTACGATGACGTGCTGGTAGTAATCGACACACCGCTGCTGCTCATTCCCCAAGAGGAATTCGACGTGCAGAACGTGGCTTTGCTTTATGCCCACACCAATTCAAACATGCGTCAGGATGAGGTGCTGACATATCCCATTGCGCAACTCGGTGTAGTGGCAGCCTATGCTGTCAACCGTGACTTGCGGTTTGTATTGAGCGAGACATTCCGTGGAGTGCAGTACATGCCGTTGCTTGCCCCCGTACTTGTGCAGTTCAGTCAGCAGTCATGGGGAGGCTTTCAGGAGAAACTGTTCTGCTATTTCCACGACAAGCGCATTGACATCTGTGCATTCCGAAAGGGTAGGGTGCGCTTCTGCAATTCGTTCGATGCAACGCTTGCTCCCGATGCAGCCTACTATATATTGAATGTATGGCAGACGCTTGCAATGAAACGCACCGACATTTTATGTCTATCGGGCAACATATCCGGACTTGAACAGCTGGTGAAGGAATTGGGACGCTTTATCAAGAACATAAAGCATGTTCATTAAAATATAAACAAGACTATGAGAATAATAACAGGTATATACAAGGGACGTCATTTCGACATTCCACGTTCGTTCAAGGCGCGTCCCACAACCGATTTCGCAAAGGAGAATATCTTTAACGTAATAAATGGTTATGTCGACATGGAAGGAGCCAATGCTCTCGATTTGTTTGCAGGTACAGGCAGTATTTCGCTCGAACTGTTGTCGCGTGGTTGTGCTCCCGTAGTGAGCGTTGAGATGGACCGCGACCATGCTTCATTCATCCGTGAATGTATGAAGAAGCTCGATACCAACGACAATATTCTGATACGTGGTGACGTGTTCAGATTCATAAAGACGTGCAAGCAGCAGTTCGACCTGATATTTGCCGACCCACCTTATGCCTTGCCCGAACTGCCCACCATTCCACGCTTGATTCTTGAAAAGGGAATGTTGAAACCCGGCGGACTGCTTGTATTCGAGCATGGCAAGAAGAACGACTTCTCCGACATTCCGGGCTTTATTGAGCACAGAGCTTATGGCAGCGTCAACTTCTCGCTGTTCAGATCTGAGGCTATAGAGGAATAAATAGGTTCATCCTGCATTCCAAGTGAAACTAACTCAAATCAGGGTTTTTCCGTCACATGGAATGCAGGATGTTTTTATTATGAAATAATCCCTCAAAACGCAATATATATTCATTGGCAAAGTAATATATATTAAATGGCAAACGAATATATATTACTTTGGCAAGTAGTATTATATTACTTTTTCCTGATGAATCAGAATATCACGAGTCCCAATAGTCCGCATACGAGCATTACGAGTATGGGGTTGCTCTTGCGGAACTTGGTGAAATAGAATGTAGCGGCAAAGAGTGCTATGCTTATGGCAAAGCTTACGGCATTGTCGGTTGGCGATCCGAAGTTCTCTTTGTTCATAAGCAGCACGGCAGCCGCAGCTATCAGTCCTACGATTGTAGGGCGCAAGCCTGCGAAGATGTCCTTTACAATCTTCGAGTCCTTGTGGTTGATGAGATAGCGTGATATAAGTATCATTATTACGAACGGCAACCATATTATGCTCAGCGACGCTATCACTGAGCCTACAGCTGCCAACCATTGAGGATAACCTTGATTCAGTACTGCCACATATCCTGCGTATGTAGCAGCGTTGATACCGATAGGACCTGGTGTCGACTGGCTTATAGCCACGATGTCGGTAAACTCGGCATTGCTAAGCCATGCGTTCTTCACCACCACCTCGTTGTGTATAAGCGACAGCATGGCATAACCGCCGCCGAAATTGAATGTTCCTATCTTGGTGAAGACTATAAAGAGTTTCAGAAAAATCATATAAGAGTTTTGAGTTGTGAGTTTTGATTTTTGAATTGTCGGCTTTGCCGATTTTGAATTATTGAATTTTGAATTGTAGCCTGCAGCAGTTTTGAATTTTGAGTTTTGAGTTTTGAATTATCGGCTTTGTCGATTAGTGATTATTCAGTTTTGAATTCAGAATTGCCAAATACAGTAACTTAAAATTCAAAAATCTAAAATTCAAAATCGCAGGCGTAAGCCGAGAATAATTCCAAATTCAAAATTCAAAACTCCTAATTGCACTTCGTGCAACGTCCAAAAAGCCACCCTGCCACACCAGCTATAATAATAAGGTATATAGGCGAGACATTGGCTAAGGCGATGAGCAGACAGCACACTATCGGAATCCATACGGTGCGCCATGTTATGCCAGCCGTCTTAGCCATTTTGAAGCACGGCGCTGCAATCAGAGCCACCACTGCCGGGCGTACACCGCGGAAGAACTTCTCCACCCAAGGATTGTCCTTGATGTTATGGAAGAACATGGCTATAATCATAATGGCGATGATAGAGGGTAGGGCGATGCCTACAGCGCCTACTATACCGCCCCAAATACCACGTAGTTTATAGCCTATATGGCTTGCCATATCAACGGCAAATATGCCAGGTGTGGTCTGTGCCACCACCATAATATCCATAAACTCCTGACGGTCCATCCATTGATTCTTGTCTACAAATTCGCGTTCCATAATCGGAATCATGGCATAACCGCCACCGAGGGTGAACGCTCCAATCTTGTTGCATGTGAGGAAAAATTTCAACAGCATAGTGAATGAGTGTTATCCGTTTGTTTATTGAAGATGTTGATATAAAAAACTGCGCCAGAACGAAACATCACTGTTTCTTCTGGCGCTCGATCTAATATAATAAATTTGGTAATATTCCGGTTTGATTATGAGTAGCGCAGGATTTGTCCTGGGCGCAACTTCATCTTCTTTGTTATGTGGTTGAGCTTGCAAATCTGTGCGATAGTAACACCACGCTTGCGTGAGATGCTTTCCAGTGTCTCGCCCTTAACCACCTTGTGATACTGTATCTGGTCGTCCAGACCTGAAGTAGTGCGGTTGTTGGTAGCGTAGTCGTCGTTAGAATCGTTCTTTGCAATAGTCGAACCATCCTGCTTACCACGCAGACGAGTGGCGTTAGCCGACTCGTTGTCGTATGTAGAACGGTTGAAAGCATAATAGTCGCCCGTTACGTCCTGCTCGCGGAAGTCGAACATCAATGCGGGGTTAAGTGCAACGCCACACAGACGAGTCTCGAAGTGCAGGTGCGAACCGGTGCTTCGTCCGGTGTTGCCACCGAGTCCGATTACCTCGCCAGCTCTGACAGTCTGGTTCTCCTCTACGAGTTGCTTTGAGAGGTGACCGTATATGGTCTCCAGTCCGTTGTTGTGACGTATCACGATATACTTGCCATATCCGCCACCTTCGTAGCGTACAATGCGAACCTTGCCTGAGAATGCAGCGCGAATAGTGTCGCCTATATACACTTTGATGTCGAGACCTTTATGCTGGCGTCCCCATCGCGAACCAAAATTACTTGTTATGACGCGGCTTGTGGTGGGCATGCAGAAGTGGCGCAGGTCTATGTTGAAGTGTTCGGGCAATTCAGTTGCGCGGTGAGCGTATTTATTGTCCCAGTTGGCGTATAGTTCAGATGCAGGCGATTCGGTCTCCTCCTTGATAGTGATGTTGCGCAGCATGATAGTGTCTACAGCAGCCATCTTGCGGTCAACGGGAGCCTGTCGTGCGATAAGGTCTTGTGCGCTGGCATGGTTAGGAGCCACTGCCAGGAACAATGATATTGCTAATGTCTTAATCGTTTTCTTTAAATTCATTGTTTTAAGGATGCATTTAAGATTAGAATGAGTATATCATTCTTTCAAAAGGTGATCGTCGAACTAACAATAGTGTTCAACCTTCGGTTTGTAATTTGCAATGCAGAGGTTACATTTTTGTAATTCCGATGCAAAGGTACTAAAAATATTGCATAATATTACATCGCCCTTGCAATGTTAACAGTTTTTGTAACAAGTTTAACAATTTCATTCCGTTTGTTCAGTCTATAAATAATAGCCAATAAGGTCATACGCAATAGATTGTAAAATTTTTGTTGTCACGAATAGCCATGAATTGTCCATGAATTATCCCCACGAATTCCACTCGCTCTACATTCGTGTGATTCGTGTAATTCGTGTTGAAGTCTCCCAAGTATAGACCACGAATGACACGAATCTCACTCTTGTCTTTATCGCATGCTTCATTCTTGTAATTCGTGTAATTACTCCTATCCCTGCTGGGGAAGAGGACGGGGTAGGGCTTTTTCGTTCGCTCTTCACTACATCTTCGTTCTGCCTACGCTCATCCTTCGTTTATCCTACGCTCATCCTTCGTTCTGCCTACGTTCATCCTCCGTTATGCCTACGCTTCGTTAACGAAGGTAGATCGAGTTCACAACGGAGGATGATCGAGTTCACAACGAAGGATGAACGAAGAATGAACGGAGGAATATGGAGATGTAACTATATGGGAATGGGGAAATATGCCAAAATCTGCTTTATTTGTATTTTTGTCACATTATCTGTTTGATATGCTTGTTTATTCCGCTGATTTGGGCTACATTTGCATTTGTTTAATCCTATTATACATATACATTGCATAATTAGATATATGAAAGAAGTGAAGAAAGTTGCGTTTGTACATGAGATTTTTCCATCAGGTGGGGCAGAACGTGTTACTTGTGATATTGCTACTGCGTTGTTGGAACGTGGTGGGTATGAGGTTTATGTCTTAACACTCAAGTTCAATTCCGAAATGTTACCTGCAAATCTTGCGTCTGACAATCGTTTCCATGTTATAGCTTCTGAAAATACCGATGTTCGCTATTTGTCGGATATTCCGAATTTTTTAGTTGACAACGTGCGTGCCAATGGCATCAGTTCGGTAGTGTTTGTTGTACAACGTCTGCATGATGTTGCCGATGAATTGAAGCGTATGGGATGTCATACTATTTATGCTAATCATGGTCCGGCATTTTGGGAGGTGCCTGACCGTCGTCAACGTGTTCGTCTGAAGGCTCGCAGAAGCCGTGCAAAGACTATAAAATATTACTTGTTTAAGTATCTCCGCTATGAGGTTCTGCATGTGCTCGAACGTCGTTGGAACAAATTCTATAAGCAGGATCTTGAACATTTTGATGATTATATGGTGTTGTGTGATGGCTATCGCAATCAGATTGTGCATAACTTGAAACTTTCACCGTCTGATGCTTCCCGCATTCATGTCATTCCGAATATGCAGCAACCTGCTACCGAATTATGCTACGACAAGCGTAAGGAGTTTCTGTTTGTCGGTCGCTTGTCGTATGCTGACAAACGTATTGACCGACTGATTGATGCTTGGCGTTTGATTTATGACAAGTTGCCTGATTGGAGTCTTGTCATTGTAGGTGACGGACCCGACCGCAAACGACTTGAGACTTTGGCTGAAGGATTGCCTCGTTTGAGTTTCGAGGGTTATCAAAAGCCAGATGAATATTATCGCCACGCTTCTGCTTTGTGTCTTGTGTCAGAATATGAGGGATTCCCGTTGTGTCTGATTGAGGCGCAGTCGCATGGAGTAGTGCCTATTACAATGAACTCGTCAGAGGGCGTTTGCAGTATTGTTGGCAATGATGGTTCGGCTGGTATGCTTGTGCCAAAGGGCAATGTTCGTGCCTTTGCCGACAAGATGCTTGAGTTTGCTGCTCTTGATGAAGACACCAAACTCAGACTCCGTCATCAAGTAGTAGCCAAATCTTTGGAGTACAGCCCGGAGAAAGTAGGGCAGATGTGGATGGATTTGTTGTAAAATCAAAAGCTACAACCCTCTGCTTAATAATTGAAGTTGCATAAACAAACATAATAAAACATGCCCAAAGTAAGTGTTGTTATTCCAGTTTATGGAGTAGAGAAATATATAGAACGTTGTGCTCGCAGTCTGTTTGCACAGACTTTGGACGATATTGAATATATATTCGTTAATGACTGCACCAAAGACAGGTCGATAGACATCCTGAATGAAGTCATAAACGACTATCCTGCAAGAAAACAACAGGTAAGAATTGTACATCACGAGGAGAATAAAGGATCGGCATTAGCAAGACTAAGTGGATGGCAAACTGCTAATGGCAACTATATTATAAGCTGTGACAGTGACGATTGGGTAGACTCGGGATTATACGAAAAGATGTATAATGTAGCTGTTAATAAGAATGCTGATATAGTTGTATGTGACATGTTGCTGTTTGAAGAGAATGGTACAAACCGATTGCTCGGGTTGCGTGATGAAAATGCAAGCAAAGAGGGATTAATAAAGGACATGATGTACATGCGTACTGTATGGAGTTTATGCAATAAGATGATACGTCGAGAATTGCTTGGACAGTTGGATGAAATTCCTCAGAAATATATGGGAGACGATATGGCGGTCGTTCTTCCTTTATATGACATAGCTAATAACGTCGCCTATTGTCGCAATGATTGTTATAATTATGATGTCAAAATGAGTACAACGTCGCATCAAACAACGTTGGATGGAATGATAAGGAAATATAATGATGTTGTGGAAAACTTAGCTATAGTACGCAGACATTATAGCAAATATAAGCAATATGCATACAGACGACCGTTATATTTCCTTCTGTTTAATTTTAAAATGTGGCTTCTACCATATAGAAATAATAAGGAAGCTGTTCAATTGTTTCATAAAGATCTGATAACTGTATTGTTCTATGTGATAACGAATAGGGGTATTAAAACCCGTATACGCAAGGATGCCTTCAAATTGCTGATGAAAAGGCTGCTTGGGTTGATATAATATGGCGTTCTAAGTGTAAACATTTATTCAAAAACTGATATATGGCTGAAGTTAAGAAAGTGGCGTTTGTGCATGGTGAGTTCCCTATTGGAGGTGCCGAACGTGTTACGTGTGATATTGCTACAGCGCTGTTGGAGCGTGGTGGCTATGAGGTTTATGTGTTTGTCCGTGAGTACAATCCTGAATTGTTGCCGTCAAATCTTGCTTCTGACAGTCGTTTTCATGTAATTGTTTCGCCTACTCTTGGCAACGTAAAGTTGAAAAAGAATTGGGAATTCTTGCTTGATGGCGTTCGTGCCAATGGTATTGGTACGGTGGTATTCGTTATGCTGTGTCAGCATGATGTAGTTGAAGAGCTGCATCGTATGGGATGTAAGACGATATATGCCAATCATAATGTTCCGTATTGGGAGATATTCAGAAAGCGTCAGCGTGCTCGTCAGAATAGCCATAAGGGATTGGTCAAGGCTGCGAAGTATTATCTTGCAAAGTATCTGCGTTATGAAAAGACCAATATGCTTGAACGCCGTTATCGCAAGCGTTATATTAAGACTGTCAATGTTTTTGATGATTATATGGTGTTGTGCGAAGGCTATCGCGACCAGATTGTACGCGATTTGAAATTGTCGTCAAATCATATCATGCATATGCATGTAATTCCTAACATGCAGCAGCCTGCTACTGATGTTTGTTACGACAAGCGTAAGGAGTTTCTGTATGTAGGTCGTCTGTCGTATCCCGACAAACGTATCGACCGATTGATTGATGCCTGGCGTATGATTTGTGACAAGTTGCCCGACTGGAGTCTTGTTATTGTAGGCGACGGACCTGATGGTAAGCGGTTGAAGTCGTTGGCTAAGGGATTGCCTCGTGTCAGTTTCGAGGGCTATCAAAGTCCTGCTGAATACTATCGTCGTGCTTCAGCCTTGTGTCTTGTGTCAGAGTACGAGGGATTTCCATTGTGTCTGATTGAGGCACAATCGCATGGTGTAGTGCCAATATCTATGGATATGTGTGAAGGTGTGCGCAGTATAGTCGGCACAGATGGTTCTGCCGGCATACTTACTCCTAAAGGCGATGTGCAAGCTTTTGCCGACAAGATGCTGGAGTTTGCTGCCATGGATGAGGACAAAAAGCAGCGACTCCGCCATCAGGTGGTGGCGAAGTCGCTTGAGTACAGTCCTAATATAATTATTCAGAAATGGATTGATTTGTTCAATCAGTCGAAGTAGTGCCTGTCTTTAGCACTACCGGTTTTTTGCTTTAGTACGCCTTTTCGTGTACACCTGCTACTGCACGTCCGCTGGGGTCGTTCTTGCCTTGGAATGCTTTGTCCCAAGCCAGCGCCTCGGCGGTAGAACATGCTACGCTCGGAACGCTGGGCACGCTGCGTGCTGCTGATTCCGAGGGGAAGTGTTCTTCGAAGATTGTGCGGTAGTAGTATTCCTCCTTGCAGCGTGGCGGATTGATGGGGAAGCGCTCGGCGGCATGAGCCATTTGCTCATCCGACACCTGTTGTTCGGTTATCTGCTTCAACGTGTCAATCCACGAGTAGCCCACGCCGTCGCTGAACTGCTCCTTCTGTCGCCATGCCACCTCCTCGGGCAGCATGTCGGCGAACGCCTCGCGTACAATCTTCTTCTCAATGGTCTTGCCCTGGCACATCTTGGCTTCGGGATTGGTGCGCATAGCCACGTCAAGGAATTCCTTGTCGAGGAAGGGCACACGTCCCTCAACGCCCCATGCCGACAGACTCTTGTTGGCACGCAGGCAGTCGTACAGATGCAGCTTGGACAGCTTGCGTACGGTCTCCTCGTGGAAAGCGCGTGCGTCGGGAGCCTTGTGGAAGTACAGATAGCCACCGAATATCTCGTCGGCACCCTCTCCCGAGAGCACCATCTTTATGCCCATCGACTTTATTACACGTGCCAGCAGATACATAGGTGTTGAGGCTCGCACGGTGGTGACGTCGTAGGTCTCGATGAAGTATATCACGTCGCGTATGGCGTCAAGTCCCTCCTGTATGGTGTAGTTTATCTCGTGGTGGACCGTTCCTATGTAGTCAGCCACAAGCCGTGCCTTAGCCAAGTCGGGTGCGCCCTTCAGTCCTACGGCAAACGAGTGTAGGCGTGGCCACCAGGCACGTTCCTTACCGTCCGATTCGATGCGGCGCTCGGAGTATTTCTCGGCTATTGCCGAGATGACAGACGAGTCGAGTCCGCCCGACAGCAGCACTCCGTAGGGCACATCGCTCATAAGTTGGCGGCGCACAGCGTCCTCCAGTGCATCGTGGATGGCGCTGACGCTCGCCTTGTTGTCTTTCACGGCTTCGTAGTTGAACCAGTCGCGCTTGTAGTAGCGGGTCATCTTGCCCTCGCGACTTGAGTAGTAGTGGCCCGGCAGGAAGGGTTCGTAGCGTTCGCATTCGCCCTCAAGAGCCTTCAGTTCGGACGCAACATATACTGTGCCGTCGCTGTCGTAGCCTATGTATAGAGGAATCACGCCGATGGGATCGCGCGCTATCAGAAACTCGTCGCGCTCTTGGTCGTACAGGGCGAAGGCGAAGATGCCGCTGAGGTCTTCAAGGAAGTCGATGCCCTTGTCGCGATACAGGGCGAGGATAACCTCGCAGTCGCTGCCCGTCTGAAACTCGTACTTGCCCTTGTAGCGCTCGCGTATGTCCTTATGGTTGTATATCTCGCCGTTGACGGCAAGCACTTGCTGGCGGTCGGGCGAGAACAACGGTTGTCCGCCCGATTCGGGATCGACTATCGACAGGCGTTCGTGAGCCAGGATGGCAGAACCTCCGCAGTATATACCGCTCCAGTCAGGACCCCGATGACGAATCTTACGGCTCATGCGCAGAGCCTTTTGGCGCAACTCGGGAGTCTGCTCCCGAAGGTTGAAAATAGATACAATTCCACACATATTCTTGTCTTCTTTTATTGGTTTTTGCTGTATGTTTGAGCAAGCATTTAGGGGGCGCTTTCCAAAAGGACTCCTTTTGCACTCCGAAAGGACTCCTTTTGCACCTCAAAAGGACTCCTTTTGCTCCTCAAAAGTACCCCTTTTGCAGTGCAAAAGGACTACATTTGTAAAGGCTGGCTTTTCCCTTCGTTCAGAAAACAAAGGTGTCCCTCTGCCACGCGAGGCAGAGGGCACCCAGAATCAAAAGAATAGTCATTATTTTAGGTCAGCACATTTACTTAGTTTTCTAACTCCCTACATATTTAGTTGTAGGCACTCTCGCCGTGCTCGTATATGTCGAGTCCTTCCTCTTCAACGCGGCGGCATACGCGCATTCCGATGGTCTTGTCTACCAGTACATATAATATATAGGTGACAACAGCGCTGAAGGCTATGCTCACGAGCGTTGCCACGGTCTGTACCCATAGCTGGTGCCAGTCGCCGTAGAGGGCACCTTCGGCACCGCCTTCGCCCGTTATGCAGCGTGTGGCGAACACTCCGGTGAGTATCGAGCCGATGATTCCGCCCATGCCATGAACGCCGAATGCGTCGAGAGCGTCGTCATACTTGAACGTGGGCTTTATCACAGCCACCATAATGAAGCATATAATGGTGGTGATGATGCCGATGGCGAAGGCTCCGAGAATGTCGGTTGAACCGGCAGCAGGGGTTATGGCAACGAGTCCGCCGACTGCGCCCGTACATGCACCGACAGTAGTAGGCTTCTTGTTGCACGTCCAGTCGATAATCATCCATGTCACGGCAGCCGTCGCTGCAGCCACGTGTGTCACGAGGAAAGCGTTGGCAGCCAGTCCGTCGGCAGCCAGTCCGCTACCTGCATTGAATCCGAACCATCCGAGCCAGAGGAACGACATGCCCATGAACACGAACGTTATGTTGTGTGGCATGATAGGGTGTCCCTTGCGCCAGTCGTCGCGCTTGCCTATCATGAGGCACATGATGAATGCCGACACGCCGGCGTTGATGTGCACCACGGTGCCTCCGGCAAAGTCGATGGCACCCATCTGCTGCAAGAATCCGCCGCCCCACACCCAGTGGGCCATAGGCAGATAGGCAATGATGACCCACAGAATGGTGAACACCATGTAGCCCTTGAACTTGATTCGTTCGGCAAATGCACCGAGTATGAGTGCCGGAGTGATGAGTGCGAACATACACTGGAACATGGCAAACGTCATTTCGGGTATTCCCGAAGGCATTATGTTGCGGGTCGTTATGCCGTGCATGAACGCCTTGTCCAGTCCGCCCATGAAGAACCACAGACATGAGCCGCTCTCCTTGAATCCCGTTCCGAACGCCCACGAGTAGCCTATAGCCACCCATATCAGCGACACTACGCCCACAATGAGCATGGTTTGCATTATCACACTCAGCACGTTCTTCTGGCGGACGAGTCCGCCGTAGAACAATGCTATGCCCGGAATGCTCATCATGAGCACCAATATCGTTGCGACAATCATCCAGGCTGTGTTGCCGGTATCGAGAGTTGTGTATTCCATAGTTTTGAATTTTGAGTTTTGAGTTTTGAGTTGTTGCCTGCGGCAATTTTGAATTTTGAGTTTTGAATTTTGAATTGTTCTCGGCTTACGCCTGCGATTTTGAATTGATGCATTATGAATTTAGAATTGAAGAATAAGATTCTGGAAATTCAAAATTGAATAATTCCTAATCGCCAAAGGCGATAATTCAAAATTCAAAACTCAAAATTCCTAATTCCAATTGCGCCTTTGCGCAATTACTTTTCCTGTTCCGCATTATACAGAGCTATGTCGCCTCGCTCGCCGGTGCGTATGCGTATGGCGTCTTCTATAGGTATGATGAATATGCGTCCGTCGCCTATCTCGCCCGTCTGTGCAGCTTCGAGTATAGCCTTAACGGCACGCTCCACATTCTTCTCGCGAACCACGAGCGACACCAATATACGTTCGATTGAACTTGTGTCGTAAACGACGCCACGATAGATGCGGTCCTGACGGGCTTTGCCTATGCCGCGCACGTCGTAATAAGAGAACCATTCGATGTCGGCAGCAAGCAACGCTTGCTTTACATCTTCAAATCTCGACTTTCGGATAATTGCCTCAATCTTTTTCATATAACTTTCTTTTTATTGGTTATCCTATGTTTATTGTTGCATTATGTAACTGTCACGATGCAAAAGTACGACAAAAAGAAATGTAAAACAAGATATAGGTAGCGTTTTAATAGTTTGTTCTTGCTACGTGTGTGTAATTGTAAACTAAAACATTCGTTGCGCTTTCAAATTGAAACGAAAACATCAAAGATTGCTTACAAATAGAAACTTAAAGATAATTAACCCGAAAATGTGGTAATTAAATTGTTGTCTATTGCGCAAATTGTTGTAATTTTGCAAACGCAAAGGACAAAGAGTAATTCTTTAAGGTAAAAAGATAGACAAAATGGTAAAGTCGGTTAAGTTCACAAAGATGCACGGGGCTGGCAATGACTATATATATGTAGACACACAGAAATATGCCATTCCCGACCCGTCGAAAGCTGCAATAGCATGGAGCAAATACCATACTGGCATAGGCAGCGACGGACTTGTATTGATAGGCAAGCCCGATGAAGGAGTAGAAGCCGATTTCTCGATGCGCATTTTCAATGCCGACGGATCGGAAGCCATGATGTGCGGCAACGCGTCGCGATGCATTGGCAAGTATCTGTACGAGAAAGGGCTCACCAGTAAAACCTCCATACGACTGCAGACGCTGTCGGGTGTGAAGACGCTCAATCTGCATCTTGCCGATGAAGGCCATAATATAAATAAGGTGGAAAGCGTTACGGTAGATATGCTGCAGCCCGTGTTTCACAACGAGAAGCAGTATGACGAGAAGGCAGGCGACACTCTCACTGCCGACTTCCGGACCTTCCGCGGCACGTTCGTGTCGATGGGCAATCCTCACTTCGTGTGCTTTGTCGACGACATAGAGACGCTCGACATAGCCCGATACGGCTCCATCATGGAGCGCAACGCAGCCTTTCCGGAGCGTTGCAACATCGAGTTTGCACAGCTCATGGACGACGGCACCATACGCACACGGGTATGGGAGCGTGGCAGTGGGATAACGATGGCATGCGGCACTGGAGCTTGCGCAACAGCCGTAGCAGCCGCACTGACCGACCGCAGAGGTCATACAAGCGACATAGCAATGGATGGCGGCACCCTGCATATAGAATGGAACGAGCAGGACGGACATGTATATATGACCGGACCGGCAGCGTTCGCATTTGAAGGAGAAGTTAACCTGCCGTAAGCCTTCGGCAATTTTGAATTTTGAATTTTGAGTTTTGAATTGTCGCCTTTGGCGATTAGGAATTGTTCATTTTTGAATTAATAATTCAACAACTCAAAATTCCGAAAGAAATAATTCAAAATTCAAAAACTCCAAATCGCAGGCGTAAGCCGAGAATAATTCAAAATTCAAAACTCAAAACTCAAAATTCAACAGGTATGGCACTGGTAAACGAACATTTCCTGAAGCTGTCCAACAGCTACTTGTTTGCAGATATAGCCAAGAAGGTGAATGCCTTCAAGGTGTCGCATCCGCAAGTTAAGGTGATAAGTCTCGGCATAGGAGACGTGACACAACCGCTTTGTCCGGCAGTAATAGAGGCTATGCACAAGGCCGTAGACGAAATGGCTGTTAAGGCATCGTTCCACGGATACGGACCTGAGCGCGGATACGACTTCCTGCGCGAGGCAATAGTCAAGAACGATTATGCACCGCGAGGCATACATATCGACCCCAATGAGGTGTTCGTCAACGACGGTGCAAAGAGCGATACGGGCAACATAGGCGAGATAGTGCGCTGGGACAACTCCATCGGAGTGACCGACCCTATCTATCCGGTATATATCGATTCGAACGTAATGTGCGGTCGTGCCGGAGTGCTTGAGAACGGACGCTGGAGCAACGTCAACTATATGCCGTGTACAGCCGAAAACAATTTCGTGCCGCAGATACCCGACCATCGTGTCGACATGATATACCTGTGCTATCCCAACAATCCTACGGGCACCGTACTGCCTAAGGACGAACTGAAGAAATGGGTGAAGTACGCTCTCGACAACGACACTATCATATTCTATGATGCCGCTTACGAGGCGTATATCCAGGACGACAACATACCGCACTCGATATACGAGATAAAGGGAGCACGCAAGTGCGCTATTGAGTTCCGTAGCTATTCGAAGACAGCCGGATTCACCGGTGTGCGCTGCGGATACACCGTCATCCCCAAGGACATCACAGCCGTGACGCTCGACGGTAAGCAGCGTGTCGAACTGAATCATCTGTGGGACCGCCGGCAGTCAACCAAGTTCAACGGCACAAGCTACATCTCGCAGCGTGCCGCAGCCGCCATCTATACACCCGAGGGCAAGAAGCAGGTGAAGGCTACCATCGACTACTATATGGCAAACGCCCACTACATGCACGAACAGCTCACACAGATGGGCTTCAAGGTCTTCGGCGGACGCAATGCTCCGTATCTGTGGGTGAAGACTCCCGACGGTATCGACTCGTGGAAGTTCTTCGAGCAGATGCTCTATGCTGTAGGCGTGGTGTGCACACCGGGCGTAGGCTTCGGACCGAGCGGCGAGGGATATGTCCGACTAACAGCTTTCGGCGACCGCGACGACTGCCACGAAGCAATGCGACGCATCAAGGAATGGCTCAGCAAAGCATAAGAATACCCCATCAAAGTCTCTAAGCCTGGCTCAGCAAGGCTTAAAAAGGCCTAAGAAGGCCCAGTAAGGCCCAGCAAGGCTCAGTAAGCCTTAAGAAGGCCCAGTAAGGCTCAGTAAAAACTAAAAACAAACAACATAAAAGAAAGAAACAACAATGGCAAATTTGAGATTCGAGGTTGTAGCCGACGCTTTCAACAAGAAACCCGTCGACGTGATTGCACCGATTGAACGTCCATCGGAGTTCTTCGGTAAGAACGTTTTCAACCGCGCCAAGATGTACAAGTATCTTCCGCGCGACGTTTATGAAAAGCTCATCGACGTTATCGACAACGGCGCTCGTCTGGATCGTTCCATAGCCGACGCTGTAGCTAAGGGCATCAAGCAGTGGGCTGACGAGAACGGTGTGACACACTACACACACTGGTTCCAGCCGCTTACCGAAGGCACAGCCGAGAAGCACGATGCTTTCATCGAACACGACGGCAAGGGCGGCATGATTGAGGAATTCTCAGGCAAGCTGCTTGTACAGCAGGAGCCTGACGCCAGCTCGTTCCCTAACGGCGGAATTCGTAACACGTTCGAGGCACGTGGCTATTCGGCTTGGGATCCTACTTCGCCGGTGTTCATCATCGACGATACACTGTGTATTCCTACCATCTTCATCTCATACACAGGCGAGGCTCTCGACTACAAGGCTCCGCTTCTGCGCTCGCTGCATGCTGTGAATGTTGCAGCCACTGAGGTTTGCCACTACTTCTATCCGGAAGTGAAGAAGGTCATCTCTAACCTCGGTTGGGAGCAGGAGTACTTCCTCGTTGACGAAGGACTGTACTCGGCACGTCCCGACCTCATGCTCACCGGACGCACACTTATGGGTCACGACTCTGCCAAGAACCAGCAGATGGACGACCACTACTTCGGTGCTATCCCTGAGCGTGTACAGGCTTTCATGAAGGATCTGGAAATCCAGGCTCTCGAACTGGGCATCCCCTGCAAGACACGCCACAACGAGGTTGCGCCCAACCAGTTTGAGCTGGCTCCTATCTTCGAGGAGACCAACCTTGCCATCGACCACAACATGCTGCTCATGTCGCTCATGAAGAAGATTGCACGTCATCATGGCTTCCGCGTACTGTTGCACGAGAAGCCTTTCGCAGGCATCAACGGCTCGGGCAAACACAATAACTGGAGTCTCGCTACCGATACTGGCGTACTGCTGCATGGCCCTGGCAAGACTCCGATGGACAACCTCCGCTTCATCGTATTCATCGTTGAGACATTGATGGCGGTATATAAGCACAACGGATTGCTAAAGGCGAGCATCATGAGCGCTACCAATGCTCATCGTCTTGGCGCTAACGAGGCACCTCCAGCAATCATTTCATCGTTCCTCGGTCGTCAGCTCACCGATATTCTTTCGCGTATCGAGGCTTCTGACAAGGACGAACTGTTCGACATCGCCGGCAAGCAGGGATTGCAGCTTGACATTCCTGAGATTCCTGAACTGCTCGTCGACAATACCGACCGCAACCGTACTTCACCATTTGCATTCACCGGCAACCGCTTTGAGTTCCGTGCTGTAGGTTCTGAAGCCAACTGTGCTTCAGCTATGATCGTACTGAACACTGCAGTGGCTGAGGCTCTGCAGGATTTCAAGAAGCGTGTTGACGCTCTCATCGAGAAGGGTCAGGACAAGGTGAGTGCATTGCTCGACGTTGTACGCGAGGATGTTAAGTTCTGCAAGCCTATCCATTTCGATGGCAACGGCTACTCTGACGAGTGGGTTGAGGAGGCTAAGCGTCGCGGTCTTGACTGCGAGACTTCTTGCCCGAAAATCTTCGAGCGCTATCTCGACGAAGCTACTATCAAGATGTTCGAGAGCCAGAACGTGATGAGCCGCAAGGAACTTGAGGCACGCAACGAGGTGAAGTGGGAGACTTATACAAAGAAGATTCAGATTGAGGCACGTGTGTTCGGCGACCTCTCTATGAACCATATCATCCCAGTATGCACTCACTATCAGAGCCGTCTGGCAAAGAACGTACAGAGCATGTACGACATCTTCCCTGCCGAGAAGGCCGACAAGCTGACCTCACGCAACAAGAAGATTATCGAAGAGATGGCTGAACGCACACAGATCATTGAGACTGGTGTGGAGGAACTGGTCAATGCCCGCAAGGTAGCCAACAAGATTGAGGACGAGCACCAGAAGGCTATTGCCTATCACGACACCGTAGCTCCGAAGATGGAGGAGATACGTTATCAGATAGACAAGCTCGAACTTATCGTTGCCGACGAGCTCTGGACTCTGCCTAAGTATCGCGAACTCCTGTTCATCCGATAAAGACATAAGAATAAAACTTAACAGCTATCTATTTCTTTTATTGGTTGTTTAAGTTTGGCCGCGACGGACTGTGAAGTCTATCGCGGCTTTTTGCAAAAATATAGTTTATGTTACTCTTAGAAAAAATATACAAAAGCTTCTTTCTCCTTGTCGTATTCATTGTAGGAGGAATCTATTTTCTCATACAGCTCGCTATAATGCTATGGAGTAATCAGATGCAGGCGCAAGAGTTCATCTTATACGCTGGTTGGATATTGCTATCCATTGTCTACTTTATAGACAGGTTTAAATATGAGTTATTTAAAAAGCACAGAGGCATATATGTATTAGCCATATACTTTGCTCTAATCCTTATGGCTATATACAATCAGTATTTATGAAAGGTTTGGCACATACCAAGCGAAAGGCTTGTGTATGTGCCGATTTTCATTTTGTAAAAATGATTTTTTAGAAAATGATTTCTGAAAATATGTTTTTGCAAAAAAACACTTTTCTCGGGATACTTATTGAGAAATGGCTAATCATTCCAATATGTATTAATATTATTTTACGATAAGGCATGCAAGCTTTTCATCCTTTACGCATTGTATATATGTATGTAATATGCAAATAGTAATATAAATAGCTCGGTGTATTGGTACTGGGTAAGAAATATTTATTAAATTTGCAGAAGAATACACTAATATATTGTAGCACTAACATAAAGTATGAAAACTAAAAGAGTAGACATTATTATTCCCGTTTATAACGTTGAGCCATATTTAAGGCGTTGTCTTAACAGTGTCCTTAAGCAGACGTTCAAGCATTGGCGTGCTATATGCGTTGATGACGGTTCGACGGATGGGTGTCCCGCCATCCTTGAGGAATATGCCGCTAATGACTCGCGCTTTATGGTGATTCATCAAGCTAATGGCGGATTGTCGCATGCCCGCAATGAGGGAATGGCTGTTGCTGATGCCGAATACGTTATGTTTGTAGACTCTGATGACTTTATACATCCGCAGACTTTGGAGTTAGCAGTAGGTCTGATTGAGCGTGACGGTACCGATATGGTGAGCTGGTATCGAAACTCTTTCTATAGAAACATACAGCTGAAACTAATGCGTTTGTTTAAAGTGGATACCGCAAAAGCAGGTGCTTGGCGTTCGCCTTTTAAGTACAGGCTTGGCAGAATAAAGACCATAGTGACGGACGATGCGTTGAAATATGCTTCCGACTGGAATCATCCTGAACAGAAGTTTGCTATAAAGCATTGTTTTGTGTGGCGTCATCTGTTCAAGCGTTCACTTATAAAGAACGTAAAGTTTATAAAGGGAATGAAGTATGAGGACATTCCTTGGTGGTCGGAACTATTGATGAAACCAATTAAAACGACTATAACGCAGTTGCCACTGTATTATTATTATGTCAATCGCAAGTCCATTTCAAAGTCGATTAATGAATTGGAACGTCTTGAGACGTTGTTGAACGGACTCTCTCTAATTCAGAATATGTATCAGGAAAATGGTGATATGGAACGTTTGCAGATGTGGAGTCATAACATCAAGTGGGCTATTCTGGTTAGAGGAACCAAAGCTTTGGCAATAATAATGGTCAGTCCTGATGCCGACAAACTTGTGCATTACATCTCAGATATGGTAAAGACAGGATTGTTCGACAATGCTACAACCCCTGTGGAATTTAAAGCAAAAGCTGCGTATTATGCAGTGGCAGCAGGACAGAAATTAAGCGAGTAAATATGAACCGCATATAATAAAACGGAACGGCGGACTCCCGTCCGACGCACAGCCAGCCTTTTAGTTGTGGGTTTGTTGCTGCGCGTCGGACGGGAGTCCGCCGTTCCGGTTGGTTGCTGTGTTTATGTTTGCCCTTCCTCTCTTTATTTCTCGAACTCCGACTTCTTCGGAAACTTGCTTTCGAGGAAGTCGATTGCAGCCTTACGATCGGCATCGTTGGCAAACTCCGAATCGTTCATGCAGAAGAAAACGGGATTGTATCGCTCAAACTTTTCGTAGAGTTTGTGGTTGTCAATGTGCAGACGGAACGAATGTTTATGTGATACGTAGCGCAGATGACCCTTATTCTCGGCAAGAGCCACATAAGAGTATACGCTTCGCTGTACGTCGTCAGCAGCACGAACATGGTGCGGTACCATTGGGCTGAACTCCTTCTCAAACTTACGGTTTGTGAATGTTATGGTGCTCTTCAGATACGAGTCGATGTTGTGATGAGGCTTGCATCCGTAGTAAGTGCCGTAGTATTTCTCTACAAGTTCGGCTGCATTTCTTATAATCTTAAGATACATGCTCAATGGTTTGCCCTTAACATTGTCTCTAAACCATAGCGCCAGCTTTCGGAAAGGCTTGCGGTTCATATACATTATAGGCAGTCCGTCGGCTGCGAAGAATGTAGCTGGAGTGACGGGCTGGTTTATATACATGTCGTCGTTGGAGAAGAGGAAATGCTCCGACAAGCCCGGTATCTTGTCGAGATAGTGCTCTATCAATGTCGAATTGAAGCAAGGCAGACTCTCGGCAGGCATTATCTCCTTGTGGTCAACTACTTGAATCTTTGGATTTTCAGTATTGAGCCATTCGGGCTTTTGGTCGTCTGTCACGATGAAAATCTTGCGAATCCAAGGCGCAAACATCTCTATAGAGCGCAGACTGTACTTCAGTTCTCCGCTGTCAGCATATCTGCCCTTGCAGTTTTCTTGTCGTTCTGTGGGTCGTCCGATGCACGCATCGCGCTTAGCTTGCCACTTCGGGTCGTTGCCATTAACCCATAGATAAACCAAGTCTATATCCATAATGCTGTTTCTTTACTGATTTTCTACAATGTGTTTTATTTCCGGGTAGTGCTCGCAGATTGCGTTAAACGCCTTCACGTTGCGGTCGACTCCTGCCTTGAAGTTGCTCGTTTTGAGTGAGAGTTCCTTCGGTTTGCCGAGTCCGCGCGGCTTGTTGCGTCCGAACGGAACTGGAATTACGGGATAACCGTTGGCTGCTCCTGCTGCCCAGAACCAAATATCGTCGGTGCTTGGTGCCAGTTTGGTGAACAGTTCTACGTCCATCATGTCGGCTTTGAGCGAGTGAGGCGGATAAAGTACGCCACCTACGCCCGTCTGAATGTTGAGGAAGCTGCGGTGAATGCGCTTCAACAGGAAGTGATACCAGCGATATTTGCTCCACTTCTTGTACGGTTTGCCGTACTTGATGCGCTTGGCACGATGTGCAAGGATTGCATCGGGAATCTGTGCGTGCAGTTCGAGCAGTTCCTTAAGCATATATTTGTGATAGTGAACATCGTCGTCGACGGTGACGATGATGGCATCGGGGAAGTCAATCATAGCCGGAATGAGTTTGCGGTACGACCGTATGTCGCGGTCGTAGTTGCGTATTTCGAATATGGGGTTCTCCTTTGCAAGTGCAAGGAGACTCTGTGGCATTTCGTTTTCGGCAAACTGTGCCAGCGTAACGTACAATATGAGTTTGTCGGGCAGAACGCTTCCGTCCAACAGTGAGCGTATAGCTTGCTCTGCAATATTGATGGCTGCAGGAAACGAAGTCATTGAAACGATGACCTGCGGTTGGGTTTTATTGTCTGTCATAATATACGTATATTATATGTTTTTACTGATATTGGGAGCCGGTTCCTCAATATCGTTAAGGTCGTATTGGTTGAAATACTCCATGGGCACAGAAGTCTGGGTGCCGCTTGCACGTCCTCTCATCTGCTTTTCGCGGAACTCTTCGAGCGACCTTACGGCATAATGGTTGATGCGTATAATGTCTTGCTGCGGTGTTCGTTGTCTGAAGTTACGGGTGATGGGGTTGCCATGCGAGTCGGCAGCCTTCCCTTTGATTCGCGCCACTTCATGACAGCCAATCATTGTGTACACCATTCGGGGGTTGACAATGCTCTTGACGTGTCGGTTGAGGTAATGGTCGGGTTGTGAGTGGAAGCGGAACCGCTTCATGACAGGCTCCGACGATTTCGTTTTGTTGCCTCCGCTGCCATATACAAGCCAGTTGATTTCGACGGCTGGAAATTGCTCGAATCGTTTGAGGAAGTCGGGTATGGAGGCATCCTTGATTGGGACTATAAACTCGTCGAGGTCGATGAATGCTATCCATCGGGTGTCGAAGCGGTGGCGTTTGAGGCAGTCGTCGTAGGCGGCAAGCTGTCGTCGGTAGCCCGGCCAGTCGATATACTCCACTATGCCCTGCTTGATGTAAGGTTCGAGAATCTGTTTTGTGCCGTCGGTGCTCTCGTTGTCGTAGACGTAGAACTTGTCTACGCCTTGCGACAGATGCCATTCCACCCACTCCTTGAAGTACGGGCCCTCGTTCTTGGCAATGGCGCAGACAGCCAGATGATGCTCCGGTGTGGTATGGTTTCGGCGTATGTCGATGTTTAGCTTTATGGCGTTGAACACGCCGAAACGCAGAATACCACGCCACTGATTGCGTGTCATCTTGTGCGGGATTACTCCTGCTATGATTTCAGCTAATACTTTATGCATAGATTAAGGTTGAAAGACTCGTTAAAGTTCGAAACTTGATTTCTCCGGCAGTATGCTTTGAAATGCCTCCTGAAGGTTGTGCATCACCTCGTCATAGTTGCGTATGTGAACGTTATCGTTAAGGCAGATGAGCGAGTACGACTGCTCGTATATAGCCTTGATGGCCTTCTTCGACTTTATCATCAACGGGAACATCTTGGTGTCCTTGTATGTGTTGTATGGCTCGAAGTCGCCATTGCATATCTGCCAGATGCGGAACAGTTCGGGAGTGTAGTCGGTCAGTGCTCGGAAGCGGTTTGACGAGGTTTCGGTGAGTTCCTTTCCGGCTGCAGCCCAAACCTCTTCGAATGTCTTTTTGAGATAAGGCTGAGCGTTGTGCGGAACACGCAGTGTGATGAACTTGTTGTAGAAGCGCAGCAGATAATTCCAGCGTGCCTTCGAACCGTAGCTCTTGTCAAACCACTTGTCGTGCCATCGCTCCATCACTTCCTTCTTGTTGAAGTGGCGGTTGATAATCTTTATGTTGTTCTTGATACGTACATACCATTGCGACCAAGCCGGGTTGTAGTCGAACACGGCAATGTCGCAGGGCAGACCGTTCTTGAAGAAGCGTTCTGGGGTGATATGGTTTATGATGTAGAAGTCGTCGTTGAAGTAGACGAAATGGTCGGACAGCCCTGGAATTCTGTACATATAGCGTTCGATAACTACAGAGTTGTATGTAGGCAGGAATTCGGCTGGGATGAAATCCTTATGATTGACGAGGTGGATTTGGGGATTGTTCTCGTCGAGCCATTCGGGTTTCTGACCGCTTGTGACGAAATGAATCTTGCGCACCCAAGGCGCAAACTTCTCTATACCGCGAAACCAATACTTCAAGAATCCGTAGTCGCGGAAGCGTGCTTTGGACACTCCGTTCTTGGTATTGTTGCTGTTGCCTGAGTATTTTGCGAATTCATTCTGCCATTCAGGGTCGTCCATGTTGACCCAAGTAACCACAAAATCAATATCCATATAATTCTTTTTTTATTTGTTTTGGTGTTCTTAGTATTCTGCGTATTTGAATCGGTTGTGTGTCCACAGATAGCATTCCGGTTGTCGGCGTATCTCGTCTTCAAGGTGTTTGAAGTATATGTCGGACAATTCGTAGTCGGGAAGCGACGACGGATTGTCGTGCAGCGGCGTGAAGACGCACTCGTAATAGCCTCGCTTCACTCTTCGTGCGTTGACAAAGACGGGTATATGGCCGAAGTGCTTGGCTATCTTTTCCGGACCGACCAATACCGGGACGGTATGGTTCAGGAACTTGACGTAGTGCTTGATTTGTCTCCTCTTGGGCGACTGGTCGGCAATGAGAGCCACCATACAAGGCTTGTTTTGCGATGCCATATTAGCCACAAAGCGAGCCGTCTCGCGCATCTCCACACATATATTGCCCATACGTTCGCGCATCTGCTTTATGATTTCGTCGAACGTAGGATTGATGAGTTTGTGGTAAACCTGGGCACATACCACATCGTCTTTAATCCATAGTCCGATAGAGGTCATCCACTCCCAGTTGCAGTAATGTCCCATGAAGTAGTCGACCGACTTGCCTTGGTCCAGCAAGTCGTTTGTCATCTTGATGTTGGAGAACTTCATTCGCTTCATTATCTCGTCGGGTGAGATAGTGGCAAGTTTTCCGCTTTCGAGAACCATGTCCATAAAGAAGTGGTAGAACTTTTTCTCTATAGATACTATTTCGTGAAGGTTTTTCTCGGGAAAAGATTCGGTCAGATTCTTGCGTACTATCTTTCTACGATATCTGATGATATAGTATAGTGGATAGTACATTATGTCGGATATTACATAAAGAGCCCAGAACGGGATGTATGACAATACCTTGATAATGAAAAATAAGAAGTAATGCTTTTTACTGTATTGCATATGTGTTTTGTTGTGTGAGTCAGACAAAGTTAAGTAAAATGCGTGAAAGAATGAAATTAAATAGCTCTAAAAGTTCGATTTGTTACGTTTTTATTACAAAACAAGCCTTTCGATACGCGATTTTTTCATTACTTTTGTAACTTTCAAATAGCAAAACGAATAAAAATATATATTTATATGATGACAGACAAGCCTCTGACATTCGCCATATTCGGCAACTCGTTCCAGCCGCGCAAGTCGACTTCGCTCTTGCGTGTGCTGTCTTTTCTGAAGTCGCGCGGTGAGCGTGTGATGTTCGACCGTGAGTTTTACGACTTCCTTACGTCCGAGCACATGCTCGACCTGGCTGGTGTTGACGTGTTCGACGGCGACGACTTCGATGCCGACTTTGTCATTTCGATGGGTGGCGACGGCACGTTCCTCAAGGCTGCGGTGCGTGTAGGCACCAAGCAGATACCCATCATTGGCGTGAATATGGGTAGGTTAGGATTCCTCGCTGACGTGTTGCCGGCTGAGGTTGAGGCTGCGCTTGCTACCATCATAGTTGGAAACTACGCCATTGAGGAGCACACCGCCATACAGGTAGTCACCGAAGGCGGCGGCTTTGAGGGCTGTCATTATGCTCTCAACGACATTGCCGTGCTCAAGCGCGACGTGGCTTCGATGATCAGTATTCGTACAAGCATCGACGAGAGTTATCTGGTTACGTATCAGGCGGATGGTCTGATAGTGAGCACTCCTACCGGTTCGACAGCCTATTCGCTGTCAAACGGCGGTCCGATAATAGTGCCGCAGACCCGCACGCTGTGCCTCACGCCCGTAGCTCCGCACAGTCTCAACATACGTCCTATTGTAATCAGCGACAAGAGTGTGGTGCGTCTGGAGGTGGAATCGCGTTCGCACAACTATCTTATAGCTATCGACGGCCGCAGCTATACGATGCACGAGGGTTCTGCAGTAACCATAAGTCGCGCCCCGTTCGTTACACGCATAGTAAAGCCCAACGGTCTGCGCTACTTCTCGTCGCTACGCGAAAAGATGATGTGGGGAGCGGATAAGAGATGAGAATTTTGAATTTTGAGTTTTGAATTTTGAATTGGTGCCTATGGCATTTTTGAATTTTGAGTTTTGAGTTAGGAGTTTGTCGCCTTTGGCGATTAGGAATTATTCAATTTTGAATTGCATAGTTCACAATTCTCAAATTTAAAACAAACAATTCAAAATTCATAATTCATCAATTCAAAATCGCAGGCGTCAGCCGAGAATAATTCAAAATTCAAAACTCAAAATTCAAAATTCCGAAAGGAATAATTCCAAATTCAAAACTCAAAATTCAAAATTCCGTTAGGAACAATTCAAAACTCAAAACTCAAAATTCAAAATTCCGAATGTTCAAAATTCCCAAAACGAAGTATCCGGCACTCCTTATAGTGCGTTGGCTGTGGCACGAATTGCGTGGCAATCGTCTGCAGTCGGTGCTCAATGCGTTGTTGGGTGTGGCTGATGTGGTGTTGAGTTTGGCTCAGGTATGGGCAGTGAAGCATGCCATCGACATAGCCTCGGGCAGCGAGCACGACTCGATATATTGGGCGGTGGCGCTGATGGGATTCATCATACTTGCCAATTTCGGCGTGAGCATAGCCGGAGTGTGGGTGCGCAACATCCTCGGCGTACGTGCGCAGAACCGTATGCAGCAGCGCATGCTTGCCCATATACTGCAAGCAGAGTGGCATAGTAGGGAGCGGCATCACTCGGGCGACGTGCTCAACCGACTCGAAATTGACGTGACCACGGTAGTTACGTTCCTCACGGAGACCCTTTCCAACACGCTCTCCGTCATACTTATGTTTGTAGGTGCATTCGCCTGCATGTTCGTTATAGACCATACGCTTGCCGTATTGCTTGTGGCGATCATGCCCGTGTTCCTCGCCGCGAGTAGAATATACGTAGGACGCATGCGCAGTCTGACCCGACTGGTGCGCGATTCTGACAGCCATGTGCAGTCGGCAATGCAAGAGACGGTGCAGCACCGAATGGTAGTGAAGACGCTTGAGGCTGGCGACGACATGGTGACGCGCCTTGAGAGCACCCAGTCGGAGCTGCGCAGCAATGTAGTGAAGCGTACCATATTCTCCATATTCTCCAATTTCGTCCTTAATCTTGGTTTCGCCATAGGCTATCTCGTAGCCTTCCTATGGGCTGCCGTGCGAATGTCGGCAGGCACGCTGACGTTTGGCGGCATGACTGCCTTCCTGCAGTTGGTCAACAAGATACAGACTCCGGCACGCAATCTGACCAAGCTCGCGCCGGCATTTGTAGGCGTGCTCACCGCAGCCGAGCGACTCATCGAACTGCTCGAAGAACCTCTTGAACCGCAGGGCGAGCCCCAACGTATGCAGGCACCGTGCGGATTGCGGCTTCAGAACGTTACGTACAGATACGAGGACGGCACGCGCAATGTCGTCGACAACCTCTCGTTCGACTTTGCTCCAGGCACGTGTACAGCCATATTGGGCGAGACCGGTGCCGGCAAGACCACTATTGTGCGCATGCTTCTGGCTCTGTCGCGCCCCACCAGCGGCAACATATATATATATAATAAGGTGGAAACCCGTGAACTGACATCCCTGATGCGATGTAACTTTGTGTATGTGCCGCAGGGCAACACGCTCATGAGTGGCACCATACGCGACAATCTGCTGCTCGGAAACCCCAATGCTTCGGAGGCGGAAATGTGGGAAGTGCTAAGCCGTAGTTGCGCCGACTTTGTCAGGATGTTGTCCTTAGGACTCGACACCAAGTGTGGCGAGCAGGGTGGGGGATTGTCCGAAGGTCAGGCACAGCGCATAGCCATAGCGCGCGCATTGCTTCGCAAGGGCTCGATAATGATATTCGACGAGGCTACATCAGCTCTCGATGCCGACACCGAATGCCGATTGCTCGAGAGTCTGATGCACGACAATCGCCATACTGTAATATTCATCACCCACCGACCGGCTGTGTTGAAATACTGTACGCAGACGCTTCGGCTGTAATCTAAATTGTACCGTCCAACAGTTCAGGAGGGAGTCAAAAGTCAAACAAAGCGGGCAGAAAGCCCCAAAAGCACATAGCCCAAGGCAGCGCCTTGGGTGTACGGATTGAAAACAGCAAAACGCCCTGCAAGGGCAAAAGCATTGATAATTAACGCTTTTGCCCTTGCAGGGCGCATTGGTATTTGTGATACTTTTACCCAGGGTGTTGCCCTGGGCTATGGGCTTATGCCCCTTCTGGGCGTACTGCTGTGACTTTTGCACACCCTCCTCCTATGCCTACACTTGCTGTAAATCAAGTTTTCGAGTAAAAAACGAATGTTTTTGTTAGATTGTTTGCGCAAATAGCGAATAATTAATACCTTTGCATCGTCAAAAGGTTAATAGATTGTTTAGGTTAGTAGTAATAGATTTAGGTTTTTAGTTATTAGGTTTAAGGTAAATTGAACGATTGTTTAACAGGTAACCATGAGGGTTCGTGAGAGTCTTCATTCATTACGAAAATTATTTTTTAGTTAAACATAGGAATATGGCACAGCTCGCTGAGAGTTGTGCCATATTTCTTTTGTGCCATATCCATATTTCTTTCTTCACCACACCAATCTGTTCCTTAATGTATACTTATACTGCATAAATATACAATAAATCTTCCGTTATCTTACAAAGCGTAATTTTTTATTTAATTTTTATGTCGTATTGTTTGGATATTTATTCAATTATACATACTTTTGTATCCGTAAACGAATAAATATACATCCATACAAGAAATATGAAGTTAAAAAGCGACAGAATTGAAACATTGAAGATGCTCATTTCGAGCAAGGAACTTGGAAGCCAGGACGAAGTGCTTGCAGCTCTTGCCCAGGAAGGATTTGCCGTGACGCAAGCTACATTGAGCCGCGACTTCAAGCAGCTTAAGGTGGCAAAGGCTGCCAGCATGAATGGCAGGTATGTATATGTGCTGCCCAACGAAACCATGTACAAGCGTGTGCCCACGCCGCGAATGGCATCGGAAATGCTCCGTATTCCGGGCTATCGCTCCATAAACTTCTCGGGCAATATGGGTGTGATACGTACCCGACCGGGCTACGCCAGTTCGATAGCATACAACATTGACAACGGACACATTGACGAAATACTCGGCACGATAGCCGGCGACGACACCATTTTCATCGTGATTAAGGAGGGTGTGACGCAGGAGCAGGTGATAAAAGGGCTGAGCACAATAGTGCCGGGAATGGAAGCGGAATTCTGATTTAGGAATTTTGAATGTTGAATTTTGAATTGGTGCGCTTCGCGCATTGTGAATTATTCAATTCTGAATTTCAAGAATCTTATTCTTCAATTCTCAATTCATAATTCATCAATTCAAAATCGCAGGCGTAAGCCGCGAATAATTCAAAATTCAAAACTCAAAATTCAAAATTGCCAACGGCAACAATTCAAAATTCAAAACTCAAAATTCAAAACTCGATAAAATCGATTATGAACAAGGAAGATATAACAGTGATGGTAGCCGACGCATCACATGAGAAATATGTCGACACAATACTTGATACCATAGAGAAAGCCGCCAAGGTTCGCGGCACTGGTATCGCTAAGCGTACACACGAATATGTGGCTACGAAGATGAAGGAAGCCAAGGCGGTGATAGCCCTTTACGGCGACGAGTTTGTAGGATTCAGCTACATCGAGACATGGGGCAACAAGCAGTATGTCACCACTTCGGGTCTTATCGTTGACCCTAAGTTCCGCGGACTGGGTGTGGCCAAGCGCATCAAGGACCTCACCTTCACGCTCGCCCGCACCCGTTGGCCGCATGCCAAGATATTCTCGCTCACCAGCGGAGCTGCCGTTATGGCGATGAACACCCAGTTGGGCTATCATCCCGTGACGTTTGCCGACCTCACCGACGACGAAGCTTTCTGGCGCGGATGCGAGGGTTGCATCAATGTAGACGTGCTCAAGCGCACCGGTCGCAAGTATTGCATCTGCACCGGAATGCTCTACGATCCGGAGGAACATCTGCCGGCTAAGCTTCCGGAGGAAGTCTTGGAGAGATTGAAGAAGTTGAAAAACTAAAAGAACTCAACCCCACAGAAACCCCCACACACATAAAGCCCCACCCCCTGCCCCTCCCCCGCAGGGAGGGGAGTGATATGATTTGAAGGTGGAGTTTTCTAAATAGAGAAAAAATAAATATCAATCAATACATTAACAATAAAACAAAGCAAGTCCAGCATACCATTCCCCTCCCTACGGGGGAGGGGTTAGGGGTGGGGCTTTCCGTGGAATGGCTTTCCGTGGTAGGGCTTTTTAAATAGATTATTATTATGAAAAAGGTTGTTGTAGCATTTTCAGGAGGTCTTGATACCTCATACACAGTAATGAAACTGGCCAAGGAAGGCTATGAGGTACACGCAGCGTGCGCCAATACAGGCGGTTTCTCGGCAGAGCAGTTGGTCGCCAATGAGCGTAACGCCTATCGTCTCGGAGCCAAGCAGTACGTAACGCTCGACGTTACGCAGGAGTACTACGAGAAGTCGTTGAAGTATATGATTTACGGCAATGTGATGCGCAACAACTGCTATCCCATTTCAGTTTCGTCTGAGCGTATCTTCCAGGCCATCGCCATTGCGCGCTACGCCAAGGAGATAGGTGCCGATGCCATAGCCCACGGTTCAACGGGTGCCGGCAACGACCAGATACGTTTCGACATGACATTCCTCGTAATGGCACCGGGTGTGGAGATTATCACACTCACACGTGACAAGGCCCTCTCGCGCAAGGAGGAGGTAGACTACCTTAACGAGAACGGTTTCTTTGCAGACTTCACCAAGCTGAAGTATTCGTACAACGTAGGTATATGGGGCACCAGTATCTGTGGCGGCGAGATACTCGACTCCACCCAGGGACTGCCCGAAGAGGCTTATCTGAAGCACGTGACACGTGAGGACGAGTCGGAACTGAAGATTACGTTCGAGAAGGGCGAGATAGTAGCCGTCAACGGCGAGAAGTTTGACGACAAAGTGGCTGCCATACAGAAGATAGAGGAGATAGGCGCAGCCTACGGCATAGGTCGCGACTGCAACGTAGGCGACACCATCATCGGCATCAAGGGCCGTGTAGGTTTTGAGGCAGCAGCTCCTAAGCTCATCATCGAGGCACACCGCCTGCTCGAAAAGTACACGCTGAGCAAGTGGCAGCAGTACTGGAAAGACCAGGTAGCCAACTGGTATGGCATGTTCCTGCACGAGAGTCAGTATCTCGAACCGGTCATGCCCGACATCGAAGCGATGCTCACATCGTCGCAGCGCAACGTCAACGGCACGGCAATCCTGAAACTTCGTCCGTTAGGATTTGAAACCGTAGGTGTAGACAGCAAGGACGATTTGCTCAAGTCGAAACTCGGAGAATACGGCGAGATGCAGCACGGATGGACAGCCGAGGAGGCTAAGGGATTCATCAAGGTGCTTTCTACTCCGCTGCGTGTATACTACGGCATCCATCCCGACGAAAAGCGCTAAAAAAGCAATACGAAAACAGGGGCTTTGCAAATGTAGTCCTTTTGCACTCCGAAAGGACTCCTTTTGCAGTCTAAAAGGACTCCTTTTGCACTCCAAAAGGACCTCTTTTGCAACCCAAAAGGACTCCTTTTCGGAGGCAGACCTTACGTTTCGTATGAATTATGCAACTTTTTAGTCCTCCGCAACGTCAAACAGGTATATTAATTAAAATACTTTACGACTATGAATAGAAAACTTCAGCGTTCGTCGACCGACTGTATTCTCGGTGGCGTTTGTGGCGGACTTGCCAATTATTTTGAATTTGACCCTACGCTCGTTCGTGTGGCTTACGTGTTGCTAACTGTATGCACGGCATTCAGCGGAACACTTGCCTATCTGCTGCTTTGGTTTGTCATGCCGAAGGAGAGGGTATAGGAGCTAGCCCCACCCCCAGCCCCTCCCCCGCAGGGAGGGGAGTGGTATGCTTTGCAGGTGGAGTTTTTTCTAATTAAATAAAAATAAGAATTAAATAAACAATAAATCAAAGCAAGTCCAGCATACCATTCCCCTCCCTGCGGGGGAGGGGCCAGGGGTGGGGCTTTTATTATTTATGAAAATAGGAATTTTAGGAGCAGCAGGCTACACAGGTGGCGAACTCATACGTCTGCTCATAAATCATCCCGAGGCAGAGATAGTATTTGCCAACAGCGAGAGCAATGCCGGCAATCTTGTAGCCGACGTGCACGAGGGTCTGTATGGCGAAACCGACCTGACGTTCAGTGCCGATATGCCATTCGAAGATGTTGACGTTGTGTTCTTCTGTTTCGGTCATGGCAAGAGCGAGGCGTTCCTCAATGAGCATCAGATACCTGCCCATGTGAAGATAATCGACCTTGCGCAGGACTTCCGCCTCAAGCGCGAGGGCAACGACTACGTATATGGTCTGCCCGAAATCAATCACGACGCCATAGCCAAGGCACAGCATGTGGCTAATCCAGGTTGTTTCGCCACATGTATACAGCTGGGCCTGCTGCCAGCTGCCAAGCTCGGCTTGCTCAACGACGACGTTGCCGTGAACGCCATTACGGGTTCGACGGGTGCCGGACAGAAGCCTGGTGCCACCACCCACTTCTCTTGGCGCAACAACAACATGAGCATATACAAGCCCTTCCAGCACCAACACGTGCCTGAGATATGCCAGAGTCTGAGTCAGGTACAGCAGCTCGCGGGCAACGGCGAGTTCAAGGCATCCATCGACTTCATCCCTTATCGTGGCGACTTCGCCCGTGGCATCTTCGCTACTGAGGTGGTGAAGACCGACGCTCCGATAGAAGACATCGTTGCAGCCTACAAGGATTTCTACCGCGACGCACCCTTCACCCACTACGTCGACAAGCCTATCGACCTGAAGCAGGTGGTCAACACCAACAAGTGTCTCATCCATTGCGAGAAGTACGGCAACAAACTCCTCATCACCTCATGCATCGACAATCTGCTCAAAGGTGCTGTGGGACAGGCCGTACAGAACATGAACATAATGTTCAGAGTGGAAGAAAGCCTCGGACTGAGGCTGAAACCGTCAGCGTTTTAATAAACAGAAAGCCCCACCCCCAGCCCCTCTTAAGGGAGAAGGTTGTGATATAAAGCCCCACCCCCGACCCCTCCCCCGCAGGGAGGGGAGCGGTATGATTTGTAGGTGGAGTTTTCTAAATCAAAAAAATATCAATCAATAAATTAAACAATAAAACAAAGTAAGCCCAGCATACCATTCCCCTCCCTGCGGGGGAGGGGCCAGGGGTGGGGCTTTTGTTTTTTTCCCTTATAATATGCAACTATTCGACGTTTATCCACTATTCGATATTAATATCACCAAGGGTGCCGGTTGCCACGTATGGGACGACCACGGCACCGAGTATCTTGACCTTTATGGCGGCCATGCCGTCATATCTATAGGTCATTGTCATCCGCATTATACCGCGATGCTTACCGCCCAGTTGTCGAAGCTCGGCTTCTACAGCAACTCCGTCATCAACACTCTGCAACAGCAGTTGGCAGAACGGTTGGGCAAGGCGTGCGGTTATGACGACTATCAGTTGTTTCTCATTAACTCAGGCGCTGAGGCTAACGAGAACGCTCTGAAGCTCGCTTCGTTCCATACCGGTCGCACACGTGTGCTGTCGGCAGAGAAAGCGTTCCACGGTCGTACGTCGCTGGCGGTTGAGGTGACCAACAATCCCAAGATTATTGCGCCCATCAACGATTGCGGCCACGTGACCTATCTGCCCCTCAACGACCTTGAGGCATGGGAGCGCGAGCTTGCCAAGGGCGACGTTGCCGCTTGCATCATCGAGTGCATACAGGGTGTTGGTGGCATACGTATGGTCGATGAGGAGTTTGCCAAGGGTCTGCAGGCAGCCTGCAAGAAGTATGGCACGGTGCTCATCTGCGATGAGATACAGTGCGGCTACGGACGTAGCGGCAAGTTCTTCGCCCACCAGTGGCTCGGCATTCGTCCCGACATCATCACCTGCGCCAAGGGCATCGGCAACGGTTTCCCGATGGGTGCCGTGATTATCTCGCCCGAGTTCAAGCCCGTCTATGGCATGCTCGGCACAACGTTCGGCGGCAACCATCTGGCTTGCACAGCTGCTCTCGCCGTGCTCGACGTCATGGAGAACGAGCATCTCGTAGAGAATGCGCATGAGGTGGGCGAGTATCTTATTGGCAAACTCAAGGAGATGCAGCAGCATAACAGCCATCTCGTCGACGTGCGCGGCCGTGGCATGATGATAGGCATTGAGCTTGACGTGCCTCATAAGGACGTGCGCTCGCGACTCATCCACGAGGAGCATTGCTTCACGGGATGCGCTTCTACCAACATCCTGCGTCTGCTTCCGCCGTTGTGCCTGACAAAGCAGCAGGCGGATGAGTTTGTGGAGAAGTTTGAAAAGTGTCTTAAATAATAAAAGCCCCACCCCCAGCCCCTCCCCCGTAGGGAGGGGAGCGGTATGATTTGAAGGTGGAGTTTTGGGGATTAAATAATAATAAGATTTAAATAAACAATAAAATAAAGTAGCCCAGCATACCATTCCCCTCCCTACGGGGGAGGGGTTAGGCTTTAAGTAGCCCATCACATCACTCCCCTCCCTGCGGGGGAGGGGCCGGGGGTGGGGCTTTATGGGGCTTTTTATCTTTTCTATGAAACTATCAATAATCGGTGTCGGTGCTATGGGTGGAGCTATGCTCGACGGTTTTTTGCAGTCGGGTAAGTTCCAGGCGTCCGACCTATACATTTCCAATCCCCACACAGAGCGTCTCGCCGCTTATGCAGAGCAGGGCGTGAAGGTGAGTAGCGACAACCGTACGGCTGCCGTATGGGGCGATATAGTGTTTGTAGTAGTGAAGCCGTGGCTCGTAGAGAGTGTCATGGAGGAGATAGGCGACGTTCTGGATGCCGAACGACAGACAGTTGTTGTAGTTGCAGCCGGACTGAAGGCAGAGCAGTTGAGGTCGTGGGTGGAGTACAAAGGCAAGTGCCCCTCTACGTTCTTCGCATTGCCCAACACCGCCATTGCAGTAGGCGCATCAATGACATTCATCACACGAGTGTGCGGAACCGACGCTTCGGAGCTGCTTGTCAAGCAGGCTTTCGACTCAGCTGGCGACACTCTTACGGTTGAGGCACGCCAATTTGGAGCCGGTATGGCTCTCGCTTCGTGCGGCATTGCCTACGCCATGCGCTACGTGCGAGCCGCCACTGAGGGTGGGGTGGAGCTGGGCTTCAAGGCCGATGTTGCCAAAGATATTGTCTTGCAGACCATCAAGGGTGCTGCATTGCTGCTTCAGAAGAGCGGTGCCAATCCCGAAGCCGAAATCGACAAGGTGACCACTCCCGGCGGTTTCACCATCCGTGGATTGAACGCAATGGAGCGTGAAGGATTCACCAATGCCGTGATTGAAGGACTCAAGAAGAGTGTTGAGTTTTGAGTTTTGAATTAGGAATTGTCGGCTATGCCGATTTGGAATTGTTCAATTAGGAATTTAGAAATCGTAACTCAACAATTCATAACTCACAATTCAACAACTCCAAATGCGCGGATTGTACAATTCAAAACTTAAAATTCAAAATTGCCAAAGGCAACAATTCAAAACTCACAATTCACAATTCATAATTCAGCCAATGCTTACAGTAGTAAAAGTAGGAAGCAACATATTGACGCGCCCCGACGGTCATGTCAACGTGAGCCGGCTCTCGTCGATTGTCGATCAGCTTGCAATGCTGCACGCAGCAGGCCATAAGCTGATACTCGTTTCGTCGGGTGCCGTGGCTTGCGGAAGGGGCGAGATGCACGCCGTACATCCTTTGGACAGCGTCGAACAACGTCAACTCTACTCGGCTATGGGACAGGTGAAGCTCATGAACCTCTACTATTCGCTCTTTCGCGAATATGGCATTAATGTCGGTCAGGTGCTGACGATGAAGGAGAATTTCATCTCCGAACGCCAATACAAGAATCAGAAGTCGTGCATCAGCGTGATGATTGAGAACAACATAATCCCCATTGTCAACGAGAACGACACGGTGTCAATCACCGAATTGATGTTCACCGACAACGACGAGCTCTCCGGACTCATGGCCCGTATGATGCACGCCGACAACCTTATATTATTAACTAATGTAGACGGAGTGTTAGGCTCGCCCAATCCCGACGGCAAGCAACCGACAATACGTACCGTAAGCTCGTCTGACGAGGTGAAGCAGTATGTCAACGACAGTAAGAGCTCGTTCGGACGTGGCGGTATGACGAGCAAGTGCAACACCGCTCTCAGCGTGGCTCACGAAGGTATTCACGTGTTCATCGCCAATGGCACGCGCGAGAATATACTGCAACGAGTACTCGACAGAGACAAGGACACACCGTACACAGAGTTTGTGTAAAAGCACATAAAGCCCCACCCCCTGCCCCTCCCCCGCAGGGAGGGGAGCGATATGATTTGAAGGTGGAGCTTTTCTGATTAAATAATAAGATTTTATAAACAATAAAATAAGTAGCCCAGCATACCACTCCCCTCCCTACGGGGGAGGGGTCGGGGGTGGGGCTTTTAGTTGTATGATAGATACATTCCATTCCACTCGCGCCGCCTCCTATACACTGTCGTGTCTTACCGAGGCTGACCGCACCGCCGTGCTGTTGCACCTTGCCGACGCTACCGAGGCGCATATAGAGCAGCTGCTTGCTGCCAATGCCGACGACCTTAGTCGTATGTCGGAGGACAATCCGCTGTACGACCGTCTGCAACTCACTCCACAACGACTGCACGACATTGCTGCTGCGTTGCGCAATGTGGCTCTCTTAGCCAATCCGCTTGGCGAAGTGTTCGACCAAAAGACGCTGCCCAACGGACTGCTTCTGCGCAAGCAGCGAGTAGCCTATGGCGTAGTGGGTGTGGTGTACGAGGCACGTCCCAATGTCAGCTTCGATGTCTTCGCGCTCTGTTTCAAGACTGGCAATGCCTGCGTCTTGAAGGGTGGAAAGGATGCCGATGCCTCCAACCGTGCCATCGTGGCACTCATCAAGGAAGTACTTCGGGCGCATGACATCGACGAGAACGTAGTGTGCTTGTTGCCTGCAACGCATGAGTCGACACATGAGATGCTCACCGCTGTGGGCTATATCGACCTCTGCATACCGCGTGGCGGTAGGCGACTGATTGACTTTGTGCGCGATACGGCACGCATTCCGGTCATTGAGACTGGTGCCGGCGTGGTGCATACCTACTTCGACGAACTTGGCGACACTGCAATGGGGACACGCATAATAGAGAATGGCAAGACACGACGTGTGAGTGTGTGCAACGCTCTCGACTGCCTTATCATCCATCGCTCGCGCATAGGAGCATTGCCGCAGTTGCTCGCTCCGCTTGCTGCCAAGCACGTCCACGTCTATGCTGACACTCCGGCTTACGATGTTCTGGCTGCCAATGGCTACGCAGCCAAGCTCACACGTGTCACGCCCGAAATGGCTGACGAAGTGTATGGCACCGAGTTCATGTCGTACACACTCGCCGTCAAGACGGTAGAGAACATTGACGAGGCGCTCGCCCATATCCGTCAATTCGGTTCGGGACACAGCGAAGCCATAATAACAGAATCAAAACATAACGCCCAACTCTTCCAGCAGCAGGTTGATGCAGCTTGTGTCTACTGGAACGCTCCCACAAGTTTCACTGACGGAGGCGAGTTCGGACTTGGTGCCGAGATAGGCATCAGTACTCAGAAGCTCGGTCCGCGCGGTCCGATGGGACTCCAGGCATTGACTACATATAAGTGGTTGATAGATGGGGAGGGGCAGATAAGGTAATTATTATGAAAACATTCTTCCACGCACAAGACCTTGGCGACCTCAATGCAGCGCTTGCCGAGGCAAAAGAGGTGAAGCGCGATCGCTTCCAGTTCCAGCATCTTGGCAAGAACAAGACATTGCTGATGATTTTCTTCAACAACTCGTTGCGCACACGTCTGTCTACACAGAAGGCTGCCATGAATCTTGGCATGAACGTCATAGTGCTTGATGTGAATGCCGGTGCATGGAAACTGGAGACCGAGCGTGGCGTCATCATGGACGGTGACAAGTCAGAACATCTGCTTGAGGCTATCCCGGTAATGGGCAGCTACTGCGACCTTATCGGTATTCGCTCCTTCGCCGGACTCACCGACCGCGAGTATGACTATGCCGAGACAATCGTTTCGCAATTCGTCAAGTACAGCGGTCGCCCCGTCTTTGCCATGGAGACAGCCACCGTGCATCCGCTTCAGGCTTTCGCCGACCTCATCACCATTGAGGAACACAAGACCAAGGCACGTCCTAAGGTAGTGCTTACGTGGGCTCCTCATTGCCGTGCATTACCTCAGGCTGTGCCCAACTCGTTTGCCGAATGGATGACAGCAGCCGATGTCGACTTCGTCATCACTCATCCTCATGGCTACGAACTCGACCCGAAGTTCACTGCCGGGGCACGCATCGAGTACGATCAGATGAAGGCGCTTGAGGGTGCCGACTTCGTTTATGCCAAGAACTGGAGTTGTCCAGGCGTTACCAATCCCGACGACTACGGCAAGATATTGTCGAAAGATATGTCGTGGACTATCGACGACAAGCACATGGCAGTTACCGACAATGGCAAGTTCATGCACTGTCTGCCAGTACGTCGCGGCCTAATCGTCACCGACGACGTAATAGAGTCAGCCAATTCGCTCGTCATTCCCGAAGCCGCCAACCGTGAGATTTCGGCAGAGGTTGTCATCAAGCGAATGCTCGAATCGCTGTAAACCTTATTATATATATAATGTAAAACCTTATTATATATATTAGGAGGGTGTACATTCTCATATTTCTATGCAACATCAATGCGTAGAAAATGAGAATGTACACCCTCTTTTTGTGTAAAAATATGTATATAAATGATACTTTTGTGTCCTGTTTTGGTTAATTATTGTTACCCCCCCCGATTCAAATGTTATTTTTTTCTTTTTTTAATTATTTGAGCTAAATTTGCAAAGGACAATCTAATCAGCTTGGATAAGAGACATGACGAATGTCATAGAAATAATTATATAAACCTAAAACAAACCATTATGAAGTATCTAGACAAATCACTGCTGCTTGCTTTTATGGCCGTATTGGGTCAGAATCAAGTGCTGGCAGCGGACGGTACGCCTCCAAGTCTTACTAACTCAGCTATACAGCAGAGTAAGGTTGGCGTGACAATCAAAGGCACGATTGTCGATCAAAACGGAGAACCCATCATCGGTGCGAGTGTTGTAGAAGCTGGTACAACAAACGCAACAGTTACCGACATCGATGGTAATTTCACACTCAAAGCATCATCAGCCAATGCCGTACTTGACGTGACATACGTTGGTTTCACTTCACAGCAAGTGAAAGCAAAGAATGGTCATGTTGATCGTATTGTGCTGAAAGAAAATTCACAAAGCCTGCAGGAGCTTGTAGTAGTAGGTTATGGTACTCAGAAGAAGGAGAACCTGACCGGTTCGGTATCGGCAGTCAATGGCGACGACATCGCTAAGCGTCCGGTAGCCAATGCTCAGGTAATGTTGCAGGGACAGGTTCCTGGTCTACGTGTTAATCAGGGTTATGGCCAGCCTGGTTCGGAGAGTGTTTCGTTCCGTATTCGTGGTCAAGGTACTTTCTCATCAGCCGGTTCTGATCCGCTTATCCTTATCAATGGTGTTCCTGGCGATATGTCGTCGCTCGACCCAAGCGTAATTGAATCAATCTCTGTGCTTAAGGATGCTGCTTCGGCTGCCATCTATGGTGCCCGTGCTGCCAATGGTGTAATCTTGATTACCACCAAGGAAGGTACACAGGGCAAGACTCACATCTCTTATCATGGCAACGTAGGCCTCCACTCAGCTACACGTTTGTACGACCGTGTTACAAACTCGGTAGAATATATGGAGTTGGCAAACCTGGCCCGCAAGAACTCAGAATTAGGCAGATTGTATGATCCTGACGTAATTGAGGCTTACCGCAACAATGCAGGTAGCGACAAGTATCCAAGTTTCGACTGGCAGGACTACATGTTCCGTACGGCTGTGGTTCAGACACACAACCTCAATATGACTGGCGGTACAGAGAAGGCCACCTACAATGTAGCACTTAACTATGTAGACCAGCCGGGTACAATGCGAGGTTTCGACTACAAGAAGTACAACGCTACTGTCGATTTGACTGCTCACCTCACCGACTTCATCAAGTTTGGTACATATACCAGCATGATGTATGGCGAGATTGACCAGCCACGTCAGGGACAGTCTGACGCTTTCCTTTCTACTTTGTCACAGGCTCCTACCTATATGCCGTGGCTTCCAGACGACGGAACTGGTGTGAAAAAGTGGACCAGCAGCGCATATCCGAATGAGGCACACAACAAGAATATGGTGGCTATCATCGGTGACAATGCCATGAAGCGCTGGCGCAACTTCGACATCAACGCTCAGATGTGGCTTGAAGTGAAGCTGCTGAAGGGCTTGACATGGTACACTAAGGGAGCTGCCAGACTCAACTCAAGCAAGTCAAAGGACTGGAGGGGAAGCTCAACACCAACATACAACTATCACACTGGAGAACAGTCGGGTACCCTTGATAAGGGTGGAGCAGGTCTGACAGTATCTGACAGCCGTGTGTTCTACACCAACTTATATACATATCTGCGTTACGACCTCTCGCTGATGAACAAGGCTCATAACATCAGTGCTATGATTGGTTACAACCAGGAGAATGAGAAGACCGAGACATTGAGTGCTTACCGTAAGGAGTATGCGTTCGATCTTCCTACTATCGATGCCGGTAGCACAGCGAATTGGTCGAACGGCGGTGGCGAGCAGGAATGGGCTATCCAGTCGCTCTTTGGTCGTCTGAACTACAACTTCAAGGAACGTTATCTCTTTGAGGCAAATATGCGTTATGACGGCACTTCACGTATTTCTAAGGAAAACCGTTGGGGTGTATTCCCGTCGTTCTCAGGTGCATGGCGTGTGACAGAGGAACCGTTCATTCAGAAGCTCAACTGTTCATGGCTCGACAACTTCAAGGTGCGTGCAAGCTGGGGTCAGTTAGGTAACCAGAACATCGGACTCTATCCGTATCAGGCTATGATCTCGCATGTCTACGACTATCCTTTCTCTAAGACAACTGACGGTGTTGTGTCTGGCTATCAGCAGACTGCCTATGCCAACAGAAACATCAAGTGGGAGACAACCACAATTACCGACTTCGGTTTCGACCTTAAGGTGCTTCGCGGTCTTAGCGTTACATTCGACTGGTATAGCAAGGTGACTAAGGACATTCTCCGTTCTTCGCAGGTGTCTGGACTTCTCGGATTGTCTGCACCTACTGTAAACAACGGAACTGTAAAGAACACAGGTATCGAGTTGGCTATCAACTATAGCGATATGGTTAAGAAGGGTGCTCTCGCAGGCATGCAGTATACTGCTGGTGTGTATTTCGACCGTTCGCGCAACAAGCTCACCAAGTTTGGTGCCGAGGAAATCAGCGGCTACAACATTCGTCGTGAGGGACTTCCTTACAACGAGTATTACATGCTGGAGTGTATCGGAGTATTTGCCGATCAGAACGAGGTAAACAACTCCCCCAAGCAGTATAATGACGATACTAAGCCTGGCGACCTTAAGTATAAGGATATTTCAGGACCCGACGGCAAGCCTGACGGCAAGATTGACGACTACGACCGTCGTACATTCTCGGGACGCTTCCCCGGTTTTGAGTATGGCATCAACGCAAGTGCAAGCTGGAAGGGATTCGACCTTTCGCTCATTGGTCAGGGCGTAGCAGACAAGAAGTTCTACACCAATGAGTGGGGTGTATATCCATTCCGTCAGGGTTCAGCACCCAACCGCGATTATATTAAGGGAATGTGGACTGAGGAGAATCCGTATGGAGCAACACATCCGAAACTCTATTGGGACAATATGGGTGGCTCAAAGAATACAAGAGCTAACTCATACTTCCTCAAGGATGCGTCTTACTTCCGCTTGAAGAACATCACTTTCGGCTATACGTTGCCAAGGGTATGGACCAACAAGTTGGCTCTGTCGAGAGTACGCGTATACTTCTCGGGTGACAACCTCCTCACCATTACCTCGTACAAGGGTCTTGACCCGGAGCGTGATTCTGACGGACGCGATGCAGTGTATCCGCAGAACAAAATCTATTCATTCGGTATCAATGTAGAATTCTAAAAAAGCACTAACTATGAAATATATAAAAAACATATTCGCTGTGGGTGTGCTGGCGTTGGGATTGTCGTCATGTTCAGACTTTCTTGATAAGCAGCCGCCGTCTTCGCCGTCACAGAGCGTGTTCTGGAAGAGCAAGAGCGATTTTGAGTCGGCTATAGCGGGAGCATATTCTGTCGTGTACAACTGGCCGGGAGCATTGTCTGAGATTGTTCCTTGTTTTGACGGATTGACCGATAATGCAATTGGACGTCACAATGAAACAACATACGGTTCGGTACTCACCCTGGCAAAGGGTGACGTTACGCCTAATTCGGACGGTTACGTATCGCAGGTGTACGACGTATGCTACAAAGGCATAACAAGAGTACATCTTGTTATGGAGAACCTTGCCAATTATAATGGAGGTGACATAAGTGAAGAAGATCGCAAGCATATGCTTGGTGAATGTCACGCCTTGCGTGGATACTATTACTCATGGTTGTATGAATGCTATCGTGAAGTGCCGCTCGTAACTTCTACACTTACCACCGACAATATGTATCAGCCGAAGGCTTCGCGCGTAGACATCAAGAATCAGATTGTAAGTGATTACGATCAGGCTATTGCAAGTCTTTGGAACACTGCCTATAATACAGGTGAGGGCAAGGGACATTTCACCGCTGATGCAGTGCGTGCTCTCAAGGCAAGAGTGCTGCTGTTTGATGCATATAATGAAGATGGCACTGCCGACAAGACCAAGATGCAGGAAGTGTTGAACACATTGGCTGAAATCAGTAACTACACTCCTGAGAACAGCTTGATGCCGCGCACACGTGACAACTTTATCACAGCCAATCAGGGTTCGTCGCCCGAGATAATGTTCTCGGTACGTTATCAGCAGCCTAACATTACTAATAGCTTTGACCTCTACTTCGGTGCATGGGCATGTCTTGATCCTACAACCGACCTTGTCAATGCTTTCGAATGTACTGATGGCAAGAAGTGGGGTGAATCGCCTCTTACAGTTCGTCCTGATGAGAGCGTGCTCTATTCGTCATCTTCAACTGAAGCCCAGAAAAGAGCAGAGCGTGCCAAGATGTTCCAGAACCGTGACGAGCGACTTGTGGATGCAGTGGTTAACACACGCTTTACAAGCTTTGAGCGCGACGGACTTGCAGGTGCTGACAATGTTGAGGTGACAGAAACAGGTAATGCTTCATTCACTGGTTTTGGTGTAAAGAAGATTCTGCAGCCAACAAAGTCATTGCCTGACTATAACACAGTGTCGGATGCTGACGTAGTAATTATGCGATATGCTCACGTGTTGCTTATGATAGCTGAGGCTGAGAATGAGGTTAACGGACCTACCGAAAAGGCTCTTAAGGCAATAAACGCTGTACGTACTCGTTCGCATCAGCCTGCTATTGACGGAGCAAACCTTACACAGGCTGAATTGCGTGAACGCATACGCAATGAATGGCGTGTGGAGACTTGCTTTGAAGGCTTGCGCTATTTCCAGTTGAAGAGATGGAAACTGCTTCAGCAGACTGTTGATGGTGCCGTAGATCCTGCTTATCCTGCTTACAAGAAAGTGGTAACCTCTGCTTTCGAGTACTTCCCGTTGCCTCAGGGCGAAATCGACAAGGCTCATGGTGTGCTTGTACAGGATCCTAACTATCAGTAAATGAATTGCCGGTTATAGGTAATCAGATGATTGGATGTTTACCGTGTTGTTATGAACAACTGCGGTAAGCATATATAAGAAAGGTGTGCCGAAATGGATTTGTACTTATAAATTCATTTTGGCACACTTATTCTTTGTTTATTACAACTTATGTGTATCTTTGCATAACGTGACTTTTTCAAGAAACCTAAACCTATTATTTATATGAAATATCAAAGACTACTATTTGTTGCATCGCTGTTTTTAGGCTCTTTGTATGCGTCGGTTGCTTATGGCAGCAGCAATCAGTATTTGTCGGCAGATAACGGTAATGTATCCGGATTTACCAGATACAAGATGTCGGCTCCAAAGACTGATTTTGAAGTGAAGCAACAGAGCGACTCGGCAATGCAGTGGATGCACGATGCCAAGATTGGTATGTTCATTCATTGGGGACTGTATGCTGGTCCGGCACGTGGCGAATGGAACATGAACACCAAAGGCATAAAGCCTGAGGAATACCGTAAACTGGCTTATGCAGAAAGTGGCGACCAATGGTTCTGTTATAAGAACAACCGTATCTATGTTTATCTACTGGGCGAATACACTTCCGACGAACTTGCCTTGCCGGCTATTGACAAGGGCTATCGTGTACGCAAAGCCTATGCATTGGATGGAGGAAGTAAGGTGACTGTTAAGCAGAAAGGGCAGACGGTGACGCTCGGCGGACTGAAACCCAAGAAGGATGAGGTTAAGGTTATTGTGCTTGAACTCAATAAGAATATATGATAAGTAGATTTGCAGTTGTACTGTGCGCTCTGTTTGCTACTTGTGCATCATTGAGTGCGCAGAGTGGTGGGGCGCATCGTGTATGGTCGGACAAGCCTGCCTTTACGCAGGTTATTGAGAACGAGAATGAGCATGGGCTGACATCGTGCTTGTACGATGGCGTGTACGAGGGTGACACTGTTCTGTTGCAACCTATGGCTAAGTGCTTGCCTAATAAAACAAGATATTGGGAACAGGGCGAGGAGACCAACTATCTCAATACGTTGACTAATGTCCTGACGCGTGGCAAGTATCCCAATCCTGTGCGGTTGTGGGAACAGGAATCCTATTTTATAGGCAACGGACGCTTGGCTGCATCTGTGCTTAACGGTAGCGGGCGTGACAGATATGTGCTTAATGAGGTGTCGTATTGGTCAGGTGGACTGAACAAGGGAACCATAAACAGAAAAGGTGACAAGAGCTTCGGTGGAGAAAATGGTCCGGAGATTGGCGCTGATGGATTCGGAGGTTCGCAACCAGTAGGCGACTTGATTGTCGATTTCGGCTGTCCGGTAGCAAAGAATAATTTCTGTAGAGCCATCTGTCTCGATGAAGGAACTATTAAGTCAACAGCTGTACGTAAGGGAATAGCTGTGGCGAGCACGTCGTTCTGTAGTTATCCGGATCAGGTAATGGTGGTGCATTATACTGCCGACAAAGATAAGGGGCTGGATGGCAAGATACTTTTTGCTACACATAGGAGCGATGATAGGACAAGTGCGGTTGGCAACAGGCTGACGCTGACAAGTCGTCTTGGCAATGGAATGACTGGTATGGCTGTTGTGGAAGTGCGCAATAGTGGAGGAAGTCTGACTGTTGAAGACGGTTGTCTTAAACTGGAAGGTGCCGATTCGTGTACATTGCTTATTGCTGTGGAAACCAATTATGTAATGGATTTCAAGCGGAATTTCCGTGGCGAAGATGCTGTACAACGTGCTAACAGGCGTCTTGAAGCCATAAAGAATACTGACTATTCCGCTCTTTCTGCCCGTCATATTGCCGACTATAAGGCTTTGTACGACAGACTGAGTCTGACTTTGGATTGTTCTGACGCTTCGCTTGCAGCTCTGCCAACGGCTGAACGTCTGACGGCATACAAGAATAGCCGTATGGATGTTGGGCTGGAAAACCTGATGTTCAATTTCGGACGCTATCTTATGATAGCATCGTCGCGCCCAGGTAGTCTGCCTGCTGGATTGCAAGGAATATGGAATGCGCGCATTAAAGCTCCATGGGGAAGCGACTATCACAGTAACATCAATCTGCAGATGGTCTATTGGTTGCCTGAGGTTGCCAATCTGAGCGAGTGCCATAATTCGCTGCTTGATTATCTGTATGCTATGCGTGAACCGTTCCGTATGTCTACCAATGAGTATCTTGAAGCGATAGGAAGTCACGACCGTACGAGCGATGGATGGATAGTCTATACGTCTCACAATCCGTTCGGCGGTGGTGGATGGCAGGTCAATCTGCCTGGTTCTGCATGGTATGCGCTGCATTTCTGGGAGCACTTTGCCTTTACACGCGACATTGACTATCTTAAGCGTATCGGTTATCCAGTGTTGAAGGAGATTAGCCAATATTGGGAACGTCACTTGAAGACCCTCGGTGAGGGAGGGCGAGGCTTTGAGAGCGAATATAAGGCGGTGGATGTTGCCAAGTATCCCGAACTTGCCAATATAAAGGAAGGTACGCTTGTGGTGCCTAACGGATGGTCGCCTGAGATAGGACCGCGTGGTGAAGACGGTGTGTCGCACGATCAGGAGATAGTCTCAGCTCTCTTTGCCAATACTATACAGGCGGCACATACGCTTGGCGTTGATAAGGCTTTTGCCGAACGTCTCAGCAGTGAGTTGGCGCGTATGCATCAGCCTGGAATTGGCAAGATGGGCAATCTTATGGAGTGGATGATTGACCGTGATCCCGTTACCGACCATCGTCATACTTCGCACCTGTTTGCTGTGTATCCGGGAAACCAAATAAATATGGAGGAAACTCCGATGCTGGCTCGTGCTGCGCGTCGCTCTTTGGAGTTGCGTAAGACTTCGGGCAACAGTCTGCGTGCATTCGCATGGGCGTGGCGCTCGTGTCTGTGGGCAAGACTTAGGGATGGAGAGCGTGCTCACGATATGATTGAGGGATTGCTCTGCAACAATACGCTCGACAATCTGCTAACTACGCAGAACCTGCCATTGCAAATGGATGCTAATTACGGAGTGGCTGCTGCAATGCTTGAAACTCTCGTGCAGTCGCAGTCTGGTGTGATTGAACTTCTGCCAACATCTACAGTAAAATGGCCGTCAGGTTCTGTGAAAGGCGTAAAAGCACGAGGCAATATAGAAGTCGATTTGGATTGGAAAGACGGAATGGTGACACAATGGCGACTGTCTACTGCTGAACGCAAACCGTGCAAGGTGAAAGTAAAGGTAAACGGAGAGTATTTTGATGTTATGCCTGAAAGAAAATAGAACTCACTCAGTAGAAAATAAGAACTCTTTCGGCAGGAAATCGACAAATGTTCACCCTACTGAGACCTATATCACTACGTCGAAGGGTGGGGCAGTGGTTGAGATTCCTGCCAACTCGCTCAATATCTTCCGACTGAAATAAACGTGTTCTGAGTAGCGGAGGGGTACGCTACTCAGAATGCAAATATAATACAGGCAGTAAAAAAGTGTTACAAAATAAAAATCGATTCTAGAGAATTGAAAAGCCGTTTTTGATGGTTTTTTCATGGCTATTCATCACGTTTCTTATCATTTAGGGCTTCTTTGCTTTCCTAAGGGACTACTTTTGGAATGCAAGGAAGCCCTTTTTGCATTGCAAAACGACTACACTTGGATTGCAAAAGGAGTACATTTGCAATGAAATGTACTCCTTTTTCGCAATAGCTCGTTGCATATTTCGAGCGAAAACATTGTAATATGCTGTGCTACTGCATATTACGCAAAACCGCTCAAAACTCGCGAATTTCGAGCCAAAGATTTCTTTGCTCGTTCAGTTCGCAGTTTTGAGCGGTTAAAAATGCAAATATTGTGTTGGGACGTAGGCTGAAAGCCCCACCCACGGCCCCTCCCCCGTAGGGAGGGGAGTAATATGCACTGCAAAATATAGGAGGTTATGGCGTCCTCGCCGTAGCCTGTGAAAGTTATCACACCACAACAACATAACACCCCATCAACCTTGTAGCGCAGATACCTCCGCGCTACAATTTATCCGTAGATAATATTGCCGTTTTCGTCACGGTTTTCGTCGATGAACGACTTGTTGTACTGAGTCATACCGCGCAGCGACATACCCATGTTGGAGAAACCGCCGTCGTGGAACAGAGTCTGCATAGTCACCTTCTTTGTGAGGTCAGAGAACATCACAACACAGTAGTCGGCGCACTCGTCAGCGCTGGCATTGCCAAGAGGCGACATGCGGTCGCTGAAGTCGTACAGACCGTCGAAGCCCTTGATGCCGCTGCCGGCTGTAGTGAATGTAGGCGACTGAGAGATGGTGTTGATGCGCACCTTCTTCTCACGGCCGTAGATATATCCGAAGCTACGTGCAATCGACTCAAGTAGCGACTTGGCATCAGCCATATCGTTGTAGCCGAAGAATGTGCGGTGTGAAGCCACGTAGGTCAGTGCAAGTACCGAAGCCCCCTCGTTGAGAGCGTCGAGCTTCTTGGCTACCTGCAGCATCTTGTGGAATGAAATTGCTGAGATGTCGAGAGTCTTGTCAAGGAATCCGTAGTCCAGATCGTCGTAAGTACGCTTCTTGCGCATGTTCACGCTCATGGCGCATGAGTGCAGCACGAAGTCGATCTTGCCACCCAATGCCTCCTGGGCCTTGACAAACAGGTTGTTCAAATCCTCTACCGATGTCGCATCAGCAGGGATGATGGTTGCGTTGGTTTTCTTTGCCAACTCGTCGATTGTGCCCATACGGCAAGCCACTGCTGTGTTGGTCAACACAATCTGTGCGCCCTCTTCTACGGCACGTTCTGCTACTTTCCACGCAATCGATGCGTCATTCAATGCGCCGAAGATGATACCGCGCTTTCCTTTCAATAAATTAAAAGACATAGTTTTCTTTCTTATATTATATAATGTATATATGCTTTGTCTATGTTGCCGACTCTACGATTTTTCCATCGAATTCGTCTATACATAACATAGATTAGCTTCGAATGTGGTGCAAAGGTATAACTTTTTGCACATCTAACAATGAAAGTGTGCATAAAAAGCTCTATTTATAGCAATTTTATTTGTTAATTGTCTTATTTCTGCACAAAACAAAAAGAATGTGCAATATAAAAACACCGTAACATCACAATAACATTCCAACATCACCCTACTACTATATAGCTATACAGATAAACTTTTACTCCATTCGGCTGAAAATCCCTAAAAATGCGCTGAACAGCCTTCTTTTGCTTGATATATCTCAATTTTAAATCGAAAATACGATTTTTCCAAAACTTTTTTCTCGAAATACTTGCACGGTAAAACTATTTGTTATACCTTTGCATCCGCTTTCGAGAACGAACGAAACCTCAAGCAAAACGAGATTAAGTAGTGTTCGGGAAGCGAAAAGAAAG
>CAJJOL010000010.1:0-72866 GCA_905193385.1 uncultured Prevotella sp. | reverse complement strand
TATTTGTGAGACTACCAACTTTTTTATGAACTATTTCTTATCCCGAACTGGGGTATAACTATATTTTTGATTATACGCTCAGCCCCCAAAGAAAACAAATAAAGCCAATCGCAACTGAAACAATCTACCATTGTAGGGATTGTGCTAAAAGTTACGATTGGCATAGTAAAGCTTTAGACGGGCACCTTCTTGCATATCTCTTCACTACTGTCCCGTTAAAGTGAACTAATCGCTCTTTAAATTAATTGAAATACAGTCTATTAGGTGGTATTTTAGAATGAAACGGATTTGATTTCGTAACATAGCAGTCAAAATCAAATGACTGTTATGTTCCAAGACAAATACCTTTTTGCCCAGCTCACCGTTTTTTTTGAACAGAACTCAGTTTACTTTTATGCTTAAATTGTTCTTAGAATCATTCTGAAAGTTGTAAAACATGTCCTTGGAAATTGTAAAACATATGTAAAACATCTATCATCATTTGTGGCATTTCAGTGATACATGCGCTAAAAACGAATTAAGTGGAAAGTCCTCTGTTACAAGGACTTTCCACTTAATTTATTGAGAGTCAAATATTTGCTATTATTCCTCTACAGCAGCCTGCGCGGCTGCAAGTCTGGCTATAGGTACTCTAAACGGAGAGCATGAAGCGTAGTTCATACCAACCTTTGCGCAGAACTTAACTGATGAAGGTTCGCCACCGTGCTCACCGCAGATACCAGTGCGGAGATTAGGACGAGTAGCACGACCATTCTCTACAGCCATCTTGATGAGCTGGCCAACACCTTCCTGATCGAGAACCTGGAACGGGTCAACCTTCAAAATCTTCTTCTCCATGTATGCAGGGAGGAATGAAGCGATGTCATCACGAGAATAACCGAAGGTCATCTGTGTCAAGTCGTTGGTACCGAATGAGAAGTACTGAGCCTCCTCTGCAATCTTAGCAGCTGTAAGGGCAGCACGCGGAATCTCAATCATTGTACCTACCTCAAACTCAACCTCTACACCATACTCTGCGAATACCTCCTTAGAAGTAGCAAGGATAATAGACTTCTGCTGCTTGAGCTCTTGAACAGTACCGATGAGCGGAACCATAATCTCAGGACGTGGGTTGAAGCCTTCCTTCTTGAGCTGACAAGCTGCGCCGAGGATGGCACGTGTCTGCATAGCTGTGATTTCTGGGAATGTAATACCAAGACGGCAACCACGGTGACCGAGCATTGGGTTGTTCTCAGCAAGTGAGTTGACACGCTTCTTGATTTCTGATACGCTTACGCCCATCTCGTTAGCCATAGTCTCCTGACCTGCCTTATCGTGTGGTACGAACTCGTGGAGAGGTGGGTCAAGCAAACGGATGTTTACATGGCAGCCGTCCATAGCCTTAAGGATACCGTAGAAGTCTGCTTTCTGATAGGGGAGGAGTTTGGCAAGAGCTTTTTCGCGACCCTCTACAGAGTCAGCCAAAATCATCTCACGCATAGCTACAATCTTCTGGTCGTCAAAGAACATATGCTCTGTACGTGTCAGACCGATACCCTTGGCACCGAACTGACGAGCCACCTTAGCGTCGTGTGGAGTATCGGCATTGGTACGGATTTCCATCTTTGTATACTTGTCGCAGAGGTCCATAAGCTCCTTGAAATCGCCAGAAAGTTCTGCAGCCTTTGTCTCAATCTGACCAGCGTAAACCTGACCTGTAGTACCGTTCAATGAGATGTAGTCGCCCTCCTTGTAAACAACCCCCTCAATCTCAACAGTCTTAGTCTTGTAGTCGACGTTGATTGAGCCTGCACCTGAAACGCAGCACTTACCCATACCACGAGCAACAACAGCAGCGTGAGAAGTCATACCGCCACGAGCTGTAAGGATACCCTCAGCAGCTGACATACCAGCGAGGTCCTCAGGTGAAGTTTCGATACGAACCATGATTACCTTCTTGCCATCATCGTGCCATTCCTCAGCGTCATCAGCATGGAATACAATCTGACCGCAAGCGGCACCAGGAGAAGCAGGAAGACCCTGTGTGATAACCTTAGCCTTAGAGAGAGCCAACTTGTCGAATACAGGGTGCAAGAGCTCGTCGAGCTTCTGCGGTTCGCAACGAAGGATAGCTGTCTTCTCGTCAATCAGACCCTCGTGGAGGAGATCCATAGCAATCTTAACCATAGCAGTACCTGTACGCTTGCCGTTACGTGTCTGGAGGAACCAAAGCTTGCCCTCCTGAACAGTGAACTCCATATCCTGCATATCGCGATAGTGCTTCTCGAGCTTGTCCTGAAGTGCATCAAGTTCCTTGTAAAGCTCAGGCATAGCTTCCTCCATAGAAGGATAGTTGGCAGCACGCTCTTCTTCAGAGATTCCTGCACGCTCAGCCCAGCGCTGTGAACCTATCTTTGTAATCTGCTGTGGAGTGCGGATACCAGCAACAACGTCCTCGCCCTGAGCGTTAATCAGGTACTCACCATTGAAGAGGTTCTCGCCATTGCCTGCGTCACGGCTGAAGCAAACACCCGTAGCTGATGTCTCGCCCATATTGCCGAATACCATAGCCATAACAGAAACTGCAGTTCCCCACTCGTCAGGAATACCTTCCATCTTACGATAGAGAATAGCACGCTCGTTCATCCAGCTGCGGAATACTGCGCAGATAGCACCCCAAAGCTGCTCCTTTGGATCGGTCGGGAAGTCGTTGCCTGTCTGCTCCTTGATAGCCTTCTTGAAGAGTTCAACGAGTTTCTTGAGTGACTCTACAGAGAGGTCCTTGTCAAGAACAACACCCTGCTCCTCCTTTACTTTCTCTATGATAGCCTCGAATGGGTCAATATCTTCCTTGTTCTCAGGCTTCATACCAAGAACAACGTCACCGTACATCTGTACGAAACGACGATAGCTATCATAAACGAAGTGTGGGTTGCCTGTTTTCTCTACCATACCAGCAGCAACCTCATCATTCAAACCAAGGTTGAGGATGGTGTCCATCATACCCGGCATAGAAGCGCGAGCACCTGAACGTACTGAAACCAAGAGAGGATTTTTAGGATCACCAAACTTGCAATTCATCAGTTCTTCAGTGTGAGCCACTGCAGCATTGACTTCGTCAGCAAGCAACTCAACAATCTTCTGCTGACCTACCTTATAATACTCATTGCAAGTGTCAGTTGTTATTGTAAAACCAGGAGGTACAGGAACACCAATATGGTTCATCTCAGCAAGGTTCGCACCCTTACCACCGAGTACCTCACGCATTGAAGCATTACCTTCGGCCTGTCCATTACCGAAGGTATAAACTCTTTTTTCGTTCATAAGTTAATTAGGTTTGTTTTATATATTCTATTTTTTATGTTTTTTCTATCTGCAAAGATAATTCCAATTTCGGAATTTTCCAAATAATTTAGCATAAAATGTAATGTCTATGTTGCATTTTTATATGCTCGTTTCTGTTATCGCAAACAAATTCAATAGTTTTTGTAGTTATTTGTAAATGTCATAATGTCATTGTGTAATATTCTATCAATCCGCTCATCGGGCTTTTCAATATCTTTCCGACAGTATATCCATTACTTTCTGCAGCCTTTTGTAATTGTTGGCTATAGTAATATGCAATGCTGCCTATGGCATTAATCACTGGTTTCGCTCCATAGCTTACATATTGTCTCAAATTATTCTTGATGAATTGATCGAAATTCATTATTACAAGTTGTTCGATGTTGTCGTCATCGATATGTCGTGCAGCAAACTGCGATAGCGATGCCAGAAATCTATTGGGAGCAGGCTGCCTATATACATTGTTTATTATATCAGACAATTGAAGTTGTGTTTCTTCCGTAAAACTATTGCAAAGTTGTTTGGGCAGTAATCCCTTGAATACAGCATTGACAATTAGTTTGCCAAGAGCAGCCCCGCTGCCTTCATCGCCTAGAATAAAGCCAAGTGGAGAAGTTTGTAGTGTCATTTTCTGCCCGTCGTACAGACACGAGTTGGAGCCTGTGCCAAGTATGCAAACCAAACCTTCCTCTTTTCCGCATAAGGCGTGGCATGCTGCCATGATGTCGCTTTCTACACTTATTGTTGTATTATTGTGGAAGACTTTCTTCAGCAATTGTTCGATAATGTATTTTTTATCAGCTACGCAGCCTGCACCATAGTAATATATATGGTGTACGTCATGTAGATTAATCTCTTTATGTCTAGACTTGTTGACAAATTCGTCCTCTATCGTTTGCTTGATATCTTCTTGCGACTGTACAACTGGATTGATACCTTTAGTCTGTATTATATGTGTAGTATATTTGTCGTATACGAAGCACCAGTCGGTTTTGGTGCTTCCACTGTCTACAATGAGTATCATATTTTCTATTTTATTTTAAGTACAGATAGTAAATTGCAGCCAAAGTGATGACTACTATTGACGTTAAAACAAGTTTGATAAGGCAACCGGTCACTTTTTTAAAAACCAGGAAACCAAAGACTATAGCTACTATAATGAAAACGTAATAACCAAAATTAGAAGACATAATTTACACTTTTTGTTTTTTTTGCAAAGATACAACAAAAAATCGGTTCGTCCGATTTTCTTTATAAAAAGAAAGAAGGGTATGACCTTTTTGTAGCCATACCCTCCTGAGGATATTATTCTATTAGTTCTCCATAAATTTCTTTGCGGCACGCAACTGATGGCGCATGTTGCTAAGTAGCTGCTGGCTCTCCTGAAGTACGTTCAGATATACGAGCGATACTTTCAAGTTGCTATTGTCTTTAGCTTGCTGGATGCGGTCAATGTGATGCTTTCTCACTACTGAAAGGTTGTCCTTGCATTGGTCGGCCATAGCCAATGTGTCGCGATAGTGCTCGAAACGTGTTGTTGAAATCTGAGCTTCAGTTTGCTGCATTAGATCGTTTATGCTGTTGCGAACTGCCATGAATTCGTCAGCGTAAACCTGTGGCAGTGGATTGAAGTTGTTGTCAACATGCTCCTTGATAGGATCGAGCATACGACGCAAGCAGTATAGGTATTGCTCGGATGAGTTGATGCCCAAATGGAACCATGTGTTACGTTCAATGGCAATATCTGTAGGTACGCGTTTTAGGGCGAGAAGTTCCTGGCGTCTGTACTTTTTCAGAATTTCCATTTCCTTGTCAAGATTAGAAAGCACGTGTCGTAATATCTTCGGACTCTCACTCTCCAATCCGTTGATAATCTCGTTGAACTGGGTTAAGGTGAAACGAGTCATGAAACTTTGTGTGCGAGATACATGCTTCTTGAGCAAGTCCCAAACAATCTCGGGGTCGCGGGTGCGCATCATAAGCTGGAATACCTCCTCCTTGCCTGCCTCCTGCTCCTTGCGCTTATAGTTTCTGTTGCTGCGGATAAGCAGGAAAATCACCAGTCCCATTAACAGAATCTTGGCAAAGGCACCTCCATAGAACATCAACAAGCATACAATGGCACAAGTGGCGAATGCAACACCGGCTGTAATGAACCATCCACCGATTACGCTTATCACACCAGTGACACGGAATACTGCGCTTTCGCGGCTCCAGGCACGGTCGGCCAGAGACGAACCCATTGCAACCATAAATGTCACGTAAGTTGTAGACAGAGGCAATTTATAGTTTGTTCCGATTGTGATAAGCATTGATGCCAGAACAAGATTGATGGCAGCTCTCACTACGTCGAATGCTGCCCCGTCGTTAAGTTCAGCCTCCTGCTTGTTGAAGCGTGAGTCGATCCATCTTCTTAGACCCACAGGCAGGATTTGGGTAAGGCTTGAGCTGGAATCTTGTGTAATTCTTACTACACCACGAGCTACACGTGACGAACCGAACATCTCGTCGCCTTCATCTTGACGACTCAAGTCTACTGATGTCTTGATGACGTTGCGAGCCTTCTTCGATGTTGCCATTGCAATAATCATGATGACACCAGCTGCAAGCAGGAAGAGTGGGGGAGTCTTTGCCGAACCGTTAAGCGAGTGCATCATATAGTTGGTGGCACCTACGGAGTTGGAGTTGGCGACGAAGTCCTGATAAGAGTCGAGACCAGCGAGGGGCACACCGATGAAGTTGACAAGGTCGTTGCCGGCAAAAGCCATAGCAAGGGCGAATGTACCCATAAGCACGATAAACTTGAATACATTTACCTTAAGCAGGTGAATCACCTCCATGATAATAGTCGAACCGATGAATGTATATACAATCAGAGCCGATATGTTGTTTTCAATCCACATCCTTGTGTCTTCAGCGATAAAGCGCGACTTGCCCATTCCTTTAAGAAAAATGAAGTAAGAAAGTGCGGTGAAGGCGATACCGCCAAATATTGCTATTGACCAGCGTGAGTGCTTGCGATAGTTGAATGTAAACACGATACGTGATAGCCACTGTACAACGATACCGAAGACGAATGCAATGGCAACGCTTACAAAGATAGCAACGATTACGCTCAATGCTTTATCTGTATTGAGCAGGTCACCGAATGAGAGCGAAGGATCGCCTACAATCTTGATGGCAGCTAAAATGAATGTTCCGCCTAACAGCTCAAACACAAGCGATACTGTTGTTGATGTAGGCATTCCTAATGAGTTGAAGATATCAAGAATAATTACATCCGTAACCATTACGGCAAGGAAGATTGTCATTACGTCGTAGAATGAGAAGTTGGAAGGTTGCATGATTCCGTGTCTTGCAACGTCCATCATTCCCGATGACATAACTGCACCTATGGCCACACCAGCTGATGCTACTATTAATACTGTCCGAAACTTGGCCACCTTGGCACCTATTGCACTGTTTAAAAAATTCACGGCATCGTTGCTGACTCCGACAAAAAGGTCGAATATAGCCAGACACAGCAAGAATGCCACAATAACGAGATACATTGTTTCCATATTGCTTTTTATAGTATGAATGGGTTTGTTTTGTATTTTTTTACGCTGCAAAATTATAATTGCAATATTACACGTGGTTTAAACACATATTACAATCATGTTACAAATTCTATTTGGAGTTAATGTCTGTTAATAATTTCTGCTAAAGTATTGTACTTTGGCAATAACATCGTAATTTAGTGAAGCAATAATAATAACAATGGAAAGATTTAAAGTTATCATAGTAGAAGACGTGCCTTTAGAACTTAAAGGTACTGAAGGTATTCTGCATAATGAAATGCCTGAGGCAGACGTCATAGCAACAGCCGATTCGGAAGAAGAATTTTGGAAACAGTTTCGTCAGAACAAGCCCGATTTGGTATTGCTTGACTTAGGACTTGGTGGCAGCACAACTGTAGGCGTGGAAATATGCCGTAAACTGAAAAACGAGCATCCGGAAATGAAGGTGCTTATCTTCACCGGCGAAATACTGAATGAGCGTTTGTGGGTTGATGCAATTGATGCCGGATGCAATGGTATAATACTCAAGAGCGGCGAAATGCTCACCCGTAGCGACATAGTACGAGTATTGGAAGGAAAGAAATATGTATTCAACCAGCCTATTTTAGAAAAGGTGGTTGAACGCTTCTGCGAGTCGGTACGTAATGTTATGCAGCACAATGATGCCATGATACGTTATGAGATTGACGAGTATGACGAGCGCTTTTTGCGACATCTTGCCCTTGGCTATACTAAAGAACAAATCTCCAATCTGCGAACAATGCCTTTTGGAGTTAAGAGTCTGGAGAAACGCCAGAACGAACTTGTACAGAAGTTGTTCCCTAATGGCAATCAAGGAATGGGCATAAATGCCACCCGGCTTGTGGTAAAGGCATTTGAGCTTCAAATACTTGATGTGCAGAATCTTTATGCCGATGAGTAGAAGGCTGATGACTATAATATCGGCTTACACATGCTTGGTACTTTTCGTTTTGCAGATAGCGGTGGTGATGGGTTCATGGGTGGCATCAGTGCTTTATCCTGAACTTGCAATACGTTCGATGTTTGTAGGCGAAAGCGTAAGATGGTTTTGGAGCACTTTGGCCGACAATATGTCGTCCACAATATTGGTATGGCTTCTATTGTCGGGTGCGATGACTGAACTGTTTGTGGGTGGCGGATTGTCCAAAGCTATTGTTTCCTATAAGCAAACAACAGATTATGAACGGATGGCTCTGATGGTTGTGGCTTGGGAATTAGTGGCTATGTTTATAGTGCTTTTCTTGCTTGCTTTTGTTCCGCATGCCGTATTGCTTAGCGCACTTGGTACGATTACGCCTAATTCTTATTTGGACAGTTTCGTTATAATGCTCATACTAGGAGTGTGCATAATGTCGTTGACTTACGGTATGGTTACAGGTCGGTACGCATCGTTTGTAGATGCTTATGGTGCTGCCGCATCAGGTGTAGCTACGACAGCACCATTGGTTATTGTGTATTTATTGGCTGCAGAATTGTACTGCTCGGTTGTTTGGGTATTTACTTAATATCGAGTTTGTCAAAGATAAGTCCTTTTTGCAACACTTTGGCAAACTCGTTCTCGAAGTTTGGGGTAAATACCGAGTTGCCGATATTCTCGACTATCTCGTTGACTGACCAATAACGTCCGCCATCAAGTTCTTCTGTGCTTGGATGTATCGGTTCATCGTAAATGGTGCAAAACACATTGACAAGTTCTTTCTCAACAAGGCTTTCAAATACGTACGATTTTATGAATACGGGGGTGAATTGTTTTATGCCCAGTTCTTCAGATACCTCACGTCGTAAAGCCTCATCAATAGTCTCGCCATAGTCAACGTGTCCACCGCATGCTGTGTCCCATTTGCCTGGCTGTATGTCTTTCCATTCAGGACGCTTTTGCAGATAAAGTCCTTTAGAACGGTTGAAGACATGCAGATGAACAACTGGGTGAAGTAGTTTTGAACCATTGTGTGCTTCGCCCCTTGAAATTCGGCCTATAACATTTCCGCTTTCGTCTACGTGTGGGAAACATTCATTGCTATTGTCCTTTTTCATATTTACTTAACCTTCTTTCGCTCTTATGTTTTTCAACTTTCTTATTGCTTTTAAGCTAATTACAAACTGAGAATGTAGATCTTGCTTCCGACGAAAGTTTTGTGAATAGAGTCGTTGCAAGGCTTAGTTTTGAATATTCCGAAAATAGAGCTGCCGCTTCCACTCATCTGAGCATATGCCGCTCCTGCTTCATATAGTTTGTTTTTTATGGTCTGTAATTCGGGATATTGGGCAAATACGCTATCTTCGAAATCGTTGGTCAGCAATCCCTTCCATTCTTCTATTGGCATAGCTACAATTTCACGGCACGACACCTTGGGCATATGTGGAGTAATTCCTGCAAAGGCCTCCTTGGTAGATACGGACACTTGTGGCTTTACTATCACAAGTGTGTAGCCGCTTAATGCGTTGTCAGTGATTTCTACAGGCGACAGAATCTCGCCAATACCCTCGGCATAGGCAGGTTCGGCATTGATGAAGAAAGGACAGTCAGCACCCAAGCGTGCAGCATACTTCTCCAGTTCGGCATTACCTGCGTTGATGCGAAAACGCTGGTCGAGCAACTTCAGCATAAAAGCAGCATCGCTCGAACCTCCTCCGAGTCCGGCCTGGCTCGGTATTCGTTTGTACAGGTGTGTATGAATACGCGGTATTTCATAGTCGGCTGCCAGCATATTGTAGGCTTTCACTACAAGATTGTCAGCCTCGTTGCAGCATATTCCGTCGCCACTTACCTTAAGGTCGCAATTTGTATCTGACGGGAACAGCTCGCTCATTGTCTTTATCTCCAATGCATCACAAAGCTGTACTGGCAGGAAAACAGTCTGCAGATTGTGGTAACCATCGTTTCGTTTCTCGACAATATTTAGTCCGAGATTTATTTTTGCACAAGGAAAATCAATCATATTATATAAGGTGTATTTAGGGATAAATGCAAGAGGGGATGTGCTCACACATTCATTGCATGAAGCATATCCCCTCAGGTTTTTGGTAAATATATTATTTTTCTTTCTTTATCTTGTCAACGTAAGCATCGATTACAGCCACAGCTGTGATGTTGACAATGTCGCGTACCGAACTTTCGAAGTCGGTGAAGTGGATAGGCTTGTTGAGACCCATCTGAATCGGACCGATGATTTCGGCGTCAGGATCCAAAGCCTGCAACAATTTGTAGCTACCCTGAGCACTGCTCATATTGGGGAATACAAGAGTGTTTACATCCAGTCCCTTCAGGCGTGTGAACGGATACTTGCCGTCACGAAGCTGCTTGTTGAGAGCGAAGTTAACCTGCATCTCACCATCGATGACCATATCGGGATAACGTGATTGCAATGTTTCTACAGCGTTATGAACCTTCACGGGGCTGCCAATTTCGTCAGTACCAAAGTTAGAGTAGCTAATCATAGCAATGTGTGGCTCCTCGTTGAAGAACTGAACTGTATTGGCCGAAAGACGTGCAATGTCGATAAGTATGTTCTCGTCCGGATGGCGGTTGATGAGTGTATCCGAGAGGAAGAACACGCCCTTCTTGGTGTTGAGGATATGCATTGTGGCGAATGTATTGAATTCGGGACGTATACCGATAACCTCCTTTGCCACCTTGATGGTGTTTGAGTATTTGGTATACAAGCCGGTAATGAATGCGTCTGCGTCGCCAGTTTCAACCATCATCATACCGAAGTAGTTGCGCTCGTACATCTTGTCATAAGCCTCCTCGAATGTGTAACCTTGACGAGCACGCTTCTTTGCCAGATGTTTGGCATATGTAGCACGTCTGCCCTGTTCCTGGTCGGCACGCATATCAATCAACTCAATACCATCAAGATTAAGCTTCAAACGCTCTGCAACACGGCGCAAGCGGTCGGGGTTGCCCAATAGAATAGGGTAGCAGAAGCCTTCGGTCTTGGCCTGTACTGCAGCTTTCATCATTGAAGGATGGGCACCCTCGGCAAATACTACACGCTGTGGGTGCATGCGTGCTGTATCATGCAGATTGCGTGTGAGCTTGGTTTCCTGACCGAGCAGCTCCATAAGGTTCTTCTTGTACGAATCCCAGTCGGTTATGGTCTTTCTTGCAACTCCACTTTCGATAGCTGCCTTTGCCACAGCAGCACTAACCTCTGTGATAAGACGCGGGTCGACAGGTTTCGGAATGAAATACTTAGGTCCGAAGCTAAGGTCGTTGACATGGTAAACCTCATTTACGATATCGGGAACAGGCTGCTTAGCCAAGTCGGCAATAGCATGTACGGCAGCCATCTTCATCTCCTCGTTGATAGCCTTGGCATGAACGTCAAGAGCACCGCGGAAGATGTATGGGAAACCGATAACGTTGTTAATCTGGTTGGGATAGTCGCTACGACCTGTTGACATGAGCACGTCAGGACGGCTTGCCATAGCGTCCTCATAGCTGATTTCAGGTACGGGGTTGGCAAGAGCAAACACGATAGGCGAATCAGACATTGAGCGTATCATATCCTGCGAAAGCACGTTGCCTTTTGACAGACCTACGAATACATCGGCACCTTTGATAGCCTCCTCAAGAGTGTGGATGTCAGTTCGGTGAGTGGCGAACATCTGCTTCTGTGTGGTAAGGTTGGGACGGTCGGCTGTGATAACGCCTTTAGAGTCGAGCATTACGATATTCTCAATCTTCGCGCCCAAAGCCACATAAAGCTTTGTACAGCTTATGGCGGCAGCACCTGCACCATTCACAACGATGTGCACATTTGCAATGTCCTTGCCAGCAACTTCAAGAGCATTCTTCAATCCTGCAGCCGATATGATGGCAGTACCATGCTGGTCGTCGTGCATAACAGGAATGTCGAGAGTCTTCTTCAGACGTTCTTCAATATAGAAGCATTCTGGTGCCTTGATGTCCTCAAGGTTGATACCACCAAAAGTAGGAGCGATCTTCTCTACAGCCTCACAGAACTTCTCTGGGTCTTTCTCGTCGACCTCTATGTCAAACACATCGATGCCTCCGTAAATCTTAAACAGAAGTCCCTTGCCTTCCATTACTGGCTTGCCACTCATGGCACCAATGTCGCCAAGGCCAAGTACTGCAGTACCATTTGATATCACAGCAACAAGGTTGCCTTTATCGGTGTACTTGTACACATCGTCAGGATTGCTCTGGATTTCCAAGCATGGGAAAGCCACTCCAGGAGAATATGCAAGACTAAGGTCGGTTTGGGTGTGGTAAGGTTTTGTCGGCTTGACTTCAATCTTGCCAGGACGACCGCTTTGGTGATATTCCAAAGCGTTTTCTTTTGTAATTTTTACCATTTTTATTCTGTTTTTATTGTTTTATGTGCATTTTTTACAAATTACTAATATTAACTTATAATACGATACAAAAGTAACTAAAAACAAGAAAATATACAACTTTATTGGTGTTTTTATTTAGAAAACTTTGAACCAATCGAAAGTTTTTGTAACTTTGCATCGCTTTAAATATACACATAAAAATATACTGATAAAACATACAGATGCATAAAGACAATTTACAGACCAACTACCGTATGGAGCTGCCTGCCAAAATAATGCATGTTGCTATGCGTGAGTTCAGACGTTGCGGGGTCAAGGCTGTCAAAATGGATGATATAGCGAGCCGCCTGAGCATATCGAAGCGTACTTTATATGAAATATTTTCCAATAAGGAAGAATTGCTTTTGGAATGTGTCCGTATGCAAGAGGAGGCATTTGAAAAGCATATGATAGAATTCAGCAATGACAATAGCCACAGTTCAATTGACATTATCCTCGAGTTCTACAGATTTCAGATGCAAAATGTCAGTGACGTGTCTCCGGTTTTCTATCAAGAACTATCAAAGTATGGACATGTGATGGAGTATCTCAACCAGAAACGCATTAAGCGTAATGCCAATGCCAATGAGTTTTTTGCGCGTGCTGTGAGTGAGGGTCATTTCCGTAAGGATGTCGATTTTGACATCGTGTCGCAGATAGGTGCAGCTTCAATGGAGTATGCTATGAAGACTGAAATGTATGAAAAATATGGAATGAAAGATTTATTGCACAACATTTTGTTCCTATTCCTGCGTGGCTTATGCACAGCTGAAGGTATTGCTCTGCTTGACTCGTCTATAGTCGAGTAGGGGCTATCTGGGTTTAGTATGTCACATAAGGTTCTATTCTTTTGAGATCTTCTTGTGAGAATTCTTTCATTAGATGCAGTTCGTTTATGGATTTAATCATACCATGCAACCGACGGTAGTTGACGATAGCACTTGCTTGATAATAATTAATGTATGGATGATGCTTGATCTGTGCGAGAGAACTCTTGTTAATGTTTATTTTCTTGATATTGTCGCTGTCGATATTTATGTAGGCTATAGCCTTGGCAGGAAAATCATCAATTTCTAACAGTTGTTCTTTCGAAACGTATCCACCGAGACGTGTGCGGTAGTCTACTATGCGTCGGGCGTAGTAGCTGCCTATTCCAGGAATCTTCTTCAGTTCGGTTGTATCTGAGCTGTTTATCTTCAATGTCTCGCCATCCTTTATCTTGGGTGTGTACCCTTTCTCCTTAAAGTTGTATTCAATAGAGTGATTATGGTATTGGGCTCTTTGGCTGTATGTACGCTGCCTGCCATTTCTGACTTCGGTCAATGACGAGGCTGGAAGATAGTCACTTGAGATGTGTATGTATGGAGCCAAACGCTTGTAGTCCTTGGCTGTCAGACCATAGACGTAGGCAAAGTCTTCCTTGCATTGGTATACGCCACCACGAGCGCGGAATTTGTAAATGTTGCGAACCTGCCATGGTTGTAGTCCAAGACGCAGCAGTTGTGTGCTGTCGGCTGTATTGGGATCGAAGCAGAACGTTTCTACTTTGCGTGTAGGCACGGCATATGCGTCGGCAGTTTCTTCCTTATGTTGTGATGGGTTCTTATGTAGAGTGGTGTCAGCAGAATTGTTGACAATATCATTGCTGTATTCCGTATCAGCGAAATAGCCTGTAAGAACGGCAAAGATAACAAACAGGCTCAAAAGGAACAGCAAGCCTCTTCTGTCAGATTTATGCATAATATATAGTTTAAGGTATTACTAGTTTTGGCACAAAGATAGTAAATGTAATGGTTCGTTGCAAGATTATCATCAAAAAGAATAAAGATTTATAATAAAATAAAGCCTAATGTTTTGCTGTTTTGAGCTAAAGCATTACCTTTGTGTGCAAATTATTAACATCCGTCTTCATTAGAGGCAATAAGCATGATTACAAACAATAGTGTAAAAATATTAAGTTTCATCTTAGGTTTCTTCCTTGTTTTAGGATGCAACTCACGTAATAACAAAACATCAGAAGCAGCAGAAGATCTTGTAGCAAAGAAGAATCTTCAAGGTATATGGCTTGATGACGAGGACGAGGATGTCGTCTTTCGCATAAAGGGTGATACAGTCTATTTTCCAGACTCTACAAGTATGCCAGCTTATTTCCGTATCGAGAAGGACTCGTTTATAATTGTAGGCGGCAACACTATTAGCTATCATATTGTGAAGCAGACGCCCCACCTGTTTATATTTGTCAACCAGAATGGCGAGAAGGTAAAGCTGTGCAAGACAAGTGACAAATCTTATTTGGACATGTTTGCTGCCAAGACGGTGTTGACAATCAATCAAAATAAGGTTGTTAAGCGCGATACTGTTTTCTTTAATAATAATGACAAGTATCATTGCTACGTTCAGGTAAACCCTACTACTTATAAGGTAGCCAAGAGCTCGTGCAATGAGGATGGTGTAGAGGTGGACAATGTATATTACGACAATATTGTCAATCTTAATGTCTACAAAGGAGCCAATAAGCTTTATTCAAGCGATATGCGTAAGGAATGCTTCAAAAATGAAGTGCCAAGCCAGTTCCTGCGTCAGGCTGTATTCAGCGATATGACATTCGACAAGGCGGATAGTGAGGGAATACATTTCTTTGCTGTTCTTGCTATTCCTGAAACCTCCATAAGCTATTATGTAGAAACTGTTGTCACTTACGACGGTAAGGTTTTCTTCAGAATAAAGAAGTAAATATAAGAATGAAAGAATGATGGCAAAGTAATATAATAATACTTGACCAAGTAATATATATTACTTTGCCATTTGATATATATTACTTTTTTTACCTTGTTTTGATATTCTTATAGCCCACAAGCTGGTCAGCCCTTTGACCGAACTGTCGGTAATATACGAGTATCTGGTATTCATTTTCTGTCTGATGGAAATTACCTTCATCTGTCAATGGCAATACCGTAGAACCGTCAAGGGTAGTTGTAATATATCGGTATGAATAGTAGCCTTGCTTCAACAGCGCATACGCTTCATATCGTTTTGCATCGTCATTGTATTCCATCTTAATGCCGTGCTTGCCCATAATGCTTGTCCATACTCCATTAATGTAAACCGGACCAGGCTGCTTTTGGATGCTTAATGCAAACTTCACATTGACATAGTCAGAAGCAATGTCGTTCTCTACGTTGTCGCTATTGCGAATGTAGAAATGTCCGTTGGCATCTTCGTCGTATATATAATTACGTCGTGGCTCATCGGTCCATAGGTCGGCACAATAATTGGTGCCATCCCAATACATTGACTCCACACCCATAGAAGGACGCTCAACGTCAAGAATCTCAAACTTGCGGTATTCGTTGCCACCATCGAAAATCAGTTCGCGGTTGTGGCTGAATATCATCTTATTTGAGAGCACAGTCTGAGGCTTGGTGTTGTAACGGGCTGTGCTCCATACACCGTTTTGCATTATTATTGTCGTTAGCTCTTTTTCGGGATTGGATATTCTTAATCCTGAAAAGTCCACGCTGCCTGACACTTGTTGGTGGGTTGCATTTGCGTCAATATCGGTATTTGACGATACGCTTGCTTCAATTTTTACAAATGGATCTACCACCATAAAATGAGCATATAGAATGGTGTCCTTATCGTTGTCGTCATAAACAGCGAGCCTATAGTTGCCGCTCATATTCAGCCGGCATCGTTCGTTGGGTATTGACAGTTCGTAATGGGTGTATATGCTATTGGTATTGACCGACTTTGTGTAGCTGTCAATAACGTCGCCATCGGCAAATCCGTCGCAGAAGTCAGTGTCGAAAATGCCTTCTGATGCTGACCAGTCGGCTTCGCAATGCTGTAATTTATAGACATATCTGTGATAGTCGTGTGTAAGGTCGTCAAAATGGATATTTATCGGAGTGCCGTCCTTTATGTTGATTATAGGCATAGAAAGCCACCTATTGCCGGCAACGACCTGCAACGAGGCAATGTTTTTGGATAACACAACATCCCTTTGGGCAGTGGCTGTCGTGCTGAAGCACACGACCAGCCCTGCCATTAATAGTCTTATGGGTATGCTTGACAACATATCTGTCAAAATAAATATAGATTATAAATCAACTGAAACTTTGAAATTCAACTGACGACCAGTCAGATAATTGGGTACCGCATATTGTTGTGCGGTGACGTCGGTGACCCAGTAGTAGGAGTTGACATTGCTTATGCCCAACAGATTGAGACACTCTATGCCCAGCCATACATTGCGCAGCGGATTAAGCTTGCTGTTATGACGGGTGTTGTCAATAAGCCGGTAGCTGAGTCCCATATCCACACGCTTGTAGGCAGGAGCACGGAACGAGTTGGTCTCCAGTTCCTGATGTGGAGCCGAGAAAGGCAGGCCGTCGGCATAAGCCAGTTTTAATGACATCTTCCAACGTTGTGTTCCGGGGAAATAGTCGGTAAAGAACAGGCTTACGGCAAACCGCTGGTCAGTGGGAAGCGGTATCGATTTGTTGTTGAGTTTCATACTTGTGTCCATCAACGAGAACGACAGCCACGAGTCGGCTCCGGGCACGAATTCTCCATAGAGTTTCATGTCAAGTCCGGCAGCGTGTCCGGAACATTCATTGCCTCCATAGTATACTACCTTGACGTTGTTGACACTATAAGGGATAAGATTGCCGAGAATCTTGTAGTAAGCCTCTGCCGAAAAACGAAATTGTCGGTTGTTTATCTTGAAACGATAGTCGTAACCGGCAATAAGATGGATGGAGCGTTGGCTCTTTGCTTTGCGGTTGAGTGTGGCATATGTCACACCATTGACGGTAGATGTGTCGCGTATCTCCTTAAAGAAAGGTGACTGATAGTAAAGTCCTGTAGCAAGTCGCATGGTTACATTCTCGTTGAAAGCCGGAATTATGCCGAGTGAGACGCGCGGACTTAATATCGTCTCCTTATTGTAGCTCCAATGGGCAATGCGTACACCGTAATTGAGAGTGTAAAGAGTCTTCTTGCCTGCGCTGGCAAAGCGATAAGTGTCCTGGATGTAGGCCTCCATGCGTCGTGCACTAAGCGAATTTTTGGCACGCATACTGTAAATCATCTTGAGGTCGCTGCCTGTGTGCGGAATATTGTAATTGCTTGAGTCGCGCATCTCATACTCGGCCGAATTCTCGGTGATGTGTTCGTTCTTTATGGTGAAAGCGGCTTCAATGTCGTGCTTTTTCGCCTTAGTGTTGAACATCATCTTCAGGCTTTCGACATGAGCATCGAGATAGTTGCGAGCGTGCTGGAAGAATGTGCCGACACCGAGATTTTCACTTGTCTCGGTTTGTGTAAGCCAGTATTGTCCCTGAATGTCGTAACGTTCCTGTTCGTGGGTCTTGAATGCCGAAGCCATCAGCGACACTTTTGTTGCGTTGCAAATCTTGTATGTCAATCCAGCCGAGCCGAAATAAGTACGGAAGACATCTTTCTCCTGTCCGTCAAAAAATACGCGAAAAGACTTTACGTCTTCGCTCGTTCCGAATCTGGTTTCGCGGTCTTCGGGATAGAAGTTATAGTTGTTGTTTGAGATATTGCCCAATATGTTTATCTCCCAACGCTTGTTGGGCTTGAGTGTAAGAAAAGTCTGGTAGTCGACGAAGGTGGGGCGGTATTCGCCCTTAGTGTCCAATGAACCAAGCAGATTGCGTGTTGTCTTGTATCTCACGCTGTTGCTCCATGCAAATTTCTTATTGCCGTAGCCTACATAAATACCGTCGCCCAGCAGACTTGCATAGGCTGACGCTTCTAATCTTGAAGGTTGGCGGTATGTTATATTAAGGGCCGATGACATTTTGTCGCCATATCGTACCTCGTATCCTCCTGTAGAAAACTCTATCTTTTCAACCATCTCGGGATTGATGATAGAGATGCCTTCCTGCTGTCCGCTTCTAACCAGGAACGGACGGTATATTTCCACATTATTTATATATACGCTATTCTCGTCGAACGAACCGCCTCGTACGTTATACTTCGAAGACAATTCGTTATGAGTAGACACGCCAGCCTGACCCTGCAACATTTCCTCAACAGCATTGCCGCTAACTGACGGCATGTTCTTGATATCGTCTTTCTTAAGCTGCTGCATCTGTCCGGTCTGGATTTTTGTACCGGTCACGGTCACTCCTTCTATCTCTCCTACATTGCTGTAAAGAACGGTCTGCAGCGTCTGCTTACCGCGTGGTTTTCTTAGTATTCTCGTCTTGGTGCGATAGCCAATCATTGAGAAGCGTATCTCTACCGAGTCGGCTGAGTGAAGTTGCAGGGTATATTCGCCCTTCAATGATGTCATTGTCATTTTGCCTTGTTTGGCACATGATACTGTGGCAAATTCTATAGGATTATTGCTCTCGTCGATGACGCGTCCGTGTAGGGTGAATGATTGCGCCTGCATAATGGCAGGTGCAAAAAAAACAAGGACGTTTATTAGTATGAATAGAATTTTCTTATTTTTCATACTTAATAAACGTCCTTGTAAAACTATTATTGCCTTAATCCCTTATTAAAAATGCAGTCGTTTAGATAGAGTCGCGCATTTGCATGAGGCATTGTTTCTGTTTGTCTGTCAAGTTGGTAGGCAGTTTCACGTTGTAAGTTATGATGAGGTCGCCCATTGTGCCGTCTCCTCGGTCGTAGCCTTTGCCACGCAAACGTACCTTTGTGCCGTTCTGTGTCTCGGGTTTAACCTTAAGCTTGATTTTCGAACCGTTGCCCAGTTGGATTATCACCTCGCCGCCAAGCAGCGCAGTATAGAGGTCGATGTTGACGTTGGCGGTCATCTCACCGCTGTTCTGCCGCATTGTGCTGCGTGAGCGTGAAGTACGGCTTCTGCCTGCTTTTGACCCGAATAGGTCTTGAAAGAAACTTGAGAAACCACTTCCCTCAGTTCCGAATCCCGAGAAGTCGAATCCTTCGAATGGGGAACCTCCACCAGTTCCTGTGTTAGAACTCCAATAGTAGCTGCCGTTGTCATTGCCTGCTGCACCGCCATTTTGTGCAAAAGCGTCAGCCTCTCGCCATTTCTCGCCATACTGATCGTATTTCTTACGCTTTTCAGGGTCGGATATTACGTCGTAGGCTTCATTCAGAGCCTGGAACTTTGCCTTTGCCTTAGGGTCGTTTGGATGCAAGTCTGGATGGAACAATTTGGCACGCTTGCGATAGGCTTCGCGTACTTGATCTTGAGGTATGTTGCGGTCAACTCCAAGAATCTTATAGTAGTCAATAAATGCCATAATGAATATCTCCTTTCTTTATTATTCACCGATGCAAATTTTATGCCACGACTACAAGCACATGCTACTATTTGAACAGACTGCGGAATGCGGGAGGTATAGGTGTGGTAAAGTCCATACGTTCGCCCGTTACGGGGTGGGTGAAACACAGCATATACGCATGTAGGCAAAGACGATGCAACGGGTCGTCACCATTGCCATATTTTATGTCACCACAGACAGGATGTCCCATGTCGGCAGAATGTACACGTATCTGATTCTTTCTGCCAGTTTCAAGTTTGTATTCTACCAGAGTGTGCTCAGTAGTGCGGTTGAGTACGTGGTAGTGTGTCACCGCATATTTGCCTCCATTGTCAACGGGTGATGAATATGTGATGTAGGCTTTGCTGTCCTTAAGCCAATTGGCTATAGTGCCGTTATCGTCATTCATCTCGCCACTTGTCACAGCTACATAGCGGCGGTCGTACACTATCTGGTGCCAGTTGTGCTCAAGTATCTGTTCGGTGTCAATGTCTTTGGCGTAAATCATAAGGCCAGAAGTATCGCGGTCAAGACGGTGTACCACATGTGCGCGACATTTCTGGTGCGACTTGGCAAAGTAGTCGTCGAGTACCGACTTTACATTTAACGAAGAGTGGCCTGCCGCCATAGAGAGGATGCCTATGTTCTTTTCTATTACTACTATCCAACGGTCTTCATATACAATCTTGACAAACTTGTTCTTGAAATCGCTCTTGCGCTTATGGCGGCTAACGCTTATTGTGTCGCCGGCCTTCAATGGGGTGTCAAACTGTGTGACTACCTTGCCGTTGATTCTGATTCCATGTCCCTGCAGTATGGCCTTGGTCTTGGAGCGGCTTTCGCCTATAGTATTGAGAAGGTATTCAAGCAGAGGGGCTGGTTGGCTACCATTGAAAGTGTACAAAGTACTGTCAGAGTTGCTTCTCTGTATACCAGAACTATTTCGTGTGTTGTTTTTATTTGATGCCATAAAATAATTTGAATTATATGTTGCAAAGGTACATATTTTTGTTCGCAACTTAACAATATGAGTAAAACTTCATTTGCGAAAATCTGTTAATTAAAGTCTGTATTCTATGCTTAGAGCCCGTACAATATATATATACAATTTGCCGGTACGAAAAAAAATGAGTAACTTTGCATGCAAATACTTGGTTATTTATTAAAATTCAATTAATTACAAATAATAGTCAATGATAACAGTTAGCAATCTCGCGATACAGTTCGGTAAGAGAGTATTATACAAGGATGTTAATCTGAAATTTACAGCAGGTAATATTTATGGTGTTATTGGTGCCAATGGTGCCGGCAAATCTACACTTCTGCGCGCAATTAGCGGCGATCTGGAGCCTAATAAGGGTTCGGTAGAACTTGGCCCAGGCGAGCGTCTCTCAGTGCTTGAACAGGACCACTTCAAATTTGACGAATATCGTGTTCTCGATACTGTTCTTATGGGTCATGAGCCACTTTGGAATAACATGAAGGAGCGTGAGGCGCTTTACTCAAAGTTGGAAATGACCGAAGAGGACGGCAACCGTGCTGCTGATCTTGAACTCAAGTTTGCCGAAATGGATGGCTGGGAGGCAGAGAGCAATGCTGCCCAGATGCTTGCCAATCTTGGCATACCTGAGGCATTGCACGAGAAGCAGATGAGCGAACTTTCTAATAATGAGAAGGTACGTGTCATGCTTGCAAAGGCTCTCTTTGGCAATCCAGACAACCTCTTGCTCGACGAGCCTACCAACGACCTTGACCTCGACACCGTACAGTGGCTTGAGGAATATCTTAGCAATGTGGAGCAGACTGTGCTTGTGGTTAGTCACGACCGTCACTTCCTTGACGCTGTAAGTACACAGACTGTAGATATCGACTTTGGTAAGGTTACGGTATTTGCCGGAAACTATTCTTTCTGGTATGAGAGCTCACAGTTGGCTTTGCGTCAGCAGCAGAACCAGCGCCAGAAGGCTGAAGAGAAGCGTAAGGAGCTTGAGGAGTTTATTCGTCGTTTCTCTGCCAATGTGGCAAAGAGTAAGCAGACCACTTCGCGTAAGAAAATGCTTGAGAAGCTTAACGTTGAGGAAATCCGTCCGTCAAGCCGTAAATATCCAGGCATCATCTTCCAGATGGAGCGCGAGCCGGGCAATCAGATTCTTGAGGTAGAAGGACTTAAGGCTGTTGACGAGGATGGAACTGTATTGTTCGACAATGTTAACTTCAACATCGAGAAGGGAGAGAAGGTAGTGTTCCTTAGCCATAACCCTAAGGCTATGACAGCTCTCTTTGAGATAATAAACGGCAATCGTGAAGCTGCTGCCGGTACATTCAAGTGGGGCGTGACAATAACAACTGCCTACCTGCCACTTGACAATACCGAATTCTTCAAGAGCGACAAGAACCTCGTAGACTGGCTCTCACAGTACGGTCCGGGCAATGAGGTCGTGATGAAGGGATTCCTTGGACGTATGCTCTTCTCTGGCGAAGATGTGCTCAAGAAGGTGAACGTACTCTCGGGAGGCGAGCGTATGAGATGTATGATAGCACGCATGCAGCTGAAGAATGCCAACTGTCTGATTCTGGACACTCCTACCAACCACTTGGACTTGGAGAGTATCCAGGCTTTCAACAACAACCTTGTAGGATTCAAGGGAAACATTCTTTTCTCAAGCCACGACCACGAGTTTATCCAGACTGTTGCTAACCGCATAATCGAGCTTACACCGAATGGTACAATCGATAAGCTTATGGATTATGACGACTATATATACAGCGAAGACATCAAGGCCCTGAAGGCACAGATGTATAATAAATAATGTATAAGTAATATAGTGTGTCGCAGACATGCTGATATGTGAAATATAATACGAGTAGGCAACTTTATGCAGACGTATAATTAATGTGACAGTCTGTATCTTTGTCTACTCGTATGTTTTTCTGTGCATATGTTTCAATTTGGCAAGGATTTTGTAGTGTACTTTAGAAAAACGTATTTTACTAAGAACAAAAGCGAAATGAAAAATAACGATAAAACAGAAGAGAAAGACATTGAAGTTAAGGACGGAAATGTAGAAGCTACAGCAACTGAAGGTGCCAATGAGGCAGAAACAACTGACCGTAACGAGGAAATGACAGAAGAAAACAGTGACGTGAATGCCAAACTTGAGGCAGCCGAAAAAGAGATTGAGCAATTGCGCGACCGCTATTTGCGTACAGCAGCCGAGTTTGACAATTACAAGAAGCGTACACTTAAGGAGAAAGCAGAATTGCTGCTTAACGGAAGTGAGAAGACTGTTTGCGCTGTTCTTCCAGTATTGGACGATTTCGAGCGTGCACTTGCTACCGATACCGGCGATGCTCAGGCTGTTAGGGATGGCATGCAGCTTATATTCAACAAGTTCAAGAAGGTTCTTGAGTCAATCGGTGTAAAGAAAATTGAAACCGAAGGGCAGGACTTTAACGTCGACTATCATGAGGCTGTTGCTATGGTTCCGGGTATGGGCGACGACAATAAAGGCAAGGTTATAGATTGTCTGCAGACAGGATATAAGCTTAATGACAAAGTGATACGTCACGCCAAGGTGGCTGTCGGACAGTAAGTAGTAAACAATCTTCAATATTAATGCAATGGCAAAAAGAGACTATTACGAAGTACTTGGCGTTAGCAAGACTGCCACAGATGACGAGATAAAGAAGGCTTACCGCAAAATAGCCATAAAGTATCATCCAGACAAGAATCCAGGCGACAAGGAGGCTGAGGAGAAATTCAAGGAGGCTGCCGAGGCTTATGATGTGCTGCATGATGCTAACAAGCGCCAGCAGTATGACCAGTTCGGCTTTGACGCTCCCGGTGGTGGTAGCGGCTTTGGAGGTTTCGGCGGAGGCGGCAGCTTCTCAATGGACGACATCTTCTCTATGTTTGGCGATGTATTTGGCGGACATGGGGGTGGCTTTGGAGGATTTGAAGGCTTCGGTGGAGGCGGACAAAGACAAAAGCCACAATATCGTGGAGCCGATTTGCGCATAAAGGTTAATCTGACACTTCAGGAAATAGCAACTGGTGTCACCAAGAAATTCAAGGTTAAGAAATATGTGCAATGTCAGCATTGTCATGGTACTGGAGCTGAAGGCGGAAGCGGCAGCGAGACCTGTCCCACATGCCATGGTAGCGGAGTAGTGACACGTACTGTCAGAACAATGCTCGGTATGATGCAGACCCAGTCGGAATGTCCTACATGTAATGGTGAAGGCACTATTATAAAGAACAAATGTAAGGAATGTGGCGGTAGTGGCATCGTAAAAGGCGAGGAAGTTGTTGAGATAAAGATTCCTGCCGGCGTAGCTGAGGGTATGGTGGTCAATGTTCCTGGTAAGGGAAATGCTGGTCAGCACAATGGTGTGAATGGCAACATACAGGTTTATATCACGGAAGAGCCTAACGACACTTTCGTTCGTGACGGAAACGATGTGATTTACAATCTCCTTCTTGACTTCCCGACTGCTGTTCTTGGTGGAACTGTAGAAGTACCGACTATTGACGGAGGTAAGGTGAAGATAAAGATTGAAGCCGGAACACAGCCCGGCAAGACGTTACGCTTACGTGGCAAGGGCTTACCATCTGTACAGGGCTATGGTAATGGTACTGGCGACTTGGTTGTCAACATCAGCGTGTACATTCCTAAGGAACTCTCGTCAAGCGAGAAGAAGGCTATTGAATCCTTCCGCGATAGCGACAACTTCAAGGGTGACAAAGAGACAAAGAAGTCTATTTTTGACCGTTTCAAGAATTACTTTAACTAAATCATCATAAAAACGGATGTGCCAAATGCGATTGGGCTATGCTCCAGTTGACTTATGGTGCATCCTTTTTTGTATCTATAAATAAAGAAACACAATGGATTACAAGCAAACGGTTGAATATCTCTTCAACTCAACTCCTGTATTTGAGAAGGTGGGAGCTTCGGCTTACAAGGAAGGATTGTTCAATACTTTGGCTTTGGATGAGCATTTCGGACATCCTCATAGAAATTTCAAGTCAATACATATTGCCGGAACCAACGGCAAGGGTTCGTGCTCGCATACGCTTGCTGCCATTCTGCAGTTGGCTGGGTATAGGGTGGGACTCTACACATCGCCACATCTTGTGGATTTTCGTGAGCGCATACGTGTCAATGGGCTATGTATAGACGAGCAATACGTAATAGATTTCGTAGAGAATGAGCGTGATTTCTTCGAACCTCTGCATCCTTCATTCTTCGAACTGACAACGGCTCTGGCATTCAAGTATTTTGCCGAACAGAAGGTGGATATCGCCATTATAGAAGTAGGCTTGGGTGGACGCCTCGATTGTACCAATATCATCACGCCTATTATATCTGTCATTACCAATATCAGTCTGGACCATACCATGTTTCTTGGAGATACACTGGCTAAGATTGCGGCAGAGAAAGCAGGAATAATCAAGCATAACGTGCCAGTTGTTATCGGGGAAGCCAACGATGAAACTCGTCCCGTTTTTGAACGTGTGGCATATGAACGGAATTCCTCAATAGTATTTGCAGAAGACTCTTCTGACGTAGTTTCAGCAAAGATTGACGGATTATGCGGAATAGATTATATCACAACTGGTTATGGCAACTTTAAGGGCTCCTTAGGAGGCTCTTATCAAGTGAAGAATGCCAACACAGTACTACACGTTGTAGACATGCTTCGCACACGGAATATAAACCTATCTACAGCCAATGTGCAAAAGGGATTTGAGGAGGTGTGCAGACTTACCGGTCTTATGGGACGATGGCAGGCAGTATGTCATGAACCACTTGTGGTGTGTGACACCGGACATAATGAAGGGGGATGGCAGTATTTGGGCAAGCAGATACTTCAACCTGAATGCAAGACACGTCGTATCGTCTTCGGAATGGTAGACGACAAGGATATCGACCATGTGATGAACCACCTCCCTAATGATGCTGCTTACTACTTCACCAGAGCCACCACACACAGGGCTATACCCGAGACTAAGGTGCAGGAATATGGCAAACGGCACAATCTGCACGGCAATTGTTATGGTAGCGTAGCCGAAGCGTACGAGGCGGCCTTGTCGGATGCAGACCCGAAGGATTTCATCTTCGTAGGAGGCAGCAGCTATGTTGTTGCTGATTTCCTGGAGCATTTGCAGCAAAACAAGTAGGGTAGGAGTCCTGCTTTGTTTTGTGATTCTTTAGGTATTTTACTTTGCTACATCTCCGTTATGCCTTCGTTCGTGCTTCGTTCATCCTCCGTAGTGAACTCGATCATCCTCCGTAGTGAACTCGATCATCCTTCGTTAGCGGAGCGAAAACATAACGAAGGCAAAACGAAGACATAACGGACGTATAACGAATGCATAACGGAGATGTAGCGAAGAGCTAATGAAGGAGGAACGATTGGATTTATAATAGAAATTATAGCTTTAAATATATTGACATTTTTACACTTCTGTCATTTAATCGTAAGGAAGAGTTGCAATTAATTGTTTTTAACGAACGTTTGTTGACTTTTTTGTGCCTTTCCCTTGGGCAATACGTTTTTTTTTGGTTACTTTGCAACAACGTTAACAAACTAAAAACTTGAATTATGAATAACACTACAGAGACAGAAAACATCTGTGGTCTGAAAAGAAGTGACTTTCAGACTACTATCGGCGGTAAGCAAACTGATCTTTATATACTCAAGAACAGTCAGGGCAATGAAGTTGCTATAACCAACTATGGTGGAGCAATCGTTGCTATTATGGTGCCGGATAAGAATGGAAAACACGCCAATGTTATCCAGGGCCATGACAACATTCAGGATGTAATCAATTCGCCCGAGCCTTATCTTTCAACACTTGTTGGACGCTACGGCAACAGAATCTGCAAAGGACAGTTCCAGCTCAACGGCAAGGTATATCATCTCCCCATCAACAATGGTCCTAACTGCCTGCATGGCGGCAAGAAAGGCTACAATGCCAAGGTTTGGGAAGCATTACAGATGAACGCACAGACATTGGTGCTGAAGTACACAAGCCCCTATGGCGAAGAAGGCTTCTCGGGAGAGGTGAAGGTGACTGTAGAATATTCGTTCACCGACGACAACGAGCTTGTAATAGAGTATATGGCAAAGACAAACAAGAAGACCGTGATTAACCTTACAAGCCATGGATTCTTCTCACTTGCTGGCATTGCCAACCCGACACCTGCCATTGACAATCTCGAGTGCGAGATCAATGCCGACTTCTATCTGCCTATTGACGATACATCAATACCAACTGGTGAAATTCGCATGGTTAAGGGAACTCCGTTCGATTTCCGTTCGCCGAAACCAGTAGGCCAGGATATTGATGCTGACGATGAGCAGATAAAGAATGGCGCAGGCTACGACCATTGCTTTGTACTTAACAAGGCTGAAGAAGGTGAGTTGAGCTTTGCTGCAAAAATCAAGGAACCAGTGAGTGGCCGAACAATGGAAGTTTATACAACAGAACCTGGAGTGCAGGTTTATACAGACAACTGGGCCGACGGCTACAAGGGACAGAATGGAGCTACATTCCCGCGTCGTAGTGCTATCTGCTTCGAGGCACAGCATTTCCCCGACAGTCCCAATCGTCCTTACTTCCCGTCTGTAGTGCTTAATCCTGGTGAGGAGTACACACAGAAGACAATCTATAAGTTTGGAGTTTCTTTATAACAATAATCTAAATAAATCATAACATAACTAAAACAACAAACAAAACAATGGAAAATTCCAAAAAAAAACAAGGCAGTATTATTGCTATTTTTGCAATGATATTTCTCTTTGCAATGATTGCCTTTGTGACAAACCTCTGTTCACCAATGGCCATCATATTGAAAAATGCTTTCCAGGTGCCTGAGAGCTTGGCACAGGTTGGCAACTATGGCAACTTTGGCGCTTACCTTCTTATGGGTGTTCCTGCAGGTATGCTTATCGACAAGATTGGTTATAAGAAGACAGCCCTTGCTGCTCTCGTAGTAGGTGTTATCGGTCTGCTTATCCAGTGGGTCAGCGGTTCAATGGGCTTCGTTGTTTACCTTATCGGTGCTTTCATCTCGGGTCTTTGCATGTGTATGCTTAATACAGTAGTAAACCCGATGCTTAACCTTCTCGGTGGTGGTGGTAGTACAGGTAACCAGCTTATCCAGATTGGTGGTGTATTCAACTCAGCAGCTGCTGTATGTGTATACATGCTTATGGGTAGCCTTATCGGCGACGCATCGAAGGCTAAGGTTGCCGATGCTGCTCCTGCACTTTTCATCGCTCTTGCCATCTTCATCTTTGCTCTTGTTGTAATCTTCTTCACCAAGATTCAGGAGCCACAGCATGCTTCAAGCAATACTGTAAAGGATGTGAACGACAAGTATAGCTGCTATTCATTCCGTCACTTCAAGTTGGGAATGCTTGCTATTGCTGTTTATGGTGCAGTAGAGGTAGGCCCTCCTACTTATATACTTGGATATCTTACATCTGCAAAGGATGCTGTTAACCCAGGTATGGGTATGGATGCTGGTTATTGCGGTACTCTTGCTGCTGTTTACTTTATCTTTATGCTCATCGGCCGTTTCGTTGGTGGCGTAATTGGTGGTAAGGTATCGCCAAAGGCAATGATTGCTACTGTAAGCTTTGTAGCTATGGTTCTTGTTGCTGTGGGTATGGTTCTTCCTACATCTATGACAGTTAGATGTCCTGGTATTGACTATACAACTATGAGCTTTGTATGGGGTGAGGTTCCGGCAGGTATCTTCGCTTTCCTGCTCATCGGTTTGTGTGCTTCAGTAATGTGGGGTGGTATCTTCAACCTTGCAACAGAGGGTCTTGGCAAGTACACAGCAAAGGCTTCTGGCGCATTCATGATGATGGTTGTAGGTTTTGCTGTAATGATCGGTATTCAGGCTAAGGTTGTTGACTTTACTCACAGTTACATCACCAGCTTCATCGTTGTATTGCTTAGTGCAGCATATATTTTCTATTTCGCACTTTGGGGCTCAAAGAACGTTAATACAGACATTCCTGTAGAATAATAATTATATGGGCTTGCATTTCAAGGTTTCAGTCTTGACGGCAAGCCCAATATTTTAATCTCAATATTAACTAAAAACACAATTTATTATGGATATCGAATTTGTAAGAAGCCGCTTTATCAAGCATTTTGACGGTAAGACTGGAAATATTTATCAGTCACCAGGTCGTATAAACCTCATTGGTGAGCACACTGACTATAATGGCGGATTTGTATTCCCTGGTGCAGTGGACAAGGGTATTATGGCAGAACTTCGTCCGAATGGTACAAACACAATTATGTGTTACTCTATCGACCTTAAGGACCGCGTAGAGTTCAAGGTTGACGATCCTCAGGGACCGCGCGCAAGCTGGGCACGTTATATTTATGGTGTTGTGCAGGAAATGCGCAAGTTGGGTGTTGACGTTAAGGGTTTTAATACTGCATTTGCCGGTGATGTTCCCCTTGGGGCCGGTATGTCTTCATCGGCTGCTCTTGAGAGCTGCTTTGCATTTGCTTTGAACGACTTGTTTGGTGACAATAAGGTGAGCAAGTGGGATATGGCGCTTGCAGGTCAGGCTACAGAGCACAACTATTGTGGCGTTAACTGTGGTATCATGGACCAGTTTGCAAGTGTATTCGGAAAAGAGGGTTGCCTCATGCGTCTCGACTGCAACAGCCGTGAGTTTGAATACTTCCCATTCCGTCCTGTAGGCTATAAGCTCGTATTGCTCAATTCTTGTGTTAAGCACGAACTTGCCGGCTCTCCTTACAACGACCGTCGCAACAGCTGCGAGAATGTTGTAAAGCACATCGCTGCAAAGCATCCTGAAGCTAAATTTGACACTCTGCGCGACTGCACATGGGAGCAGCTTGAGGAGGTTAAGGCTGAAGTAGGCGAGGAAGACTACAAGCGTGCTCACTTTGTGCTTGGCGAGAAAGACCGTGTACTTGCTGTTTGTGACGCACTCAACGCTGGCGACTACGAGACTGTAGGCAAGAAGATGTATGAGACTCATGAGGGTCTGAGCAAGGAGTATGAAGTTTCTTGCGAGGAGCTCGACTTCCTCAACGACATTGCCAAGGAAAATGGAGTTACTGGTAGCCGTATCATGGGTGGTGGCTTTGGTGGCTGCACCATCAACCTCGTTAAGGAGGAACTTTACGATAAGTTCATCGCTGATGCCAAGGCTAAGTACTCTGCCAAGTACGGCAAGGAGCCTAAGGTGATTGACGTTGTTATCAGCGACGGTTCACACAAGGTTTGCTAATCAAGTAAGAGGTCGATACGGCCATAATGATTAACCTATATTTATCCCTCTGATTGTCTGATGACAAACAGAGGGATTTTTCTATTGTTTGTTTTCAAATCATTTATTTGTCAAATCCAATGATTTTCTGTAATTTTGTAAATATATTTGACTAAGAACAAACCATAGGATTTTCACGTGTTCAAACGCATAATAAATATAACGATATGGACCTTAATAGGTCTCTACACTTCTGTCATTGTTTTGCTGCACATACCCGTTGTACAGACGTATATAGGAGAATGTGTGGCTAATGTTCTATGCGAGAAATTCGACACTCATGTAAGTGTAGGTAGGGTAGATCTCGGTTTCATCAACCGCCTTATTATTGATGATTCCGAGATGCAGGACCAACAAGGCAAGCAGATGCTGCGTGTATCGCGAATATCGGTGAAGATAAATCTCTTGGCACTTGCTAAGGGGCAGATTGATGTAACGTCAGCACAGTTCTTCGGACTCCAGGCAAATCTTTATAAAACGACACCTGCATCAAAGCCTAATTTCCAGTTTGTAGTGGATTCGCTTGCTTCTAAGGACTCGACAAAACAGAAGACACCGCTTGACCTGCAAATCAATTCTCTTATCATTCGCAATGGTGCTATGCGCTATCGTGTGCTTTCGCATGTCAACAATTCACGTAAGTTCTCGCCCGAGAATATTAATGCTCGCAATATAAGCGCTCATATTATAGTAAACCGCATCACCGACGACTCGCTCAACGTTAAAGTGAAGCGCATAGCTTTTGACGAACGATGTGGATTTAGGATGAAGTCGCTCTCACTGCATGCCGTATACGGTCCTACTGGAGCAAGCGTCAGCAATTTCCGACTTGAGCTGCCCGCAACACTTGTTCAATCAGAGAATATAACATGCTCTTTCAGTCAGAAGAATGGCAAGATAGAGATGCCTACTATACTATTCAAAGGCAGTATTGAAGCGCCAAGCATCAGTTTTGCTGATTTCGCTGGCTTTGTGCCGAAATTGTCAGATATTAAGCAGTGCATGACACTTGCTGCTGATTTTTATGGTACCGGGTCATCGCTCAATGTGACGCGTCTGGAACTTGGTACCAACGATGATGATTTCCACCTGCTGGCTGACGGTGGCATAAAGAATTATCCTGCCGATACTGCTTGGTTTGCTGATGTTCACCAGTTCAGCGCCAATCATGCTGCCATAGCTTCAGTTGTGTCTACTGCAACTGGCAAGGATGTTCCTGCCATAATATCGCGTATAGGAGATGTCAGCTTGACCGGTTATATAGGAGGCGAGCACAATAAGTTGGCTGCCAATGTCCGTGTGTCTACTTCGCTCGGCAACATAAGAGCAGCTGTGGATAAGTGTAAGAATAGTATCACAGGGCATATAGAAACAGTCGATTTTAATGTTGGAAAGCTGGCAGATGACAACAAACTCGGCCATCTCTCAGCTAACATAAACATACATGGTCAGTCGGAGGATAATATGTCTGCCATAGGTCGTGTTTATAACTTTGACTATAACGGATACAAATACCGCGACATCAATCTTGATGCATCCTATCGCTTAAAGGTTGTAGAGGGAAGGGTGGAGATTGACGATCCTAATGCACAGATTTCAGCTTCCGGGCAATTGAATATTGCAAGCGAGACACCATTGCTTAAGGCAAATGTATCAGTAGGTCGTTTTGCTCCCAATTCATTGCATCTTACACAAAAGTGGCAGTCGACGGCTTTTGCTGCCAATATTTCATGCGATATAAATGGCAGCAGCGTCAACGATGCAGACGGTACAGTAGAGATTCGTGATTTTTCAATGCTTTCGCCAAAATCCGAGTATGGATTGCGAAACGTAACTGTAAGGACCGGATTTGATGGCGACAATCACTTTCTCAATCTCAATAGCGACTTTGGACAGGTTAATATCAATGGACACTTCAATTACAATACTATTGCCCGTAGTGTATTGAATATGGTGGCTGCTAAGTTGCCTACTATTCCTGGACTAACGCGTCAACCACAAAAGGAAGTTAACGATTTCACTATTAACGCTTCCATTTCAAATACGGATTGGATGAAGTATCTGCTCGGTATTCCGCTCGAGATTTACAGTCCGCTTAATATCAGCGGTGAGCTTAATGACAAACACGAGAAGATAGACTTGTGGTGTGACGTACCATCGTTTGCATACGATGGCAACCGTTTTAGCGATGCTTTTGTGAACATTGAGTCGCCTAACGATACTCTTAAGGCCGACATACGTATAAAGAAACTTGCTGACAAGGGCAAGTATATGTCATTGCAACTTAGTGCAGGGGCTTCAGACAATCATCTGAATACGTCGTTGAGTTTCGGCAATAATGAACGTCACCCTCTCAAGGGCGTTATAAATGCCAGTACTGTTTTCGCCAAGAACATTGATGGTGTGTCAACTGCTTATGTAGATGTCCTGCCTTCACGTGCTACGATAGGCGACACTACCTGGCACGTGGCTCCATCCACAATAGTGTATAGCAAGAACCATCTTGAGGTGAACGGCTTCTCGATAAGCCATGGCAACCAGATGCTTGCCATAGATGGAACTGCGACTAACAACTACGAAGACTCGTTGCTTGTAACGCTCAACGATATAGATGTGAGCTATGTCCTTAATCTTGTCAACTTCCATTCGGTCGACTTCTTTGGTATGGCTTCGGGCAATGCCCGTGTGGCAGGAGTATTCAGTGGCAAACCGCAACTGGCAGCCAACCTTAGGGTCAGCGACTTTAAGTTTGAATCAGGACGAATGGGTACGCTCTTTGCCAATGTTGACTACGACTTCGACGAAGGTAACATCAATATCGACGCTGTGGCACAGGACGAAGACGGTCGCCATACTGACATAAATGGCTATGTATCGCCTAAGCACAACTACATCGACCTTGGCATCGATGCACATCGAACACGTGCCGAGTTTATGGAAAGCTTCTGTGGCTCGTTTATGGATAACGTAGATGCCGATATAAATGGTAAGGTGAACGTAGTAGGACCACTGAACAACATCAACCTTGTAGGAAAAGCTGCTGTAAACGGCTCTATGCGCATGACAGCTCTCAACACTACATACTGGCTGCGTGGCGACTCGGTGACTTTCATTCCCGACGAGATAATATTCAATGGCAATACAATATACGATCATAATGGCAATACAGGCATACTGACCGGAAGCCTTCACCATCAACATCTCACCAACTTGTCGTACGACCTTAACATAAAGACACGTAATCTTCTGGCTTACGACACTAAGACATTTGGTGACAATACCTTCTATGGTACAGCTTATTTTACAGGCGATTGTAGCATTAAGGGTAGGAGTGGCGAAGTTGTAATAGATGTTGATGGCACGCCAGAGAAGAACAGCATGCTGGTGTATAATGTTAGCGACCAAGGGTCTATCGGTTCGAATGACTTCATCAAGTGGACCAAGAATGGCGATGCTGCCTCTGACTCTTCGTATGTGGCAAGAGACGAAAAGGAAGCCGAAACGGATGATATTTCTACAAATATCCGCCTTAACTTCCTAATCAATTGCAATCCGGATGTAACCTTGAAGTTGCTGATGGACCTGCAGACTGGTGACTATATTACGCTCAATGGCGACGGAATGCTCAGGGCATCGTACTTTAACAAGGGTGCTTTCCAGATGTTTGGCAATTATACTGTCGACCATGGAGTGTATAAATTGACTATTCAGAATATTCTGATGAAAGACTTCGATTTTGTCAAGGGCGGTACCATAACGTTTGGTGGCGACCCTTACAATGCCGTACTCGACATTAAGGCACAGTATGTATTGAATAGTGTGAGTCTTGCCGACCTCAATATCGGCCGCTCGTTCACCAACAATAATGTACGTGTCAACTGTGTGATGAACATAACGGGCAGTCCATACGCTCCCAAAGTCGACTTTGACCTCGATATGCCATCGCTGAGTAATGATGTAAAGCAAATGGTATATAGTCTGCTCAATGCAGAGGAAGAGAAAAAGCAACAGGTGCTGTATCTGCTTGCAGTAGGACGTTTCTATGCCCAAAACAATAACAATGCCGATGGAAGTACGCCTCAGTATAGCCAGACATCACTTGCGATGCAGAGTTTCTTGAGCGGTACTATAAGCCAGCAGATAAATACCGTACTTAGCAACGTGATAAACAACAACAACTGGAATTTCGGCGCTAATATCTCTACCGGAACTGAGGGTTTCAACAATGCGGAGTACGAAGGACTGCTGTCGGGTCGTTTGCTTAACAATCGTCTGCTTATCAACGGGCAGTTCGGTTATCGCGACAATGATAATGCTACAACCAGCTTTATAGGCGACTTTGACATCAAGTATTTGCTATTCCCCAACGGTAATCTTGCCATCAACGTCTACAACAAGACCAACGACCGTTACTTCACACGCAACAGTCTTAATACTCAAGGTTTGGGTATTATCATGAAGAAAGACTTCAAGCGTATCTCCGACTTGTTCTTCTGGAGAAAGCGTAATAAGGCAAAGGAAGCAAAGTGACGGAGAACTAATGGTGAATGCAAAAATCACATCAATTGGGATGCCTGATTTATGCATATAAGTTATTTGTCAGTATCACATAAGTAACACTCCAGTACCAGTCAAGTGAAACTCCAGTACCAGTCAAGTGAAACTCCAGTACCACCTATATGAAACTCCAGTACCAGTTAGGCGGTACTGAAAACGGTACTGGAAGCGTGCATCAAGCTTATTGTAATACATAATTAAGAAACAAAACATGAATGACCATAACAATAAAGCCCTGGTTCTCGTAATAGAGCCAGGGCTTTATTGTATTTGGTATTAATGATGATGGAATTATTTGGTTTCAATCTCTTCCTTCATATCAATGAACTGTCGCTTGCTGTCGTAGAATTCGTACTGCAGGAAAGCCAGTTTCTGTGAAGGAACGATATGAACGCCAAGACCATATTTCAACTGCCATTTTCTCTTGAGCGACCATACGCCTTTGTTGATGTAAGCCGCTACATAGGGATGAACGTGCAGGTAGAAAGTCTTAACTCCAATCTTCTTGACAAGTCTGTCAATCTTACTCTCAAGCTGATCTGTAAAGATAATGCTCGGCTTTATCTTTCCCTTGCCGAAGCATGTAGGGCATACCTCCTCAACATTTACGTCCATTGCCGGACGTACACGCTGGCGTGTAATCTGCATTAAGCCGAACTTGCTTAATGGCAGAATGTTGTGTCGGGCTCTGTCCTTCTGCATGTTCTTGCACATGCGTTCGTAGAGAAGTTGACGGTCTTCTGCAAGGTTCATGTCGATGAAGTCGACAACAATGATACCTCCCATGTCGCGCAATCGCAACTGTCTTGCCAATTCGTCGGCAGCGCCAAGGTTAACATCAAGGGCATTGGCTTCTTGTCCGTTGTCCGAGTGTGATCGGTTGCCGCTGTTTACGTCGACTACGTGAAGGGCTTCTGTATGTTCTATAATCAGATACGCACCATGCTTATAATTAACGGTTTTACCAAAGCTTGACTTAATCTGTTTGGTAACATTAAAATTGTCGAAGATAGGAACCGTACCAGTATATAATTTCACTATGCCTGCTTTCTCTGGGGCGATGAGTGATACATAGTGTTTTACTTCATGAAAAACATCCTCGTCATTGACGTATATGTTTTCGTATGTGGGGTTGAATAAGTCGCGTAGCATTGCTACGGCACGTCCTGTCTCTTCGAATATCAGTTGTGGGCGCTTCTGTGTTTTCTGCACTTTTATGAGTGCGTCTTCCCATCGCTTGGTGAGAATCTTCATTTCTGCGTCAAGTTCAGCGACACGTTTTCCCTCAGCAACAGTGCGTACAATTACTCCGCAATTCTTTGGTTTGATGCTGTTGATGAGTTGTTTCAGTCGTGCGCGTTCTTCGCCGCTTTTGATTTTTGATGATACAGAAACCTTGTCGCCGAAAGGCATAAGTACGAGATAGCGTCCTGCGAAACTTAGTTCGCCAGTAAGTCGTGGACCTTTGGTAGAAATCGGTTCTTTTACGATTTGCACCAGTACTTCCTCGCCAACCTTCAATGTGTTTTGCACGCTTCCTTCTTTCTTAAGGTCGGGTAGGCGAGTGGCTTTAGCGAAAGGATAGAGTTTCTTGCGGTCGCTCTGTACTTGCTTGAGATACTTCTCGTAAGAGTTGAATTGATTGCCTAAATCAAGATAATGGAGAAAAGCGTCACGTTCGTAACCTACGTCCACGAAACTGGCGTTCAATCCGGGCATAAGTTTCTTTACTTTTGCAATATAGATGTTGCCAACAGAGAAAGAGGCAGAGCGTGGTTCTGTCTGATATTCCACAAGTCGCTTGTCTTCAAGCAGGGCTATGGAAATCTCTTTCTGTTGAACGTCAATTACAACTTCGCTAGTCATTTCTCTTTTAGTTTATTATTTAGGTGACTTTACTTTAAAAGATTGGGGGCGCGCCAAAGCCACTGCGTATGCATTGTGATTGACGCGCCCCCATTGTTTTTTGGAACTTACCCTTTATGGGCAGGCTTGCTTACTTGCTCTTATGTCTGTTCTTACGTAATCTTTTTTTACGCTTGTGAGTAGCCATCTTGTGTCCCTTTTTTTTCTTTCCGTTTGGCATAACTTTAATTTTTTATTGTTAATATATTACTGAATAATGTTTTTTATGTTTTCTCTTATTCCATTGTTGTGTTCTTCATCTCCTCTACAAAGCACTTTGCAGGCTTGAAACTCGGCTGGTCGTGTGCTCCTATTTTCATTGTAGTCTTTTTCAAGATATTGCGAGCTGTTTTGGCAGCGCGATGCTTAATGATAAAACTTCCAAATCCACGCAGGTAAACATTTTCCTTGTTTGACAACAAGCTGTCCTTGATATTCTCCATGAAACTTTCTACGACAACCGAAACGTCCTTCTTTTGTAATCCTGTGCTTTCGGCAATTTTGTTAATGATATCTGCTTTAGTCATTTGAATGTATATGTTTTTATATTTTACGTATAAAATTAGCCCTTTACTTTACTCTAAGGACGTGCAAAGATACGAGTTTTTCGTGTGATATGAAAATATATTGCCTACTTTTTTTTGAGTTCAGACGCTTTATTCATAGTCCGAACTCATTTGTTTTCATATCATTAACTAAATAGGGTAGTTGTTGGAGGGTGATTTTAGGCTGTACGTGTCGACATATGTTTTCTTGCCGTAAGATAAAACGCTATGCTCACCATCATTCCGGTAGCTATCCATGATACGGGATAGACAAGCATTATTGTGCCGAAACCAGTCCATACGGGACATACTGCGTACACCCATATAATGCGCAGCAGACAGGTGCCGAAAACAGTCAGTATTGTCGGCTGCATCGACTTGCCCATACCTCGCAGGGCAGAGGCTGATATTTCATAGCTGCAGGCTATGAACTGGAATGCGAGCACCGTCTCCATACGTATTTTGCCATAAGCCTGTACTGTAGGATCGCTTGAGAAGAATGACAGGAAGAATTTGTGCTGCCAGGTGAACAGACCGTTCAACCCCCCGCAACACACAATGCTCATGCCCATACATATCCAGAATATGCGTTTTACGCGCTCTGTATTTCCTGCTCCATAATTCTGTCCGATGAATGTTATTGCGGCACCATTGAATGCGCATATCACAAAATAGCAGTAGTATTCAAAGTTCAACGCTGCTGCCGAGCCAGCTATTGCATCGGCACCGTGACTGTTTATTGCCGACTGAAGCAGAACATTTGATATGGAGAACACCATGCCTTGCAGTCCGGCTGGTATGCCAATGATAAGCATCCTCTTCAGTTCGCTCCAATATATCTTAGCGTCTCTAATATGTATTCTATATGGTTCCTTTTCGTTTTGCAGCAGATGTATAATGAGCATAGCGCTTATTGCATTGGCAATACCAGTAGCTATGGCCACTCCTTCAACCCCCATTTTCAGTACAATGACAAAGAAAAGGTTGAGTATGGCGTTGGCAACTCCCGCTACAACAAGAATATATAAGGGACGTCGTGTGTCGCCCATACTGCGCAGTATTGCTGCTCCGAAGTTGAAAACAAGAAAGAAAGGGATGCTAAGAAAATAAATCTGCAGGTATTTGATGGCCATTGGAAGTACGTCGTCAGGAGTACCCATAAGTGTCAAAATGGGCTTTGCTGCAGCTATTCCAATGACCATTAGTATGAGTCCGCTCACAACTGACACCATCTCAATAGTCCTTATTGATTTCTGTATGCTGTCGGTATCGTTTTGACCGATGTGGTTGGATATAATCACATTGGCTCCCATAGACACGCCAAGAAAAAGATTGATAAGCAGGCTTATTACCGGACCGTTACTTCCTACGGCAGCCAGTGCCTGCTTGCTGGCAAAGTGTCCGACTACAGCCACGTCCACCGAGTTGAAGATTTGCTGCAGCACGCTGCTTGCGGCAAGCGGTAGCGAGAACATCAGAATCTTCAGGAACAGCGGTCCGTGAAGCATATCTATTTCATTGGATTTAGCCATCTTCTGCGATTTATCCTTGTTTGTACCAGGTTGGCATCTACTTCGTTTCGGGTACAATAGCAAAGAACTCTGCGTCTTCGTTGGTACGGTTTTCGGCTGTGTGTGTGTGGTTGCATGGACAGTAGTGTACGTCGCCTGCATATGCCGTCTCTTCCTTACCGTCGTATATAAAAGTTATTTCACCTTTTAATATGTACATCACCTCGCAGTTGCCGTTGTGTGTATGTATGCCTATTGAACTTCCTGCCGGCAGCGTATTGAGCATAATCTTCACCTTTCCGTCGTCAGCAAGCTTGGTTACGAAGTCGCCTTTACCACCTTTGAAGCCATCAACGTGCTTGGCTTCAATCTCCTTGAAATTGATAATCATAATATATCCTCCTTTTTTATTATGTGTTTTAGTGCGCCGTCTGTAGTTTGGCGCTTAGTATTATGCATGATAGTCCTTATGACCTTTTTTGACAATGGCGTTGACACAGCACATCAAAGTGGCCACAACAAACAGCATGAGTGCCAGATGAGCACCGTAAGCGGCTTGGCTTCCCAGTCCATACTCGCCAGCCCATCCTATGGCTATACCTACAAACAGTCCTCCGTCGCTTGCCATGAAGTATGTACTTTCTACGGTGCTTCGCTGGCAGTGGCTGCTGTGGTCGAGCAGCTTGTATAGCTGTTCGGAGCAAGTCATTCCGTATCCCAAGCCCAATACCATTGGTTTTAGCGTGTCATCGAGCATTCCGTTATGTATTGCCATTGCTCCTATAGCCACGAGAATGCAGGCATTGCCCACGGCAGACGTAAATTTGCCAGTGCGTACAGCCTTATATTTTAGCAGTATTATAGCTATTACGAATCCTACGGCAATTGACGAAAGAAATTCGATGCTCATATGTGTGGCCATCACTATTCCGAGTGATGCACCCATAAGTGTTATGACAATAGCAACGTTCCAGCCTTGTGGCAGGAAGAAGCGGTCGATTGAAATAATGTGAGTACCTTCTTCAGGGGCACGGAATGGAAATTTCACCATCATTACCAATATTGCCGCCACAAGGGCTGTAGCGGCTCCGATGGCGTAATATACTGTACCTTGCGTCTCTTGGCGTATAAGTATGGCAGCTATAGGGCCTGCCGCCACAGCCAGACGCGATATCCATATAGCTGCATAATTAGCTTCGGTGCGGTGGCACGACTCTGTCTTATCTATCAATAATGTACACGAGAGAACGCGTTTGGCGTGACCAAACACAAAGCCTCCCCAAATGCACGCCGCCATCAGCCATGCTATCTGCGTGGTGTCAATCCGTTTGTTGACAGATACGTCAAATGTAGACATAGCGAGTATTGTAGCGCTTAGACAGAATGTCGATACAAGAAAAACCTTGTTGCGACGGTAGCGTTGTATGAGCCAGCTGCCGAAGAATCCGGAGATTACAATGCCAGCGACGAAAGCCGCCATTGTCAGACATGCCCATTCTGCATCTACATAGTTGTTCCAGTATAGCCTGCATGGCAAGAATGGTATTGTCATATAGCAGGCTACACATAGCAGCAACTCGGCTATTATCAGGAGCGAGAAGTCGCGATTCCACATTTTGTGGTATGTCGGCGTGTACGTATTGTCCATTAATATGATTCAGTTTCGTTAGGGAAGTCGGTCGACTTGACATCGCTGACGTACTGGGCGATGGCAGTAGTCATGACATTGTACAAATCGGCGTATTTTCTTACAAACTTTGGCTTGAAGTTTGGGTCCATGCCTAACATATCGGTGTACACAAGCACCTGTCCGTCGCAGTTGTTGCCTGCACCTATGCCTATGGTGGCACAGCTTACGCTTTCGGTCACCTTCTGTGCAAGTGCAGCCGGGACCTTCTCAAGTACGATACAGAAGCATCCGGCTTCGTCCAAAGCTTTGGCGTCAGACATCAGTTTCTCTGCCTCGGCTTCATCCTTGGCGCGCAGTCCGTATCCGCCGAATTTATGTACACTCTGAGGTGTGAGTCCGAGATGTCCGCTCACGGGTATTCCTGCGTCAACCATTCGCTTTATCATCGGGGCAATCTCGGCTCCACCTTCTATCTTAACGGCATCTACACCGGTCTCCTTCATTATGCGTATAGCGTTGCGCAGACCGTCTTCTTCCGAAACCTGATAGCTGCCGAAAGGCATGTCGCATATTACGAGAGCGTGGCTTACAGCGCGAGCCACTGAGCGTGCGTGATAGATCATTTCGTCTACCGTGATGGGCAGCGTTGTCATATTGCCGTCCATAACGTTAGAAGCCGAGTCGCCTACAAGTATAGCGTCTACTCCGCCAGCGTCAACTATTGATGCTGAAGTATAGTCGTAAGCGGTGAGCCAGCTTATCTTCTCGCCGTTGCGTTTCATATCAAAAAACAGTGGGGCTGTAATCTTCTTCTTGCTTGTGCTTAAATATTCAGACATGTTATTTTTTTGTATAATTTGTTTTAAACGATTTACAAAATTACATTTTTTTTGTTAATCGGGCAAAGGTTATCCGATATTAAATTCGGCAGACCTCCTTTTGCGCTTCAAATACTACAATTTAAACCTATGTTTTCTAGCTGCTTTGTGTGGAATGTCGCCGCCAGGTGTGATTCCGGGCAAGAATTTAGTTGCTCCGTTTCCTCTGACAGCACCACGATACTGGCGCCATCTGTCATGAATGCGTGCTACATACGTCACGGTTTCGTGTCCGCGCATATATCCGTGTTTCACCACTGGGTCATTATAATATTGTGGAGTGCTGAGTTTCAGAACAAACTCTGCCACGTCAGACCATTTATATTGGTTTTTGCCGTATTTCCTTGTCAATGCCATTGCGTCGCGTATATGAAACGCCCCACCGTTGTAGCTGCCGAGTACAAATGACTGGCGCTCCAAGGGATCTCTTACATCTTGGAAGCAAGAGTTTAATTTATTGATATAACGTGTTGACGCATAGATATTTTCCTCGGGGTCGTAAATCTTTGATATCGGTAATCCAAGCTCGGCTGCAGTAGAAGGCATTATCTGCATCAGTCCGCAAGCTCCAGCCCACGAGTAAGCCTTTGGGTCGAAGCACGACTCTTGATAGCATTGCGCTGCGAGCAGTCGCCAATCCCATCGTGCTATTGGCGAATACTTGATGAAGAGATGGTCGTATTGCGATATTATACCAGACTTGGCGTTGAGCATAGGAGCGTAAGTGTGTCGATGTACGCTCCGTGTGGAGTATCGCAGTCGCTCTTCGTTCTGTATTTGTGCTATCAGTTTGGGTGTGTACCAGCGATTGATTGAGTCTGCCAATTCCTTCGAATCCTTGCCGGTCAGCCACGAAGTCTTCAGCGAATCTACAGCATATCCGCATGGGATAGTACCTTTTGTAGCCTTTGGCATCTGGCAGGCGATGAGGTCGGCTTCACCGTCCTTAAGTCGTCTGAGCATTTCATCGGTACTCTTGCACACCTCAACTCTGAGCGATACGCCTAAGTGCTGGGCAAACTTCTCGCACAGCAGAAACTGAGTACCCATGCCACGTCCGTGATATTCGAAATAAGTGTCAGGACCGCTCATCGTCAGCATTATCAGTTCGCCGTTCTGCATCATGTCGTCCATAGAGAGATTGGTACTGATGGCATTAGTGTCGGCATCAATCGGTTCGCCCCAAGGGGTCATTTCCTTGTTCTTTTTCTCGCTGCATCCGCAAATGCATATTGCGACCAAAATAATGTATAAATATTGTAATTGCATAGAATATACGTCTATTTTGCTTACAAAAGTACAATAATTCTTGCATAATACCTAAAAATAGGTTACTTTTGCGACACTTTAAGGTAAGAAATCTAATTTTTCAGAGTATGTTAAGAATTGCAGTCCAATCTAAGGGTCGTCTGTTTGACGATACCATGAATTTGCTTGCAGAGGCCGATATTAAGGTAAGCACAAGCAAGCGCACACTTTTAGTACAAGCATCCAACTTTCCTCTTGAGGTTCTGTTTCTGCGTGACGACGACATTCCACAGAGCGTAGCTTCGGGCGTTGCCGACATAGGCATAGTAGGAGAGAATGAGTATCAGGAGCGTGGCGAGAATGTTCAGATATTGTCACGTCTTGGATTCAGCAAGTGTCGTCTGTCGCTCGCCATTTCCAAGGAGGTGAACTACACTGGACCTCAATGGTTCAACGGCAAGCGCATAGCAACTTCTTATCCTAACATCTTAAGTAAATACTTGCGCCAAAACGGAATAAACGCTGATATACATGTAATTACGGGCAGCGTGGAGATTAGCCCAGGTATTGGTCTTGCCGATGGCATATTCGACATTGTAAGTTCTGGTAGCACGCTGGTGAGCAACAATCTGCGTGAGGTAGAAATCGTCACCCATAGCGAAGCGTTGCTTGTAGGCAACTGGAATCTTGACGACGAGAAGCATCAGATACTCAACGAAATGCTCTTCCGCTTCTCGGCAGTACGTTCGGCACAGGACAAGAAGTATGTGATGATGAATGCGCCAAGGGCGAGCGTACCTGAAATAATCAAGGTGTTGCCTGGCATCAAGAGTCCTACAGTAATTCCTCTAGCCGAAGAAGGATGGTGTTCTGTACATACCGTTCTCGACGAGAAGCGCTTCTGGTCAATTATAGCCAAACTTAAGGATTTGGGAGCACAGGGCATACTTGTTACACCTATCGAGAAAATGATTCTCTAGAGGAATCCAGACTGATAGAATCTATCTAAAAAAATAATCGACGTATATAATTGACGTATATTGAATATGAAGCTATATAAATATCCCGAACGATTGGAATGGGCAGAAATCTGCCAGCGTCCGCACTTGGACGTTTCGAGTCTCAATAGTGCCGTAGCTGGCATTCTCGACGATGTGCGCCTCAGAGGCGACGAGGCAGCAATAGAGTATGAGGCCAAGTTCGATCATGCCATGCTGGGTGAACTGCTGGTAAACGAGGAGGAAAAGGCAGAGGCAATGGCTGTCATTGACAGCGAATTGCTTGATGCCATAAAACTTGCCCACGACAATATTTACAAGTTTCATAAGGCTCAGTCGATGACGGCTTGCAAGGTGGAGACATCGCCTGGAGTCGTGTGCTGGCAAAAGCAGTTGCCTATAGAGCGCGTAGGATTGTACATACCGGGTGGCACGGCTCCGCTCTTCTCTACGGTGTTGATGCTTGCCACACCCGCCAAGATAGCCGGTTGTAGCGAGATTGTACTCTGCACGCCTCCTATGACTGACGGCAAGGTGAACCCTGCGATTCTGGCAGCCGCCAATGTGGTGGGTGTAGACAAGGTGTTCAAGATAGGCGGTGTGCAGGCTATTGGTGCAATGGCATACGGTACGCAGTCGGTGCCAAAGGTGTACAAGATTTTTGGCCCAGGCAACCAGTATGTCATGGCAGCCAAACAGCATGTGTCGTTGCATGAGGTAGCAATCGATATGCCCGCTGGTCCTTCAGAGGTATGCGTAATTGCCGATGCAGCGAGCAATGCCGAGTTTGTGGCTGCCGACCTTCTCTCGCAGGCAGAACATGGCATCGATTCGCAGGTATTGCTTATCAGTACATCTGAGGAGAAAATAGTCGCTGTGCAGCAGCAGATAGAAATGCAGCTGGCCAAGTTGCCACGCCGCGAAATAGCTGTGCAGACGCTCCAGAACAGCAAAGCTGTGCTTGTGCGAGATACAGATGAGGCCATCACCCTAAGCAATGTTTATGCCCCCGAACACCTCATCATTGCAACTGCCGACTATGAGCACTTGGCTGACAAAGTGGTGAATGCTGGCAGCGTCTTCCTCGGAGAGTATGCTTGCGAGAGTGCCGGCGATTATGCCAGCGGTACCAATCACACCCTGCCCACACACGGCTATGCTACGGCATACAATGGCGTCAATCTCGACAGCTTCATGCGTAAGGTTACGTTCCAGCACCTCACAGCCGAGGGCATCAGTTCTATAGGTAGAGCCGTGGAGGTGATGGCTGCCGCCGAACATCTTGACGCTCATCGTAACGCCATGAGTGTGCGCATGACCAAATTGAACTCTATTCATTAAAAATATGAAAACTCTTAGCGAACTTGTCAGACCCAACATTTGGAGTCTGGCACCTTACAGTTGCGCCCGTGATGAATTCAAGGGTAGGGATGCCCATGTTTTTCTCGATGCCAACGAGAGTCCTTACAACTCGCCCTTCAATCGTTATCCTGACCCTTTGCAGATGAAGGTGAAGGAGAAACTGGAACGCATCAAGGGTATTGCGCCCGATAATATGTGCTTGGGCAACGGTAGCGATGAGACTATCGACCTTGTTTACCGATGCTTCTGTCGGCCTGGTATCGACAACGTGGTGGCCATAGAACCTACCTATGGCATGTATAAGGTTTGTGCCGATGTCAACGATGTGGAGTATCGCAAAGTGTTGCTCGACGAGCATTTTCAGATCTCTGCCGATACCATGCTTTCTGCCTGCGACGACCGCACAAAAGTTATATGGATTTGCTCGCCCAACAATCCTACGGGAAATCTCATTAACTCTATCGAGATAGAAAAGATTCTTACGGCCTTTGAGGGCATTGTTGTAATTGACGAGGCTTACTCAGATTTCACCAAGGCTCGTGCCTGGCGTACCCGTTTGGCCGAATTCCCTAATATGATTGTGCTTAACACTATGAGCAAGGCTTGGGGATGTGCAGCCATACGACTCGGTATGGCGTTTGCCAGCAAGGAGATTATCGGGCTGTTCAACAAGGTGAAGTATCCGTACAATGTCAACGAACTGACTCAGAATTTTGCCCTGCAGCGTCTTTCGGATGCTTTTGAGGTAGAGAAGTGGGTGCGTACAATCGTTGTGGAGCGTGAGCGAATGGTAGTGGCGTTCAGCCAGCTGCCCATCTGCGAGAAGGTTTATCCTACCGATGCCAATTTCTTCCTCGCCAAGGTGAGCGATGCTCCCAACATCTACACTTACCTCATCGACCGTGGCATCGTAGTGCGCAATCGCAACAATGTGCAGCTTTGCCATAACTGTCTGCGTATAACGGTAGGGTCGAAGAAGGAGAATAATGAATTGCTGGCTGCATTGAGACAATATTCATAAAGAACATATAGATAGAAACATATGTTCCGTATGAAAATGTAAAGATAAAGCTAAAATTTATTTGTAATTACAAAAAACTCGTTGTATATTCTCCTATTGTAGGTGTGCAACGAGTTTTTGTTTTGTTACGTTTTATTCCTTACTTTCTATTGATGCTATAGTATCTTCGTTGGTTTTACTACAGTACTTTAATAGGATTACTACAGTACTTGTCGTAAGTACTGAGGTTAAGTATATTCAAGTAGGAGGTAAATACCAATAATTAGTATTTACCTCCTACTTGAATATTTGTATAGTTTATTATTACAAAGCCATATCGTGTAGAATCTCAGAAAGAGTGGGGTGGATGTGTATGATATTGGCAAGTTGTGGCAATTTAGTGCCGCTGTTCATCAAGGCAGAAATCTCCTGAACCATATCTGCCGAGTGTGCGCCAAAGGCGTGACATCCTATGATACGCTGATTTTCGGCTGTGTCGATGAGCAGTTTTATCATTCCGTCAGTTTCGTTCATGGCGAGCGCCTTGCCGTTGGAGCGGTAGAAGCCCTTACGACACTCGTATGGATGCTGTGAGGCCTTCAGCTGGTCTTCGCTCAAGCCCACGCTTGCTGCTTCAGGATTGGTGAATATGGCAGAAGGCATGATGTCGAACTGAATGTCGTTGGGGCGGTTGAGTATGCTATTTACCACGTGCAGGCCCTGGAAAGTGGCAGCATGTGCCAGCAAACAGCGTCCGTTTACATCGCCAATAGCGTATACGCCGCTGACGTTGGTTTGGAAGTTGTCATCGACAACGATACCCTTTGGAGAGTATTCTATGCCGGCATTCTCCAAAGCTAGACCCTCCGTGCACGGCTTACGACCTGTGGCTATGAGCACTACGTCGGCATCAATGCTGACAGGTTTGCCCTTCTTTTCGAAGTTGACTGTCAGTTGTTTGGCACCTTCCTCACCCTCAGTTTGAGTTATACACTTGACAGCCGACTGCATGTAGAATTCGACACCACGCTTGCCTATGGTCTGGCGCAGACGCTTGGCTATGTCAGAGTCGAGAACAGGCAGACATTCCTTAAGGAATTCTATCACCGTGACGTTGCTGCCAAAACTGCTGAACACAGAAGCGAATTCCATACCTATGACTCCTGCACCTATTATGCATAGGCGTTTGGGCAGGTGGTCGATGTCGAGAAGCTCGGTAGAGGTGACAACTCCCGGTAGCGTAGTACCCTCGATGGGTGGGCATTTAGAGTCGCTGCCAGTGGCTATTATTATGTTATCGGCTGTGTATTGCTCGTCGCCAACTACAACTGTGTGAGCATCGGCAAACGAGGCTGCACCTCGCACAAATGTTATGCCGGGTGTCTGCATGAGCGTCTCCACACCGCTACGCAGTTGGTTTACAACCTCCAGTTTGCGTTGCATCACTCTGCCGAAGTTGAGAGCATAGCCTTCGCCATTAAGGCCGAAGGTATCTGCATGACGCAATATATCTACTATTTCAGCGTTGCGACAGAGCGTCTTGGTAGGTATGCAACCACGGTTGAGACAGGTGCCGCCAGCCTCCGATTTCTCAATTATTGTGACCGAGAGCCCGTGCAGGGCAGCATGATGGGCGGCACGATAGCCGCCCGGTCCAGAGCCTATGATAATTATATCCGAATGTATCATATATATTGTTGTGTACGAATGCTATTGATTCATCTGTTTCCAAGTGAGTATAGGATGCTTGGCTGCCAGAACGTCGTCAACACGTCCTACAGGAGTATTGTGTGGAGCCGTCTTCACTTCCTCAGGATTGTTCTTGGCTTCGTCGGCAATAAGTCGCAGCACTTCGATAAATGCGTCGATAGTTTCCTTGCTTTCGCTCTCGGTAGGTTCTATCATCATTGCCTCGTGGAAGAGCAGCGGGAAATAGATTGTGGGAGCGTGGTAGCCGTAGTCGAGCAGGCGCTTTGCCACGTCCATAGTTGTCACACCTGTCGACTTGTCCTTGAGTCCGTCAAATACAAACTCGTGTTTGCAAACGGTGGGGATAGGTAGTGCATAAACGTCCTTGAGCGACTCCTTGACATAGTTGGCATTGAGAGTTGCGAGTGGTCCTACCATGCGTATGTGCTCCTTGCCGAGCGAGAGGATATAGGCATAAGCACGCATCATTACGGCAAAGTTGCCGAAGAATTCGCCCACGTGTATATTGCCCTCGTCGCAACCTACAATCTTGTATGTGTCACCATCCTTAGCCACCTTAGGCACGGGCAGGAACTGCTCCAGTCCCTTGCGCACGCCTACCGGACCCGAACCAGGTCCGCCACCTCCATGAGGTGTCGAGAAAGTCTTGTGCAGATTTATGTGCATCACGTCGAATCCCATATCGCCCGGGCGACATACGCCGAGCATCGGATTGAGATTGGCTCCATCGTAATACATCAGTCCGCCACATTCGTGTACGAGCTGCTGAATTTCTGGTATCTTGCACTCGAAAAGTCCGAGAGTATTAGGATTGGTCATCATCATTGCAGCTACGGTGTCGTCAAGCAGACCGCGCAGGTCTTCGGTATCTACAACGCCATCGGCTGTAGATTTCACCTCAACAATCTCCAGTCCGCATACAGCAGCCGAAGCAGGGTTGGTGCCGTGAGCCGAGTCAGGCACAATCACCTTTGTTCGCTTCATGTCGCCACGGCTCTGGTGGTAGGCACGTATGATCATGAGTCCGGTAAGCTCGCCATGAGCGCCGGCAAACGGGTTCAGAGTGAATTCTGAGAGTCCGGTGATGGCAGCCAGACTTTTCTGCATCTCGTAGTACACCTGCAATGCTCCCTGGCATGTCTGTTCGGGCTGGAGCGGGTGCAATGCGGCAAACTGAGGCATGGCAGCCACCTCTTCATTGATGATGGGGTTGTACTTCATTGTGCAGCTGCCCAGCGGATAGAATCCGTTGTTGACACCGAAGTTGTTAGCACTAAGATTGGTGTAGTGACGAATTACGGTAAGCTCATCGCACTCAGGCAATTGTGCGTCTTCGTTGCGTCGCATTGCTTCAGGCAATTCATAATGTCCAAACTCGTTGTTTGGTAGTGAATAACCGCGTCTGCCGGGATGCGACAATTCAAAAATCAGATTTCCATAAAGACGGTTGTTCATAGCGTTTCCTCCTTTACAATATTTACGAGTTTGTCAATTTCTTGCTTTGTACGTTTCTCTGTTACGGCAAACATAAGTGTGTCCTCATCAACCTTTATTCCGCCCAAGATTCCGTATTCGATGAAGCGTTTCTGCAGGCTGTCGACATTGCCCTTATAGCGTACACAGAACTCGTTGAAGAAGCCCTGTGTGTATTTGTCCTCAAACTTGCCTGTAGCTATCAGTTGGTCGTGCAGATAGTGTGCTCCGTCGTACGACAGCTGTGCAGCCTCCTTGAGCCCTTCCTTGCCCATTACCGACATGTATATGGTGACAAACAGGGCCATAAGCGACTCGTTAGAGCAGATGTTTGAAGTAGCCTTCTGGCGACGTATGTGCTGTTCGCGTGCCTGGAGAGTGAGCACGAAAACTCGCTGTCCGCGGTTGTCGAGACTCTGTCCTACGATGCGTCCCGGCATCTTGCGCATAAGCTTCTCGGTGCAGCACATATAGCCAACAGACGGTCCTCCGAATGCCATAGGAATGCCAAGCGACTGTCCGTCGCCTACTGCAATGTCGGCTCCCCATTCGCCTGGAGTCTTGAGCAGGGCGAGGTCGGCAGCTACGCTGTTGATAACGAACAGGGCCTTGTTGGTGTGGCACGAATCGGCATATCCGGCATAGTCTTCCACGATGCCGTAATAGTTGGGCTGCTGTACGATTACGCCTGCCACGCCACCTTTGTCAAGACGCTCGCTCATCTGTGCCTTGTCGGTAACACCCTCGTTTTGGGCAATCATTTCTACGTTAAATCCGTGGAAATGGGCGTAAGTTTTCACAACATTTACGATTTTTGGGTCTACTGTGGTCGAAACAAGCACGGTATCAGCCTTCTTTGTCGAAGCCATAGCCATGATTGCAGCTTCGGCAGTAGCGGTAGAACCGTCGTACATTGACGCGTTGGAGATGTCCATACCGGTCAATTCGGCCATCATACTCTGATATTCGAAGATATAATGGAGTGTTCCCTGCGAAATTTCTGCCTGATAAGGGGTGTAGCTCGTGAGAAATTCAGAGCGTGAGATGATGTTGGGCACTATAGCCGGAGTGTAATGGTCGTAGCATCCTGCTCCGGCAAATACTGTGAGACGCTGGTTTTTGTTGCCGATTTTCTCGAAGAATGTACGTATGCCTGCTTCGCTCAAGGGTTCGGGCAAGTCATACTCTCCCTTGAAACGTATCTGTTCGGGCACGTCAGAGTAGAGATCGTCCAGCGACTCCATTCCCGCCTTTGCAAGCATCTGCTTTATTTCTTCCTCGGTATGTGGAAAATACTTGAAGTTCATAGTTTGATTGGGGATTTTAGTAATTGAATATTCGGAAATCCAATAAATCATAAGCAGGGAATCAGGAGGCTGAAACATTGTGATTGAAAAATGCTTAGCTATTCTCCTAATTCCCGACTTCCTATATTATTGTTTCCTTAAAATCAGACTTCTTTATGCTTTGCAGAAATCCTCGTAGCCCTGTGCATCCATAAGGTTGTCGAGCTCGGCTGTATCAGAGAGCTGAACCTTGATAATCCAGTTTTCGAACGGATCTTCATTGAGCAATTCAGGCTTGTCTTCGAGAGCTTCGTTCACCTCAACTACAGTACCAGATACAGGTGAGATAAGGTCGCTTGCAGCCTTTACGCTCTCTACTGCGCCGAAATCCTCGTCAGCCTCTACTTCGTCGTCTACTTCTGGAAGGTCAACATACACGACGTTGCCGAGTGCGTTCTGGGCATAATCTGTGATGCCTACATATGCGAATTCGCCTTCTACCTTTACATATTCGTGTGACTCTGAATAGTAGAGTCCTTCAATTACTTTTGCCATAAATGTTATTAGTTGTTAGTTATTTATAAGTTATTAGTTCACTAATTATCTATTATTTCTTGTAATGCTTGTCGTAGAAGCGCTTTTTCACTACTACGCCAGGGAATGTCTTTTTGCGGATTTGCACCTCAAGCTCTGTGCCAAGCTTGGCATAGCGTGCATCTACAAGTGCCATACATACCGACTTGTCGGTAGAAATAGTGTGATAGCCGGTAGTAACCTCGCCGACCTCTTCGCCTTCGTGCAGAATTTTGTAGCCATGGCGTGGAATGGCACGGTCGCTGAGTTCGATGCCTATCACCCGCTTGCTCACGCCGTTGGTCTTCTGCTCAACAAGAGCCTCCTTGCCGATGAATTCGGGTTTGTCAAGCTTGCAGAACATGCTTAATCCTGCCATAACGGGTGATATTTCGTTAGAGAGTTCGTCGCCATAGAGCGGGAGTCCTACCTCAAAGCGCAATGTGTCGCGACATCCGAGTCCGCAAGGCTTGCAACGTCCCGATGCAAGGAGCTTGTCCCATTGCTCGTTGATGTATGCGTGCGAAGCGTATATTTCAAATCCGTCCTCGCCTGTGTAGCCTGTACGACTGATGATGATTGTCTCGCCAGCCACGTCGATGGTCTTGGTGGTGTAGAATATCAGGTCCTTGCATGCCAGGCCCAATACTTCCTCTACCACTTGCTCGGCCTCAGGGCCTTGCACGGCAAGCTGTCCGTAGTCTTCCGAGCAGTTTTTGAACTCTACGTCGTATCCCTCCAGATGGCTTTCCATCCATGCTACGTCCTTGTCGATGTTGGCAGCATTGATAACGAGGAAGAAGTCGTTCTCTGCCATCTTGTATACGAGCAGGTCGTCTACTGTTCCGCCATTTTCATAGCACATCATTCCGTAGAAAATCTTGCCTGGTTCGGCTCCGCGCACGTCGTTGGTAAAGATGTGGTTGACGTATCGTTCGGCATCAGGGCCCTTTACGGTCACTTCGCCCATGTGCGAGACGTCAAACACTCCACAATGCCGGCGCACAGCGTAGTGCTCGTCGGCGATGTTTGAATACTGGATTGGCATGATGAAGCCGCCAAAGGGCTGCATCAAGGCTCCGAGAGCTACATGTTTGTCATAAAGGCACGTTTTCTTTTCCATAAAAGATTAGTATTTTTGTAAGGTTTATTGTTTTTTCTTTACGTCAATTGGTGTTTTTTTCATTATAAGGCTGACAAAGTCGTCCTTCTTCAGATTGAGTATCACGTTGTCAAGCTGCTGTGGCAGGGCTGCGCTTATGGCATCTGCTGTGTAGGCTGTACCTTGCAGTTTGGCTATGATCTGTTGCCCGATGTCGCCCACCAGGAAGAAGTCGCCCTTGATGTCGATGTCTTTTATCACGTCGTTCTTCATCTCCATGCTTATCACGAAGTCGCCAACGCCCTCTATACGTCCGCTACGGATTATGTTGTAACTTGGGTTATTGCCGTAGATGAATTCTGGGGTGAGATATTCTTCTTCGATGTGTGCTATCTGGGCTATTGCGTCGTCATATAGTACGATTTCGCCATTGCATAGGTTGCGTCGTGTGAAGTCTTTAAACTCTTCGATGTCAAGGCTTATGTGGTCCTTGAGGAGTGTGATGTGTTGGCGCACGCTTTGTATTCCTTTCGACACAAGTTTCTCGCACGAAGGTGTTATTGCGCCTACCATATTCTCTATATTGGTGCCGTAGAGCATTGTGCCATGCACTATGCTTCGTCCGGGTATGTGATAGAAAGCGTTGCCCGACACCTTGCGTCCATCTATCATTATGTCGTTGCGTCCGCTTGTTTCGGCAGGTATTCCGAGTTTGCGTAGCATTTCTGACACCATATTTATATATTTGCTGAATGTGAGGCTTACATTCTCGTCGGGGGTGATGTAGGAGAACATAATGTTGGTCATGTCAGCATATACGCAGCCTCCTCCGCTTTTCCGACGATATGTCTGTATGTTGTGCTGTCGACAGTAGTCTATGTTCACCTCGTTTTGTATGAGTTGGTTGCGCCCGAAGATAACCGTCGGGTCTACCTGCCACATGAAGAAATACTCGCCCTTTTCGAGATGTCGGGCAATGTATTCTTCCATGGCAAGATAGAAGGTGAGCCTTCTTTTAGGTTTGGTATTATTTAAAGTTACGTATATCATATATAATGTGTAATCTCGTTAGGTTATTGGTAACAACTGCAAACTTACACAAAAATATTTATATGCGTTAATCTTTAAGCACTTTTATTTTTAATAATTCTGAAAAAAGCGCATCGATTAGTCTATTTCAGACAATTCGAGCCACCTCATTTCCTTTTCTTCGAGGTTTTCTTTGACGATAGGCAGGCGTTTGCTTTTCTCGGTAAGCAGTTCTATCGATAACGTTCCGCTGCAAAGTTCTTCTTCTATCGCCTTCTGCTCTTGTTCAAGTGCCGCAATTTCCTTCTCAAGGCGCTCGAATTCGCACTTCTCCTTATACGTCTTTTTGCGTCGTTGCTCGCCTACAAACTCTCTTTTCTCCTTCTTCTCTGAGGTGGCGTTAGGCTTGTCGGCTGCTTCGGCCTTGGGCTTTAACGACTTCCATTCGCGGAACTGGGTATAATTGCCAGGAAAGTCCTTTATCTCGCCGTTGCCACGGAATACGAGCAGGTGGTCGACAATCTTGTCCATAAAGAATCGGTCGTGCGACACTATGATGACGCATCCAGGGAAGTCCTGCAGATACTCCTCCAGCACCTCCAGCGTCTGTATGTCGAGGTCGTTGGTAGGCTCGTCGAGTACGAGGAAGTTGGGGTTGCGCATCAGTACTGTACACAGATAGAGCTTTCGGCGCTCGCCACCCGACAGTTTGTACACATAGTCGTATTGCTGCTCGGGGGTGAAGAGGAAGTGTTGTAGCAACTGTCCTGCCGTGATATGCTTGCCTCCACCATAGTCGACATATTCGGCTATGTCAGATATTACGTCTATTACGCGTTGCTGGTCGTTGAACTTCATGCCGTCCTGCGAGAAATAGCCGAACCTTACCGTGTCGCCTATGTCAAACTGTCCGCTGTCGGGTCCTGTCTCGCCGAGCAGCATCTTGATGAAGGTGGATTTTCCTGTACCGTTGTTGCCTACGATACCCATCTTCTCGAAGCGCTGGAAGTTGTAGTAGAAGTCTTTCAGTATGACCTTCTCGTCGAAAGCCTTAGATACATATTGGCACTCGAATATCTTGGAGCCGATGTACACATTCTTCGACTTGAGTCTCATCTGCCGTTCTTCCATGCGCTGCTTTGCCTTGGCTTCAAGGTCGTAGAAAGCCTCCTCGCGATAACGGGCCTTGTGTCCACGTGCCTGAGGCTGTCGGCGCATCCATTCCAGTTCGCGTCGATACAGATTGTTGGCACGTTCTATTTCGGCACGTGTGGTGTCAATACGCTCCTGTCGCTTTTCCATATAGTAGCGGAAATTGCCGCGATAGGCATATATGGTGTGGTTGTCGAGTTCGAGAATCAAGTTGCACACGCGGTCGAGGAAGTATCGGTCGTGCGTAACCATCAGCAGCGTCTTGTTGCCTCTTGAGAGGTAGCCTTCGAGCCATTCTATCATCTCAAGGTCGAGGTGATTGGTCGGCTCGTCGAGTATGAGCAGGTCGGGCTCGGTTATGAGCACATTGGCAAGAGCTATGCGCTTCTGCTGTCCGCCGCTCAATTGGCCCATAGGCTGATTGAGGTCGGTAATGCGCAGCTGCGTAAGTATCTGTTTGGCCTTGAGTATCTTGTCAGGGTCGCCGTTGTGGTTGAAGCAAGCGTCGAGTACCGACTCTTCAGGGTCGAACTTGGGCTGCTGCTCAAGAAATCCCACACGTATATCCTTGCGATATATGATGCTGCCCGAATCAACCGATTCCTTGCCCGAGAGGAGCGAGAGGAGTGTAGTCTTGCCCGTGCCGTTCTTGGCTATGAGTCCTACGTGCTGGCCTTCGCCTATCGAAAACGAGATGTTCTCGAACAGCACATGTGCCCCGAAAGCCTTCGATACATTTTGAACGTCAAGTAATGGTGTCATTTTCAGTTATTCTCCCTCCTTAAGTGATTTCAGAATATCCTCGATGTAAGTAAGCACCTCGTCACGTCCGGTCTTCTTCTCCGAACTTGTAATGAAATAAGGTGGCAGTTCTTCCCATTGCTCTTTGAGTGAGTTCATCCATTTGGCGGCATTCTGCTTGGCCTTGACCGGTCCGAGTTTGTCGGCCTTGGTGAAGATTATGGCAAATGGCACAGAGCTTTCGCCCAGCCAGTTGATGAAATCGGTGTCAATCTTCATCGGGTCGTGGCGTATGTCTATGAGCACAAATGTATTGATAAGCTGTTCACGCTGAAGGATATACGACGTTATCATTTGGTCGAGTTTCTTCTGCACAGTCTTCGAGCGCTTGGCAAATCCGTAGCCAGGAAGGTCTACAAGATACCAGTCGTTGTTGATTACGAAATGATTGATGAGCAGCGTCTTGCCTGGGGTGGCCGAAGTCTTGGCAAGTCCCTTGTGATTGCAGAGCATATTGATAAGGCTCGACTTGCCAACGTTGGAACGGCCGATGAAGGCGAATTCGGGCTTTGTGTCCTTAGGACATTGGCTTACTGTAGCTGCTGATATTGTAAATTCCGATTTCTTTATATCCATAATAATAATGTCTTTATTGTGTTCTATCGTGCAAAATTAATAAAAAAAGCCCAATTTCCGTGGCGTACATATTGGAAACCGTATTTTTTATGTATTCAGACAATGTCATTTCCGATTTTTATAGTTAAATTTGCATTAACTGACCGTGGTCAAGAACACTTGTTTATAACAACTTACGCTTCTCTTTAACAACTAACACAGATGCAGATAATACCCTACAAACATATTCATAATCTTCTGATGATATTGCCATTTGCAATAATTGTCTTGCTGGCTGTGGCTTGCTACGACACAAGCAATCGTGCTGAGGTAGACAGGCTGAACGATATTTCGTACAGCTATCACTACCGAAATCTTGACTCTACACAAGTGTACGCCAAACGTGCATTCGAACACTCGCATAATTATGGCGACGGACGTGCAGAGGCGATGAACAATCTGGCGTTTGTAGAGATAGTCCGTATGAAATACGCCAAGGCGTTCAAGATTCTTACAAGCATTCCCGAACAGACTGACAATCAGATAGAACAGCTCGTATGTGACGTTCAGCTTATGCGCCTTTGCCAGCGCAGGTCGGAAAACAAGAATTTCTATCATTATCTGCAGCATGCACAAGGTTGTCTGAAGCGTTTGAACGAGGACGAAGAGTTGCTTGACGAGCGCCAGCGTGCCCGACTTGTCTATGCCCGTAGCGAGTATGCCATAGTCTATTCGGCTTATCTTTATTACTTGGGGCAGCTGCGCCTGTCTACCGAAGCCTTGATGGCGATAGATGCAGGTGGCGAAGTGGTGAGAGATACTGCCCAGCTGCTGGCTTATTATTACAATGTTGGCTCTGGGGGAATACTTTCGGGCAAGACTCATGAGCGAGTGGTACAAGCCGAATTCGACAATCTTATGAGGTGCTATCTGTTGTCGCGACAGTATCGGTACCAGTACTGGGAGGCCAATTCCTTGCAGGCCATTAGCGAACATCTGCAGAATGACGACGACCGACAGCGCTTGACAGCCGACAATATGCAGGAAATCGACTTTATAAATGTCGACCAAATGCCAGACAGTCTGCTGTCTGGCAATCTGGCACAACGGGCGTTGTCGCTTTTCGAGGCTTATGGCGACGTGTATCAGACGGCTGGAGCATGGCGTACGCTTTCTATGTCCTATCGTAATATAGGCGACTACAACTCGGCTTATGCCTGTCTAACCAACGCTCTGGAGAAGGACACGGCAATAAATGCCGCCCCCGACCTTGTGGCCTCCATACGCGAACAAATGTCGATAGTGTGCTCGGCCATGGGCGACAAGCCCCGTAGCGACTACAATCGCAACATATATCTTGACCTTCAGGAACGCACCCGACAGGACCGCCAGCTTGAGGCACGAGCCGAGCAGTTATCGGTCTCGTTACGCCAGCTCGACTTTATGATTGTGGCTGTGATGGTGCTGATAGCCATCATCATAGGACTGCTGTCGTATTTTGGTTACCAGCGTCACAAGCAACGCAGAATGGTGTCTACCGACCGTTTGCTGGCACCTTTGGAAGAATGGAAGCAGAAGTGTGAGGCTAAGTATGAGGAGAAACAGGAGGAAATAGAAGAGATAGAAGACGAGACGAATGTCAAGAAAAGCCAGAAAGAACACTATGGCGAGATAAGCGTGGAGCAACGCACCAAGATATTGATTGCATCGAGCGTAATCCCGCTTATCAATCGGTTGACTCGTGAGTTTGACGTATTGACGGCAGGCAAATGTACTCCTGAGTCACGCAACGAACATCTCGCTTATGCAGGCCAACTGGTCGACTCTATTGCCGAGTGCAACCAGCAACTTACAAAGTGGATACGCCTGAAGCAAGGCGGACTGCAGCTTAACATAAAGAGTTTCATGCTAAAGGATATATTCGACGTAATCAGACGAAACGCATCCGACTATAAGCGCCATGGAATAACTCTCCATGTCGAGGATAACGATACGGTAGTGAAAGCCGACCCCGTGCTTACTTTGTTCATGGTGAATACCATTGCCGAAAATGCACGTCGCTACACTCCACAAGGCGGCGAGGTGAAGGTTTCGGCAGAAGAAACTGACGACTATGTGGAAATATCAATAGCCGACAACGGTAGCGGAATGGCAAAGGAACAGTTGGATGGTCTGTTCACCCGAAAAATCATAAAGGACTCAAGCAACGTAAAGGCGGAAGGCGGACATGGATTCGGACTAATCAACTGCAAAGGCATCATCGACAAGTATCGCAAAACCAGCTCTATATTCAGCGTATGCTCTATTTCGGCAGAGAGCGAAGCAGGGAAGGGTAGCCGCTTCTTCTTCCGTCTGCCCAAAGGCATACATCGCGTATTGACTATTGTCGCAATGCTTGTGTATCAATGCGTTACAATTGCTGCTTCAACCGGACATTTGACTAATGTCACAGCGATGGAAGCCAAAGCCAGAGCTTATGCCGATAGCGCCTACAACTGCAACATCAATGGGCAGTATGAGCGTACTATTATATTTGCCGACAGCTGCATCTGCCTGCTCAACAAACTGTATCCCGAACGCATCCCGAACGCATCCCGAAGAAACAGACTGATGACGCTCAACGGCGATTACCCTGCCATCGCAGCCGAACTGCAATGGTTTCGCGATAGTGTGAAAGCCGATTACGGTACTATTCTCGACGTTCGTAATGAGACGGCTGTGGCTGCTTTGGCTCTGCGCAACTGGAGCCTTTATTCGTACAACAACGCCGTTTACATCCAGCTGTTCCGCGATTGTAGTGCCGACAATACAATCGCAACGTACGTGAGAACTATGCAGCAGGCAGAAAGCAACCGAAGTGTGGCTATGATAATGCTCATAGTAATGTTTGTGAGCATATTCCCCGCTTACTATCTGCTCTATTACCGTCATCGTGTGTATTATCGGCTCTGCATAGGCAAGATTGCTGATATAAACCGAGTGCTGCTCGACGATACAATGCCGTCAGAGGAGAAACTAAATCGTATTGACGCGCTGTGGCCTGAAAGTACTGAAACAAAGCTATCGAAACGCATGGCCGACCGTCGGCCCAAGGAGTTGCATGACGTAGTGAAAGCCATACGTAACAGCGTGTCGTCTGACTTGAATCGCGAGAAAGAAATGCAAGTGCAATTGGAAATCGTAAGGGACCAGTTGCGCCGTCAGACCATGGAGTGCGACCGTTTGTACGTTTCAAATAGCGTGGTAGACAACTGCCTGTCGTCGCTGAAGCACGAGACGATGTATTATCCGTCAAGAATCAGACAGGTGCTCGACAACGGCGAATTGACAGCCGAAGGGATTGTCTCCCTGCGCGAACTTGCCCTCTACTATCGTATGCTCTACATGGCCCTTATCAATCAGACCGTACACACACAGTATCGCATAGGTTCGACGGACGAAATTCTGACGATGATGAATTATATGTTTGCCATAATCAAGCGTAAAAATGGCGGCGTTGCCCCCGGCTGTGCCGTCTCATCCTATGGCAATTCCTATGCTATACTGACCATGACATTGGACAAGTGCGCCACAAGACCAGACAGCCATAAACTATTCACACCATATACCGACGATTTCGACTATCTCGTATGTTGCCAGATTATGCGTGACATAGGCGACTTTACAGGTATGCGTGGAAGCGGAATACAGGCTTATTATGATGCCGGCGCCAAACTCGTGATAAGGATGTTCGTTCCGCAAACAATATTGGAGAAAGTCAAAATGACGAAATGACAAAATGTCACATTCTGGTCTTATCACCCGTAATATCGGACGAACGCCTTTTTTTATTCTCTCACGAGGAAAAAATATCCTATTCGGCAGGGGATTATTGTGGCTCATTACTTCAAATTTAGAGTGAGCTCAATAAAAAACGGGAAAATGGCTGTCGATGTGGATTTTTATTGCTAATTTTGTAACCATAATTTCTATAATAAAAATTATACTCAAATCAACTGATGGTTAACAAGAACTTGACACAATTTTTGGCTTCGATGGTAGAACGTCTTGCGTCTCCCGACTCTTGCAAGGGGATGTTTCATTCACATAAAGACAATTGTCCGTTGCCTTCGGGAGCCATTCTTGAGGAAATCGTATCCTTGTCGAGAGCGATATTGTTTCCTGGATATTATGGAAATTCGTGTGTCAATGCCGACACGCTTCCCTTTCATATCGGTGTTTCCATAGAGCGTCTGTACCGGCTTCTGAAAGAACAGATTCTGGCAGGACTATGTTTTCTGGATACCGATTCGGATATTCCCACAGACAGTCTTAAAGAACATGCCAAGGAGGTTGCAACAGAGATGATCAGACGCTTGCCAACCATACGCGAAATACTGAGCACAGATGTTGTAGCTGCATATAATGGCGACCCCGCGGCCTGCAATACAGGCGAAGTAATAGCTTGCTATCCCATCATCAAGGCTCTTGCAAACTATCGTATCGCCCACGAACTTTTCATATTGGGCGTGCCGCTGATTCCGCGCATGCTGACAGAAATGGCACATTCGGAAACCGGCATCGACATCCATCCACAAGCATCTATAGGCAAATACTTCACAATCGACCATGGTACGGGCGTAGTGATAGGCGCAACATGTGTCATCGGCAACAATGTGAAGATATATCAGGGTGTAACGCTTGGAGCCAAGAGCTTCCCGCTTGACAGCAATGGCAATCCGATAAAGGGAATACCACGCCATCCTATCATCGGCAACGATGTAATAATATACGCCAATGCCACAATATTGGGACGCGTCACCATAGGCGACGGCTGTATAATAGGGGCAAATATGTGGGTGACCGAAGATGTCAAACCCAATCATATTGTAGCCAATGGCAGACAACCCAATGAAAACCAAACTAAATGACAAGCAAAAACTGATAAATAACAATTGTAAGAAACAATAAAATATTATCGAGATAAAAATGAATGAATTTGAACTTATTGCCAAGACATTTATGGGGCTTGAGCCCGTCCTGGCAAAAGAACTCACCCAATTGGGTGCCAACAATGTGAAAATAGGCCGTCGAATGGTTTCGTTTACCGGCGACAAGGAGATGATGTATCGTGCCAATTTCCAACTTCACACAGCCATACGTATTCTTAAGCCTATCGCCAAGTTTAAGGCAGCTTCGGCTGATGATGTGTATGAAGAAATCAAGAAGATAGACTGGAGCCAGTACATCGAGAAAGGAAAGACGTTCTCGGTTGACTCAGTAGTATACTCTGAGGAGTTCCGTAACTCGCGTTTCGTCACATATAAGGTGAAGGACGCTATAGTCGACCAGTTCCGTGAGAAGACAGGCACCCGTCCTAATATCTCAGTAAGCAATCCCGACATCCGTCTCAACATCCATATTGCTGAGACTGCTGCCACATTATCGCTCGATTCAAGTGGCGAATCGCTTCATCGTCGTGGCTATCGCCAGGAGTCGGTAGAGGCTCCGCTCAATGAGGTTCTTGCTGCTGGTATGATTCTTATGACCGGATGGCAAGGCGAGACCGACTTCATCGACCCAATGTGTGGCTCTGGTACACTTGCCATAGAGGCTGCTCTTATTGCCCACAACATGAGTCCGGGCGTGTTCCGCAAGGAATTTGCATTCGAGAAGTGGCCCGATTATGATGCTGAACTTTTCGACACCATCTACAACGACGACTCTCAGGAACGTGAGTTCACACACCATATTTACGGATACGACATCGATATGAAGGCTGTCAATACAGCCCGCTTGAATGTGCGTGCCGCCGGTCTTACCAATGACATTACTATCGACTGCGCCGACTTCAAGGATTTCACAAAACCCGCAGAGAAGAGCATCATCGTGGTCAATCCTCCGTACGGCGAGCGTATCTCTACACCCAACCTGCTCAACACCTACAAGATGATTGGCGAGCGACTGAAGCATGCCTTTATGGGTAATGAGGCTTGGGTGCTTAGCTATCGCCAGGAATGCTTCGAGGCTATAGGATTGAAGCCTTCTATCAAGATTCCCGTTTACAACGGATCATTGGAGTGCGAGTTCCGCAAGTATAGCATCTTCGACGGCACCATGAAGGATTTCCGTCAGGAAGGCGGCATCGTAAAGACCGAAGAGGAAAAGCGACAGATGGCCGAAAAGCATCGTTTCAAGAAGAACCGTGAGTTCAAGAAGCGTCTTGATGAGGACGAGGAGAATGCAGAAGCCGACATCCGCTCGTTCAAGTTCCGCTCAATGGAGCGCCGCAAGGACAATGACGACCGTCGTGGCGGTGGCAAGCGTTTCGACCGTGAAGACGACAAGTCGTTCGGCAAACGTGGAGGCAAGTCATTTGGACGCAGTCGCGACGATGACAGAGCCTTCGGACGTGGACGCGATGGCGAAAAGTCGTTTGGCAAAGGATTTAAGAGCGACCGTAAGGGTGGCAAAGGTTTCAATAAAAAAAGATTTGATAATGAAGATTAAGTATCTGTCAACATTGTTATTCGGGCTGTTTGCCTCCTTGACTGTGAGTGCTCAGCAGCAGAAGGAGTTTACACTTGAAGACCTGAACTTCGGTGGCAAGAACTTCCACAACATGGTGCCCAAGAACCGCTATTGTACATGGTGGGGCGACCAGCTTGTGCGTCAGGACGCTTCCGAATGTTACCTGGTAGACAAATCGACCGGCAAGGAGACTAAGCTGTTCTCGGTAAATGAAATCAACCAATGGATTTCTAACACCAAGGACATCAAGGTGCGTTCGCTCTACAATGCCCAGTTCCCCAATGCCGACCGCCCGGAAGTTGTGTTGGGCAATGGCAGCAAGATTTATGTTGTCGACTTCAAGAAGCACAGCCTTGTAAGCAGCCATGAGATAGGCGAGGACGACAATGTTCTCGAAATGAACTATAAGAGCGGGGCTATGGCTGTCCTTCGTGACAACAACCTCTTCATGCGTCTTGGCACAAAGGAGTGGCAGCTGTCTAAGGACGGTTCACGTGAGATTGTTTACGGACAGAGCGTTCACCGTGATGAGTTCGGCATTCACAAAGGCACTTACTTCAGCAACAGCGGTACCAAACTGGCTTTCTACCGCATGGATCAGTCGATGGTGACTGATTATCCGCAGGTAGACATTCCCGAGATTGATTATTTCAAGCATCCCGAGACACAGACTTGCTGTGCCAAAGCCGCTCCCGATAAGTATCCTATGACGGGTGAGACCTCGCACAAGGTTACTGTAGGCGTATTCGACACTAAGACTGGCAATACCGTGTATCTTAAGGCAGGCGACCCTACCGACCGTTATTTTACTAACATCGCATGGAGTCCCGACGACAAGACAATATATATGTTCGAACTCAACCGCGACCAGAACGACTGCCGTCTTGTAAGCTATGATGCTACTACCGGCGAGAAGACAGGCGAACTCTATCGCGAGACCGACGAGAAGTATGTCGAACCTCAACATCCTATCATGTTCTTGCCGTGGGACAACACCAGGTTCCTTATGCAGAGCCAGAAGGATGGCTACAATCATCTCTATCTCTGCACACTCGGCAAGCACGGCAGCCGTATGGCTCACAATACTGAGTCGCTCGAAATCAAGCAGCTCACTTCAGGCAAGTGGGTTGTACTTGAGGAGCTGGGCTTCAACGCCAAGCGCAAGAGTGTTGTCATAGCATCTAACGAGCTTAGCCCGATACAGCGCAACATCTTTGTCGTAGACACTCGCAACGGCAAGCGTACTCTTATGGACGAGGGCGGCAAGGGATGGCACACAGCCACACTTAGCACAAGCGGACAGTACATATTCGACCGTTACACAACACCTACTGTTCCTCGTAACATTGCCATTGTCAATACAGAAAACGGCAAGCGTCTGAGCTATTTCAAGGCTGAAGATCCATGGAAGGGATACAACGTGCCTGAATACAGCTGTGGTACTGTGAAGGCAGCCGACGGTCAGACCGACCTCTACTGGCGTATGGTTAAGCCTACTAACTTCGACCCAAACAAGAAGTATCCTACTATTATATATGTATATGGTGGCCCTCATGCTCATAATGTTGATGCAAGCTATCATTACGGTTCACGTGGCTGGGAGACTTATATGGCAAGCAAGGGCTATCTGCTCTTTATCCTTGACAACCGTGGATCGGAAAACCGTGGCAAGGAGTTTGAGCAGGCTACATTCCGTCAGCTTGGCCAGGAAGAGATGAAGGACCAGATGAAGGGTGTAGAATATCTTAAGAGTCTTCCTTATGTAGACGCCGATCGTATCGGTGTACACGGCTGGAGCTTTGGCGGATTCATGACAATCTCACTTATGACCAACTATCCTGATGTGTTCAAGGTAGGCGTAGCCGGTGGTCCGGTTATCGACTGGCACTGGTATGAGGTTATGTACGGCGAGCGCTATATGGACACTCCGCAGACCAATCCTGAAGGCTATAAGAAGACCTCGTTGCTCTATAAGGCCAAAGACCTCAAAGGCCGTCTGCAGATTATTACCGGCTACAACGATGTAACAGTTGTGCCACAGCATTGCCTTACTTTCCTCAAGGCTTGTATCGCAGCTGGCACACAACCCGACTTCTTCGTTTATCCGGGCGAGCCGCACAACATGCGCGGACATCAGAGCACGCATCTGCACGAGCGTATCAGTCAGTATTTCTTCGACTTCTTGAAATAAATATCTAATGTTTAGTGTTTAATGTTTTAATTGTTGAGAGTTTAATATTAATCTAACAATCGACATTAGACACTAAACATTTTATATTGTAAGTCGGCACCCCAATTAAACATTAATAATAAATAATTAAACATTATAGAGATGAAAATTCTTTTGTTGGGAAGCGGCGGCCGTGAGCACGCCCTTGCATGGAAGATAGTACAGAGCGACAAGTGTGAGAAGCTGTTCATAGCTCCTGGCAATGCCGGAACGGCTGCTGTGGGAGAGAATGTGGCTATCAAAGCTGATGATTTTGAGGCTCTTAAGCAATTCTGTGTCGAGAATAATATTGACATGGTTGTTGTTGGCCCGGAAGATCCGTTGGTAAAGGGAGTATATGATGATTTCCGCGACGACGAGCGTACCAAAAACATTCCCGTAATAGGCCCTTCTAAGGCAGGTGCTGTACTTGAGGGAAGCAAGGATTTTGCCAAGCGCTTTATGAAGCGTCACAACATCCCCACAGCCAAGTATGAAACTTTCGACGGTACTACACTCGAAGAGGGACTCAAGTTCTTGGAAACACTCAAGGCTCCTTATGTACTCAAGGCCGATGGACTGTGCGCCGGTAAGGGTGTACTTATCGTACCAACTCTTAAGGAGGCAAAGAAGGAACTCAAGGACATGCTTGGCGGTATGTTCGGCAATGCTTCAGCACGTGTAGTCATCGAGGAATTCCTTAGCGGTATTGAGTGCTCGGTATTCGTTCTTACCGATGGCAAGAACTACAAGATTCTTCCAGAGGCAAAGGACTACAAGCGTATTGGCGAGCACGATACGGGATTGAATACCGGAGGTATGGGTAGCGTTACGCCAGTTCCTTTTGCCGATGAGGCATGGATGAAGAAGGTTGACGAGCGCATCATTAGTCCTACCGTTGAAGGCTTGGCTGAGGAAGGTATCGACTATAAGGGCTTTATCTTCTTCGGACTCATCAATGTTGAGGGCGAGCCAATGGTCATCGAGTACAACTGCCGAATGGGCGACCCGGAGACCGAGAGCGTAATGCTGCGCCTTAAGAGTGATATTGTTGACCTCTTTGAGGGTGTTGCCGCTGGCGACCTTGACAAGCGTTCTATTGAATTCGACCCACGTGCTGCTGTCTGCGTAATGCTTGTTAGCGGTGGTTATCCTGAAGCTTATCAGAAAGGCTACGTGATTAATGGTCTTGAAAAGATAGAAGGTTCTGTGGTATTCCATTCGGGCACAGCCATGAAGGATGGCAACGTAGTGACCAATGGTGGACGTGTTATTGCCGTTAGTTCATATGGTAAGGATAAGGACGAGGCTCTTGCCAAGTCGTTTGCCGAAGCTCAGAAGATAGAGTACGAAGGCAAGTACTTCCGTCGTGATATAGGTCAGGACCTGTAAAGAATATTTTTCAGCCTCGCCCCAAGCCCTTCTTCCTTGCGATGAAGAGTGCAAAGTGTCAATAATAATGACATGGGGTGGGGCTTTTTTATTTATTATAAACGAGCTATTTTATATAGTATAATAAGGAATGAGAAGAAAGAGATTTCAGAATCGTGTTGCCGAGAGCCGCATCTCGCTGCCAGCAACGGGCGTGTATGCTTTTATCGTATGTTTGTTGGGCGGATTGCTGGGTGAGCATATGTGGATACAATTTGCTCTGCTCGTCGTTTCTGCATTTTTAATGATGGAGCTCAACAACTCCAATGCCTTGATACGCATCTACAGTCGTATGGTGTCGTGTTCATTCATAGTATTGGCTGTAATGGCTTACTTTCTGTTTGTTGACATTAAGTGTGGCATTGTACAGACGTGCTTCATTGCTTTCTATCTGTTTCTTTTCACTACCTACCAGAGTCGTGCCTCGGTAGGCAGGGTGTTCTATGCTTTTGCCATGCTTGGCATTGCCAGCATCTACTATGTACAGATATTGTTTTTTATACCTGTAATATGGGTTTTGATGGCAACGAACATCATGAATGGTTGCGCACGTGTCTATGTAGCGTCTTTGTTGGGTTTGTTGCTTCCGTATTGGTTTGCAACTGGCTATTATGCCTTTACCGACCAGATTTCTCTGATAGGCGATCATTTTACAGCACTTCTTGACTTTGATTCACAGTCGGTATGGCTTGACATCCCTCTGGTGCAAATTGTTACCATAGTATTCATTGCTCTTTTAGCCGTAGTCGGAATGATCAATTTCCGTCTCAACAACTATCGTGACAAGATACGTACACGTATGCTGTTCGACTTCTTTTCGGTGATGATAATATTCACTATGATATTCATGATTCTTCAGCCTACCAACATGCACTTCCTCCTTGCTATGCTTATTGTGAGTGCTTCACCCCTTATAGGTCATTTCATATCGCTTACCAATTCGCTGATTACAAATCTCATTTTCTGTTTTATGCTTGTGGCTACACTTGCCCTTACTGTTTGTAATGTATGGATACAGTTCTGAGTTTTCTGATAGATTGGGGCTATTGGGGTATGCTTGCTGCCGCATTTCTTGCGGGCAGCTTCTTTCCTTTCAGCAGCGAGGCTGTGATGCTGGCTTTACAGGCAGCAGGCTTGAATCCCGTATGGCTCGTTGTCTATGGTACTATAGGCAACATCTTGGGTTCGGTATTTAATTATTGTGTAGGTAGAATGGGCAATCTTGCATGGATTGAGCGTTATCTGCACGTCAGCCCTGAGAGTATCGAAAAGGCTGAGCGGTTTATGGCAGGTCGAGGTGCATGGATGGGATTCTTTGCCTTTCTGCCATTGCTTGGCAGTGCCATAACGATAGCACTCGGATTGATGCGTGCCAATGTAGTCATCTCACTCATCAGCATTAGCTTAGGCAAATTCCTGCGTTATGCCGTTCTTGTTTTTGGTGCGTCACTATTTATTTAGCCTCTCATCTATTAGGAGTTTATAGCTCCGCAATTGTCGCATACACCCTTATGTCGAAGTCTTGCTCCGCAGTTGCCACAGACATAAGGGTAATAATTGTTCTTGGCATATCGTCGTATGGCAATTGCCATATAAGCTACGAGCAATACGTATCCTATATAATATAGTGTGCTCACGCTGAATATGATATAGTTAGCAGCACATACAGCACCAAGACCGCACATATATAATGTGGCGTGGGCGAATGGCAACTTGTGATAGACATCATCTATTGTTGCTATTGCCATCACTATCATTGCCCATACCGAAGCTATGAAAATGGCGAGTATCGGAGGCAAGGAGAAAGGATTGAGCGATGGGTGGAAATAGAAATGGCGCCACACATCGGGTGCAAACAGTTGTATACTTGAATAGAACGTGGCTGCCATTGCCACGGTCAACGCGAGCAAAGTGGGATAGAACGAGTTTATATCGTTGAAATGTACTGCCTTTACGTGTCTCTGCTTTATGCTATACGTCAGATAGCTTATGGCAATTACGCTTATAATGATAAGAAACACGAGCAGGTGCTTGTCGGAGAATGTAGATATGAATTGAGATATCGGATCGTCCGGCACAACAGAGGGCATTAGCCGGCTCTCGTGTATCCATCCGAATGTATATTGATCGCGCGCCAGTTGTATCCATACAGAGTCCGCAGGATCATCCTTAAGCAATCGTATGTCGACAACTACCAGATGGTCGCCTTTTTTTACGAGGAAAGAGTCGGTGTGCAGTCCGTTGAGTTTCTCCTCTGGCTGCTGGCGTAGCAACGACAAAGTATCGCTCTTCACCACGAAGTTATAGTTCTGAGCGTAATGATGAGTACTATAGAACGAACTGTCTGCATAGTCCATAGTATTGGTTGTTGTGTACGCATCGTGATGCCTTGTCTTTGTGTGGTAGCACCCAGACAAGGTCATCAGTCCGACAATCATTGCTATAATCAATCTGGTTCTCGTCATTTCTTTGCTTTTTTATTTCTCGTCTCTTTCTTCTGCAAAAAAGTTAGTCTGTAGCGTAAATTTCCATCTGGCATTTTGCGCAATTGAATGTCAGGCGTACCTGTCTGCCGTCCGTCGATTCAAGGAAAAGAGGTTCTTTCCATGTAGGTTGCTTGCCACCTCGTTTTACGCAGAAACCCATGGCGTAGCGCAGACAGTAGCGGCATGTCATGAGTGGAGTGTTGGCACGTGGCTTACCGTAAGTCTTTGCGCCAGAACGTGCTCCGTCTGTCAATTCAAATGCTGCAGCCGCGTGCTTCACACCGTGTTCTTCGTAGAAGGCTTCGGCTCGGTGGTTGGACACGTTGGCTGCATCAATCTTTTCGGCTTCTAAATAACGCTTGTGACCAGCATTATTATCGTTGATGCCGTAGGCAGTCTGTTTCTGTCGGCCTTTATTCTCGTCCGTATCAATAGACTGTTCTTCAATCTGAGCCAGCACCTCACGTCGCATCGTAGCAAGCTTGCTTGACGGGATGAAGAATCCTGCCACGCCCCCCATCAATCTTATATTGCCAGGGCGGAACATTGTGTTGCCCAGTTTCTCGAGCTGGCGTATGATGTTGTCGGTTTGTGGCTTCTGGGCATCTTGCAGCGGTTCGTCGAGTGAGGTGAAAGCCTTGCGTCCGGTCTCGTCTACTGCTTCGAGTATAATCTTGCCACAATCAACGCTTATTGTCATATCGAGCGCCAGTTTACGCTCAGCAGTCTTGCTCTGCATAGCCCGTTCAAACACCATATCGTTGTTGCGGTAGAGAGCCATACCTGCCTTTAATTCTTCAGGCATTGAGAGCGGAAAGAGACGGTTGTTCTCTACACGGTTCACACGGAAACCATGCAACTTGCGGTCGGGTGTGAAGAAACACAGGCCGTCACCATTGGCAAACATTGCCGTACCGGCAACGTTGAACGAGCCACGTCTTATTTCCTTTACGTAGCCTACGTATTCGCCCATTGCCTTCGGAGTATCAAACGAAGAAATGTCGTCGCGTCGGCCATCAAGAAAGTAGTGAGTAAAACCTCGATTGAAGGTCTTATCCAGATTAGGTATGAATGTATATTCAGCCTTGCCCCAGGAACTGCGACGGTACTTATCTGGATTTGCCTCTATTATCTCGTTGAGTTGCTGGCTGTAGGCTGCTACCACGTTTTTCACATAAGCAGCATCCTTCAGTCGGCCTTCTATCTTCAGCGATGTTGCTCCTGCTTTGACGATTTCTTCCAGACGGTCAAGTTGCATCATGTCCTTAAGCGATAGCAGATGGCTTGCACGGCGTATGGTTTCTCCTCGGCTGTCCTTAAGGTCGAAAGCCAGACGGCAGAACTGCGCACATTCGCCACGGTTGGCGCTACGTCCGAAGCAATGGTGTGAGGCGTAGCATGCTCCCGAATAGCTCACGCACAAGGCACCATGCACAAACACTTCAAGCTCGGTCTGTGGTACAGCTTTATGTACTTCGCGTATTTCATCAAGCGACAGTTCACGAGCCAGCACTACACGACTGAACCCTACGCTTGTGAGCCATGCAGCCTTCTCGGCAGTTCTATTGTTGGTCTGTGTGCTTGCATGCAGTTCGGGCATATGCAGTCCTTTCATTTCCGGTTCTGAGGCTATCTCGCTCATCATCTCCACCACAGCCATATCCTGTACAAGAATAGCGTCAACACCTGCCTTTACGATATGCCGCAACAGCTGTTTGGCATTTGGCAGTTCGTGCTCGTAGACGATGGTGTTGACTGTCACGTACACACGTGCTCCGAACTTGTGGGCATATCTGGCAAGTTCGGCAATGTCATCTATACTATTGCCTGCAGCTTGTCGTGCTCCGAATTCATTGGCTCCTATGTACACGGCATCTGCCCCATGATCAATGGCGATAATGCCTTGCTCAAGATTCTTGGCAGGGGCAAGAAGTTCAATTGGACGAGGGAGAGAGTTGTTGTTTTGATTCATAAAGTATGGTAAAAAGCCCTGTCCACAGTCCCTACCATGTAGAGAGGGGAGTAGTAGCAGGGCTATTGTTTTTGCTTTATAATGTAAGACTTGATTATTATGTTTTATTCAATCTCCTCAATATTATACGGAGTTTCCTGATATATATAATAGTTAATCCAGTTGCTGAACAGCAGATTGGCGTGAGCCCTCCATGTCACATGTGGTTTCTGGCTCGGGTCGTCGCCGATGTAGTAGTTTTTAGGCATTTCCACATCGTCGCGTTTGCCCATATCTCTTCTGTACTCGCTATCGAGAGTATAGGGTGAGTATTCCATGTGTCCAGTGACGAATATCTGTCGTCCGCCACGTGCCATTACCATGCTAACGCCACTCTCGGGCGATTCTGCTATGATGTTAAGTTCATGGTGCTTCACTATGTCTTCGCGTCGTACCTCTGTGTGGCGGCTGTGTGGCATATTGAAAGAGTCGTCGAATCCGCGGAACAACGGAATTTGCGGAGTAAGTGGAAATTGGCGGAACACGCCGAACTTCTTCTTAGGCAGTTGATGTTTGGGGACGCCATAATGATAGTAAAGTCCTGCTTGTGCAGCCCAACAAATGTACATAGTACTTGTAACGTGCGTGTCTGCCCACTCGAAAACCCGCGTTATTTCGTCCCAATAGCCCACGTCTTCAAATTCCAGATGCTCTATAGGCGCACCTGTGATAATCATTCCGTCAAACTTCTCATTCTTGAGTACATCGAAGTCTTTGTAGAACATCATCATGTGTTCTATAGGAGTGTTTTTCGATGTGTGGCTCTTCAGCTTCATAAAGTATATCTCCATCTGCAGCGGAGTGTTTGAAAGCAAACGCACGAGATCGGTCTCGGTCGTTATCTTCAGCGGCATGAGATTGAGTATTACAATGCGAAGCGGTCGAATATCCTGACTCGTGGCCCGCGAATTGTCCATCACGAATATGTTCTCCTGCTTGAGGAGTTCGATAGCGGGGAGTTTATCTGGTAATCTTAATGGCATATATTATTGTATTTTATATCGTCGTGCAAAGTTACGCAATTATTTGCACTTCATTTTGATTTAGAACGGGAAAATCAGCGGCAACACTACTATCATCACCAGTCCCATGATGATTTGCAGCGGCAGTCCCACCTTGATGTAGTCCATAAACGAGTAGCCGCCAGCCTGCATAACGAGTGCATTGGGTGGTGTAGAGAACGGCGATGCAAAGCACATACTCGCTCCTAATGTTACGGCAAAGAGTAAGGGATAGGGACTGACGCCTATTGCTGCTGCTGAGGTAAGGGCTATGGGAGACATGAGAACAGCAGTAGCAGTATTACTGATGAACATTGTCAAAAGCGATGTGGTGAAGTAGACACCGGCGAGTAGGGCATAAGGGCTTGCCTGTCCGAGGTTGTCGGCCAGCAGACTTGCAACCATTGCCGATGCTCCCGTCTTTTCCAGAGCCACCGACATTGGCAACATGGCAGCGATGAGCACTATACTCTCCCAATTTATCGTTTTATAGGCTGCCTCTACCGAGCGTATACAACCAGTAATGACCATCAGCAGACCAGCCACCATAACAGCTGTGACAGGTGCTACAGGGATGAAGTCGAACACCATAGTCATTATCATAAGCAGCATTATGGCAGCTGCAAGTGGAGCCTTGTAGTCGAGAGTCACGCGAGAAGCCTCCTCCAATGGCTGTCCCATCACCACTATGCCGTCGGCAACGTCGGCTATACGCGAGATGTTCTTCCATTTGCCTTGTATGAGAATTATGTCACCTTGACGGAATCTCATGTCTGCAAGTCCTTCGGTGATATAGTTTTCACCACGACGCACGCCAAGAGCATTTACGTTATACAATCGGCGTAAACCGGTCTCCTTCAGTGTCTTTCCGCACAAACGGGAGTTGTGCATAAGTACTATTTCTGCAATACCAATATCATAGAAAGCAAGTTCCTCGCTTGTCTTGCCGAGTTTCATATCGACAGCAAATCTCATAGCTTGTTCGGGGTCGCCACTTACGTATACTATGTCGCCTTCAGCAAGCTTGGTGTCAGGACCTGCAAGGCGTTGCTCAACTTCCTTCATCAAATGGGAATGGGGCTGTTTGATGCGACGTACTTCAAGTATTGTAAGACCGTATCGATGGTGTATGTCAAGTTCTGCAAGTGTCTTGTTGTTGGCTATCGATAGTTTTCCCACAGTAAATACCGACAGATTGTCTTTCAGGTTATATTCTTCCATAAGGTCATCAAGCGACTTGGCGCGTTTCTTGCCAGCTTCGTCCTCTTGACGATGCTTACCACCATTGAGAAACCGCTTGCTCAAGGGTAGCAGTACTACAATACCTACTATGATGCACACAATGCCTACAGGTAAAAAACTGAAGAACTTCAGTGGCTCAAAACCGTTCTCGGTCAGAGTTTCCTGAATAACAAGGTTGGGTGGGGTACCTATGAGTGTGAGCATACCGCCCATACTGCTGGCAAAGGCAAGTGGCATAAGCAGACGGCTGGCGCGCATCTTGGCTTTTTGTGCCAGACTAACCACTATAGGCATCATAAGGGCTACGGTTCCGGTATTGCTTACGAAAGCACCAATCACGGCTGTCACTACCATCAACAGTAGAAACAGGCAGAGTTCGTTGTCGCCAGCCAATGTCATCAACTTACCTGAAGCTTTCTTGGCGAGTCCGGTCTGTACGATGCCGCCTCCTACAACAAACAGTCCCACCATCATTATCACCACCGAGTTGGAGAATCCCGATAGGGCTTCCTGCGGAGTGAGTATTCCGGTGAGCAGTAGGGCGACGAGGGCGCACAATGCGACGAGGTCGGAACGAACTTTGCCCATGGCGAAGAACACAGCCGAAAGAGCTAAGATAATAATGGTTGTTGTCATGTGATCTTTTGTATCTTTTCTTTTTGTTTACAAAGATAACGCAAATCGAAGAAAACACAAAAAAGAAAGCGTTTTTTATTATCCCATTCTAAAGTAATAAGTAACTGTTCAAAATTAATTTTACAAATATGAATAATTCACGAATAAGTT
>CAJJOL010000009.1:0-83701 GCA_905193385.1 uncultured Prevotella sp. | reverse complement strand
ATGCAGTCGTCAACCTGGGCAAGCAGAGCCTTTACCTTGTCAATCAGTCTGGCACGGTTACGCTCGACAGTCTTACGCCAAACAAACGTATACTTATTGGCCTTCGACTCTATCTTCGTACCGTCCACATACTCCACGTCGAGACTCACAAATCCCTTCTCTGCAAGAACGAGCACAAGCTGTGTGAATATGTTATTGATCTCGTCCTTCAGACGGTTGCGGAAACGGTTGATTGTTATGAAATCTGGCTTTTCATAACCTGCCAGCCAAATAAAATGGATGTCACGCAGGAGCAATTGCTCTATCCTACGACATGAATAGATATTGTTCATATAGGCATAGATGATGACTTTGAGCATCATGCGTGGATGATACGGACATCTGCCCATACCGTTGTATAATTTGTTGACCGAACTCATGTCAAGATGGTCCACAATGCTGGAAACGATGCGTACGGGGTCGTTTTCCGCAATATTTTCATCGATTCGTTGCGGAAAAAGAACCATTTGGTTGGTGGTATAAGAACGAAAGTGTAACTTTGCCATAGTTAAATTTTTCTATGGTCTAAAGTTACAACAACTTTTAGACATAGCAAAGCCCTGGCTTGTGAAAGTCAGGGCTTTGTGATTTTTTAAGAATCAGGGAGTTTTGACACGCCCTCTTTCGCAGTTATTATTCTACATATTTGTCTTTATCCAAAAATCAGGCATAACAGTCTTAAATTCAACATCAATGAAATGACATTGTTCCTTTATAATGCCACGACGACGAATAGCCGGTTGTAGGCAGTAAGTGTCAAAATCATCAATGTTTACATCTTCAACATGAGTCCAATGAGGAAACAATAGCTTCATGTATGCTACTGCTATACGCTTAACCGCATTGAAATCTCGTGTATCAGCATTTTTGTCACATTCCACTAATTCGTCAAACAATAGTCCATATACATTTTGAGTGCGAAGCGAATGTAGTATTTCAGAGAAGTATTCTACATTTAATGTCCACCCTTTGTAAATAATGCCTTTGTTGATACGAGGCAAGTGCCAACCTTCAATAAAACAATGGAAACGGTCAAGTAAAGCAGATTCGCGGAATGACTGTGGCAAAGAATCAAAGTATCGGTAGTTCAAAGGTCGGCGCTGCTCGTTAAGAGGTATATTGCCCATTATCATAAGCCCACACTCTGAACAGAATTCATTGTTGTCTATCGTTGTTTTACCAGACTCTAAATACGATTTGAGAGCAGCCTGTATTTCTGCTGGCTCCTGGAATATAATGGTCTGAATCTCGTCAAAGGCAGTGAAATCATGGTTCTTGATAATACCATTCTGTTGCTTTGCCTTATCATAGAAAAGTTTGGCACGTGTAACTTTACCACCACTCACAAGCCATCCATACTTTGAGAGGTTTCCAAACACAAATGACTTACCCGTTCCTTTTGGAGCAAGTTCTATAACATTCAATCGAGGCTCGACAAAAATAAGAAGACGTGTCAAGAACTCCATTTTCTGTGTCATTGTCTCAAAACCATCAGCTTCATATTCCATAGACGACAAAAGCACATCTATCCACTCCTCCGTTGAGAAAACTGCACGAGCGTTTCGCAAGTAATTAATGTCAACACTGCGGTAAGGCTTGAATGGTTTGTAATCAACCATCTCAACATGATTTTTCTTTCCATCTTCATCAGGAAGTACAGAAAGTTTTATAATTCCCCATTTCTCACCATCAACGAGTTCGCCTTGATGATTTTTGTAAACGTACTCAGGTATTTGTCCTTCATTTATTTTGATGCCAAGATCAGGGATTCCGAATCTGCGCACACCTTTCACCAAGTCTATGTAGATGATGAAACGTGTGAGCAAAGTAAGTTCCTCACCAGAAGCCAAACGGTCTTTTACCTCTGTCTGCTTTTGCGGTATGACCATATCAAGGAAGTTTGTCAACTCAGCACGGTTGACATTTCCATCCGCATTGATAAACCGCTTTAGAATAAAGTCTTTTACAAATGACGGAAGGTTTCGCCCGGCAAACAAGCTGTTGGTTGATGCAGGGTCTTTATATATAGCCATCGAGGAGAACTGCTCCCGAATCTTTTGTGTGATAGTTGCTTGCATAATTTAAAATCCGAATAAGTCGTCTTCCTGAACACCAGTGTTGATGCTCAGATTGTCTGTTTGCTTAAATTCTCCTATATGTAGGATTATTCTTGTTGAAGTGCTGACGAGATTCAATCGTTCACTCTCATAAACATCTCCATCCATATTGTGAAGCTCATAGTCAACACCATTGTATGTTACATATGGAGTGTCTATGCTGCTGATTCCCTTTATCGTATATCTTACTATGGGGCTACTTGCAACAATTTCGTTTGACTGCAATTTCGCAGAATATACATTTGCATTTTTTTGACTGGAAACAATTATGATAGGTACAAGTACCTCTTCAGGTGTTGCGCCTCCATGAGCACCCTGTCCCACTGGCGTTTTGGTGGAAAGAGAGTTGTTATTCAATGAACACAGAGTCTGGCCATCATCCAAAACAACATAGTTATTATCTGCCGGAGCAGACCCTTTGAGCCAATGTCCACAACGTCCAGCATGATCTGTCTCCACGCCTGCGAGGTTAAGTCCTGCTCCGAACTGTGCCATATAGCTGACTCCATGATCAGAGACAAATGCTATCTTCTTGCCATTGTACAGCGAGAGAACTTTCGAAATGGCATCTTCTACAATTCGAAACTCCTCAATAAGGTATGCAGGATATTTTTTCGGCGTATGTGCAAACTTATCAACATCTCCGATTTTCACCAGTTTGCCATCTGCCATCTCATCCAACTTCGTCTTGTTTACGGAAGTGACTGTAGGCAATTCTGAAGCTGCGACATAAATTTCATTCAAGAACACTCCATCTGCCTTGTGTTTTTCAATAACTCGTGTTATGAATGGAATCCAATCTACACCAAGCCCATCTATCCAATAGTAAATGTCAATATCCTGCCTGTTGTGCATGAATGTCTTTACAGTCTTGAAACCATTGCGCCATGTCTCAAAACTGACTTGTGAAGCATTAAGTTCCTTGAGCTTGTTTGTCAGGTTTTCTGTTTGACTATTTCCCACTTTTGAAAGACAATATTCCTGGAAATATTCATTTATCCAACCATTGACTTTCTCTGTTTGCACACTTGAAGGCAACAAATAGGCATACAATTCAGGGAAAAGAATCTTTATATAGTTCTTTTCTATCTTTCCGTGACCAACCCATTCCGTCATAAGACATTGTTCTGACAAAGTGAGTGGTGACATATATTTCATCGCAAACAATGGCCCACGTTCTGGATCAGCAGCCATTGCCGACAACTTTGCCTTAACCTTTTGTTCTGCCAAACTCGTTATCTGCACATGCTGTCTTTTTGCTTCTCTAAGCAGAGCCAAACGTTGGCTAATACTGGTCTCGTCAAGAGACTCTTCAAAGATTTGGGTAGCTATTTGTGAGAACAAATCTGACGAGCCCAAAGAGGCAACGTTCTCCAAGACCCTAATGAGATAATTGCATTCCTCTGTTTTCCATACAAAATAAGTTTTCAGCAGCCAGCGTGAAAACTCATCCCTATATTCAAACCATGTCTGCACAAAGGCATTCTCTTCATTCAAACTTGATGTATTGAACCGTTGATTGACAAAAGCGTCAAAATCAAAATCTGCCACATCAATATTGGAAGCCAGTTCTTCCCAATACGGCATATCTTCTTCTCTTGCATTCAATTTGCCAAAATCAATACAGAGTCCTTTGGTCAAGAATTCAAACGCATTGTTGCAAATCGTATACTTGAAGGCATTGTCTGGCTGGGCATTATTACTGTTGGCGAAAATACACTTTGATGTACAAATAATCTGCGGCTTTATCTTGGCACCCACATTTTTCCAAAGGGCAATCCAATGGCGTAGGTCTTCACACAGCGTATAATGTTCTTCAAGTCCTTTCACACCGTATGTTGTTCCCTTCGTAAGAATCAGGTGATAGTTGTCATACTCTGTCCCAGAGCGGTATTCCCATATGTGGATATTTGGATCGTCCTTGAATTTGCTCACCTTGCTCTGCATACCGATGACAGGCACGTATATACGCTGGTGATCATGTTGGGCTTCTTCCGGTGATTGGATAAGACGTATTGTCTTCAGCAACGAATCAAACTCAGCGTAATGTGCATTGTCATAGAATCTTGTTATCTCCGAAAATGGCGCGATGACGAAATCGTTTGCAGGCAGACTTTTAATGTAAGCCTCGAATAATGCGGCAAGTTGCGAATAGGTGATAAGTTTGTCGTCCTGTCCGTCTTTCATCCATTTTTCTATGCTTTGCACATACACGTCATGGTCTTGGCACACTTGCACGAAATCGCCAAAGTCGCCAAAATTCTCAAACAATACAAAACGTATTGGATAGCGGTTGCGGAGACTGCTCTCCGCTCCCGTCCAATGTTTGTCGACCTCTATTTCATGACAGAGGTCTTCCAATGTACCAAACTCCTTATACATAGATTTAACCGTTTATCTTGTCCAACAGCCACTCTCCACATTCGTCACACAGTCGGGTCAGCAGAGCCTTTGCATCATCAAGGGAAACAATGCTTGAAATGTGCTTTTTTGCTTGCTTGCGCTTCTCCTCCAATGCGTTAGAATCCGTATAGGATGTTTGTACAGTATTATTGGTAGGCGGTTCGGAAACTATGTCGTTGCTTTGTTGCCAACCATTGCCATTTGTTTTTTGCTGACCATTTGCAGATGAACTTCTTGCAGAATTCCATTGTAATGCCTTCTTCTCCACCTCTTCTTCAGTCCAATAACCTACTGTTGATTGTAGATTCTGCTCGATGAAGTGCTTCACGTCATCCACTTCATCTTCTTGTATGTTGATGAAGTCAAGCTGCATCAGATAATTCTTAAAGCCATCAGAGAAGGCTGCATCCACATTGAGGATGTTCTTCATTTCGAACCTCAGTTCAGAGATGAGGTCTATAGTATCCTTTACCAACGCTGGATTCCGCAGGTCGCGTTCCATACAGATGGTGACGATATTGTCTATCAGTCTGCACTCTTCATCCGTAATGTTCAGCATGACTGGCAAACTGGCAAAAGCAGCTTCCGAGGCGTATTTCACCGTCCACAGCGGATATCCTTTCTTGCCAAGAAACTCTGATGTTATGGCGTAACGGGCATCTTTCAGACTGGTCACATCCGAATAGTCATTGTTCTTGTTGTTCAGCTTGAAAAGCGATATGAGGTCTTTGCACAGTTTGCCTTCTTCGGGTGTTTGGAACTTGAAGTTCAGCTTACTGTTCGATTTTTTGTCATCCCACACCTTGAACAGCCATACGATATCGTCAATTAATGCATTCTTGTCGCGTGGCTTGCCCTGCATATCGAATATTTTGTTTGCCCAAGACTTCAGGGCAAAAGCCATCATTGCCATTGGAGCAAAACTACCGTATAAGCCGTATGGGGGCTTCTGCAGAACAGAAAATTTATCATCAAAGTTGAATGGCAGGCTCTTGTCTGCATACTTGATGATACTCTGTACCTTGTCATATACAACCTTGAACGGATGGTTCTCTGGCACATCGCCCTTCCACTCCATGTTGTCGTCCAAGCACTCTTGTACAAGATATTGTATAGGGCGCATCTGAGCGGTTATGGTTGCCAGTTCTTCCTTTGAAGTAGCAAATATGAATGTACGCACAATCTCTTTCGAGTTCTGTTGGCGCCAGAATGTTGACGGTGCTTTTTGACGTAACAATTCACAAGCATCCGGACCATATGGAAATATGGTCGGAGATATCACACTGTTGACAATGCTTGAAAGATGCTTAACGGAAATGGGCTGTTTATCTTCACCATTTATATACACAATGGCATTGCCACGCTGCACGCTATCCATCCACTCTTTTACCATCGACACCGCATGGTCGCGGTGTACTTTCTGCTGATCGAGGAAGCCATGGCTGCTGGCACATGCATAGTTGGCTTGATATTCTATAAACTGCTCATACTTAGCATCGGTAAACACCTCGTCAAACACAAGATACACAATATTCTTCAGGTCTTTGTCGTTCTCGTCTTCGGCACATTTCTCTGCAAAACTGCGCAGCACGCCAAGTTCAGCGTTGTTTCTTGCCATCAGCAGAGCGAAGAACATGGTGCTCGTCTTCGTATCCTTTCGTGCATTCTTAATTTGGCTTCTGAGCACGGCTTCGTTCTGATGGTCGGAGAAAAACTTGAATCCATATGGGCGTATCACTTTCTGCATCATCTTTTTCTCAAAAGCCGTGCTGGCTGCATCTGAGAAATTAAGTATCTGCTCCGTAAAGCGATACTGCACATTGCGCATCTCTGTTTTCTTTTCTTCTATCTCACCTGAAGGCAGGGCAGAGAACTGTACTGAGTACAATCCGCCTGGCGCACGTTGTATGATGCCTTGTTCATTGAACCACTGTAGTACTGTGTCCACCTCACTGTCATAACGTGTTCCAGCAAACAGGGCATGTATGTTGTCCTCCGATGGTGTTACCAGTCCGTTGTTGTTCTCTCCCGACACATTGTTGAAGGCGTTGAGCAACAATATTCCCTTAAATACAGCAAAATAGGCTGCACCTTCATTGCTGACCTGTAGTTTGTATGAGTTGTAGCGTTCCGTTACGGCTCCATAGTTGGTCACATCGTCTTGGAACACCTTCAATACATAGTCCCACAGATAGTCTGCCGTGATGGTGTCACGGTTCAAGAAACTCTCCTCGCTGTCAAGAAAATCGCGGATGGAATCATTCTGTCCCAAAAACTCGAATACGCTTCGGCTCGATGAGCCTACCACAGTAGCGTAGTGAGTGGCTAGGTTAGCTGTACCCGGATGCAGGGGATAGAGATTAAATAGGTCTTCACGGGTGGACTGCTGGTCGTTGCTGGTGGCTGTAAAGATGTCAAGCAGTTGCGGATTCATCGTGTAGAACTGCTGGCACATCTGGGCATGGCGCTCCTCATCAATGATTTCAAACTTGCGCGACATAATCTTGAATGCCGATACAGATTCCATGTTGTACTTCATGCGGTGGTATCGCCCATCGGTCTGCTTCAGTTGTTCGGAGTCGATGCCGTTGAATGCAGACGGATGCGAGATAAGGAACAGGTAGGAATTACAGTCCTCATTCATGAACTTCTGAGCCACCTCTTGCAATTGTTTCAACACGGGTACACCAATGGCGTCGGTCATAACGTCGGTAAACTCGTCCCAAACAATCAGCAAACCGTTATACGTTCCCAACTCTGTCAGACGGTCTTGCACCTCACAAAGCCATTGCTTGATATTGTCGTTGTTAAGGCGTATATCGAGTTGTGCCTCACGCAGCGTGTCGCTCACGCGGTGGAATATACCAAGGTCGCCGGTCTTCAGGCTTTCTGCCAGTTGATCACTGTCGGCAACAACAGACGACAGAGCTGTATGAGTATCTATCAGATGATTCCATATTTCCGGGTTCTGGTGTATTTGCTCAATGTAGTTTTCATAATCCGTCGGCACAGCTATCTCTATCTTGTACTTGCGGAGCGTTTCTGTTACCGCCTTCTGCAACACAAGAGCCAAGTCTCCGGGATGTGTCATTGCTCCCAGTCCATAAACATTGACCGTGAGCAAACGCTTCGTCTCGCGAAGTGAATAAATGGCTTGACGGAGTGTGGCAAACTTTGCGTCCTTATACTCGTAGTCCACCCACTGGCGTATGTCTTCCACGGCATCACCCAGCAAGTGACTGACAACTGCTACGGCATGGCTCTTGCCAGTGCCGTATGTTCCGTTTATCCAAAAACTCTTGTGGTTGTCAATGTCGTTTCCACGCACACTCTTTATGACCGTACGCAACACGTTGTTAAATTGTTCATTGGGGATGAACGAAACCCATTCACCCTTTTTTTCTTCTGCTATGTCGTAAGCGGCTTTGCCACCACGAAGCTTTATTATATCGTCATACTTAGTTGCCATAAGTGTATGATTGGTTTGTTATAGTTATTTTGTCAGGTATCGACTGATGATGTTCTGTTTGATATAATCCCTGTTCTCTGCGTCTTGTAATAGCTCCCATAGCTCATCGTCCAATTTTGCATAGAGAAGATTCTCGCGGAGGTATTTGGCAGAAGGAGAGGATGACATACTCGGAGATTCAAAGTCACGCTTCCATATTAAATGATAGAATGGAGAACTTGCAAGATGATAAAATGGTTTAAGAAATGTTGACAAGCAACATTTTTTCTCACCATAGACCTTCTCATATTGTGAGAAAAACATTTGTTGTAAGTAAACATCATCTAAGCTAAATTTATTACAGCATAACTTACCATACTTGACACATTCAATCAAAGACAAAAGGTATAGTGGCTTTGATAACGAAATCCATCCTCTATAATTACCCAATGTTAAAGAAAGAATCATATCTGTGTATGTAACAAGTAATGCTTTCATTTCGCTAATGTCTCTAAAGCTTTTTCAGGAGTTAAATCATCTCTTAGTGTAATATGATCCAAACCCATATTTAGTTCTGCCACCAATACTCTGTGACTATCAGAAGAAAGAAAACGCAATTTCTTTTCCAAATCACTTTTTGAAATACCAAATTCCTTATATATTCCGTCCTTTTCATCAGCTTTGTAAAAGTCGGAAACTCTCATCAAGTTGCTTTCCTTTATCTGTGCATATTTGTATAATGAATATGCGACTGCTTCCACCTCAATATCTGAAAATCCAGATCGAGTATATGTGTTCTTATCAACTTTAGTCATTTGACCAAGTTCCTCACCTATAGGACTCTCCTTAAATGTACGAGTGAGAGCATACACAACATTCTTTATCGTTGTTGTGCTGTCACTGGAATAATCATTCTTTACCCCTTCTCTCAAATCAGCATCAGTGAAATTGCTTCCGAAAGAAACATTCTGCGAATACCAATGTGCTATAGGAGAATTGTACGTCAAGTTTATCCAAATAATTTGCCATACTAAACTTGGATTGTTCTCATATATTTCGATAAGCAACTTTCCAAATGGGGTAATTTCTCTTTTCTTTGTATCAGAAAGAATTTCTGCCTGAACAAGCCATTTTACAAAACTTGGCAACTGCTCCTTGACATTTAGTCCATGATTTGTTGTCTGAAAATAATCGTCATGATTAGACATATAGTAGTCTAACCATTCTTCACGTAATCCAAAATTATTATAACTAATCAGTTTCATTTTACTCTTTGGTGTTTCTGTTATTTTTAATGAATGAGCTACAATACATCCAGTTTCATGGAAATTTAGGCATTTCCCACAATGGATACATTTATTAGTGTCTATTTCGGCTTTTGGTAAAATAGATAATGCACCTGTCGGACATTCTACTTCACAAGCTTCACAATTTATGCAAAATGTGGCCTTATTCAAAGCCCTTTTTATCAATCCTTGCAACGCTAAACTTTTTGCTGTATTTTTGAAAGACAGACTATAAACATCACCATTATTTTCACACTTGTATGAGTATACTTCATTCCTGTATTTGAGTTCTCCTTGTTTTTCAGAACCTGTAAATGGAGCAATAGCGCTAATCCATGTTAAAGGATGCTTCTGTGGTTTGATCAACATGACATTCAAGTCTGGCTTTGAAGACAGAAAGTCAATAGCTGAGGAAGAATGAATGTCACGACCGCCGGCTCGTCGTTTCCAGTTTCCATCTTCAATATAATTTCTAAAATCCTGTACCTTGTTACGTTTTACATTGTCTTCAATTCGTGACAAAAAGGGCTCAAGTTTTTCATGAAAAGTTTGATTAACCACCATGTCATTCCATTCAGAGGAAAAAGGACAAATAATACATCCAACTCTTGTTATACCACGTCTGTATGCAATATTAATTGGGAAGCCATAGCGGAACAAATACAAAAATACTTCAACAGAAGACCAAGATAATATTGGACTTGCATTGATAACAGTCGAATGTTTAACACCTTTTCCAATTCGATTATATCCACTTCTCCTTACAGACTCCTCCGCTCTCACTCCGTCGAATGTCAGAACACGTGCTTGCTTGTTGCCTTCAACTTTCAACATTCGGTACAACGGTGCCGTCTTCATCACCGAGCAGCACCAACGGTGATTGTCACTTGGTGTGCCAATCTTGTCCCAATAGCTCAGTACCGACTCGTGGTTGCTGGCTGTAAGGAAACGGAGTGAAGGAAACTTCTTTTTATAGTACGCCTCCACGTCTTTGTAAAGAGCGAGAGAAGGAGGCAGTTCATAGCCGGTGTCGCTATAAATGACCTCAAAGTCTGTAGGAGGAATGGCACGTGTACACAAGTCGAGTACCACTTGCGAATCCTTACCACCAGAGAAACTTGCTATAAAGCGGTCTATTTTGGTAGATAGCAGCACACGCTTGCCTTCTTTTTCTGCCGTAGCAAGAGGCATGATATCGAACGAGTCACAATCCTGTTTAACCACAGCCATGTGTTGCTTGCTCTTCTTTTCCACGCGCTCTGCCATCGTCTCGAAGTCCAGTTTGTTGGCATCAGCCTTGTTGTAGGTTTTATTTGCTTTGGCATACGCCAAATAAGTGTCACGGATAAATTCTATGGCTTCATTCTCCAATACGAACATCAAATCAGATGTACGCTGAAGCATCTTCTTCACGTCAACAGGCACCAACTCCATTGGTTCTATACCAGGTTGTATCTCCAGTGTAGGTTTGGTGTATATATTGGCGCCCTTGGCATCAAAGAGCCTCACTCCCCTATACCAATACTGCTTGTTGACAGCCCACATAATCGGCTCTTCCACATGAGGATAAGTCCATCCAAGTTTATCAAGCCCCAACAAGTCCAGCTCCTCAAAGAACACAGGACGGGGGGAGATACCCAACGTACCTTCCACAATGCGAGAGTGGAGCAGTACTCCTCCCGTTTCTTTGTCCCATGTTATTTTGTACATTTCGGCTCTACCTCTTATTAGGTGCGGATAGAACCCCAATCTCCGACGATAATTATAAAAAATTGCTGTACCTCTACAAAAATAAAGCGTGGGATTCGCCTTTGCCCATCCCACATGTCGAGGCCTTCGCATTGCCCTAATCGTCGAGACGGACAACGCTGAAAGCCCACGCATGGTATATATTAATCCCATACGTGAGCAGCCGTATACATACAATAAGTACATATACGACAAATCACGGCAGGGTATAATATACCTTACCGTGAGCATTTACTGGTTGCCACCGTCCTTTGACGATTACTGTAAGTTGCGAAGTTACGACATGTCAAAGACAGGCGCTAAGTAAACGCCCATTTCCATAAAGTCAAAACCCACCCGCTTGCCCTTTGGGCTTCCAGCAAGTGGATATCCTGTGCAAAGTTAACGCAAAACAATCAGAATAACGAATGTTTTACTATGTTTTTCTTCTTGGAGCTAAATTTGCCGTAATAAGGCGTAGCCAATATGCCTAAACTACCTATTTCTGGCATTCTTTCGCTCCTGGCATCTTCTTATACACAAATCCCTCGCCACCAGGGAAGTAAGCTTCGAATACAATGCTGAGGAACCGTGCAATATCCTTACGCTTCTTGCCAATCTTGAAGAATGTGGAACTGGCATACGCCATGAGGTCGGCTTGGCTGCATTTGGCATTAACGGCTATGCTGACTTTGGGTATTACTACCAGGTCGCGCTCGGCAAAGGCAATGGCACAAGCGTTGATGGCCTCTTGCTCTTCTTTGCTGAACACGCTCATCTTTGCTGCAAACCAGTCGAGTGCTTCTTGTACTTTGTGCTGCTGATCTTCATCCACGGCTTGCGACATTGCTGCCGCACGTTCTTGCTCCAGCTTCTCTACCGTGTCCTCAAGCACCGCCACCTTTTTCTTCATGACATTGTACTTCACCATATTTGCCATGACGAAGCAATAGCAACACACAACGACGATGAACACAAGCACAGCTTGATAACGCAGCTCGTCCACAATATCGTTCAGCCCTGCAATATAATGGCTCATCATTGGCACTGCCATCAACGACAGCGCAGCACAGACATACATAAACCTTACTTTCGCCTTGTCGCTTATGGGCGATATGCCCACAAACAAGGCAAGGACGAGCGACAACGCACAGAAGCAGAGTGCCAGTAATACTGTTCCCATATTCTATTCTGTTTTTTAATCTTTCAAACAAGCAAGCGGTATGACTTTGACTCCGTCTGGGCGTGTGTAAGCCATGCTGCCACCTGTCATGACAATCATCAAGTCGGGTTCGCGCAACGTCACCTGCTTTTCTGTTTCATTATGCACTTGAATAAGTCGTTTAATTTCCAAAAGATGTTTGGCTCCTTCTTCTATTTCACGGCTGCCAAGTTTGCACTCTATCAGAGCATAGCGTCCATCGTCAAGATGAAGCACCAAGTCGGCTTCCAGTCCGTAGCGGTCGCGATAGTATGACAGGCGGCTATCGTGAGAGGCTGAATACACCCTAAGATCTCGTGCGCACATTTGCTCAAAAATAAAGCCAAATGTCTTTAACTGAGTCATTAAGGATTCTGGTGACAGGTTGAGTAATGCGACTGCAACCGATGGATCACAGAACGCTCGTTTGGGTCTGCTTTGGATTGTTGTCTTGCTCCTTATGGAAGGGCACCAAGCCTCTATGTCCTGAATGACAAACAGTTTTTCCAATGCCTCGATGTAGCTTTCAAGCGTAGGCCTGGTACATTCTACATCATCAGAAGCAGTAACGTCTGCCAATATGGATGTGGTTTTCGCCAATGTTGAGATGTTGCGTGCGTATGATTTCATTATCAGGTGCGCCAACTTCTGATTTCTCTTTACTCCATCTATGCGTGATATGTCATTCTTATATACAGACTTTACATACTCTTTGGCAACAAGTAATTTTGACTTGTCGTCACCTAAATTCAATGTTGCTGGCCAACCTCCTCTGCATGCAGCAAATATGATTTCTTCCATTTTTAGTTCCGAGGTAGCGAAGATTTCTTCTTGAGGATTGTCGAACATCTCCATCAATGATACGCTGCCGTTAGATTCACCATATTCCCACAGGCTCATGGGCAGCATCTCCATCCGGGAAATACGCCCTGTTCCACTATGATGGATTTTACTGTCGTCAATAGCGTTAGACCCTGTCAATATGAATTGACCAGGCAAGCCACGCTCATCAACCTTTGTGCGCACTGCATCCCATAGCATTGGGGCATCTTGCCATTCATCTATCAAGCGAGGCACTTCCCCTTCTAATAAGAATGAGGGCTTGGTAATGGCTGTAGCCAAATATTCTTCACGATGGTCAGTATCTTGTAAACTAATAACACTATTGGCCAATTGCTTGGCAGTGGTGGTTTTGCCACACCATTTTGGTCCTTCAATGAGCACTGCTCCCATTGCTTTAAGATGCGCTTTAAGTCGCAAGTCAAAGACTCTATTTAGATATGCCATATTCGATTTTGTTTTATGCTGCAAAGGTACTCATTTTAATTTGATTACCAAACGTATTTTAAGTTTTTGATGTGTTTTATTTTAATTTTTTGTTGTAATCCATTTATAATTTTTGAGGTATTTTATTTGTAGTTTTTGGGGCGTTTTATCATGTGTTTTTGTGGTAAAGCACTACCTTTTAATAAGGTAGGCTGCACCTCGGAAATAAAAATAAATGTGATTTATTTTTGTTTTTCTCTTCATTTGCACTACCTTTGCAGCAGTTGAGTGCGTGTTTGCTTATCGTTGCTTATTTCCATATTTGCAGCACGCTCACGCAAATGGCTTGTTTAATAACGGTTTGCATTTCGAGGAAGTGAAGTAAGTTTGACCAATTTGTAAATCTTAATCCGAATTAATAACAAAAGGCGTACAACTTAAATCTTAATGATTTTGGTTGTACGCTTTTTTATGTTTAAGTGATGTGATGTTCTGTCAGACTATTCTCTATATATCCTTCCTGGTCGTAGCAGCGGTGATATTTGTGGAGCATATCTATCAGTTGCTGTAGTGGCGGGATATTGGAGGTGAGGTGGCAGAATTTTGGATATTGGTCGTTGTATCTCTCTGCCGAACCATGCTTTATGCGCTGTTCTATGTCTTGCGGAATGAGGAAAGAGGCACGTGTGCCGAGGTGTTTTTGAAATTCTGTAAGGAAGATATGGATGCCGGCGAGGTCGAAATCGCCGAAGTGGACGTACTGGTTAGGGATGGTCTGCAACCATGTCCGTAGGTCGGACGACTGCGGATAGCGCGACACGAACAGCAGTTGTTTGCCTGCCAATGCAGAGGCAAACAAGGATTGCTGACGACGTATAAGGCGGAAGTTCTCCATGTTCTCGATGTTTACGACGGTCACATCGGCAGGTATGGCAAATGATTGCCAATCGGCAATGAATAGGAATGTGCCTTCCTGTGGATTGACCACCAGCTCCTTACCGTTCAGACAGCATATGATTGGTTCGTATGAATTGACTGGAAAACCTGGGCATGAGCGTGCTGTCACAAGTTTGGAATTACCCGTTTCTGCCGCCTGTTCTGACCTTGTTGTTTCCGCGTCAAGAGTCTCTTTCATTTTGTCGAGATGGCCTAACCGTTCGTTGATATGCATCAGACTTTTTTCCAATGTATCTGGAGAAGCCGCAATTATGCAGCTTCTGCTTCCGTGTGAACGGCTGATAAGCACACCGTCGCTTAGGAGTTCTTCCACCCATTCACCACGTAGGGCACTGGACGGAAGTGACTCACCTGAGCGAAGTCTGATAAGCTTGTCTATAAGAGATGACGTAATCTTCATATACGAATATAGTCAGCTGTTTCTGATGTGTTTTATTGTTGTGATATTAAAGGATGAACCACGGTCTGCGACTTGCTGTCCTTGCTAAGCAGATAGGTGTAGCGATAGTCCGAAACGTTGTATGTGGTGGGCGAAGAGTTGATGAGCAGTATGTTTCGGGCATTGGCAAAGTCGAGTATGCCTTTCACGTTCTGCGGGTGCAGCTTGCCGATTTCGTCCATCATGCAATGTATGCGGAAGTCGCCGAACTTACGGCTTACCTTTCCTTTGAATACATTTATCAGCATGATGTTTATCATTGCCTTAACCAATGTGTCCGTTCCCTCGCTTCCCACATGCGACAGCTTGTCCACCCATCCCGTGTCGTTGTCGTTCTCCACGATGCGGAACTGCAGCAGGAATAGGTCAGAGAGTGCAAGGTATCGTCGTTGCGGATTGTCAACAAGCGACTTCATCAGATCGAGCAGGTGTCCTACAGCCTTCTGGTTCACGTCGTCGCGATTGGCTGAGGAGAATAGGTTTAGCTCACCCATGGTGTATTGGTTGTCGTCGTGAAAATCCTTTATACGCTTCATCAGCAGCACCATCTTGTCTGCTGAAGGAACGGGTTGAAGGGCAATGAGTTTTATGACGCCGGCAAAATTGCGTTCGCGGAAATCGTTATTGATATCATGAATGACCTTATCTACATCCGATTCGTGCCGCGTCAGATCGCCCATCTCCTTGGACACACGTCCCAATATGTCTACATATCGTTCGCTGGTGCGGCGTCGGAATTCTTCTATCTTGTTGTAGACAAGGAAGTCTTCCAGATTATTGGCGAAGTCGAGATAGTCTTCATCAAGAGCCAGCTCCATACGGAAGTTGAAAGTATTCTTAGCGGTAAAATTGCCCTTGAACACGTTCACTGCGCTTTTCAGCTTGTCTTGGCTTTTTTGGCGTGACACAATTATGCCCGTCAGTTCGTCCACTGCCAGTCCTGGCGTGCGCAGTGTCTGACGTTCTTGTGCCTCTGCCAGCATTGGCGGACACAGGTTTTTGTCATGTATGAAGCGTTCAGCCTTATGCAGGTCGTTGTCAATACGGGTCTTCTCCTCCCTGCGTTCATTCAGTTCTTTGCTCAGTAAGTTCAGCGTTTCGTTATGCTTCTGCTTGCGGAGATCGTATTTCTCGTTCAGTTGCTGGAACTGATCGGTGATGAGTTTCTTCCTTGTTTTGAATTCTTCCTCATGGTCGAACAGTTCTTCGCAGTCACGCTGATAGTCGAACACTATACGTCTGTGGTCGTCTATGTATTTAAGTTCGGTTTCTGTCGTCTTTATCGAAGCCTTGCATTCCTCCACCATACGTGTGTCAGCTCCACGTCCGTGCAGTTCTTCATGCTCTTGCTGTTGCAGCAGTTGCAGCTTCTTGTCAGTTTTCTGCTCTTGCAGTATGATGTCCGAACGTATTTCAGCCACTCGTTGTTCGTACTGCTTGATTATTTCCTCCTTAGCTTTCTGGTGTCGCTTGTCTTCAGAAGTCAGCTGTTTCTGTTTATCGTTCAGTATCTTTGCAAGTTCCATATCGGCAGCAGTTCGGCGTATCTGCACATCCTGCAGGCGTGTATTCAACAGATTGTTCCTTTCCTCCTTTTCATGTTGAGCCTTAGCCGCATAGTCTTCCATCTTCAGCTGTATGGTCTTGCGTTTCTGTGGAATGACGCGCAATTCGGTCTCATGGTATGATTTCTGTTCGCGCAATTCTCTCATCTTGGGAGCAAAGCGTCGTTTCAGTTCGTCCTGCAGTTTCTCCTGTAGTTCCGTCAAGCCAACATATTCAGCCTTCAACGAGCGAAGCGCCGCATCCAGTTCTGCTCGTTCCGCTTTCAGTTGGGCAGGTTTGCGCACAGCAAGTGGCAGGTCCATAAGGTCCAGTTTCACGCCGAACAGCGATGTTCCCTCGTCCTTCTGCGGATGCAATCCGGTCTGATAGAGCACGCTTTCTTCGTTTATTACCTTGCCTATGTTCTGTTCCCAATCGCGCTTGTTCGCCTCCAGCCATTCATAGAGCGATCCCTTGGTTCTTTCCAGCAAGCTGTCTATCTCGGTCAACTTCCCCTCAACTTCATCCATTTCGTGCTGCTTTGCATCCAACTTGGCTTTACTGTCCGCCATTATTTCAGCCTCGTTCTTTTCGTATTCGGTCTGCAGCTGATTGATTTTAGCCTCCGTGGCTGAAATCAGTCCGTTCAGTTCTTTCTCACGTAAAGCCAGTTCATTGGTTTCTTTGCTGAGAGCGTCAGTCTCTTCCTTGTAAGGTTGCCAGTATTTCAGTTTCAGCATCTCTTTCTCCAGCTCCGTCTTTTCGCCTTTAAGTTGTTCGATATAGTTGGTGGCGAGAGTGATTTTATCGGCGAAAGCCACCTCTATATCCTCTCGTTGCTTGGTATGTTCGGCGAGCATACGTTCGTCTGCTGCTTGCTTTTCCATTCCGAGAGAGATGATGCGGTTGGTCTGCGACTGACGATAATTCTCCAAAACGTTCTTCGCCCCTTGATAAAGAGCCTTATATTTAGCTGTTATGTCATTAAAGTGCGCCGTGAGTTCCGCCAGTCGGGCATTGTCTCCATCGAGTTTTACGCGCAGAATCTGTTCCTGCTCGTATCTATTCAGTATCTCCTCTATCTTCTGGGCAGAATAATATTCCTTACGTTTCTTCAGACGTTTGAGGCGGTCGTTCACCACGCCCTGCTCTTGGTTGAGGCTCGACTTCTCCATATCGAATTTCTGCTGTATTTCGCTTATCAGCCTTTTCAGTCGGTTTTGTTCCTCCATAAGCTCGTCTATCTTCTTCTCCACCAAAGGCAGACGTTCTCTTGATGTGCGTACAGCATATTTCAGTTCGCCGCACAGTTCGGTTATCTGCCGCTTCATGAATAGCAGTTCGCGGTAAGTCTTCACCACGTTTTCCGCTTGTGTGCGTACTATGGATTCGCCTTTCTGATTCAGCTTATACCAACATGAGATGTCCTTATATTCCTGTTCGAAGTCTGCCACCTGACGACGGTAATATCCGAGATCGATGTTGGCTTCCTCATCACTCATAGAGCGGATGATGATGTCCTTGATGAAATTGGCATCCAGTCGTGAGTTGAGAAAAACGTTCTGTATGCTTCGCGGGATGTTCTGATAACGGTTCGACTCCATCAGTTGGAAACGTGCAAACTCCTTGCCCACGGCTTGTCTGTTGCCATAGAGAATGTCGCGGTATTGTTCGTAGCGGTCAATTATCTTGCTCATCGACGCTCCTCCCAGACGCTCGCGTATCACCTTGCTGTCTGCCGTAACGTCTCCATTGTTGTCTATGAGCCATTCCTTACGGTATGCAGCGTCTATGAATCGGTAACAGGCACGGCCTGACGAACGGAACGTAAGCACACAGAACGGTCCGTGTTCATGCTCCACCTCATACACGATGTATGAATTGGCATGTGGCAGATAAAATTCGTCGTATGATTTCATCTCCTTGGGAATGCCAAGGTGCAGTTTGTCGGCATTATAGAAAAACAGAATGGCGCGTAGCAGGGTGCTCTTGCCCACGCCTTGAGTGCCGATGAAGTGCACATTTCCGTCCAGTCGCACCTCTGCGTATCTTATGTGTGCGCTGTTCACAAATATTATCTTGCGTAATGCTCTCATGCTTGTTCGGTATCGGTTTCTATAATGGTGAGACAATCAATAAGTTCTTCTATGTAATGGAAGGCTGCTGTCACCTTGAAAGTGCCGTCAAGTTCATCCTGCAGTTCCACGAATCCCTGACGTTGTAGGTCGCCTATCAGCTTGTCCATTTTCTCATCGTTGGTTTTGAGGTCGGTATAAAGGTGACGTGCCTTTTCCTTGAGTTCTATGTCGCTTGAGAACTGCTCCAGGATATTCGATTTGCGGAATGTGAATCCTGACCCGAATGCAGTGTTAAAGGTTTTGAGGAAGTCAATCCTGTCTATCCATTCTGCCATTCGCTGTACCTTGTCCGCCAGTTCCACCTTGTTCTCCGATCGTGAGAAATAATAATATCCGTTGCCGCCTTCAAGCAAAAAGCCAATTCCGCTGAAGTAGTCTTGGTATTGCTGAAAGTCATCTTCTATGGCATCATAAAGGTTAGAGATTTGCTGTGAGACGGAGTTTTGCGATATAAATCCACCTCTGCTCAATATGTCGAATATGTCTTTGGTATAACGCATAAGTGTCAAGCTGTTTTAGGATAAATCAATGGAAATTCAATGTTGCCATGTCGGCTATGTTCTTCGCTTATGAAAAGCTCGTCAAGATATTGTGCGGCAATCTGGCAGAACAACACCAGTTTTTCTTCTTCCGTCATATTCTTTCTGTATCCGGAATAGTTCATTACGAAGTGGAAGAGATTGTCGCCCGAAGCCATGAATGCCGTTTTCACCTCACGCACGTCCACCATCTGCAGCACCTGTTGCTGTTCGGTAAGTTCTTCCTTAGTGAGCGGTTCAGCCAGATTGCCTTTACGCAAGCGGCTGTTGTGTTTTCCTTTGGCAACGTCTTGCAGAATCTTCAGCCCGAGGTCTGTGGTACGTAGCATTGACAGCGACACCTTCAGCGTATATCTTGGGCGAGGCTCCATCCATACCGGATTCCTTGCGTCCATCTTCGCCTTTAGGTCGGTGTTGGTTTCGAGCAGCATCTGGTCGCGCAGATACTTCAGCTTCTGCACTTTTTCGAACAGTCGGTTCTGATATTCTATTAGGTTGAGGTAGTTGATAATCTGCCGGTCGAGTTCGAGGAGGTTGTGAAACACCTCCCTAAGCTGTAGTTTCACGTCCGTCACCGTCTCCTTCAGTCCTACGTCCATTGCCATCATGAAGAAGGTGGCTTGTTTCTCGTCTATCACCCTCTCGCATTCGTTGATCAGCACGGCTATGTCCTTTCGCTTTTCATCAAGGTTCACCAGTTTCTTCTTCTTTACTGCGAAGGTAGGTTCGTTCTTGTATGTATTGTCGATGTTTCGCTTTAAGTCGATAACGTTTCTTAATGTGGTAAGAGCTATATTGCGCAGGATGCGCTTCACGTCCTTCAGGTATCCGTACTTGCGTGTGGGGCTGTTCTCGCTTTGATAATAGTCGATGGCGGCATTAAGATTGCCGATGCTCTCCTTTACGCTCGCCACGTTTATCTCCTCGTTCACTTCGAGCACTTCTTCAAAGAACTTCATGTACACATCCTCCAATTCCACGAAGTCGCCGTTCTCTCTGATTACTCCGAATCTGCGCAGAAACTTCAGACTTTCGTCCTTCTTGGCTGCCATGTCGCGTGCCACATCATAACGGAACGACAGTCGCTTGCGGTCCTGAAACAGTCCGCTTAGAAGTTTGCGTTCTCTGTCAAGAGCGCGTATCAGTTCGTCAAGTGAATGGAAGTGCGATAGTGTGTCCATTGTTTATGAAGTTAGTTATTTTGCTTACAAAGATAGTTATTTTCGTTCAGATATAAGAAATTAGTTGTATCTTTGGTGGAAAAATACAATAGTTATGTCAAAAGCAACGATAAAGAAACTTCTTCGGTCAATGTCGAAGGAAGAGATAATAGAAATGGTGATTGAAATGTATGATGCTCGCAAGGAAGCAAAGGATTATCTGGAGTATTATGCAAGTCCTGACGAGAATAGCAAACTCGAAGAATACAAGGATATTATTCGTGCTGAATTTTATCCTGAGGGACGTCGCGAACCAAAGACACGTTTTTCGGTTTGCAGAAAAGCCGTAACTGACTTCAAGAAGCTCAAGCCATCTGCCGATGCGCTTGCAGAACTGATGCTGTCGTATATGGAATATGCCATAGAGTTCACATTCGACTTCGGTGATATGTCGGAACAGTATTATGAGTCTGTTGAAGGTAATTTCGCCAAGACTGTTGAGTTCATTGCTAAAAACGGTTTGTGGGAAAAGTATGACAAGCGACTACAGCAGTGTGTCAAGTGGGCGAGCGTATGTGGCTATGGTTTCGCTGATGGTATTGATGACATATACGAGGAGACAAGGCTTCGTTATGTTTAGAGCAATTCTATGTAAATAACTCATATTTTAGCCGTATACGTATTCATCGGCTTACGCATACGTTATCATTGGCACATGAATACGTTATCGTTGGGCGATGAATACGTTATCGTTGGGATATGTAAAATATCAAGCTTTGCACCTGCGCCGAAAATAAAGCAAGTAACCAGTAATAGGCAGTGATGCTCCTATGAGACTTACGACAAAAGTTATAATTTTTGTCAACATACCTCCCCACAAACCTATATGCAGTTCATGAAATAGTCTCATCAACTCAGTACCCTTAGGTACAAGCTTCAAGCCGAACCCCAAGCCAGTAACAGAAAGAAGCAAAAACCAAAGAAGTGCCCACCAGCCAAGACTGACGTGAAGGTCGAAGAGGCGGCGTCTGCTTCCTTTGTTCCATTCTACCTTAAAGCGTTGGCACAACTGCTTTCTGTCTTTCGGCAGAAGAACAAATATACCACTTATCAAGATGAAGATAAAGAGCAATGTGGTATAGGTGATTATAAGTTTGCCAACAGGTCCCATCATGAGACTGGTGTGAAACTTGGTGACATAGGAGAAAAAATCTCTTTTTGTCGTTGTACCATAAGGAGCGTCCTTGGAAGAAAACTTGCCAATAGTCTTGCCAACCCTTTCTTCATCACCCGCTTTTACGCTATAGGCTACTTTTACGCTCTTTGCGTGTGGCGCAATGACTTTTGGCATTTCAAGAGAATTTCTTATCTCATTTTTGAATACGAGTGTAGCTCCAGACAGGCAAATGAGTATTATGATAACTCCCAAAGGCAAGGAAAGCCACAGATGAAGTTTCAAAAGAACTTTCTTAGTCATTATTCATTATATAATCAATGCAAGGAGAGCGGAAAACCAACTATCTGATGCTTCCGCTTTCCTTGATATTCCATTAAAAAGTCTTATTTTGCAAAATTCACGTTTAGTCCTACCACAAGCATTCTGCCAGGCGAGTAAAGTGCCACTTTCTGTAAAGGAGTGTCTGTGCGATGATCTGTCTTGTTGAAGATATTGTCAATGCCGACACTAGGAACAAGTTTAAACATTTTGCCTATGGTAAAGGTGTGAGTAGTATTCAAGTTTATTACGCCATAGCCAGGAGCATTCTCATAGCCAGGATAATAAGTTGCCGACTGGAAGCGGCCGTTGAGGTTCACACCGAGGGTATAGTTGCGCCAAGTGTGGTTGTAGTTGGCTCCTGCCGTTAAGCTGTTCTTGAAGGTTCGCTCAAGCGCGGTCCATGTGCCAGCGTTCTTCGATCGGCCGTTGGTGTAGGCATAGTTTACAATAAGAGAGATGTCGTTAGTAACACTCACAGTTGCGTTAGCCTGTAGTCCTCTTACCACGCCTTTATTACTATTAATGTAGTGGCCGTATGTCTTCAGCTGCGCAAGCTGATCGGCTGTTGCCTCAGGAAACTGTTGTGCGAGTTCAGTACGAGCAGCATCGTCTATTGTGATGTTCTCCTTGACAATCATATTGTCAACAAAGTTCATATATCCCATAACAGATAGTGTAAGAAACTTGTTGCTGTATTCTGCGCTCAATGAGACGTAGTTGCTGCTTTCTGCCTTGAGGTTTGTGTTTCCGAATGTTATGACAGGACGCTTGCCCATCATCTTGAAGTAGTGATAGTAGAGCTCGTCGAGACCTGGTGCACGGAAACCGCGTGAGTAGGCAGCACGGAAGCGGAATTTGCCAGGAGCATACATCAATGCCACCTTAGGTGTGAAGTTGTTTCCGAAGGTGCCATGCTTGGTGTAGCGCATGCCAAGGGTTGCACTTACATTTTTCACAATCTCCATATCGTGCTGCACATATCCAGCAAGTGTGTATACATTGTTGTTTACGTTGCCGCTTGTAGCCGTGAGAAAGTCGTTACGCCAGTCAGCACCAATGATCGTCGTTGCATTGTCATAGAAATGGAATACGCCTTTCAGCTCAGCCTCATAGTATTTTTGCGACTTGTTACGCACGAAGTCTCCAACGTCATAAGTATTCGTTGCCACCTGATAGAGGTTTCCATAGTGGTAGTTGTCGTTTATGAAGTCGAAGAGCACAGAGTGTTTGCCCATATTATATTTTGCGCCCGCTTCCCAACGCCATCCTTCGCTACGCATGTCATAATCGGAACCTCCAGTAATGTCTTTACGAGAGTTGGGACGGTCGGTAAGTTTATAGCTGTATGATCCACCTGCATACATTGAGAGATTCTTTGCAGGATTTATGTCGAAGTGCTGATTTATTACGTTTGAGTTGAAACCGATGAACAGCGGTGCTATCGTCTCATACTCTTTGCCGTCAGCATCTACAGCCATGTTGTTGTTCTGATAACTGTCAGCCTCTTGATGAAAATACGAGGTGTGAGAGTCAAGATATTTTGATGTAACATCTAGGTTCACACCTTCAGAAAATTGTCCTTTGCCCGATAGTCGTGTATCTGAAGAAGCAACTACTTTGTCCATTGTCTTCTCATCAGTAATGATGTTTATCACTCCGCCAATGGCATCTGAACCATAAAGGGCAGAGGCAGCACCATCAAGCACCTCAATACGTTTTACCTTCGACATATTGATGCGGCTTAGGTCTACATTGCCTGCAATATCGCCTATCATCTTTTTGCCGTTGACAAGAACAAGCACATATTTGTTTCCCAAGCCCTTAACACGGATGTATGATCCCATGGCGTTAGGCGAGAACGACACCTGTGGCATGAGCTTTGTCAGCACATCTTGAAAGTCGGTCGTTCCAGTTTCCTTTATTGCCTGCTGTGAAAGCACATGCACTGGTGTCGTGGTAGACTTAAGCAACTGGTGGTGTCCGTTTCCTGTAACTACTACCGGGTTGAGATTTATTGTCTTGCTAATGTCCTTATCGTCATTAGTTCCGTCATAAACATTACCTGCCACGGCATTTAAGCAGCCAAGCGAAGCAGCTACGACAAAAAGTAGAGTTCTGTTGTTCATATAATTATGTTTGTTGATTTCTTTTTGTATTAGTTTGTCTGTGTGTAAGGGCATCTCCCTTTTTCTTTATTATGACTTATCGCATTGTTTTTTTCTGTAGACAACAACAATTTACTTAGCCTTTTCAGAGTTTACTGTCTTTATTTGAGCATCAATCTTACCAATGATCATATTCTGAATTTCGGTCATTTCTCCGATTCCTTTCCCAAACACGTCCACATGGTAGCCTTTAGTCTGAAGCTGCGTTTTCCACACTCCATCAATATCTTCCTTCTGATGGTTACCGGCGATGTAGAGCAGAGGTACAAGGATTACGTTTTTGTTTTTGCTGTTCTTCAACTGTTGTTCCACGTTTTCTCTCTTAGGAAAACCTTCTATCGTGCCTACATGCCATGAAGACTTTTCTTCAGCTTTCAACAAATAGTCAATCTGACTGTACATGGCATTTGCCGGACTGTCGCTACCGTGACCAACAAGCACCACTTGTGATTTTTTTGTTGCTACCGATTTGTCTGCAAGAAGACTCTTGGTTAGCATCTCTATCATTGTCCGGCAGTCGTCTACCGAGTAAAGCAATGGACGAACAACAGATACTGCTCTGAAGTCGTTCTTTACCTTGCCAACTTCTGTTCTCAGCATCTCTGTCATCACTCCATCAAGAAGCATCGTGCTCTGCACAACGAGTTTGTTGCAGCCAAGCGCTTTCAGCGAATCAAGAGCTTGCGAGATGTAAAGTTTCTTGATGCCACGCTTTGCAAGCGTCTTTATCACCGACGGAGCCGAATAAGCCTCAACAACTGCACAGTCTGGAAAGGTTTCAGCTACACGAGAGTTGAGTTTGTCTATGGTCTGTGCACGGCTTTTATCGTTTGACGTGCCGTAATGTACAAGAAGTATTCCTGTTTTTTCGTTATCCACATTCTGTGCCATGATTGTTGCAACGCAGAACAGAGTAAAGACTATCGTAAGTATGTTTCTTTAATACCTAAAAAATAGGATATTGTAAGCACTACACCGACCTGATTATTTTTCATGATTATTATGTGGTTATACAAATACGCCAAAAGGCGTACAACCTCAATCTTTACGATTTCGGTTGTACGCCTTTTTATGTTTAACCATAACCGGTCATTAGGAAAAAGGGGCTTACATTTCCAAATGACCGATTTGAGGTTATCTCGTTGCTTTTGTGTTTCATCGAACCATCACTTTCTTTCCGTTGACAATGTAGATGCCTTTGGAAGTCGGAGTGGTTATGCGGCGGCCTTGCAGGTCGTACCATACGGGTGTGGAAGCGTCGTTGCGTTTAATGCTTTCAATGCCCGTCGGGTCAACATAGTTGTGCTTGCTGTAGTAATAGTGGCACACGTTGCGAGAGTTGTCGGCTGCTGTCTCAACACTCTCAAGCAGATAGTCGGTGCCGGGGAGATACTCGTAGGTGATGTTGCCACCCTTGCTGTAGATTTCCTCAATCAGTCTGCCGTCGTCGTCAAGACGGTATGTTATTGTACTTACTATGGTCTGATTGCCGTTGTAGGTGTCGGCAACGATATTGCCATCCTTGTTATACACCCTTTTGGCTTCTGTCGGCCCCCAGTCAAGTTCCCAATCGCCCTTGTCCGTGTTCCAATAATAATACCACATAGCTTCAGTGGTAACAGGATAAGCTTCTTCATCTTCTCTTTCGAGAGGCATCAACGGGTCGGTATAGTTATATGCTGGATTAGCAGGAACGGATGCGTTGCTTACGAGAGTCTGTTGATAACCACCGCCTGTCACGATGCCATCGGTCACATTGTAGTTTCCATAAGTATTCCATACACCATCATGTTTTTCTATAGAATGACTGCCGTCGGTCAAGTCATCGATAAACTTCGGTGTTGTAGCAGCACGCGTTGCGAGACGCTTTCTGGCTCTTGCTTTGCTCCAATCTTCCTTGGTCCACGGACCATCCCAACTGTCGCCATCATATTCTGCCTCACTAGTCCAAACACCTTTCTTGTTGTACAGGTATTCAATCTTGATGAACTCGTTTTCGCTGATGCTATGGTCAATCTTCCATGCCAGATGTCCATCGGCGTTATATCCTACTCGTATCTCGCCGTAGTCGGTCACAGTTGTCGGATTGTCGTTATTGGAATCATACTCTTTATAAGTCTCCGTCCATTTGCCTCCAATGAGTTGTCCGTTGGCGTTCCACTCGTATGTACTCTCACCCTTATCACCATCGTCGGGATAATAGTAAGAAGAGGTTGCCGGATGTCCAAACTGCATAAACTCGTCCTCCGGATATATCTGACCGCCACCGTCTAATGCTTCAATAGCTTCGCGCAGCGACAGTTTCTTTGCATAGTCGTCGGCGTAAGTATATTCGTCCTTATATGATATTTCCGATGTCGATCCATTGTATCTGATGTCGGATAACAGGCGACCGAGATTGTCCCATGTGTAAGAATGAGAAATATTATCGCCCGTTACTTCGCCAGTTTGGTCATAGCTACGCATTGTCTCCCGTACTGGTCGGGTGCCGTCAGCATTGAGTGCGAATTCGCTTTCAGACGATTTCCACATTTCTCTCTCTATACTTCCTACCGTAATTTGTAGATAGTTTGGGCAGGTGTATTCCCGTTTGTACAGTTTGTCGTTTTCGGTTTGCCATACTATCTTACGGAATTCATCAACATACAGCTCGTTGGTATTCATCGTGTAATGGTAATCATCTTGTCCTTTTGCCGTAAGATCATACAAAAGTCGGCCTCTCTCGATGCTGGTGTAATTTGCATTGTCGGCGTATATGTCTACCGGTCCGGAGTATTCTCTCTTTTTATATCTGCGTATGAACTCCTTACGATTGTAGCTGTCATATCCATACAGGATTTCCTCCACGCGGTTGCCCCACTGGTCGTAGGCGTATGCCTCACTTATGTGAGTGGTGGAGTCGGGATATTCCCTATAGTAGCGTTCCCATGTCGTGTCGCCTATCACTTCCACTTTAGCTTTGTTCTTCTCAGTGGTCTTGTTGCCAGCCTTGTCCACATTGAAGCTTGTTCGGGCTGTACACTGTCCGGCGGCATTGAACACGTACTCCTGGCGATAGGAGTTGTCGGTGTCGAGCACCCACTGTCCCGCCTCCTTGTTGTATTCCATGACCGACGTGATATATCCATACTCGTTGTATTGATATATCTTCCGGTGAGTGTCGCTTTCCACCCGGTCGAGCAGCGTAAGCTCGGTCGTTGGTTTTACAGCCTTGATTTTTCTGATTGGCACATTGTTTTGTGCCGCTGCAGGAGCTGCCTGCATAAACATTGCCGAGGCTATAGCAAGTAATAAGGTAGAATTTCTCATATTACATCGTATATTAAGTTTTGATAAATACAATTACTTCTGTCCGGCAACCGGACTACAACACTCTCAGTATTCCCATACGATAAACGGTTCCGATGAGCTGTGCGATGTTTCGTGATTTCGTCTTCTTGAGCAGTTGTCGGCGATGATACTCCACGGTATGTGGAGATATGAACAACTTTTCCGAAATCTCTTTGCTGCTAAGCCCTATGGCGAGCAGACTTAATATCTCCTTTTCGCGTTCGGTGATACTGTTCTTTATATCGGTATTCATGTAGCTGGTATTTGATAATGAGTACACTGTTTCGACACAAAGGTATAGAAAAAAAATAGTAAATATAGTCCTTTAAACACAGTAACCCCCTACCAAAAACTAAGAACTATGGTTTTTGGTAGGGGGTCGGCTATGGTTTTCCGTAGTCGGCCGAACCGCTGTCCGACCGACATAAAACGCTTTATAAAAACCCGGCATCAGATGTTTGCCTTCAAGCCCAATTCCGTTGCCCGGCTAATCATTTCGGCAGCGTTGGCTACATTGAGTTTCTGCATGATACGACGGCGATGAAACTCCACGGTATTGGTACTTATGCCAAGCCTTGAAGCCATGTCAGCGGCAGAGAGTCCCATTGCCGTTAGACCGACTACCTGCTTCTCACGGTCGGACAGACGATCGGGGTGGCGCTTCAATGAATTGAGCAGCCGGAAGAAGGTTGGACTATAGTAGCCTTTGCCGGCACAAAGACTCCTGACTGCCATGAGCAGTTCCGCAGCGTTGTCGCTCTTCATCACCACCGCCTCGGTGTCCATATCGGCTATTTCGCCTACCGACCATGGCTCTTCGTGCATGGTATATATAGCCACCTGTGTGGCTGGCTGAACGTTGCGGACGTGCTCTATGAGCATGGAGCCGCTTTCGCCGTTGAGGTCGAGATCGGTTATAAGGATGTCAACCTTGTGTCGGTTGAGCATCTGTTCAGCCTCCCCCACCCCTGCAGCATCGATGATATGGGCTTCGGCAAACGACGAAGCCAGCAGGGCATGTATGCCCTTGAGCACTATGGGGTGGTCGTCGACGATGAGTATTGTCATTGTTTTCAATTGGTTAAGGTGTGATTATACGGTGGTGATTCGGTAAATGAGCATAAGCCTATGGCGCATGTCAGCCTCATCTACAGTAAGCTTTGCACCGATGCGGTCGGCACGTTTCTGCAGCGTCTGCTGTCCTATGCCATGATTGGAGGTGTGCCTGCCGTCAGCCGGACGGGTGCCTATGCCGTTGGCAACGCATACGCTCAGGTTGCCGTCGTTGACGGTCAGCGATATGTCTATGCCTGTATGGTCGCCGTATTTCATGGCATTGGCTGTCGACTCCTGTATGATGCGGTATATCTCGTAAGCCACCTGTTGCGGCAGACTGCCCCAATCGAACGCAGTGTCGATATTGAGCGAAATGTCGCGACTGCCGTTACGGCTGATGGCGGCTACATACGAGCGCACCACTGCGTCGAGTGCGAGCGTCGAGAAACATGGAGGCATAAGCTCGTGCGACAACTGGCGCACGTTGCGCCAAACGTCGTCGAGATACTGCTCGGCATGAATGCTGTCGGTGGCGAGCAGCAGTTTGGTGGCGAGGATGTCGTTGCACACGCCGTCATGCAGATCCTTGGCTATGCGCTCACGCTCGCTCTCAAGCCCGTCGATGTAGCTCTGCTTCTCGTGCAGCAACGCCCGCTGTGCGGCTATGCACCTGCGATAGAGCATAATGCCAACCACTCCCAGCAGCAACACTACCGCCACCACAAGCCACAGCACCTGGTTTGCCTTCTCGGCAGTCTCGCGTCTGGATTCAGCCAGAGCCATCTCCGTCTCCAGTGTCTTGTATTTCACCGTAAATTCGCTCATGCTTTTCTCTATGTCGCTTTGCTTTACCGAGTCGAGCACGGCAAAGGCACGGTTCATGAACGAGAGCGCCTCGGCGTTGCGATGCATGTTTTCGAGACACTGGGCTTTCATGCGCAGCATCTTGTCAAGCGGCATTGCCTGGTTATGTGTGCCGCTGGCGATGATGCTGTCTACAAGTGCCAGCTGCTCGGCGTATCTATGTTGCTTGCCAAGAAGATCGGCCTTAATCTCAAGAATGCCCAAAACTCCGTTGCTGCCGGCAGCCATTCCGTCCATCACACGGTCGGCATATTGCATGTATTGTGCCACGGATTGATAGTCGCCCAATGAGCTGTACGACTTCAGAATGATAGAAAGAAACTTCAGCGTGAGCACGTTATAGCCCACGCTCTTCACCTCCTGCCAGCACGGCAGCATAGCATTGAGCGCCGACTGGTACCGGTTCTGCCTCAGATATATGCCTCCGATATTGGCACGTGCCGACAACCGTTGTATGGTGTCGTTGGCTGCAAGGGCAGCCTTTTCGGTCTTTGCGGCATAGTGAAGAGCCTCAGCAAAGCGGTTGCTTTCGGAGTAAAGCACCGTGACACAATTGTTCAGATATATCTCATATTCGGCGTTGTGCTCGGCAAGCGCCATCTGTATGCCTTCCTTATACTGCACCAGAGCCGAGTCGGTCTTGCCCAGCCTGCGGTAGGCTATGCCCATAGTGCCACGCAGATTGAGCATGGCGTCCACGTCATGCAGCTTCTCTGCCAGACGGTAAGCGCCCTGAGCCACGCCTACGGCATCAGCCATACGCCCCATGTCGACAAGCGTCACTGCCTTTTCGCTCAAAAGCCAGCATCGGGTAGTGTCCGCCGGGTGCATCAGCAGGGCACTGTCGGCAAGGGCCAATGCGCCTGGCTTGTCACCTCCGGCGTTGAGTTCGGCTACACGTTCGAGCATGGCGTAAGCGGGGTCGGACGCTGAATTGTGTTCGGTTCTGTTGCATGCAAGCATCAAAAGTGCAAGCAGTAATGGCAGTAATTTTCTCATTAGCGTGGTTTTTTATTAAATCTTAGCGCTGCTTAAAACTCAAATAAAGAATTAAAATTTCGCAAGCGAAAGTAGTTAAGAAGTTAAGGAGTATTCGCGCCCTACGGTCGCTAAGGAGTTAAGCCATTAGTTTTGCTTGATATAGCATTATAAACATTTGGCTTCGCTCGGCTTTGCCGCTTGCTTGCAAGAACTTCTTAACTCCTTTAACTACAGAATTCTCTGAACTTGCTAAAGTTCAGTAAAGAATATCTGACATGTGGCAAAGGTAAACAAAATCAGAGATAATCACTACTTTTAGAATGAAAATCTTATGCAAGACAGGCATTTTTATGGGTATCCGTAAAATGGAGTGATAATAGTAGTTTATTATTATAATGTAACAAGTTTATATAGTAGCGGATATGTCAAAAGTCAAACAAAGCGGGCTGAAAGCCCCAAAAGCACATAGCCCAAGGTAGCGCCTTGGGTGTACGGATTGAAAACAGCAAAACGCCCTGCAAGGGCAAAAGCATTGATAATTAACGCTTTTGCCCTTGCAGGGTGCATTGGTATTTGTGATACTTTCACCCAGGGTGTTGCCCTGGGCTATGGGCTTCTGCCCCTTTGGGGCGTACTGCTGTGACTCTTGACTCACCCTCAGCAATCAATGATGCAAACACTATTATTAGTAATGATGATTTGTATTCGACTTGGTGCTGCGGAGGCCAGAGACCTCCGCTACTTATAGGTTCATAATTGAATCACTTCAAATTAGGATGAACCATTTTTATATGTTTAGAAATCTGTGTCGGCAGTACGATATTTGCATTTTCAAGCGCTCAAAACTGCGAGTTGAGCGCACGACGAAATGTTTTGCCCGAAATTCTTGAGTTTTGGGCGAGCAGCGGTATCGTGCTTATACACAACGGTTTGCGTCGTGTAGTAACCAAAGTGTGCAATCTTCGCAATTGCAAAAAGGCTCCTTTTGATGGCAAAAGGACAACTTTAGCCTTGCCAAACGACTCCTTTTGCCAGTCAATAGTTGTCGTTTTACATGGCAAAAGGAGTCGTTTTAGACGGCTAATGCAGTCGTTTTGCTATAGAAAATCAGTAATATTGGGGTGAAAGAGGGGTTCGGGGGGTAAAAAGCATAAAAAACGACTCTGAAAATCTCCAGAATCGTTTTTTATTTTGTAACAGTTTTTTACTGTCTGTATTATATTTGCATTGGTTAGAAAGCACTGGCGGGACACTGGAATCCGGTTCTTCAGAAAGCAGGAATGTCACAATAACTTTAATAAAATCTAACTGTAGGAGGTTATGGCGGGGACGCCATATGCCTGAGCAAGCTGCGGTGTAAATAACTACATATAAGAATGTAACGACAGACTGCACTGGAGGGAGTGTCAAAAGTCAAAGCAGCACGCCCCGAAGGGGCAGAAGCACATAGCCCAGGGCAACGCCCTGGGTAAAAGTATCACAAATAACAATGCGCCCTGTAGGGGCAAAAGCGTTAATTATCAATGCTTTTGCCCCTACAGGGCGTTTTGCTTTTATCAATCCGTACACTCAGGGCGGTGCCCTGGGCTATGAGCTTATTGGGCTTTCAGCCCGTATAATTGACTTTTGACGCACCTCCCCTTACGTTTTTCAATGCCTCTTTTCCTTACTTTCTGAACCGCTTCGACACTGCCGAATAGCCGCAGCGTTGGCACAGAGGTTCTACGGCTGTGTGATTGGTGAAGCCCTGATAGATGGCGTCGGCGCGTGTGGACGAGAGGATATGTTCAAGGCTGTGCTCGTAGAGGTTGCCCAGCGGCATGTCGCCGTTGTGGTCGAGACAGCACGGCACAACCGTTCCGTCTACCATTACGCCAATCTGATTGCGCAGGGCGTAGCAGAACACTTCCTCCTCGGCAGTGGGGGCGCATTGCAGGTCGGGCCATTCGAACATGTTGTCGTTCTCGATGTAGAGATTTACGGCAATGCGCCAGCCGTCGTGACGTTCAGTCCACGGGCGCGGCTGATGGCTGGCTATCATGTCAAGAATGGCCTGGTTAAGGCTGTTGTGTCCGCCTTCGTTCCACAGACGCAGCACGATGATGCACCCACGGCGGGCGGCTTCAATGGCAAACGCCATCACTTCGTCGATGTATTGCTGTAGGTCTGCCTTGCCGTTGCCCTCGTGCGAGTGGAGCGAAATCTGGATTTTGTGGGGCAAAGCTTCAAGAATATCGGTGCGCTGCGAGAGCAAAGTGCCGTTGGTGGTGAGTATCGGGACGAAGCCTTTGAGCCTTGCCATACCGATGAACTGCGCCAGATGGGGATGCAGAAAAGGCTCGCCCATAAGGTGGAAATACAAGAACTTCACCTCGCCTGCAAGTCGGTCGGTGAGCGTGTCGAATTCGTCCAAAGTCATTGTGTGCTTCGTGCGCGTCGTCTTGGGGCAGAACACACAGTTGAGATTGCATACGTTGGTTATCTCAAGATAGCATCTGGTAATCATCTTGTTGTTGTTATCAAATGTAGGATGAGCCGTCGTCAGACTCTTGCGAAAGGGGTTATTGGTCGGGATTTTCTACAAATCCCTGGTATTCCTTTGTCAGTCCAGACATAACGGCGTCGTAGCTCTTGCTCTCAAGATGCTTGATGTTGTCGGGACCTTTGCCTATCGGCATGATAGGCTTGTGTATGGTGAGGCGCAGCGGATGCCATGTCACCCAGCGCATATCGCGCATTCGGGGCATCACATTGAACGAGCCGTTGATGGTGATGGGCACTACGGGCAGCTCGATGTCGTCTGCCAGCATGAAAGCTCCACGCTTGAACACGCCCATATGACCCGTAAACGTACGTGCTCCTTCGGGAAATACCACGAGCGACATGCCGCCCTGCAGCGTCTTGCGGGCACGGTCGTAGGTCTCGCGTATCTTGCTGGGGCCTCGCTTGTCGACGAATATGTGGTGGGCAGACTCGCATGCCTTGCCCACGAGGGGGATCTGGCGCAGCTGGCGCTTCATCATCCACTTGAAGTTGCGGCACAGGAAACCGTAAATCAGGAATATATCGAAGGCTCCCTGATGGTTGGCTACGAACACATACGACTGCCCTTTCTGCAGGTTTTCGCGTCCCTCTACCTTTACGGGCAGCAGAAGCACACGCACAATGAACTGCGCCCACCACTTGCCGGGATAATACCCCCAGAAATGACCGTTGCCCAATGCGCAGCCGATGATCACCATCATACTTGTTATTACGGTGTATATGGCTATCAGCGGAAGAGCTATGAAGAGCTGATAAATACGGTATATTAATTTTACCATTGCTTTTTAATATTTAATGATTTATGAATTATATTTAATGAGTAATGATTCACGCCATACCCTATTGCTTACTCAGGCTACGGCGAGGACGCCATAGCCTCCTACAGATAGCAGTTCATACCACTCCCCTCCCTACGGGGGAGGGGTCAGGGGGTGGGGCTTCTTAACGTTATCTCCACCACTTCTGGATCCATATTGAATCGGAACGGCACGAAACCGCCCAATCCTGTGGATACGAACAGAGCGCGGCCTGACTCATAGTAGAGTCCGTCGTCCTCGCGACCCGTCAGGTTTGTGGGGCGCAATCCGAACAGACTCATCTGTCCGCCGTGCGTGTGTCCGCTCAAGGTGAGCTGCACATTGCTGCCGGGCAGTATCGAACGGCGCCATGCCGAGGGGTCGTGCTGAAGCATGACGACGAACGAACGGGGGCTGACTCCACGCAATGTGCGCTTGAGGTCGGCTTTGCTTGGGAATGGCGGAAGCCCGTCGTTCTCCTCGCCCGCAATCACTATGGAGTCGCTACCACGCCGTATGATGCGGTGGTCGTTGAGCAAGAGCTGCCAACCTACGTTGGCGTGAAACTCGCGTGTGAGCTGTTCGTTGTGCCGGCGTTGCCGCATTGGCAACTTCGGGACGTACTCCGAGTAGTCGTGATTGCCCAATACGGAGTAGACTCCGTCCTTGGCATGCAGCCGACGCAGCGTAGACGTGTAACGCGTGAGTTCGTCGGGGCGCATATTCTGAATGTCGCCAGTGAAGGCTATCATGTCGGGACGCTGACGGTTCATCTGTTCTACGGCGCGCTCAAGCAGTTCGCTGCGCATCGAACCGAGGTGGATGTCGCTGAACTGCACTATGCGATAGCCGTCGAACGACTTAGGCAGATTGGGCACACTTATCGTCACACGGCGCACACGCAGACGGTCGGTGCCTGTCATCGAACCCGTGAACAGCACGTAAAGCTGTCCCAGCACAAGCAGCAGGCCGAAGTAGTTGCCCCAATTGCGCGTGCCTCCCGTCATACGGCGCACTCCACGACCGGCTATCGACGACAATACGAACAGCAGCTTGGGCACCACTATCAGTCCGAGCATGAACAGATAGATGTTGAACAACGTGAGATTGGCTGGCGCAAAGTCGTCAATCATGGCGTAGACAAGCGTCACCGCCACCATCGCAGCACCCGGAATCCACCACAACAGACGCATCACGAGCGAGAGGTCGAAGCGGTGGCGTATGTAGCGACGATAAATGTAGAGGTCGGGCAACAGCGTTGCCAGTATTATGAATATGAATATACGGGCTATCATTTATACTTGATTATCTTCTGAACTTACAGCGTCAGTCTACGAGTCGTGAAGCGAGAAACCTACGCATCAGCTCCACTGGCACATGACGGCGCCGTGCATAGTCGCGCAACTGGGTGTCGTCGATGCGTCCGATGTCAAAATAATGGGCCTTGGGATGTGCAAACATCAGACCTGACACAGAAGCATGGGGCTTCATGGCACCGCTGTCGGTGAGGCGTATGCCTATGCGCTTCATGTCGATGAGGCGGTCGATGATGAAGTTAAGGCTCGTATCGGGCATTGACGGATAACCCACGGCTGGGCGTATGCCCTGAAAGTCCTCGCGAAGGAGCTGCGGTATGTCGAGATTTTCGTCGGGAGCATATCCCCATATAGTCCGGCGCACCTGCAAGTGGGTGATTTCGGCAGTGGCTTCAGCCAATCGGTCGGCAAGGGTTTGGGCGAGCATGCGTTGGAAGTCGTCCTGCTGAAAGTCGTGTTCTATCGACTCGTCGATGCTGGCGGCAAACACTCCCACCCTATCCTTAATGCCCGACGAGAGCGGACGCACAAAGTCGGCAAGACAGAGGTAAGGTGCTCCCGGCTCGGAGGGGCGCTGCTGGCGCAGCATCGGCATGCGTTCTGTGCCTACTACGATGTCGTCGCCGTCGGCATTGGCATCGAACAGGCCTACAAGTGCATGCGTCTGATAGCGCTGTTGCAGCTGGTCGAGCATGACGTTTGCCTCGTTGAGCAGTTTGTCCTTCTCGGATTGGGGCTTGCCGGCGAGTCCCCACGCATGGTAGAAGTACAACCAGTTGATGTAAGGACGCAGTTGGGCGATGTTGAAATCTATCTGTGTTACATTATTCATATATATCAGATTCTGAACTCCAAAGCCTCACCACGGCTCTTGGTGTCGAATGCTCCATTGTTGTATATTATGCTGCCGTTGCACATTGTGGTACGCACCTGCCATGCGAATGTGTGTCCCTCCATCGGACTCCATCCGCATTTGCTCTGTATGCAGTCCTTGTCGACAGTCCAGGGCGAGTCGGGACGCACAAGCACTATGTCGGCCTTGTAGCCCGGACGCAGATAGCCACGACGCGACACGCCGAACAGTTCGGCTGGGTTATGGCTCATCAGCTGCACCAGACGCTCAATGGTGAGCACGCCATCATCGACGAGTTGCAGCATGGCAACGAGCGAAAACTGCACCATAGGCATTCCCGAAGCAGCACGGGCACATCCGCCCTGCTTGTCGGCAAGAAGATGCGGAGCGTGGTCGGTACCGATGGTTGCTATGCGTCCGTCGTTGAGTGCAGCACGCAGAGCGTCACGGTCGGCAGCTGTCTTGATTGCAGGATTGCACTTGATGCGTGTTCCGAGTGTGGCATAGTCGGCATCCGAGAAGAACAGATGGGCTATGACAGCCTCTGCGGTGATGCGCGGGTTGTTGCCGAAGAGTTGCAACTCGCGTGCTGTGGTGAGGTGTGCTACGTGCAGACGAGCTCCGGTCTGCTCTGCAAGTTCTACAGCCAGACGCGTAGACTGCCAACATGCCTCCTCCGAACGAATCTCGGGATGATGCTCTACAGCCGGATCTTCGCCATACTTGGCCTTAGCCTCAGCCATGTTGCTATTGATTATGTCGGTGTCCTCGCAATGTGCCATGATGGGCAGAGCCGATTTGGCAAACAACTGTTGCAGCACTTCCTTACGGTCGACAAGCATATTGCCGGTGCTTGAACCCATAAACAGCTTTATACCAGGCACGCGGTGCGGGTCTATCGACGTAACTACATCGATGTTGTCGTTGGTGGCACCGATGAAGAAGCCATAGTTGACGTGCGACTTGCGTGCTGCGTCGGCATACTTGTCGTTGAGTGCCTCGAGCGTTGTGGTCTGCGGATTGGTGTTGGGCATATCGAAATAGGACGTGACACCGCCAAATGCAGCTGCACGACTTTCCGTTTCGATGTCGGCCTTCTGTGTCAATCCGGGGTCGCGGAAGTGCACATGGTCGTCAATCACACCTGGTAAAACAAAACACCCCGTAGCATCCACGACGCTGTCGTAGTTGCCACGGGGAGAGTCTGTACCTTCAACTATCTCTGTTATAACATCATTGTCAACAATCACGGAAGCCTTTCGGGCTACACCTTCATTGACAACGGTTCCTCCAAATATAAGTGTTTTCATATTCTAAAGTTGTTATGTTGTTGTATTGAGATGGTGTGATCTCACCATCTCAACACCTCACCCTTATTGGGCAGGCGCAGCCAGCTCATTGGGAGTTGGACCCTGGGCTGGAGCTGGAGCAGACATTGCCGGTTCAGGAGTCTTCATTCCATTCATTATGGCTTGATTCTCCTGTGCCTTCTTATAGTAGTCCTTTACGTAAGGATCGTTCTTGAACTTATCAGTAGCCTTGCTCATAATGTCCTCTATCCACGGTGTGAGTTCAGGATAGCGATAGCCTATTGTCACCATGAAGAATACGCCGGGACCGAGCACATTGTCGAAGTTGTCGGTCACAAACGATGTAACGAGCTTGTCCTCCTGCTCTGTCAGGCGCTGAGCCTCGGCACTGATGCGACGGTTAACGGCATTCATGTCCGAGCCGTCCATGATTGCGCGGTCGTGCATATGGATGAGTTCTGCCTCCTGATTCTTCAGTTGGTTGTAGCGATTGAAGAACTTGAACAGCTCATCATTGAGCGGTGTGCCGCTGACTGTTTGCTGAGTGTTGTCTATTTTGATAGTGATGTCACCCTTTTCGAGCACGAGAGGCAGTACGCTTTCATCATCCATGAAAATATTGGCCATACATATAGAGTCGAAAGAACCATTGAAATGGAACTGACCATGTACAACGTCGCACGAATCAATAGTCTTGAAGTCGTTGTCATGCAGTACTTTCAGATAGAGCATGCGTCCATCGAGCGTTGAAACATTTGACGATCCCTGGATGTTATAAGAATTGCCGCATGACGCTAACGCCATGATTGTAATAAAAGCGTAAAGTATTTTACTCATAAAAATGTGGTTTCTTGTAAATTTGTATACAGACAAAGGTAATATGTATTATTTGAATAACAGACGTTTTTGCCGAGTTTTAAATTAAGATTATTCTTATTTAGATTTTTTAGCGACACGCCTTATGCCGCCCGTTACTCTGTTGCGGGAGTGTTATCTTCCTTTTTCAGACAACTGCTGATGCGGTGCATAGTGTACATTTCGAGAATGGCAGCCACGAGCAGCAATAACACCCACTTGTTGTAAACCACCTCTATGTATGTGGTATAATTGGTGAATGTATCGCGAAGAAACTGAAATGCTGTGTCGATCATCAACAGTCCAGAGAACACGAACAATATGTCGGCAAGCGTCATGATACGCTTCAGACGCTTGATGGTGGGGTTGTTGCCCTCATAAGTTTCGCTCACCTGCATCCAGGCGAACAACAATGCACCCACAAGATAAATCCAGCAAACCGCCTCGCGTGCAAACATGAACGCGAAACATCCTGCTCCTATAACCATAAGTATGCCTCCTGTGAGGAACAGCATACTCTGTACTCTACTCATTTGTTTCATTATTGTCGGATTCTGTTTTTTTATCGTCACTCAAGACATAAATGTCCTCGTCATCGGTCTGCATAAAATAGCGTTCGCGTGCAATCTTCTGATAAGCACCCGGATCATGATTAAGCTCCTTAAGCTTTCGCATGTCGTCCTCGTTCTGTGTGTTGTACTTGTCTATTTGCTGGCGAAGATCGCTTATCTGCATTTCCAACTGGACGCGATGCATAAAGCTGTTCTCATCGACAAAGCCTACAAGTATTATTCCGGCGATGATGACAATAGCATATTTGTAGTGGCCCACAAGAGCCATTATAAGTTTAAGACGACCCATTGTTATTTAATTTGTATGCAAACTTACTCATAATTTTCCGTATTCATACACGAAAATAGAATTTTTTATAGTAAGTTTGCAGTTGATTATCATCATTGCACATTATATAATATGGAAGAATATATAGTTTCAGCACGCAAATACCGCCCGATGTCGTTCGACTCTGTGGTGGGGCAAAAGGCTCTTACTACAACTCTGAAGAACGCCGTGAAGAGCGGAAAGCTTGCCCATGCCTACCTGTTCTGCGGCCCGCGCGGTGTGGGCAAGACCACTTGCGCACGCATCTTTGCCAAAGCCATCAACTGTATGAACCCCACTCAGGACGGCGAAGCATGCGGAGAGTGCGAGAGCTGCAAGGCTTTTGCCGAACAACGCTCGTACAACATCTTCGAACTTGATGCCGCCAGCAACAACTCGGTGGAGCATATCAAGTCGCTCATGGAGCAGACACGCATTCCGCCACAGGTGGGCAAGTACAAGGTTTTCATCATCGACGAGGTGCACATGCTGTCGTCTGCCGCCTTCAACGCTTTCCTCAAGACGCTTGAGGAACCGCCGGCACACGTCATCTTTATCCTCGCCACCACCGAGAAGCACAAGATTCTGCCTACCATCCTGTCGCGCTGCCAGATATACGACTTCGAAAGAATGACTGTGGAGAATACCATATCGCACTTGAAGAACGTAGCGCAGAAGGAAGGCATCACTTACGAGGAAGAGGCTCTGGCTGTTATTGCCGAGAAAGCCGACGGCGGTATGCGCGACGCTCTGTCGATATTCGACCAGGCTGCGAGCTTCTGCCAGGGCAACATCACATACGCCAAGGTGATTGAAGACCTCAACGAGCTGGACACCGACAACTATTTCCGTATGGTTGACTTGGCACTTGAGAACAAGGTGAGCGATATAATGGTGCTGCTCAACAGCATTATTGAAAAGGGATTTGACGGGGGCAACCTCATCAACGGACTGGCGTCGCACGTGCGCAACGTGCTTATGGCTAAGGACGAGAGCACCCTGAAGCTGCTCGACGCAAGCCAGCAGCAGGTGCAGAAGTATGCCGACCAAGCCCGACGCTGCCCCACCAAGTTCCTGTATCAGACGCTGAAGCTGACCAACCAGTGCGACCTCTCGTACAGACAGAGCAGCAACAAGCGACTGCTCGTTGAACTTACGCTCATACAAGTGGCTCAGCTGACGCAGCCAGAAGACGCTTCTGATGGCGCGGGGCGTAGCCCCAAACGTCTGAAATCCCTGTTCAAGCACTTAACAATGACCCGGAACACAGCGGCTCGGCAGGTGGTCGCTCCGGGAAATGACAACAACATCCCCTCACACCGACATCAGCCGACGGCAACGGCAACTGTTCCGGCAGGCGAAGACGCCGCTCTGGCAGCAGCAATGGGCGCTGCCTCGGCACACATCACGCAATCAGCGGGAGCCACATCGGCAGCCACGGCTACGACATCAGCCACTACGGCTGCACCCAAACGCCCTGCCATGAAGCTCTCAAGTCTCGGAATTACATTCCAAAGTCTTCAGCAGAAGCAGCAACAGGAGCAGAAGCAGGAGGCAGAGATAACCAATAAGGAGGAGAACGAGGAGTTCACACAAGACTTCCTCGAACTGCAATGGCTCTCAATGTGCAACCGAATGCCGCAGAAGATGATAAGTCTTGCCTCACGAATGAAGAACATGAGGCCACGCATAGCAGAATTTCCTGCCATCGAAATAATCGTAGACAACCAGATGTTGCTCGACCAAGTGGAGACAATCAAGGGACGAATACGCGCAACTATGGCAAAGGCTCTGCACAACGGCAACATAACGCTGACGCTGCGACTTGCCAAAGCCGAGGAGATAAGCAAGAAACTCACCAAGAAGGAGGTGTTCGACGAACTGATGAAGCAGAAGGAAGTGCGCTCGTTCGTTGAAGCCATGGGATTGGAACTGACGTAAGCCGGCAATCGTAGCTGACGTAACAAAAAACCATTCGTAACAAAACAAAACATCATATAAATGAAGACATTGAAAAGATTTCTGCCAGACATTCTGGTAGTATTGCTGTTTGCAGTCATCGCATTTGCCTATTTCTTCCCGGCAGATACCGAAGGCCGCATTCTCTATCGTCACGACTCGTCGGCAGGACGAGGCTCGGGTCAGGAGCTGACCGAGTATTATCAGCGCACAGGCGAGCGCACCCGTTGGACCAACTCGCTGTTCAGCGGAATGCCTACTTATCAGATGGCCCCGTCGTACGACAGCCAGCAGGTTCTGAACGAAGTGGGCAAGTTCTATCATCTTTGGTTGCCCGAGAACGTTTGGTATGTGTTTGCATACCTTCTGGGCTTCTACATCCTATTACGCGCATTCGACTTCCGTCGTGAGCTGGCAGTGCTCGGCTCTATAATATGGGCGTTCAGCAGTTATTTCTTTATCATCATCGCCGCCGGACACATCTGGAAGGTGATAGCATTGGCTTATCTGCCGCCTATGATAGCAGGTATTGTGCTGGCATATCGTGGCAAATACGTATGGGGATTTGTAATCACGGCGCTGTTCACGGCGCTCGAGATACAGGCCAACCACGTGCAGATGACCTACTACTATCTGTTCATCATAGCCTTCATGGTGCTGGCTTATCTGTGGGATGCCGTGCGAAATCATCGCCTGGCACAGTTTGGCAAGGCTACTGGCGTGTGCTTTGTGGCTGCCGCACTGGGCGTTGTCATCAACCTTTCCAACCTCTACCACACCTGGCAGTACACCCAGGAGTCGATGCGAGGAAAGAGCGAGCTGGTGAAGAAGAACTCTGCCAACCAGACAAGCAGCGGTCTCGACCGCGACTACATCACTCAGTGGAGCTATGGCATAGACGAGACATGGACCCTGCTCGTACCCAACACCAAGGGCGGAGCGTCAATGCCGCTTGCCATGAACGAAAAGGCTATGCAGAAAGCCGACCCGCAGTTCTATCAGATTTACCAGCAACTGGGACAGTACTGGGGCAACCAGCCCGGCACAAGCGGTCCGGTATATGTTGGAGCCTTTGTGCTGATGCTGTTCGTACTGGGTCTATTCATCGTCAAAGGACCGATGAAGTGGGCGCTGTTCCTTGCTACCTGTCTGTCGATACTGCTGTCGTGGGGCCACAACTTCATGTGGTTTACCGACCTTTTCCTCGACTATGTGCCTATGTATGCCAAGTTCCGAACGGTGGCTTCGATACTCGTGATAGCCGAATTCACCATTCCGTTGCTGGCAATGTTGGCGCTTAAGAAGATATTCGACACTCCCGACTTCTTCACACAGAAGATACGCATATACCTCGGAACGTCGAAACATCCTATCATTGCGCACAACACCACCAATATGTTTTGGTTGTGGGCGAGCTTTATAGCTACGGGTGGCATGGCACTGCTGTTTGCCATCATGCCGTCGATATTCTTCCCCGACTATGTCTCGGCTTCAGAACTGGAGGCAATGAAGCAGATTCCGTCGGAATATCTGGGTCCGTTGCTCAGCAATCTGCAAGAGATACGCATCTCGATATTCACCGCCGACTGCTGGCGCACACTCTTCGTCATCGTGCTCGGAACCGCTGTGCTGTTGCTGCTGCGCATGAAGAAGATTCAGCCCAAGTATGCTGTGGGTGCCATCATCGTGCTCTGTCTCGTGGATATGTGGCAGGTCAACAAGCGTTATCTCAACGACGACATGTTTGTAGAGCGTAGCGTGCGCGAGACTCCGCAACAGGAGACAGCCACCGACCGCCAGATCATGCAGGACAAAGCGCCCGATTATCGTGTGCTCAACCTCGCTTCGAACACGTTCAACGAGAACGAGACTTCCTATTATCACAAGTCAATAGGCGGATACCACGCTGCCAAGCTGCGCCGCTACCAGGAGATGATCGACCAGTATATCGGTAAGGAGATGCGCAACATGCAGGGTGCCATCGTCAACGCACAAGGCGACATGACCCGTGTGGCTGGCGACTCTATCTATCCGGTGCTCAACATGCTCAACACCAAGTACGTAATCCTGCCGCTGCAGGGCGGACAGACAGCACCACTGCTCAATCCGTACGCCTTCGGCAACGCATGGTTTGTAGACCGTATAAGCTATGTCGACAATGCCAACGCCGAGATTGACGCCGTAGGAAAGATTGACTTGCGCCATGAGGCAGTAGCCGACAGCAAGTTTAAGGATGCGCTTGGCGAGCCGGCAGCACAACAGTCAAATGCCGTAGTGACACTGAAGAAGTATGAGCCTAACGAGCTGACCTACACCGTCGATTCGCAGAAGGGTGGCATCGTAGTGTTCTCGGAGATATACTATCCCGGATGGACTGCCAAAGTGGACGGTGCTGACACTCCCGTGGGCCGTGTCAACTACATCCTTAGAGCAATAAACGTGAAGCCAGGCAAGCACACCGTAGTGCTGACATTCAAGCCTACATCTGTGAAGAACACCGAAACGGCTGCTTATGTGGCTTATCTGTTGCTCGTACTTGCTATTGCAGCAGGCGTATTCTTCGAAACGAAGAGACGCAAGAATGAAACAAACGAACTGAAGAAATAAAAATATGGAGTTTCGTACACCAGTAAACATTACGCTCGCGCCGTTCGCTATCGAACCGCGCGAGCGTATGCTTTTTGTAGGCTCATGCTTTGCCGACAACATCGGACGGCGATTTGTGGAGGACAAGTTTCGTGCAACGGTCAATCCATACGGCGTAATGTACAACCCGGCAAGCATCTTGCACACCGTGAAGCGATGGACCGAAGAGCTTGTTGCAGCCCAATCGGAAGCGTCAGATTCCGGTTCTGACGTTCGTCAGGCAATCAATGAAGCCCCTCAGACGGCCGTGTTCACGCTCGGCACCAATCATGTCTACATCCTCAACGAGACGGGCGAGATAGTGGACAATTGCCGTAAACGTCCGCAGCGGTTGTTCACCGAGCGCGAGCTGAGCGTTGACGAGTGTGCCGACTATCTGCGTGACGCCGTCACAATGCTTCGGCAGATTAATCCCTCGGTTCGTATCATCATCACCGTAAGCCCCATACGCTACGCCAAGTACGGCTTTCACGGCAGTCAGCTGTCGAAGGCTACGCTGCTTTTGGCTGCCGACAAGCTGACAAAGGAGATGGACAACGTGGTGTATTTCCCCGCCTACGAGATTGTCAACGACGAACTGCGCGACTACCGTTTCTATCGTGAAGACATGCTCCACCCTACCGACCAGGCTGTGGAATACATCTGGCAGCGCTTCGGCGAAACGTTCTTCTCCAAACAGACGGTGAAGTTTCTTGAAGAGTGGCGCCCGATAAAGGCTGCTCTCGCCCACCGACCATTCAATCCGGAAGCCGAAGAATACAAGAAGTTCTTGGAAAAGGCGAAGGAAGGGGAAAGAGAGTTGATGGAGAGGTACAAGTGAAAAGCCCAAAAGCCCTACCCCCAACCCCTCCCCCGCAGGGAGGGGAGTGATATGTAATGTTTGCTAAAACACTCAAAATTCCGGATAAACAAAAAAATGTAGTCCTTTTGCCCTGCAAATGTACCCCTTTTGAAGTGCAAAAGGACTACATTTACAGGGTAAAAGGACTACATTTGAACAGCAAAAGGACTCCTTTTGAAAAGCCTATATATAACCCACTTATTTTCAATGCATTCAAAAATCGAGATTCATTGCATTTTTATCAATATTTCAACACATTGCATTCGATTTTCAACGCACTAACACCCAATTTCCAATGCATTCTTATTAGATTCAAAATGCATCTCACTCATTTTTTCAATGCAATTATATTAGATTCTAAATGCATCTCACCCATTTTTTCAATGCATTATTTTTAGATTCTCAAAGCATACCACTCCCCTCCCTACGGGGGAGGGGCTGGGGGTGGGGCTTTTCGGGTTTGGGGCTTGGGCTTTTCGGGGCTTTGTGGGGCTTTTATCTCTTACAACCCTATCCTAACGCTTCCACCTGCCATAATCCACAATCCCGGTTGGCGCACAGCACCCAAATCGTAGTATCTGTGGCATGTAATATTGTCGGCCTTTACGTAAAGGCTGTACGACGGAGCGGTCCACATCAGCTTGACATCCACCTTTGTATAAGGCGAATAGTTGTTCATGCGCTGCTGCCAACGTACTGCCCACGATGCCGACAGACGACTCCAGATGCGATGGTCGAGCTGGAAAGTGGCCTTATGGCGTAAGTATTCCAAGGCGTAGAGCGAACCGAATATCTCGCGGTCGGTCTCGTGCTTCTGATGGATGAAGGCATAGCCAGCCTTGATGCGTGTGATGAACGAACCCGGAACGAGCTCATCCATATTGAGCGTAACATCAGCCGAATAGCCCATATTGTCGAGTTTGCCTATGTTCATAGCCTGATACTTACGACTCTCGGCTGTAGGATAAACCCAATCGATGATGTTCTTGCCCTCTGAGTAGAATCCGCTCAGCACAGCCTCAACGCCACGTGTGCGGTAGCGTGTACCAATCTTGAAGGTAGAATTACGCTCGGGGCTGAGGTTGGGATCGCCCTGCTGTGCCGAGTTGGAAGTATAAAGGTCGGTGAATGTGGGCACACGCAGCGCCTTGTTCCACGATGCATAGAACTTCCAGTTGTCGCTCGGACGATAAGAGAGGTCGACACCCGGATAGAAACGGAAACGGTTGTCGAGACCAGTATTGCGATTTGCAAGTACGCCAGCCGACAAAGTGAAGCCACCGAGAATCACATTATGCTCAAGGAATAGGCTCGTGTTGGTGCGGTCGCCACGATGGTCGTAGTGGCGGTCAGAACCGTGTATGGCAGTCCACTCGCTCTCGTCGAGCAGCGTTCCGTATGCAGTACTGAGTATATGCTCCTTGCGCAGGTCGACACCAACGGCTGTCTTGCCCAGAAGCCATGTAGTATGGGCATTGAGAGAGGCTCCATATACATCCATACGGTGATAGTTCTCGCCGTTCTGTGCACCTTCCTTGCCACGTGTCAGCTGATAGTGGTCGACATCGCGGTGCCAATATACCGAAGGCGAGAACACCAGACGCTCGTCGGCAAACGGACGAATGTCGGCAAGAGCCGATGCCATGAAGCGGCGTGTAGCCTCCCACTGGTTGTTGAAGCGGGCGCTGTAGAATGTAGATGCGCCATAATCCTGCGACGACAGACCTCCCTGCCACGACAGATTGACATAGCGCGACTCCCAAGAACCCATGTAATACATGCGACGGCGCTTGAAATCGCTGTTGGCTGTGCCACCGTCGCTCTGCGTATAGCCTCCGCTGAGCTGCTGACTGACGCTGCCCGTGCGAAGACTCAAACCAGCATCGCCACCGAATGTGCCGAACGAGCCTCCTTCGGCCGACACACGCACACTGCTCTCCTTGTCGGTGCGCGTCACGATATTGATGGCTCCGTTGAACGCCGACGATCCGAACACACGTGCCGAAGCACCCTCGAGAACCTCGATGCGCTCAATGTCAGAAAGAGAAACGGGAAAATCGGCTGCATTATGGCCGGTCTGCGGGCTTGACATGTTCACTCCATTCAATAGAATGGTAATCTGGTCGAACGTGCCGCCATTGATGCTGATGTCCGTCTGTACACCAAAGCCACCGCGCTGACGGACATCGACGCCCGTGGCTAACTTAAGAATGTCGTTGATACTTGCCGCCTCCGCACGCTGAATGTCGTCGCGCGAGATGACAGTCACAATCTTTGCCGACTGCAACGCAGTGAGCGGAGCACGCGAACCGGTGACAAGCACCTCGTCGAGCTTCACCTCCTGACGGCCAAGTGAGTCGGCTGCCATTGCTTTAGCAGCAGACTTGGTACTGATTCCGTCTGCCTTGGCGTAGGTCAAAGTTGCCACGCTAAGGGTGCAGATGAGCACCTCACGTCCGATACAGCTGAACAGAGCATAGCTACGGCGCGAGAAATGCTTGAAGCGCAGAGCCTGTCTGTCGTTAAATCTGTGTCTGTACATAGATTTGTTGAATTAATTAATAAAATGAATAAAATTATACAGGGGCGTATATTTTAAAAACTCGCACTACCAATCGCTGGCAATGCGAGTTGTCGTTGCAGCGCTGTGCAACTTATTTTGAAAAATAATTGTATATCATTTATTTCTCAGCGTCGATAGCCTTAATCTTCTGGCGAACCAGTTCGAGGTCGTCGCGCAGGTTCTGCACCTTGCGATTCATCTCGTCGATAAGGCTGTTGCCCTTCTTAGAGCTTGCGTTAAGGAAACCGAGATTGTTCTCGTAGGTCTGGATTTCCTGCTTGAGCTGGTCGAAACGACGCATCAGGCGTGAGCGCTCTGAGCCCAAAGCCTCCTCGCCACGCTTTGCCATGTTCTTGATGTTCGACTTGAAGTCGTCAAGACGGCGGCGCTTTGTGGTGATGTTAAGCTGACGATATATAACGTCGAGCGCCTCATGATACTCGGCATAGAGGGCGTCCTTCTCCTTGAAGGGCACGTGTCCCACCTTATTATATTCGTCGACGAGAGCCTGAACCTGATTCCTTGTGGCTTCAGCACCAAGACCCTTGAGCTGAGCAATGAGCTCGCGCTTCTTGTCGAGATTGGCACGTTCCTCGCCACGTGTGCCTGCGTTGGCAGCCTTGCGTGCTTCGAAGAACTTGTTGCAAGCTCCGAGGAACTCGTTCCAGAGCTGGTCGCCGAGCTTCTTTGGAACCTGACCTACGGTCTTCCATTCCTTCTGAAGGGCGATGAACTTGTCACTTGTCGACTTCCACTCGGTGCTTTCTGCCAGTGACTTCGCCTTCTCGACGAGAGCCTTCTTGCGCTCTATATTATCGGCATAAGCTGCCTTGAGCTGCTTGAAGAACTCAGTCTTGCGGCCGAAGAAGTCGTCGCACGCTGCACGGAAGCGCTCGAATATCTTGACATTCATCTTCTGTGGTGCAAAACCGATGGTCTTCCACTCGTTCTGTATTTCGATTATCTCCTTAGAGTGCTTCTCCCAGTCGGCAGCACCCTTGTTTTCGAGCTTGCCAATCTCCTCTACCTTCTCGCAGAGAGCGGTCTTGCGTGCGAGGTTTTCCTCTTCACCGGCGCGAAGGTCCTCAAAGTGCTGTTGATGACGCTTGTTGATGACGGTCGATGCAGCCTTGAAGCGTGTCCAGATCTGCTCGCGCAACTCCTTGGCAACGGGACCAGTCTCACGATATTGCTGATGAAGTTCCTGCAACTGGTGGAATGCGCTGATTACATCTTCCTCATCGGCGAGCTTCTCAGCAGCCTCACACAGCTTGGTCTTTATCTCAAGATTCTTCTTGAAATCGTACTCGCGAGCCTCCGAGTTGAGCTTCAGCAGGTCGTAATACTGCTCGACATAGAGCTGGTAGTTGCGCCACAGCTCGCTGGCTTTCTCTGCCGGCACAGCCTTGATGTCCTTCCACTCCTGCTGCAGTTCCTTAAACTCATTGTACGACTTGTTGGCCTCATCGGGCGATGTAGCCATTGCCTTGATACGTTCGATGATGGCGAGCTTCTTCTCAAGGTTGGCTTGCTTCTCGGCTTCCTGCTCCAGGAACACCTTTGCACGTTTTTCGCGCACCACAGCCATTTGCTCTTTGAATGTTTCTTCGTATTCGTCGGGCACAATCTGGTATGTTGTGGGATCGCCACCGCCTTCGATGTATTCCTTCAGACGTGCTTCGCGCTCGGCGACGTGCAACTTGTAGAATACAGTCTTAAGCAGATCAATCTCATCTTTGTCAGGATTGTCATCGCTCTGTGCTATCTGCTTCAGGCGTTCTACAACCTCCTGCTTTGTCTTGTATACCTTGTTGTTAGCCACCGGCTGTTCGGCGGGAGTGTCAACGTTCTTGACTTCAGCTACGTTCTCCACATTCGCCACTTCTTGTGTACCTTGATTCAAGGCTTTCTCTTGAGAGTCCATCATTTCACTGTTTTAAGTTTATGATAAGGGTAATTCAAATTCTCACCATGCCAAGGCTTTGCCATGACATGATTTTCATGTTCATATATATTTATATAGGTTGCAAACTTAAATAAAAAAAACCGAAAAGCAACAAAAAAGAACGTTTTTTTATGCTTTTCGGGTCTAAATGGACTCGTTTTGGGGGATTATTGCTAATTATGAGGTTGTTGTATAGTAGTTTGAATGCAGAAAAACGGTTGTCGGAATGCCAAAACAGGAGGCCATGGCACGAAGCCATAACCTCCTGTTTTCTTTTAAATATTTGTATCAAAGGTTTACTTAAGCACCTCGATGGCACGCTGCAAACGCTTGATGGTTTCTTCCTTTCCGAGGAATGCCGAGATGTCGAACATGCCCGGACCCTTGCCTATACCAACAAGCGCAAGGCGGAATGCGTTCATAACGTCGCCCAGTTTGTAGCCCTTATCCTCTACCCACTTCATCACGACGGGCTCCTGTCCCTCGATAGAGAAGTCGTCTATGCCGTTGAGAACTTCTGCCAACTCGCCCATAACCTTGGCAGAATCTTCCTTCCAGCGCTTCTTGACGGTCTTCTGGTCGTACTCTGTAGGGGCGATGAAGAAGAACGAGCACAGAGGCCAAAGCTCCTTGACGAAGCTCACACGGTCCTTCATCATAGCCACAACCTGTGTTATACGCTCCATCGACTCGTCCACTCCGTTGTTGGCAACGATAGGTGCGAAGAGGTCGGCAATCTCCTCGTTCGACTTGCGCAGGATGTACTCGTGGTTGAACCAGATGCCCTTCTGGAAGTCGAACTTGGCACCCGACTTAGAGCACTTGTGTATATCGAACTGCTCAACAAGCTCGTCAAGCGAGAACATCTCCTGCTCTGTACCGGGATTCCAGCCCAGCAGGGCAAGGAAATTGACTACAGCCTCGGGGAAGTAGCCGCTCTCACGATAGCCTGAAGAAACGTCACCAGTCTTGGGATCGTGCCACTCAAGCGGGAACACGGGGAAACCGAGACGGTCGCCATCGCGCTTCGAGAGTTTGCCCTTGCCCTCAGGCTTGAGCAGCAGCGGCAGATGGGCGAATGTAGGCATGGTGTCTTCCCATCCGAAGGCACGATAAAGCAGAACGTGAAGCGGTGCGCTGGGCAGCCATTCTTCGCCACGTATCACGTGAGTAATCTCCATAAGGTGGTCGTCAACGATATTTGCCAAGTGATAAGTGGGCAGTTCGTCGGCACTCTTGTAGAGCACCTTGTCGTCGAGAATGTCGCTCTTGATCTTCACATCGCCACGAATCATGTCGTCTACATGCACTTCAATGCCCGGCTCAACCATGAAACGTACTACATACTGCTCGCCGTCGTTGATGCGACGCTCCACTTCTTCCTTCGGGAGAGTGAGCGAGTTGGTCATCTGCATACGTGTCTTGGCATCGTACTGGAAGTTCTGAATCTCCGCACGCTTTGCTTCAAGCTGCTCGGGAGTGTCGAATGCTATGTAAGCCTTGCCGTCGGCAAGGAGCTGGTCGACATATTTCTTATATATGGCGCGACGCTCGCTCTGACGATACGGGCCGTGATCGCCACCGAACGAAACTCCTTCGTCAAACTTGATACCGAGCCAACGGAACGACTCGATGATGTAATCTTCGGCTCCCGGCACAAAGCGATGCGAGTCGGTATCCTCGATACGGAACACCAAGTCGCCACCGTGCTGACGCGCGAATAGATAGTTATACAATGCTGTACGCACACCACCGATGTGCAAAGGCCCTGTTGGGCTTGGCGCGAAGCGCACCCTTACTTTTCTATCTGACATATTATAGTATGTTTTTATTTTTGTGTACAAAGGTAGTAAGTTTTTCTCAATTTAGACATTTTTTTTGTAATATTGCAGTCCAAACCCATAATAAGACAATATATGTACAGAATTGAGAAGAGCAGAAAACATTTCTGGCGCAATATGTTCACCCGTATAGCGCTGGTATTGGTGACTGTGACGGTGATAGTATGGTCGCTGCCGCGCAACGAGGGTCAGCGATTCAGATACGACATCGGCAAGCCGTGGATGTACGGCTCGTTCATTGCCAAGTTCGACTTTCCTATCTACAAGACCGACGAGACCATAAAAGCCCAGGAGGACTCGCTGCTGCAGACCTACCAACCTTACTACAACTACGACAAGACGGTGGAGAAGAAGCAGGTGAGCAAGTTCCTCTCCGACTTCCACGACGGCATTCCCGGACTGCCACACCAGTACATCGACATAATAGCCAAGCAGCTGCACCGGTTGTATCAGACGGGTATCATGGACACGCCCGAATACAACGAGATATATCGCGACTCCACTTCGCTGGTGCGCGTGGTCATAGGCAACAACGCACAGACCATGCCGCTCAACGAAATCTACTCTACGCTGTCGGCTTACGAGCAGATATTCCTCGACGACGTGGTAGCACAGCAACGTCCGTTGTTACAGCGTTGCAATCTGAACAACTACATCGAGCCTAACCTTATATATGATAAGGAACGCTCGCTGACCGAACGCAACGACCTGCTGTCGTCCATACCGCCTGCCAGCGGAATGGTGATGAGCGGACAAAAGGTGATTGACCGTGGCGACATTGTCGACGAATACACCTACCGCGTGCTCAACTCGTTCGAGCGAGAGATAAAACGCCGCTCGGCAACGCAGAACGAGATAACGAGCACCATTATCGGACAGATAATACTTGTGACCCTTATGGTGACACTATTCACCATATATCTCGCCCTGTTCCGACGCGACTACTTCAACAAGCCGCGCTCCATCGCCATGCTCTACTCGCTCATTACGCTATTCCCGGTGATAGTGGCTATAATGATGCGCCACAACTTTCTGAGCGTCTACATAGTGCCATTCGCCATGGTTCCGATGTTCGTGCGTGTGTTTATGGACTCGCGCACGGCGTTCATCTCGCACGTCACGATGCTACTGATATGCACCATCGCCGTGAGATACCAGTACGAATTCATCATCATTCAGATTGTAGCGGGCCTGATAGCCATCTATTCGCTGCGCGAACTGACACGCCGTGCCCAGGTGTTCAAGACCGGAATACTCGTGGCAATGGGCAGCGCACTGGTATATCTGGCTCTGCAGATGATTCAGGACAACGACTTCACCATCATGGATCATGACATGTACTACCACTTTGTGGTTAATGGCGTGCTGCTGTTGCTCGCCTATCCGCTGATGTACATCGTCGAAAAGATGTTCGGATTCGTGTCGAGCGTGACGCTGTTTGAGCTGTCCAACACCAACCGCGGACTGCTGCGCGACCTCTCGGAGATAGCGCCCGGCACCTTCCAGCACTCCATCACGGTGGGCAATCTTGCTGCCGAGATAGCCAATAAGATTGGTGCCAACTCGCTTCTGGTGCGTACCGGTGCGCTGTATCACGACATAGGCAAAATGGCCGACCCCGTTTTCTTCACCGAAAATCAAGCAGGTGTCAACCCACACGACCACCTCGACTATAAGGAGAGCGCACGCATCATCATCAATCACGTCACCGAGGGTGTGAAAATGGCTGAACGTGAGAATCTGCCTACCATCATACGCGACTTCATCGTGACCCACCATGGCACGGGAATGACCAAGTTCTTCTACATTAAATACAAGAATGAGCATCCCGACGAAGAGATTGACCCGAAGCCGTTTGAATACCCGGGTCCCAACCCGTTCACACGCGAGCAGGCAATCCTCATGATTGCCGACGGCGTGGAGGCTGCTTCGCGCTCAATAACAGAATATACAGAGGAGAACATCGCCACACTGGTAAACAAAATCATCGACGGCGACGTGGCTGACGGATACTTCAAGGATTGTCCAATCACATTCCGCGACATAGCCCTCGCCAAAATCGTACTCATCGAACGCCTCAAAGCAATATACCACACACGTATATCGTATCCTGAGGCGAAGAAGTAAAGGCAATACAAATATTGTACACGCAGTAAAAAAGTGTTACAAAACGAAAAATGATTCTAGAAATTTCAGAGGCGGTTTTTATCGGTTTTTCAACGTAAAATACCACTCTCTATCTCCATCCGAGGCTTCTTTGCATTGCAAAAGGACTACTTTTGGAATGCAAAGGAGCCTTTTTTGTAAAGCAAAAGGGGCCTAAACGGAGGGTAAAAACGGTCGTTTTGCGACGAAAAGGAGTCCTTTTAACGATATTTTTTTTGCACACTTGCTACGCTTACGTAATAACGACGTGTGTATCAACAGCTTACCGCTGCACGCGCAAAACTCGAGAATTTCGAGTTTAAGATTTCCTTGTGCGCTCAACCCATAGTTTTGAGGGCTTAAAAATGCAAATATTGTGATGAGACGGTGATGCGCTGAGAGGGTGATATAGCCATTGGCAACATACAAAGAAGCGGCAATCACACGATAAATTAATATCGATGCGATTGCCGCATAACCACTTGTTACCGAAACTTAAGGTATATGGCGGAATTTTAAGCAATTTATTCGTTCAGACTTAGAAGTTGATGTCCAGTCCTACTCCAAACACATTGTTGTTACGAGTGAAGTCGGCTGAATAGTTGTTCTTCTGTGTCTTCATTGTCTCGTAGAAAGTATGGAAGTAGGCCACCTGCAAATCCATCTTCTTTGAGAGGTGGATTACACCACCTACACCTACAGAGTTTGAGCTGACAATGAACGACTTGTCGTCCATGTAGTCGTTGGTCATGCCGTAGCTTGTGCGCTGCCAGCCGGTGCTTACGGTGAACTTCTTGTTGAGATCGTACTCTACACCTGCGCTGTATTCGAAAGTTCCGCGGTCGAGCTTCTTCTGACGGTTGTTGTAAGAAGTAGCGTGCTTGTCGTCAAACCAGTGGAAACCTACGTTGATACGCAACTCGTCGATTGGCTTGTAGCCTACACCTACAGTGAGAAGCGAAGGAATGTCGCCCTCAATCTTCTTGCCGTCCTCGTATTCGCCGATTGCTTCACCAAGCTCGGTGTTGAACTGCTTCTTAAGCATAGTAGTTGCTCCCTGCACATTTTGATTGCTAAGGATAGCATCGGCAGCTGCCTCAGGCACGCCACCAGCGAGGTATGCGTTGCGCAAGTTGCCATCGAGGTTACCGATTGAAGGAGTCTGGTTTACCGACTTGTTCTTAAGACGCATGCGAGTCTTGAACTCATACTTAGCCGAGAAGTTCCAGCGGCCAGTCTTAAAGTCTACACCAATCATCGGAGTGAATCCGAGACCAGTCTGGTCGCAGCTAAGCTCAATGTCAGCAGCAGTTGTCTTGGTGGGGTCGAGCACCTGATATAGGGGCATATTGCCAACCTTGATGTCGCGTACATATCCGTAGTAGTTGCACAATGCATATACGGTACGCACACCGCCATATACTGCGAAGTTGTCATTTACCTTATAAGCTGCACCTATCGAGATGCCGTAGTAGTACTGACGACCGTGCATATAGCTGTCGTAAGTGTACTTGCCGTCTGTGCCGAACTTGCTCTGGAATACAGCAGGAACGCCATACTGTGCAGCAACGCCGTCAACAACCTGTGCCAACTTGCATGCTCCCATAGCAGTTTCGCTCACAATCTTCTCGAACGAACCAAGTCCGTTGTCGAAAGTACACTTTCCACCGCCACCGGCAAGTGCCAGGTTAGCCTGGAACGACCAGTGTCCTTTGTTGTAAGCATATTGGAGTGAGGGAATGACGGGGGCGAAAGCCTTACCCTTGAATGTACGTGGAGTGAAAGGATTGTTCACGTTGTTGGTGAACAACTGGTAGTCGTTCTTGATAGAACGGTGCTGATAAGCCAACTGCCAGTTGAGCGAGAGGTGATGACCCTGACCCAAAAACGCAACGCCAGCCGGGTTGAAATAAACGCCGTCAATGCCGATTGACGCCTCACGGCTCATCATACGGTTGAAAGCTATGTTCTGATTGGTGTTTGTAAGTAGTCCTCCTGCAAACGAAAAGCTGCTTGAGGCAATCGCTGCTGTCAAGCAAACTGTCTTGATTTTGTTCATCTTAATTTAATTACCTTTAAAATATTGGTTGCAAAGGTAATCAGATTGTTCTATTCTTCCGTACAAACAAATACTTATTTAAGGTCTATTAACAGAAAAAGTACAAAACCTTGCACAAACAAAAGGTTTTGTGCAAGGTTTCGGTATGAATTTGTCAGAAATTTTGGTTTTATTTGTCTGAAAACAGAGATTTCATTCCCTCATTTTCAAAAGGACTCGTTTTGCCCTTAAAAAGGACTCGTTTTGATGTGCAAAAGGAGTCCTTTTGGAGTGTAAAAGGAGTCCTTTTGGAAGGCAAAAGGACTACATTTGAAAACCATGGTGAATTATTCCGTGAAACCACCTTATTATATAGGTGTTTTAGCTGTTTTTGATTGGCGTTTTAGCTGTTTTTGGATTGCTAAGAGAAGGAAAAACGATGAAATAAAATAAATAATAATATAAATCGGTATACATTCGATTAAAAAGTAGTAACTTTGCAAACGATAGAATTCAAATCAAAACACATATACAAGCAGTATGATTTTATTTTTCATGACTCCAAGCAAGAGCGTGATCGCTACAGAAGTGGATCACCAGCTCTCACAAGATGAGATCAATGAACTGTGTTGGCTGTACGGCGGTGCTACACTCATAGAGGGTGAGACCGTCGAGGGCTTCTTCGTGGGCCCACGCCGCGAAATGATTACTCCATGGAGTACGAATGCCGTAGAGATAACTCAGAATATGAGCCTCCACGGCATTTCGCGTATAGAGGAGTACTTCCCCGTCGACTCGAAAGATGCCGACCACGACCCTATGCTTCAGCGCATGTACGAGGGTCTGAACCAGGACATCTTCACCGTTAACCACCAGCCTGAGCCTATCAAGCGCGTGGAGAACATCGAGGAATACAACGAGCAGGAGGGTCTGGCTCTGTCGGCTGAAGAGATTGAATATCTCCATAAGATAGAGAAGGAATTGGGCCGTCCGCTTACAGACTCTGAAATATTCGGTTTCGCACAGATCAACTCTGAGCATTGCCGCCACAAGATATTCGGCGGTACATTCATCATCGACGGCAAGGAAATGGAGTCGTCGCTGTTTGCAATGATCAAGCAGACCACCAAGGAGAACCCCAACAAGATTCTCTCTGCTTATAAAGATAATGTGGCTTTCGCACAGGGTCCGGTCGTAGAGCAGTTCGCTCCGAAGGACCAGTCTACAAGCGACTACTTCCAGGTGAAGGACATCGAGAGCGTCATCTCGCTCAAGGCTGAGACTCACAACTTCCCTACTACCGTGGAGCCGTTCAACGGTGCCGCTACAGGTACGGGCGGTGAGATTCGCGACCGTATGGGCGGTGGCGTTGGTTCATGGCCTATCGCCGGTACAGCTGTGTACATGACAGCCTATCCGCGTCTTCATGACGACGACAACCAGACACGCGACTGGGAGGACATCATGCCCGTCCGCAAGTGGCTTTATCAGACTCCGGAGCAGATTCTTATCAAGGCTTCGAACGGAGCAAGCGACTTCGGCAACAAGTTCGGACAGCCGCTTATCACCGGTTCGGTGCTCACCTTCGAGCATCAGGAGGGCGCTGAGAAGTATGCTTACGACAAAGTCATCATGCTTGCAGGCGGTGTAGGCTACGGCACAAAGCGCGACTGCCTGAAGAAGGAGCCGCAGAAGGGCAACAAGGTTGTCGTTGTTGGTGGCGACAACTATCGCATCGGTCTCGGTGGCGGTTCGGTTTCGTCAGTAGACACCGGCCGTTACAGCAACGGTATCGAGCTGAACGCCGTTCAGCGTGCTAACCCTGAGATGCAGAAACGTGCCTACAACCTCGTTCGCGCATTGTGCGAGGAGGATGTAAACCCTGTAGTTTCTATACACGACCACGGTTCGGCTGGTCACCTCAACTGCCTCTCGGAGCTCGTAGAGGAGTGCGGTGGCGAGATTGACATGACCAAACTGCCTATTGGCGACAAGACTCTCTCGGCTAAGGAGATTATCGCCAACGAGAGCCAGGAGCGTATGGGCCTGCTCATCGACGAGAAGCACATCGACCACGTACGCCGTATTGCAGAGCGCGAGCGTGCTCCGCTGTATGTAGTAGGTGAAACAACGGGCGACGCCCACTTCTCATTCAAGCAGGGCGACGGCGTTAAGCCGTTCGACTTGGACGTTGCTCAGATGTTCGGTCACTCACCCAAGACCATCATGCGCGACGAAACTGTAGAGCGTCACTATAAGAATGCCGAGTATACTCACGAAGAAACATCAGAGAACGGTAAGGACGATGTACTCGACAAGTACGTCAGCCGCGTGCTGCAACTTGAGGCTGTGGCATGTAAGGACTGGTTGACCAACAAGGTAGACCGTTCGGTAACGGGTAAGATTGCACGTCAGCAGTGCCAGGGCCAGATTCAGCTGCCGCTGTCAGACTGCGGCGTTGTGGCTCTCGACTATCGTGGAAAGAAGGGTATCGCTACCGCTCTTGGTCATGCTCCGCAGGCTGGTTTGGCTTCACCTGAAGCTGGTTCGGTTCTCTCTGTAGCCGAGGCTCTCACCAATATCGTTTGGGCTCCTCTTGCCGACGGCATGAACAGCCTTTCGCTTTCAGCCAACTGGATGTGGCCTTGCCGCTCGCAGAAGGGCGAAGACGCTCGTCTTTACAGCGCCGTTAAGGCACTGAGCGAGTTCTGTATCGACTTGAAGATTAACGTTCCGACCGGTAAAGACTCGCTGTCGCTTACACAGCAGTATCCCAACGGCGAGAAGATCATCGCTCCGGGCACCGTTATCGTAAGCGCAGGTGGCGAGGTTTCGGACATACGCAAGGTTGTTTCGCCCGTATTGGTAAACGATAAGAACTCTTCACTCTATCATATTGACTTCTCGTTCGACGAGCAGCGTCTTGGCGGCAGTGCCTTTGCACAGAGCCTCGGATTCGTTGGCGACGACGTTCCTACCGTAAAGAACCCCGAATACTTCGCCGACTGCTTCAACGCAGTTCAGGAAATGATCGAGAAGGGTTGGATTATGGCAGGTCACGACATCTCTGCCGGCGGTCTGATTACAACATTGCTCGAGATGTGCTTCGCTAATACTGAGGGCGGTATGCACATCAACCTGCACAGCCTTGCAGGCAACGACATCATCAAGATGCTCCTTGCCGAGAACCCGGGCGTTGTTATCCAGGTTTCAGACAAGTACAAGGAGGAGTTCAAGGACTACATGGAGGAGAACGGTATCGGCTATGCAAAGATCGGTTATCCCACTCCTTCAGAGCGCACCATCGTCATCAAGAAGGACGAATACACTCACACCTTCGACATCGACGCTCTGCGCGACACATGGTTCAAGACCTCTTACCTGCTCGACCGCGACCAGAGCTTCAACGGTTGTGCTGCAAAACGCCGCGACAACTACAAGAAGCAGCCTGTAGAAATGAAGTTCCACGACTCGTTCAAGGGCTCACTCGATAGCTACGGAATATCTGCCGACCGTCGCACAGCGTCGGGCATCAAGGCTGCTATCATCCGTGAGAAGGGTACAAACGGCGAGCGTGAGATGGCATACTCGCTCTATCTTGCAGGCTTCGACGTTAAGGACGTGATGATGACCGACCTCATCACCGGCCGCGAGACACTCGAAGACGTCAACATGATAGTATTCTGTGGCGGCTTCTCTAACTCCGACGTGCTTGGTTCGGCTAAGGGTTGGGCAGGTGCATTCCTCTTCAATCCGAAGGCAAAGGAGGCTCTCGACAAGTTCTATGCACGCAAGGACACCCTGTCATTGGGTATCTGCAACGGCTGCCAGCTTATGGTTGAGCTCAACCTTATCAATCCTGAGCACGAGCACCGCACACGTATGCTGCACAACAACTCGCACAAGTTTGAGAGCACATTCCTCGGTTTGGAGATTCCGCAGAACAACAGCGTGATGTTCTCTTCACTCAGTGGCGACAAACTCGGCATCTGGGTGGCTCACGGCGAGGGCAAGTTCTCATTGCCTGAGGCTGAGGACAAGTACAACGTTGTGGCTCGCTACAACTACGCAGAGTATCCTGGCAACCCGAACGGATCAGACTATAACGTAGCTGGTATATGCTCAGCCGACGGCCGTCATTTGGCAATGATGCCCCACTTGGAGCGCGCCATCTTCCCATGGCAGAACGCTTGGTATCCTGCCGAGCGTCGTCAGGACGACGTTACACCTTGGATTGAGGCATTCGTCAATGCACGCAAGTGGATTGAGAACAATAAATAATTAATAAAGCCCCACTCCCAACCCTCCCCAGAAGGGAGGGAGCGGTATGTCAATACCGTCTGTTGGGAGTGGGGCTTTTTCTGTTTATGGAATGGTTTTTATATGTACATCAATTTATTCCGTATCTTTTTTAAAATAGGATTTTTCACTCTTGGCGGCGGTTATGCTATGATTCCGCAGATTGAATCGGAGATAGTAGACCGTCATAAATGGATGGATCGCAAGGATTTTCTCGACCTTATAGCCGTGGCACAGACGTGTCCCGGAGCTTTGGCTGTGAACATGAGCGTGTATATAGGCTACAAGCTGCGCAAGATGGGAGGTGCCGTGTGCGCCACATTGGGCGTTGCACTGCCGTCGTTCGTGATAATATTGCTCATAGCCATGTTCTTCCATCAGTTTCAAGACAACGAAGTGGTACGCTCCATATTCAACGGCATACGCCCGGCTGTAGTCGCTTTGATATGCGCACCGGTGTTCAGCATGGGTCGTGCAGCCCGTATCACATGGATAAACTGCTGGATTCCTATAGCCTGCGCGCTGCTTATATGGCTGCTTGAAGTGAATCCTATCTTCGTTCTTACCGCAGCTGGAATGTGCGGATATTTGTATGGACTATTAATAAAACCAACCGAATGATATTTCTGAAACTCTTTTTCACCTTCTTCAAGATCGGTCTATTCGGATTTGGAGGCGGTTACGGAATGCTGTCGCTCATTCAGAGCGAGACGGTGACGCACAACGCGTGGATGACATCAGCCGAATTTGCCAACATTGTAGCAATAAGCCAGATGACGCCAGGCCCCATCGGCATCAATGCCGCTACCTATTGCGGATACACTGCTGTACATAATGCTGCCATGGGCGAGACAATGGCTGTGCTGGGCAGCGCCACTGCCACACTGGCACTGGTACTACCGTCGTTCATTCTTATGATTATGATTAGTCGGTTGTTCATGAAATACATGAACTCAATGATGGTGCAAAGCATCATGTCGGGTCTGCGCCCGGCTGTAGTGGGGCTTATTGCCGCCGCCGCATTGCTGTTAATGAACAGCGAGAATTTCTCGGCACCGTCAATAAACCCCTGGTATTTCGGCATCAGCATTTATATTTTCACAGCCACACTCATTGGTACAATGGCGTTAAAAATCAACCCTATACGAATGATATGCTGGGCGGCGTTTGCCGGACTGATGCTGCTTTACTAATTGAAAATTGAGAGTTGAGAATTGAGAGTTATGATTACCATTTATAATTATAGTTTTGAAATATAATCAACTATACATATCATAACTCTCAACTTTCAACTCTCAACTTTCAATGATACTTCTCTCAACTTTCAACTAATATTCCGCTTCATTAGACAAATGCCAAGTTGTGAGATATGAAGCGCGTGTTATGTCCGTAAGCTTCGGATAGTTTATGGTCGACGCTTCGTCTGACGGCTGGTTGTAGTGAGGCTGTCCGCCAGTGTGAAACCACACGATAGGCACTCCCTTCAGATGGAACGACTGCTGGTCGCTGCCGCCAACGGGATTCTCCCAAGCACGATAGTCGGGCTCGAAAGTGCTGAAGTGATATTTATTGATATCGTTCTTGAGCCACTCGCCCAGTTTGGGATGAGCCGCAGTGAAGAAGTACATCAGATACTTGCTGCTTGTACCGCTGCCCACCATGTCGAAGTTGAGATAGCCCTTCACCTTCGACATTTCTGCGAAGTGGTCGGTGAAGTATTGCGAACCGAGCAGTCCAAACTCCTCGCCGTCCCAGAAAGCGAACACTACTGTGCGTTCGGGCTGCACTCCACTTGCTACAAAGGCTTTCATAATCTGCAACACGGCAGCCACGCCCGAAGCATTGTCGTCGGCTCCGTTGTATATCTTGTCGCCAGCCACGTCGTTGTACACGCCCTCATGATCAAGATGAGCGCCCACCACAACATACTCGTCGGTCTTCTTGCCAGGCAACACAGCGAGCACATTACTAAGCGCCATCGACCGATATACACCTTTCTTAATATTGGCAATCGAGTCGGCATTGACATAGAAACGCACGCCACGCTTCAATTTCTGTACTGCACATGCTTCAAACGGCTGTTCGTACGAATCGCCCAACAGAGGCTTCAGTCCAGCCTGACGTATCTGCGAAATGATGTACTGCTTGGCAATACGCGAGCCACGTTCGCCCGCACGTCTGCCCTCAAGCAGGTCATCGGCGAGGAAACACACATGAGCGCGCGCTGCATCCTCGGTTATTGATTGCATACCGGCTTCAATCTGAGCCGTGAGATTCTTGTTGGCCTTTGCCGTTTTCTTCTGTGCGGCAAAGGCATTAGTGGTCATGGCAGCCATAACGACAGCCGATGACAAGATTACAGTCTTGATGTTCATTCTGATTATTAACGTTTAAGTTTGATTAGTATTCCATTGAGAAAGTCACACCACGGCGCATCATATCCTTAGCCAACGGACGCATGCGCTTGATGAACGACTCCCACGAACGGTTCTGCTGCTGGCTCCATCCTGCCTCAGCCAGAGCGATAGAGCGCGGATAAGCCTGATAGTATATGCGCTCGGGCGATATGATGCACTCGCTCCAGAGCGTTCCGGCAACACCGAAAAGATTGTTCTCTTCAAACTTCTTGTCGTGTCCCCAAGCCGGATCGAGAGCGTATGTAGCCTTGAGCGAAGTTACGGGCATACCCCAGTTCACCTCAGGCATGTCGCCCTTAGCCATCGGATAGTCGAAGTAGCAATGCTCGCCTGGGCAGAGCATGATGCGTGCATTGTTCTCAACGGCAGCCTGCAGAGCCTTGTCGGTGAGTCCGTTGCGCCAAGCGAAGGTGACGCATCCCGGCTGGATTTTCTTGAAGTCGGTCTCATACCAGAACATCGGAGTTTTGTGATAAGTGTCGCGCAGGAGTTCGATAACGCGGTCGAACATATATCCCTGCAGCTTCCAGTTCTCCGAACGGTCGGTTGTTGTGATGCCGAGTTTCTTCTTCAGAGCCTGGCATTTGGGGCAGTCGGTCCAGCAGTCGAGCGCCGGATTGCCAGCCTCATCGCCTCCGAGGTGGATATATTTTGACGGGAATATGTCGGCAATCTCCTTGAACACATTGCCCAAGAACTCGTATGTGAAGTCATTGCCGGGGCAAAGCAGCTCGTTAGAAACGCCACATGTGGTACGGATGGGCACCTGGCGCTGGTGACAAGTAAGTTCGGGGAACACGCTGATGGCTGCAACCTCATGTCCGGGCATCTCTATTTCGGGCACAATCTCTACGTGATACTGTGCGGCGAACTTCACCAAGTCGCGCATTTGCTGCTGAGTGTAATAGCCCTTGTAGGGCATCAGCAGGTCGTCCTGGCCCCAACGCGATGAAGCCTGAGCCGTAAGCTGCGGATATTTCTTAATCTCTATGCGCCAAGCCTGGTCGTCTACGAGGTGCAGGTGCAATGCGTTGAGCTTGTAGCGAGCCATTTCGGGGATGAAAGCCTTCAGCTCGTCGAGCGGAATGAACGTTCGTGCAGGGTCAACCATCAATTCGCGCACATGAGTGCGAGGTGTATCCTTGATGGTGAGTTGCGGAATAGCGTCGACACACTCCTTGTTGCCCGAACCGAGCAGAATCTGGTCGAGAGTCATCAGTCCCCAGAACACGCCGCGCGGAGTCTTGCCCTTGATGTTCACGCCCTTGGAATCGACAGCAAGAGTGTATGCTTCGTCGTCGTCGAGCGACTGGTCGATGTCGAGAACGAGCTGCAATCCACGCTGACGGCTGTTCACGATGTTGCCTATACGGTCAGTGAGCATCTCGCGGGCACGCTCCACTTCGTTGTTCAGCACAGTTCCGTCACCGTCCATATGTGCTACAAAGATGTTCCAGGCGGTATGCACATTGAGTGCCTTGGCACCCTTCTGAACGGTCAGAGTCTGCGGCATTGGGGTGAGGCACAATGTCGGGTCGCTCACTTCCTTAGCCATCTTCGGCTGGGCATAGAATCGGCTCCATCCGGCAGCCTTCATATAAGCTTTCTCCGAACCCTTCGGAACGATGAGCTTCACGCTGCCCGGCTCAACGCCGTAGAATGAAGAAACGTCTGCCTTGGGCGGCACTTTCGAATTGAGCTTGACGGTCTTCAGTCCCGACAGACGTGCGAAAGCGTATTCGCCGATGACGGGAGCACCCTCTATTGTTAGTTCGGTCATGCCCTTACAGCCCGAAAAAGCGGCAGCACCGATGCTCTCGACCGATGCCGGGATAGTGATGTTCTGCAACTTGTCGCAAGCGAAAAAGGCCTGAGTTCCGATGGTCTTCAGCTGCTTAGGCAGTACGATGGTGAGGAGTTGGTGACGCGAATGGAACGCATTCTTTGGTATTTCGGTGCTCTTAGCGTCACTGAGGTCGATGTCGCGTACTTGAAAACAGAGGTCGCGCATCTGTCGGTAGTCGCCCTTACGGTCGGTAGAGAGTTCGCCAGTGAGCTTCAGGCTTATCGCCATCGACTTCTGTTCGGGCTTCAAATTGTCCATACGCTCTACGGTCTGTGCCGACATAACCGCTGAAAGGATTGTCGTAGCAGATAATAGCAGTAGTCTTTTCATTTGTCGTTTATTTATATGATTGTTGTAAGTTTCGTCCTTTTTACCGATATTATGTGCAAAGATACAACTAATTATGCATAGCACGGCACAAGCGGCAACGAAAATTGAAACCAAGAGGAAAACAACGGATTTGCAAGTGAAAAAGGTTTGTGCGAAATATGGAGCGAGGCAATAGTATTAATGAAAGTCTAAATGTAGGAGGGCGATGTGTCAAAAGTCAAACAAAGCGGGCTGAAAGCCCCAAAAGCACATAGCCCAAGGCAGCGCCTTGGGTGTACGGATTGAAAACAGCAAAACGCCCTGCAAGGGCAAAAGCATTGATAACTAACGCTTTTGCCCTTGCAGGGCGCATTGGTATTTGTGAAACTTTTACCCAGGGTGTTGCCCTGGGCTATGGGCTTCTGCCCCTTCGGGGCGTACTGCTGTGACTTTTGAAACACCCTCCTGAGCAAGCAACGGTGCAATAAACGAATGATAAGAATGTATCGTCTGACAGCTCAGGCTATGGCGGGGACGCCATAGCCTCCTACTATCTGCATTGCCAAGTCATAGGAAAATTGAACTTCTAATCTTTTCACTCGAAATGTCGGATAAAACAAGGGAAAAACAATGGATTTACAAGGGAAAAACAATGGTTTTTCAAAAGGACTCCTTTTGGCTTGCAAAAGGACTCCTTTTGATGAGCAAAAGGACTCGTTTTGGAATGCAAAAGGACCCCTTTTGGAGTGCAAAAGGAGTCCTTTTTGAAATGTATAGTTTTAAGTCCCAATTCCAACCCCTATCCAGCAGGATGGAAAGGGGTAAGAATTGTGAGTTTTGGGGCTGTTACAATCCGGCTATTGTCAAGCCCGCCATTACGATGCTAACCATCGACATGAGCTTGATGAGGATGTTGAGCGACGGACCTGAGGTGTCCTTGAACGGATCGCCTACGGTGTCGCCTACGATAGTGGCCTTGTGGTTTTCGCTACCCTTACCTCCGTAGTTGCCCTCCTCTATCATCTTCTTGGCGTTGTCCCATGCTCCACCTGAGTTGGACATGAACACGGCGAGCGTGAAGCCTGCAGCTAGTCCACCCGTAAGCAGACCCAATACGCCTGCCACACCGAGCACCAGTCCTACAACAATCGGGATGATGATAGCCAACAGCGACGGCAGTATCATCTCGCGCTGGGCGCTTCGTGTGCTTATCTCTACGCAACGGCCATAGTCGGGCGTAGCCTTGCCTTCGAGTATACCTTTTATCTCGCGGAACTGACGGCGCACCTCCTGCACCATCGACTCGGCTGCACGACCCACGGCTCCCATAGTCAGTCCGCAGAAGAGGAATGCTGCCATGGCTCCGAGGAACGCTCCTACGAGCACCTTAGGATTGATTAGGTTCACCTGGAAGAACTCGATGAAGTCGACGGTCGAGGCATTCGTCGGGTCGAACACGTTGCCGGCTGCATCGATATATTGCTTGCCGTTGTCCACGGCACGTATCATTGCTATCTTAATCTCTTCGATGTACGACGCCAGCAGGGCAAGGGCTGTGAGTGCAGCCGAACCTATTGCAAATCCCTTACCGGTGGCTGCGGTGGTGTTGCCGAGTGCATCGAGAGCGTCGGTACGCTCGCGCACCTCCTTGCCTAAGCCGCTCATCTCTGCATTACCGCCTGCATTGTCGGCTATCGGACCGTAAGCGTCGGTGGCAAGGGTTATGCCGAGCGTTGAGAGCATGCCCACAGCGGCTATACCTATGCCGTAAAGACCGGTACTGATGGACTTTGCCGATAGCGACATGTCAAATCCGTTGGCGCAAAGATAGCTCAGCATGATGGCTACCGAGATGGTAACAACCGGCACCATCGTCGAAATCATACCCGTGCCTATACCTTTTATTATAACAGTGGCAGGACCTGTCTGCGACGCTTCGGCTATCTTCTGCGTCGGCACATAGCTGTGCGAGGTGTAATATTCGGTGGCTTGACCTATCACGACACCTGCTATCAGTCCGCTGATGACTGAAAACGAGAGTCCCAACCAGTTTTCGATGCCAAGCATATAAAGTATTACGAACGTGGCAACTGCTATAAGGAAGGCGCTGACATTGGTGCCTAAGCCGAGCGAATGGAGCAGTTCCTTCATCGTAGCGCCCTCCTTGGTGCGCACCATGAAGATACCAATGAGCGAAAGGAAAATGCCGATGGCTGCTATAATCATCGGCGCTATGACGGCACGCAGCTGCATGTCGCCGTTCATTGCAAATGCCGTGGCTCCAAGAGCGGCTGTCGAGAGTATCGAACCGCAATAGCTCTCGTATAGGTCGGCACCCATTCCGGCTACGTCGCCCACGTTGTCGCCTACGTTATCGGCAATAGTTGCAGGATTGCGCGGGTCGTCCTCGGGTATGTTAGCCTCAACCTTGCCAACAAGGTCGGCTCCCACGTCGGCAGCCTTGGTATAAATACCGCCACCCACACGGGCAAACAGTGCCTGTGTGGAAGCACCCATTCCGAAAGTAAGCATAGTAGTGGTGATGGTGACGAGGGCAGTCGATTCGCCCTGATAGACGGCATTCAGCACTATAAACCATATTGCAATGTCGAGCAGTCCGAGTCCTACAACGACCAGACCCATTACGGCTCCGCTTCGGAAGGCAATCTTCAGACCCTTGTCAAGCCCCGTACGCGCTCCGTTGGCAGTACGCGCCGAAGCGTAAGTGGCGGTTTTCATGCCAAAGAAGCCTGCCAGTCCTGAGAACAATCCGCCCGTAAGAAAAGCGAAAGGCACCCACGGATTCTGCACCTTCAGCACATAAGCCATAAAGGCAAACACTATGGCAAGCACCACAAAGACAATAGCCACAACCTTATACTGCTGCTTCAGATAAGCCATGGCACCCTTCCTGACATGCTCGGCGATTTCTTTCATTCGGTCAGTACCCTCTTCCTCTTTCATCATTGAGCGGAAGAAAAACCATGCCATTCCCAATGCTACAATGCTGGCAATAGGAATCAGCCAAAAAACTAAAGGGATGTTGTTCATAACGGTATGTTTAAGTTTGATAATAGATATAGTAGTACGTCGTTACAATCGACGTATGCAAATATATAAAATATATTGATATGAAAGCTGATACGGGGTCAGAATATTTGTTTTTTTAGCAAGAAAAAAGCAGATACGGACGATATTTTATCCGTTTTTTGAGTAACTTTGCATATTCCCAAAACCAAGGTATCCGTTATATAATAATAGGTACAATAGTTATATCGACGATATATATCAGATTATTATGTTATATTTATTACAGTTCGCTTGTCTGATACTGATGCTTGTGTGCGCATTCTTCATTGGCGTTACGCGCATTCACATCAAATGGATCAACAGGCGTTATGAGTGTTCGAGGTGGATGATATTCTCGTCCCTGCTATTGATGGCAATCCATTATTTCCTGCAAATGTGCTATGGATTCAGGGCTTCGGACGAAGATGTAGGAGCTGTAGTCAACATACTGGTCTATCTGCCATGCTTCACGCTCCTTGCTATGGCCATCTACAACATCGAAGCCACACACAGCAATCGCAAGAAGATGAACCTGATTTGTGCCATAGTGTATGCTGCCATGCTTGCAGCCTTCGGTACGGGCTACTGTATTACTGGCACATTGGACATGGGCGTATGGATTTATGTGATGCTTGCCATATTCTTTAGCAATATGGTGTACTGCATATACATGATAACGACAGAGATAATAAGACGCAAGAAGATTATGGAAGCAATGGCTGCCAACGACATGCAGCCCTTTATGCGGTATGCACACGCCAGTCTTGCGCTGCTGTTTCTTAGTGCATTGATTGTGCCGTTCGCCATTCTTTCCACCAAGTCATTATATATAATAGGTCCGGTGGGACTTGTCATATTGCTGTTCTTCATCATCAACTTTGTGGCGTTCGGCTACAGTTATGTGCCTACCGAAGAACTGTTGAACAAGGAACGTGACAATGAAGCTACCGCAGATATGGACAATTCGGAAAGCAAGGCATCGGCTACAGACAGCGACGTACTGCAACCGGAATCTGAACCTGACAGCGAGCCTGCCCCACTGCCACTCTCTGCCGAACGCATCGACTTCATTCAGTCGGCACTCGACAAATGGTGTGCCGACATAGGCTATAAGGACAGTTCGGTCAATATGCTCACATTGTCGCTTTCGCTGGATATCAGCAAAAACGAACTGAGCCAATTCTTCAGCCAATGCCAGAACACTACGTTCCGCATATGGCTCGGCGACATACGCTTCAATGCTGCCAAAAAGATGATGAAGGAGTTTCCCGACTACAACAACGACATCATTTCTGCCGAATGCGGTTTCTCTTCAAGGTCATATCTTTATAGGATTTTTAAGGAAAAGGAGGGATGCACTCCTGTTGAATGGAGAGCCAAAAACTCATAAAAAACTACTGAAAAACCCTCTGTAAGGTGTCTACTTCGTAGGAAGTGGACACCTTTTTTATATGAATTGGACATTTAATCACAAATGCCTATTATGGCGTAAAGGGGAATAAGCCAGGCTATGTCATCGCATGGAAAAAAGACGGAACGGCAAAGCAGAACTCCATTGACAAAAAGGGACATTTCAGACTCTGCTATTCAAACGGTGACCCCGTGCCAAACATCTCCACTATCGATGCGAGTCTTAATAGCAGTGGAGAGTTCTTTATCCCAGTGGAGAGTCTGAATCTTGACAATCCGTCTGAATACAAGATTATACAGCACTACGAGCCGACTTATAACAATAAGGTAATTTACGAGACATCAAGCTCTGCCAATAAAACCCGTCCTGCCTATCCGCAGGTGAAGGAAATCAGCGCCAACTATGATCAGGTGACGCGCAAGATGAAGGTGAACTGGAATCTCAGTGCGGCTCCGACGCAGAACTGCATTGAGGACAATATGGTGCTCACAATCAAGAGTACGAATAGGGCGACAAATGCTGTGGAGACAACCACACAGAATATCAAGTATATGGCTGGTAAGACAGCATACAGCTATGAGTTTGACGTACCTTTAGGCGAGAGCCTGAATTATGAATTCAGCATTAAGCGTTCGCATACAGGCAACTCTGATGTATGGAACAACGCTTTCAACAAGCAGACCTCTCTCTCGGCTTCTGCAAAGCACAGCAATGTTACGGCAGGTTCTGTACATGCTAAGCTTAGTGAAGACGACCAGACTGCCACTATCACTTGGCAGACTGAGGGCGACATCTGGAGTTTGGGCACCAAAGCGGTGCTTACACGTGTGAACGTTACGACCAATACTACTGACAACATCGAGCTGTCGAAGGAAGATTTCCTCAGCGGCAAGTATGTTGACGACATGATAATGGTGTGCAACGAATATCGTTACCGCCTTACTGTGAAGCCTGCCGAGGCTTACGGCACTCTGCCTACGGTGGCTGCTCCGGAGTCAATCATGCCCACAAGCATAGGCAATCTTGTTGCGTTCACAGCCGGCAAGGGATATTATTCTGACCGCGTGGAACTGGCATGGAGCAGCAAGGGCAACTTTGAGCGCTTCGTAATCAACCGCAAGGAGCATGGCGCTCCTGATACAGACTATAAGCAGATAGCCGTTACTGAGGGCAACGAGGCTCAGAACGACTATTACTATAACGACGTGAACGCCATTCCCGGCATCGTCTACGACTATCGTATCAAGGGACAGGTGATGTGCTCTGGCAATCTGCTTGAGAGCGACGAGGAACTTACTGACGTTGGTTTCCGCACACCTACGGGCGACATCTACGGCCGCGTAACATTCGAAAACGGACAGGCAGTGGCTGGAGCAAAGGTTACAGCTGAGCCTACCGAAGGCTCTGGCGTTCCCGGCAAGTCGTACGTTTTCAGCGGTGCGTCAAAGCTTACCGTCGACAACGAGTCGCTCTTGAAGGACGCTACGAAGGCTGCAACACTCCAGGCATGGGTACGAGCAGACAAGGAAGGTACTATCATCGAGAAGCCGGGCATGTACAAGCTGGCATACAACAACCAGTATATTGAGTTCACGGTAGGCTCTCAGACACTGAAGACTTCGAAGAAACTGAAGGACTACGCTTCTTCGGCACAGTTCGTACACCTCTCGGCAGTGACAGACGCCACACACCTTATTATATATATAAACGGTAAGGCAGTGGCAGAAGCCAAGCGTACGGCTCAGATTACGGGCAACGACAATAAGGTGGTGATTGGTGAAGGCTTCACCGGAGCCATCGACGAAGTTCGTATCTGGAACAAGGCGCTCAATGCTGACACCCTCGCCAACGACTACGACCGCTATATCGTAGGTAATGAGGACGGCCTGCAGGCTTACTACACCTTCGACTATTCGGTAGACAACGCCTTCTACGACATATCGTACAAGGGCACCAAGTACAACATGAACCATGGTGTGGCTACGGATGTTACTATCAGTTCGAAAGACATTCCTACTTCTGCACAGCTCGGCTACAGCAGCTACACAGCTGTAGACGGTTCATACCAGATTCGTTCGCTGCCCTACACCGGCAACGGAACCACCTATATGATTGTGCCTACTCTTGGCATACATCAGTTTGCGTCGGCTAAGGAGTTGCGCCTCATCAACTCGCAGGCACAGAGCCACACCGTGAACTTCACGGATAAGTCGTCGTTCAACATTTCGGGTAAGGTGATGTATAAGGGTGGCAACGTGCCCGTTGAGGGTGTTTCGTTTGCCGTTGACGGTGTCACCGTAATGGACGGCAAGAGCAATATCGTTAAGACCGACGCTAAGGGACAGTTCACCATAAGCGTACCTGTAGGACAGCACGAGGTGAAGGCTGTGCTTGCCAACCATACATTTGAGAACGGCGGTAAGATTACCAACAGCGACGGAACCGACCGCAACTATCAGGACGACGACAACGGATTCGAAATCTTTGACGTTACAACAGTACGTTATATCGGACGTGTTGCCGGAGGTACCAAGCAGGAGGCGTTCCCTGTAGGACATTCTCTTTCGAAGAACAACCTTGCTGACGACGTACGCATCGAACTCACCTATCAGAACGATGCTTACAAGATGACAACTGAAGCTCGCGAGACTACACTCAATCACGTCAAGGGCGCATACGTAAGCAAGCAGCACCAGAACCGCGTAGCTTACAATGGCAACAAGATTACTATCTATCCTGACGCAGAAACGGGTGAGTTCTATGCCGACCTCATTCCTGAGAAGTATAAGATTAATGTAGTAGTGCCTGGTCATGACAAAATCCCGGGCAGTGGCGACGACCTCAACTTGAGCAACGAGTTTGCAAAGCAGAGCGAGGTGAATGCTTATGTCGACTCTATCTCTACGCAGGGCAAGTATGTCAATTGCAGCGACACTGTATATTACAACAAGAAGCAGCAGTTCATCAAGCGCTACACTCCGTCAATCATCGTGAAGGAGAAGGTGAAGGGTAAGCTTCAGGACTTCTTCGGAAAGGAAGAACTCAGCATCGCTACCCTCGACCAAACAAAAACTATAAAGGTAAAGACCTACAATCCTGACAATGCTGCACAGCCTTACACACTCGGCGTGCCGGTGTATGAGCAGGGACAATACGTCACTTATCACATCACCACAGCGGAGGTGTACGAATATAAGGATAAGGACGGCAGACGTAAGGATGGCGTTAAGGAGGACATCGTGCCAACGCCTGAGGCTAAACTGTCATTCAGTAGAGGCGACATTGCGTACGGAACGCAAGAAGACATCACTACTGACGAGAACGGTGAGGCTGAATGGACTTTCCAGGTTAACAACCCGGAAATGACTTCGGCTCTGCGCTCAGCAGCTATGGATATGACCTACAGCGAAAACAGCGAAAGCACATCTTCTACAACAATCAACTGGAAGGGTGGCTTTGACGGCAAGGGAAATACTAAGGCTATCGTAATTGGTGCAAAGACTCTGGGATCGGACTTCGTTACGAACGGACCCGACAAGGTGCTCTTCGTGCTGCGCGACCCACCGGGAAGCAACTCTTATGCTTATCTTGAGAAGGGTGTGACAGTTACTTCTACAAGTACATATGAGGGAAATGTCACTAACGAGGGAGTATTGAACAACGAGGCAAAGGTTGGTGCCAAGGTCATCACCTTCACCGGTCTTGGTGCCGGAGTGGTGAACGAGAACGACGTGAAGAACGAATTCTCATTCGGCGCTTCTCACAGTGAGACTATCGGTGGTACAGACTCTGACACTAAGACGATGACCACTACCACACGCTTCGAGACAAGTAGCGACCCGCAGTATGTAGGAAGCGACGGCGACCTCTTCGTTGGCTATTCTACCAATATCGGTGTAGGCAAGACCGAAAACATCGCCGTTACTACACGTGAGATGTATCAGGCCAATCCTTCTGAATACGAACTGTTCGGCAATGTTACTCCCGAAAACAGTGAATATCTGCTTGTGAAGACTACTGGTCTGGGACTTTCGCAGAAGTATGGCACTATGTTCACCTATCCGCAGGTGCACATCGAGCAGGTGCTGTTGCCTAAACTTGAGGATGTACGCAACAAGTTGCTGCATCAGCCGGCTGAAGGTGTCGACTTCCAGGCAATGGCTGACAACACCAAACTCCCAGTATACGTTTCGAAGTTGGCAGCTGACGATCCTAACTTCGGCAAGAGCAACAACGACAAGGTGTTTAAGGGTGCCAATGCCACCGACCCGATTGACGGACCAAGTTACAAGATCTACACTCCGGCAGGACAGCCGTTGAAGGAGGATACTATCATGTTCCTCAATCAGTCGATTGACAACTGGAAGATGCAGCTTCGCAATAACGAGGAACAGAAGGTGAAGGCAGAACTCATGCAGAACCATTCGTTCCAGGGCGGTGCTTCTTACGAATACTCTGAGGAGTATGAGGTTGGACGCTCGGAGACTCAACGCTTCTCTATCTTGATTGGCGCTCAGTTCACCAACAACTTCGGATGGACACTCAATGGCACTGGTATGGTGCTCACTGTAGACGAGAGCCTTACCACCGAACACGGCGGCGAGTTCTCAACTGAGGAAACTGCACGCCACTGCAAGGGCTACGTGCTCGCAGAGGAAGGCTCTGACTACATCTCTGTAGACGTATGCCGCGAGGCAGGATACAAGAACGGCGACCAGTACATCAAGTACAAGGACATGAAGGATGAAAAGGGACAGACCTTCTCTACATTCATCTTCAAGACCCGTGGCGGTGCTACGTCTTGTCCGTTCGAGGGCGAATACAAGACCAAGTATTACGAACCGGGACAGCACGTCATCAATGAGGCTACCGTTCAGATGGAAGTTCCGGAGATAACCGTTGAAAAGGACTTCATCGAGAATGTTCCTTCTGGCAAGTCGGCTTACTTCACGCTCTATCTGCGCAACAACTCTGAGTCGCAGGACGACAACTGGTATAACCTCGTTATTGACGATGCCAGCAATCCTAACGGAGCACAGCTGCTCATCGATGGCGCACCGATCGGCAACGGCAGAGCATTGCTCGTACCGGCAGGCGGAACACTTACCAAGACACTCGAAGTGCGCAAGGGTTCGGTGATGAACTACGACAATCTCCGACTGATGCTTCAGTCGCAGTGTCAGTGTGACCCCACCGACTTCCAGGACGATGTATATGACGACGTGACGTTCAGCGTTCACTTCACCCCTTCTGCCACAAGCGTGAGCCTGAAGAAGCCTACCGACAACTGGACATACAACACCAAGTTGGCAACAGCGGAGGTGAACGGCGTGCAGAAGCATTACATGGACGTAGTGATTGACGGATTCGATGTGAACTATGACAACTTCCATCGCATCATGCTTCAGTTCAAGCCGTCGTCGGGCAGCGACAACGACTGGACAACGCTCATGAGCTACTACAACGACCAGACTCTCTTCGACCAGGCAGTGAAGAATGGTATGAATGCAGAGATGATCAAGGCTGCTGATGCCGGTACTATCAAGTATCGCTGGTTTATGGACGACCAGCAGGATCAGCGTTACGACCTGCGCACTGTAGGTACGAGCATGATCAACAATGAGGAGGTATATAACTATTCTGCCGTACACAGCGGCATCAAGGATATGTATAATCCGCGCCTCTTCGGTAGTGCACAGCCTGCTAACGGCGTGCTCACTGTCAACGATGAGGTGAAGCTCACGTTCAACGAGCCGATAGCCGACGGACTGCTCACCGACAACAACTTCTCGGTAACGGGCATCCGCAACGGTGCACAGACCGACCATAGCGTAAGCGTACGACTCGACGGCGAGAACGACGAACTTGTTTCTGAGTTCCAACGCAATTGGAGCGGCAAGAACCTGACAATAGAAATGTGGACTCTTGCAGACAAACCGCAGGATGCAGTACTCTTCAGTCAGGGCAATGCCAACAGTTCTATCGAACTTGCAACGACAAGCGACAACCGCTTGAAGGTGAAGGTGGCTGACAAGACCATTATCAGTGACCGTCCGTTCGATTACGAACAGGGTACATGGGCACACGTAGCTCTCGTATATAACAATGAGGGTAACGTATCGGCTTACTACAACTACAATCAGCTTATCAGCGCTGCTGAGGTGGGCGAGTATAATGGCGAGGGCGCTTATGTGTTCGGAGCCAGTGTGGACGGAAGCGGACACTTCGCCGGCAAGATGCATGGTGCACGTATCTGGGACAAGGTGGTTACACCAGCACGTCTTCAGACCAACTCGCTGACTATGCTCTCTGGAGCAGAAAGCAATCTCATTGCTTACTATCCTATGTCGGAGGCTAAGGGCAACGTGCTTGCCGACAAGGCACATGGAGCCAACCTCGATATGCGTGGAGGTGAATGGGCTAATCCGGAAGGTCGTGCAGCTGCATTCAACGGCAAGGACCAGTATCTGAAACTCTCTTCGGGCAGTTCATGTGTAGTAGACAACAGCATGGACTACACCATCGAGACATGGTTTAAGGCTGACGAGGCACAGCAGACAGCTACCATCATCTCCAACGGACGTGGCGACGGTGAGGAAATGGGCGGTTCGCTCAATCTCTTCGCTCTTAATCTGGAGGAGGGCAGACTGGTATTCCATAACAATGGAGTGCGTGTGGCATGCGACGGAAGCTTTGCTGACAACGACTGGCACCACGTTGCTGTAGCTGTCAACCGTACAAGCGGACGCGGACAGATATACGTGGACAGCAAGCTCAACACTTACTTCGAAGCAGCTGACCTCGGTGGTATAGCAGCGGCTTACATCCACCTCGGTGCACGTGTATGGACTCCTGCTGACAACCTTCAGCATGAGACAGCCGACAACTTCTTCAAGGGCGAGATTGACGAGGTGCGTGTATGGAATCTCTATAAGAGCGAGACGCTCGTGGAGAACGGCAACAGCAACCGACTCGACGGCACCGAGAAGGGACTCTTGGCTTACTATCCGTTCGAGACATACATCGAATGGCAGGGCGTGAAGGAACTCCAGTTCTCTCTGAAAGACCAGAAGCAGCAGGCTGACCCGACACAAAAAGTGCCTGACGCAGTGGCTGTAGGAGGCGATGTAGAGACCAAGGCCTCAGCGCCAATTAAGGCAAAGGGACCCGAGAGCAAGCTTCTTTACGACTTCGTAGTCAATAACGATGCTCTCATAATCAATCTGAAGGAGCCTTACGAGCGTATCGAGAAGACTATCGTGAAGATCACCGTTGACGGCGTACGCGACAAGAACGGCAATGAGATTCTCTCACCGATAACATGGAGCGCTTACATCGACCGCAACCAGCTGAAGTGGAGTGACAACGCTCTCACCGTAGTGAAGAAGCTCAACGAGGAGAAGACTCTCAAGGTGAAGGCACTCAACAACGGCGGTTCAATCGAACACTTCACCATCGAGAACCTTCCTTCATGGCTGGAGGCAGAACCGGCAAGCGGCACCATCGACCCGACTTCGTCTGCCGACATCCTTCTGACCATCGACCCGAGTCTGAACATCGGTACGTACGACGAGACTCTCTATCTGCGTGGCGACAACAATGTGGTCGAGGCTCTGCAGCTCACCGTTAAGGTGGAAGGCGAGAAACCTGAGTGGACGGTCAATCCGGCTGACTTCAAGTATAATATGTCTGTCTTCGGCAAGCTGTATATTAATAAGGTGTATTCTTCCGACAATGAGGACATGCTCGCTGCATTCAGTGGCGGAAAGTGCGTCGGCGTATGCAACAACCGTTACTACAAGCAGAACGATATGTACTATGCTATGCTCACGGTCTACTCTAATGACGTAAGCAACTCTGACCTTGAGTTCCGCATCTGGGACGCAAGCACCGGACGTACATACATCGCAGAGAGCGAAAAGCCTATAAGCTTCGCCAACAACTCAGTTTTAGGCAGTCCTTCACAGCCTGTGCTGTTCACAGCTAAGGACTATCGTGTGCAGACCATCAACCTGAATGAGGGATGGACGTGGATTTCCACCAACATCGCATCCGACAAGCTTAACGACCTCAACAAGTTGCTTGCCGACGGAAAGTGGACTTCTGACGACCAGGTAAAGAGCGAGCAGTACGGCTTCGCATCATGGACCAAGCGCAATGGATGGATGGGATCGCTCACCGGCATTGACAACGACCAGATGTATCTCGTACACAGTTCACAGCCTCAGACTCTGAACATCTCAGGTCCGGCAGTCGATCCGACATCGCACAAGCTCACAATCCGCGGAGCTAAGGCTGACGGAACACCTCGCTGGAACTACATCTCATATCTGCCATCTGACAACTTCACACTCAAAGAAGCTCTCGCTGGCTATGATGCAAAGGATGGCGACATCGTGAAGTCGCAGACACAGATGGCTATGTACAGCGGCAATCTGGGATGGATAGGCAGTCTTACATATATGGAGAATGGCAAGGGCTATATGCTCCAGCGCCAGTCGCAGGACGACGCCGTGCTGCAGTATCCGTCGAAGACTTCAGTAGGACGCAAGACAAGAGCGGCTGTAGCTGTAGCCCCAAACGCAGACGACACATCAGGATACTTCCCATACTCTGCCAATATGACGGCTGTAGTAGAAGTAGAAGGTGTAGAGCTTGAGCAAGGCGACCGTCTTGTAAGCTATATATCAGGCGAACCACGCGGCAATGCTGAAGCAATAAACCTGCCCGACGGCAGAACCATCTTCATGCTTACCGTGGGTGGCGACAAGCCTGCAACTGTAGACATGACCATTGAACGCAACGGCAACGTCATCGCCAAAGCTGCAGACGCTATCGGCTATGCAACCAACAGCAATGTCGGTACCATCAACGAACCGATGCGCATAAGCTTCCTCGGCAATGAAGGCGGACTCTATGTCTATCCGTCACCGTTCGATTCGCAGCTGAAGATCCGTGCCAATGTAGACCGCAACGCCCATACCGACGTCTTCATAAGCGACGTAAGCGGCAGGCGAATCATAGCATGGGACAACTGCAATGACAATGGCAACGTAGACCTCACATGGAATGTAGGCAATACAGTTCCTTCGGGAGTGTATATCGTAAGCATCTCTATCGATGGCAAGATTTACTCTACGAAAGCTATCAAGAAGTAATATAAACAGATAATCTATATGAAGTATATAAAGTATTCATTGATTGCCGCATTGTGCTTCTTCATGACACAATGCACAGAAAAGGATGGCAAGACTTATCCACAGCAACCCGCTCCTAACTGGAGCGCGGTTGCAGAGGACTTTGTCAGCGATGTCCCGGTATGGCAGGTGGCGGACAACGCCCCTGCTTCAGCCCCAGGATGGAAAGCCGACTTCAGCAGCAACGAGCAGGCTCCGTCATGGACCGATCCTGACAAGAGTGTCTATCCGATGAGCATGACAGCCGTAGTGCGTCTCAGTCCAATACTCGAGACTCTTGCTGCCGACGACGACATGATGGCTGCCTTCATTGGCGGCGAGTGTCGTGGAGTGGCTAAGAAGGTAATGAACGACGGTGTACGCCTGTTCTTCATTCACGTCAAGGCTCCTTCAAGCGAGAACGGCAATGTGGAGTTCCGCTATTATAGCGCTGCCTCTAAGCGCGTGTACGTATCAGTAGCAGCCGACGTCAAGTATGAAGTTGACAAAATCTACGGTACTGCCGAGAACCCAAAGTACCCCGACTTCGAGCAGTCAGGCCCCTACCCCATTGCCACCAAGGCATGGGTGAAGGTAGACAAGGCACAGTTGCCGTTCGCCATCGGTAATGGCGACGAACTTCAGGCTTTCGTAGGCGACGAGTGCCGCGGCATAAAGCACGTGGAGAACGAGGCTGACATGCTCTTTTGGTATGACATACTCGGTCGTGCAGAGGGCGAGAAGATGACGTTCCGCTATTACAGCGCAGAGAAGAAGCAGGTGTACGTTTCCGAACAGGCATACGTCATCGGCAAGCGAGGTTCGGTGATTGGTTCTGAAGACCAGCCACAAACCCTCACCTTTGTACCGCAAGGCAGCATGACCGCTTACCTCACCCTTGACGCCGTTACAGGCAGCTATGCCGACAAGAGCGGCGACAAGCTGGCGGCTTTCGTAGGAAATGTATGCGCCGGAATAGGCGAAATAGTGGGCGAAAAGGACGGCAAATCTGTGTATAAGATGGTGATAAACAGCGTCAGCTCACAATCAGCAGCTGTAGACATTCGCTATTACAGCCATCGCAACAGCTATGTGTTCACCGCACCTGCATGCATTACGTTTGCCGACGGCAAGGTGGAAGCATCACTCGAGAATCCACTCACCCTACCACTCGTAGTGAACGGCAAGCATCCGCTTAAGATGACGGCTTGCGTAGCATTGCCACAGAACATTGCCCGTCAGGCAACTGCCGAGGACATGATGGCAGCATTTGTAGGTACAGAGTGTCGCGGTACGGCAAAGGCAGAGCAGACAGAAAACGGCGAATATGTCTTCCGTATGGAGATAAACGGCAGCATGGGAACAGAAGAAACCGTCACGCTGAAGTATTATTCCACCCGTAATGCCTATCTGTATCAGGCAGCCTCAGCATTCAAGTTTGCCAATGGCGAAAGCTATGGCACAACTGGCGAACCTCGCATTCCTGCTTTCGTCATTGTTGAATAAGCTTAATACCTATCAGTATATATGAATAAGAAAACTATAATTAGCTTGATGCTGGGGGCCATGTCGATGCTCCCGGCATCAGCACAGGACGGATGGTTTGTTGATGTGGGCGGAGGCGTGCAGACAATCTTCTCGAGCGATGCCAGCAAACTGGATTTCGGCAAGCGTCTCACACCTTCATACCGCATCGGTGTGGGCAAGTGGATTACTCCAGTTTACGCCCTGCGTCTGCAGGTTGGAGGCTATGCGCTCAACGGTATGTCCACATCCGAAGGACTCTATCTGCGTGATCCGCAGACCGACGGTTCCGTATATGGTCCTCACGACCCTGTAATAGATAATGTGACGGTCCGCCCCGACGGCACCTATCGTCATTATCTGCGCTACGTCAATGCTCATGCCGACTTCATGGTGAGCCTTTCGCGTCTGCTGTTCAGCGGTCAGGGCAAGTTCGACGTGCTTCCAGCTGTCGGATTGGGTTATGCCCGTACATTCGCTTATCGTGGAACGGCAGCCACCAACTCGCTTACAGCCAACTTCTCGGTTTTGGCGAAATACAAAGCAACGAAATGCCTGGATGTAAATCTTGAAATAGGTTCGGCTCTCATGCCCGACCATTTCGACGGTCGCATCACGGGCAAAATGTACGAGCCAACGCTTGGAGCCACACTCGGACTGACCTATAACTTCAATGCTTCCAAGGTATGCGCCAAGAAAGAACGTAGCCGTAAACAACATCGTGAAGCCGTGGTCGACACGGTGTATATGGTAGAAAGGATTGTGGAACGACCCATCTACAAGGAGCGAATAGTAGAGAAACCGGTGGCAAAGAAACAGAATCCGTTCCGTCTCGCCTCCATCAGCTTTGCTTATGCTTCTGCCAAACCATCAGAGAAGCAGAATGTCGTATTTGAGAACATCGTGGAATATCTCAAGCAGAATCCGTCTGCCCGCATACGTCTGGACGGTTATGCAGACAAGGCTACCGGTAAAGCTAAGACCAACCTCATGCTTTCCATACGCCGCACCGACAGCGTGCGAAACATTCTGATAGAACGTTACAACATCGCCCCGTCGCGTATCGAGGCACAAGGCATAGGTAGCAATGCACAACCGTATGAGAACAACAATCTCAATCGTGTAGTAATCGTTACAGCAATACCTGAATAAAGCACATATAAAGCAAGTAAAAGAAAGGAGAGTCAACAATGGCTCTCCTTTCTTATTCCTAATCTCTCATTTCTTATTTCTAATATATAATACGACACCATGTCCCTTTACTATCGTATCACTAATGTCAGGAACGTGATATAAAGATATGTTGCATGCCTTGAAATGATCGTATCATGCCATGAAACGACCATATCATGCCTTGAAATGACCGCATCATGCCTTGATACGAAGATTTTTTACTGAAAGCTGATTTCACATACGCAACATCGTTAGTTATAGTTTTGTATAATAACAACGTTTGCTGTTGACGTAGCATTTCACCTCTTATCCTCATCATATTCCTTCGTTCATCCTTCGTTCGTCCTTCGTTCATCCTTTGTAGTGAACTCGATCTACCTCCGTAGTGAACTCGATCTACCTCCGTAGTGAACTCGATCTGCCTCCGTTAATGAAGCGAAGTCATAACGGAGGAATAACGGAGGAATAACGAAGGCATAACGGAAACTTAACGTAGGCATAACGAAAGCATAACGGAGATGCATCAAAGAGCGAACGAAGAAGATATCCATAAGGCTACAACCTATGCAGAGTCTTATGGCGATGGTGGCTCGCCATACTATGGTTGGGGACGAGACGAAGATTAGGATGATGAGCACTGGTGGCATAGGTGCATCGCCGTGTCAGCGGCGATGTGGACGGTAAATAATGAGTCCAAATGTTCAATGTTATTTTCCATCCATTGAACATTTGGCCCAAAATACAATTATTTTGATACACTTTCCAATATCCACTCTTGAAACTGCCGACACGTTCTAAATAGCCAGTCTTTTTGAGAAATGCTATTTCACGCTTAGCGGTGGCATCCGACAATCCGGTTTTCTCACAAAGCCTTTCTCTACTTAGATTCTTTTCTTCTGAGAACATCCGCAAAATCATCTTCTGCCTCTCGCTCAAGTTTATTGGGTCATTTATTGGGTCATTCGATGAACTATATGAAACATCGTTTTGAATATGTAATGTCAATTTTACTTGCATAAGTTCAGGCTGTTCCAGTAACTCAGGCTTTATCCAATGCTTTTCGTTCCATGCGTTTAGAATGAGTGTAAAACCCGAGCCAAGGTTCTCGCCATAGTCTATCATGCGGAACATATTCTGCATACGCTGATTACGTGCCTTTGACTCGACACCTTTGTAAATCTGCTCAATAGGCAGTCTCAGTACACCGTCCATACTGAAAGGGTGAGGCAAATCACGTGTCAGTTTCGGAATGACCATGCGAATAAAGTTGAACAGGTTGTTTTCCCAAGTTCCATCGTATGTCAATCGGTCGCTGTAGCGTTGGTGAATATGTGAGCTAATCTATCTGACTATAGGGTGTCATTTGACGACTCATAATATGGGTGATGTCAAGTGAAATGCAATGAAATTATAAGAAATACGGATGAAAACAACATAAACTTTGCCAACCACAACAAATTAGCGACGAATTATGTTGGCAAAATCTCGGCAATTTATATAATCAAAAATCCTAACTGCCCATATTCAAGCAGTTAAGATTCTTATGGTGCGCCTGAAAGGACTCGAACCTTCACGTCGCAGGACACTAGATCCTAAGTCTAGCGCGTCTACCAATTCCGCCACAAGCGCAGTAATGATTATAGTTTGTATTTCAAATACTTTTGCAAAGTTAATGAAAAAAGTTGGAACGCACAAAATATGGATAAAATAATATTGTTGTGTTTTTAACAATCTGCATTTCTTATACAAACAACTGTTTTACCCTATAAAGATAGAACTTCAGATCATTCACTCCTCTGAATTCAGTTCTGAATGTTTTTAGCTTGCAGTTGAACGATTCGGCACTGGCGTTAGTTCTTTTGTCATTGAAGAAATTCAGTATTCTGTCATAATGGTTTTGAAACGTCTTGATGACTGTATTAAACTCTTCACAGTTCCATTGCTCAACCTGATTAAACCATAATGCGAGTTTGGGTCGTGTCACGTCCTTGTTGTCGTAATCCGAATATATCTTACCCAATCTTAAAGCAAGATAATAAAACTCTTTCATGTCCGGAAATCGACAGAACAGAACCTTGGCTCTTTCTGCCTGTGATTCGGTCCAGTCATTCGGTTTTCTTACAAGCAACCTGCTGCATCTTACCATAAGCTGCTTAAGAGTGTCTCCACAGCTTAATATTTCAGGCTTGTATTCAAGCCCTTTCTCCTTGTACAAAGCACGCATGCGATTATCCTACGCCATCACTTCCCAACGGTGCTTTATACGTAAGTCCTGAAGAGCATCATACATAAGTTTCTGCACATGGAATCGGTCTACGATCTGCTCTGCATTGGGAAAACACTTACGTACTATCTTATACATAGAGTTTGACATGTCCATGGTAACAGACTTGACCATTGTACGTTTGCCGACAGGAAGACGCTGTAACTTCTTGATTATGAAGTCCGATTTCACTCCCTTTACCATTGCTACAAGCGTACCCTTCCTCCCGTGCCCGTCCTTGTTGGTCACAATTGTGTACAGTTCTCCATTGCTCAGTGAAGACTCGTCTATGGCAAGATGTTCGCCGAGATTGCAGGCGTAAAGGGTAAACTCCTCTGAATGTTTTTTCTGATTCCAGGAATGAAAACCGCTCAGATGGTTCTTGTAGTAGTCATTTAGGACATTTGCCTTCAAATGCGTAAACTCTGCTACACTCTTGATGCTCACTGCATGGGTATCAAGGTAATTCTTTTAAAAAAGCTCCGAACTCAGCGGTAATTCTGGTTCCGGATGCAACAAGATTCCAGTCGCGACTGTAGCTCTTGCCGTTAGACTTGTCAAGCCATCTGCGTCGCTTTATCCTAAAATACATGGTATGGTCACGGACGGGAAAATCTGTGACTGTTATTGGCTTGTGAAAACCATTGGAAATTAAAGGAAGGCCTTGTAAGTTCTCAGGCACAATATCTTTCTCAACTAAGACCAACATAAAATAATCTCCCATATTGGAAGCTTCTGTTATATCGAAATAGTCAAGGAGTCCTGCTGGAAGAAATAAGGACAATACGGACTTGTAATCTATGGCTGAGTTCTATTCATGACGCAAAGATAAACAATAATATTGAATTGTTAAAAACACAACAATATTATTTGATCCATAATAATGTGTAAGTGCGTGGAGGATATGTACAAACGAAAAAAGGTCTCCAAAGTCATTAGACCTTGAAGACCCAAAGTAAAGAAGGCAGCCACCTACTCTCCCGCATTGCATTGCAGTACCATCGGCGCAAGCGGGCTTAACTTCTCTGTTCGGAATGGGAAGAGGTGGGACACCGCCGCAATAACCGCCTAAAGTTTTTTGCGGAGCAAAAAACTCAATGTTGAATGTTGAGTGTGGAATGTCGAATTCCGATTTGCTCACGTATAAGATAGACAAATTGATTAGCAAAAACTGTTGTTAAATGTGCAACAACTGAAAGCACGACTACGTTGAAGAAAGTCTCGGGCAATTAGTACTGCTCGGCTTTGACATCGCTGTCTTTACACCTGCAGCCTATCTACGTCGTCGTCTACAACGACCCTCAATGGAGTTCTCATCTTGCGGATGGCTTCGCACTTAGATGCTTTCAGCGCTTATCCTAACCAGACTCGGATACCCAGCGGTGCGCCTGGCGGCACAACTGGCAAACCGGAGGTCTGTCCATCACGGTCCTCTCGTACTAGTGACGGCACCACTCAAAACTCCTGCGCCCACGATAGATAGAGACCGAACTGTCTCACGACGTTCTGAACCCAGCTCGCG
>CAJJOL010000008.1:0-85461 GCA_905193385.1 uncultured Prevotella sp. | reverse complement strand
CAGTAAAATGGTCATGAATGTCCACGAATTACTCATGAATTCTGTAGCTTAGATTTATGGTTAATTCATGATAATTCGTGACAATAAAAGAAAATTATTATCAATTTATTAATCGACAAATTAAAAAAATGATCAATCGACTTTTATCATTTCTCGACGCTTCGCCAGTGAATTTCCTGGCAGTCAAAAACATAGCAGACATGCTTGAGGCAGGCGGATTCCGTCGTCTCGACCCATGCCAGCCGCTCGGCACAGTCAAAGCAGGCGACCGCTTCTTTGTCACCAAGAACGACTCGTCAATCTACGCCTTCCGCATAGGCAGCCAGCCGCTCGCCGAGGCAGGATTCCACATGATATGCGCCCATAGCGACTCGCCCACGTTCCGCATCAAGCCCAACGCCGAGATGCTATGCGAGGGCGGACTCGTCAAGCTCAATACCGAGGTGTATGGCGGTCCGATAATGTCTACATGGTTCGACCGTCCGCTCACACTTGCCGGACGTGTCATCGTGCGCAGCCAGGACGTGATGCGTCCCGACACAATGCTGCTCCACATCAAGCGACCGCTGCTGCAGATCAGCAACCTCGCCATCCACTTCAACCGCCAGGTCAACGACGGCGTGAAGCTCAGCCGACAGAAGGACGTGCTGCCGCTCTTGGGACAGATTACAAGCCAGCTCGAAGCCGGCAATCTGCTCCTCAACGTCATCCTCGAAGAGCTGGGCAAGCAGCTCCCCGTGAGCCGTGAGGACATTCTCGACTTCGACCTCTACCTCGCTGACACAACGCCAGCATGCACCTTCGGCGTACACAACGAGTTTATCTCAGCCGGACGTCTCGACGACCTCTCGATGTGCTTTGCCGGACTTGAAGCCATACTCGCTGCCGCCGACAGCGACACCACACAGGTGCTCGGCGTCTTTGACAACGAGGAGACTGGCTCGCAGACCAAGCAGGGAGCAGGCAGTCCCTTCCTCTCGTACATGCTGCGCCGCATTGCCCTGGCACAGAGTGGCACCGAGGAAGCCTACTATCAGGCCGTGGAGCGTGCCTTCATGATTTCGGCAGACAACGCCCACGCATGGCATCCCAACTATCCCGAGAAGTACGACCCAACCAATCATCCTATGCTTGGCGGCGGACCGGTCATCAAGTTCAACGCAGCCCAGAAGTACGCTTCCGACGCAGCCTCGGCAGCCGTCTTTGCCGGAATATGCGCCAAGGCAGGCGTACCGTGCCAGCGCTTCGTCAACCATAGCGACGTAGCAGGCGGCAGCACCCTCGGCAACATCCTCGCCTCGTCAATACCCTTGCGTGGCGTCGACATGGGCAATGCCATCCTCGCTATGCACAGTTGTCGCGAGACAGGCAGCGTGCGCGACCATGAGTACTGCGTAAAGGTGTTCACGGAGTTCTATAATATGTAAAAAAACTACTAAAAGCCCCTCCCCCTTGCCCCTCCCCAGCAGGGAGGAGAGCGGTATGAACTGACTGCTTACAGTAGCGGAGGTCTTTGGTCTCCGCAGCAAGTAAACGGAAATTGCATCGTTGCAAGCAAACAAAAGAGGGTGTGTCAAAACTCAATTCTACGGGCTGAACCAACGGTCACCGGCGCATAGCGGAAAGGTAAAGCCCCAAAAGCACATAGCCCAAGACAGCGCCTTGGGTGTACGGATTGAAAATAGCAAAACGCCCTGTAAGGGCAAAAGCATTGATAATTAACGCTTTTGCCCTTACAGGGCGCATTGTTTTTGGTGGCTTTTTACCTCAGGGCGTTCTTGCTTAGGCAAGCGGCAGAGCCGAGCGGCCCTGGGCTATGAGCTTCTGCCCCTTCGGGGCGTGCTGCTTAGACTTTTGACACACCCTCTATTATGTTAATATAGTTGAATGAAGAATTCAAAATTGAATAATTCAAAATGCGCTTGCGCATAATTCAAAACTCCTAATTCGTGATTAATTTGTGGCCATTCATGACCTTTTTTATAGTCACGAATTGGCCATGAATTCTAAATTGAATAATTCTTAATCGCCGCAGGCGACCAATTCCTAACTCCTAATTCCTAATTCCAAATTCTTAACGCTTCCAGCCTTCATTATCAAGGCCCTCACCTCATCGTAATTGGTGAATTGCGGGTTGCGTTCCATGAAAATCCGCACGGCTCGGTCGATGAGTTTGTGGTTGATAAGTCTGGCGTTCACCATCTTGTTACCCTCCACACGTCCCAGTCGTATCTGTACCGTAGTGCTGATCATGTCGAATATGAGTTTCTGCGAAGTGCCAGCCTTCATGCGCGTGCTGCCCGTAACGAACTCCGGACCCGTCAGCACCTCCACCCGATAGTCGGCTTGAGCGGCAATGGGCGAGTCAGGATTGTTGACTATGCATCCCGTAGTGATGCCCTCGGCACGTGCGTGTCGTAGCGCAGCCAGCACAAAAGGCGTAGTGCCGCTTGCCGAAATGCCCACTACGATGTCGTCCTGGCAGACCCCCTTTGTAGTGAGCTGTATCCAGCTGTCGTCGGTGTCGTCCTCGCGCGATTCTCGTGTCTGCGTCAGACATTCTATGCCGCCCGGGAAGATGGCTTGTATCTGCCGTCCGTCGGTGCCGTAAGTGTTCTGCACCTCAATGGTGTCGAGAGTGGCGAGTCGTCCGCCCGTGCCGCAGCCCACATAAAACAGTCGTCCGCCGCAGCGCAGTTTGTGCTCCACGGCATCAATCAGCCTGTTGATGGCAGGCAGCGCCTTGCCCACAGCCACGGGCACCGACATGTTCTCGCGGTTGATATTGGCAGTAATCTGCTCCACACTCATCAGTTCCAGATGGTCGTAGTGCGATGGCTGTTCCGTAATTCTCTTGTCCATATTATCACGATTTTTATTTTATAGTGCAAATTTAGAAAAAAAATCTGAATTATAAGCCTGTTGGAATAAACCACAAAATGAAGATTTTCGAGAACACGCTGTTTGCCATGAAAAGTGTTGAGGTGAAAAAACGGGAATCCAAATGACGGATGAACCATAAGAAAAGAGGAGGGCGTGTCAAAAGTTTGACACATCCTCCTCTTCCACATTCTAAATGCAGACGCAGCTCTGTACGCCGAGAGTGGCGAGGAGTGCGGTGATTACGCTCACGATAAACTGGAGCACGGTCTTGAGAGTTTCTTTGTTTGAGTTTTTCATGGTATTGTGATTATTAAAAAAAAACCTCACCCCCCTAATATCCCCACAAAATCATATCACTCCCCTCCCTGCGGGGGAGGGGCAAGGGGGTGGGGCCTGTTCCTTATATTGTAAGTAGTCGGTTCATACCGCTCCCCTCCCTGCGGGGAGGGGCAGGGGGTGGGGCTTTGTGGGGCTTTTCTAAATGTTAGGTTCGAGCGCTCCGCTGCCTTCTCCCTCGGTGCCGCCGCCGCCCGGAGTATCGCCGCCGCTGGGAGTATCGCCGCCGCTGGGAGTATCGCCGCCGCTGGGAGTGTTGCCGCCGCCAGGGTTGTTGTCGCCGTCCTCAACGTTGCCGCTGTCGCTTGAGGTCACCTTCTTCACAATCTTGCCGCTGCGGTCGTAGCAGGTGATGTTGATAGAGGTGTCGGCAAGCTCGCGCTTGATTTCGGTGCTTGGGGTGAAGATAACGCGTCGTGAGGTGATGATGCCCGTAGCCACATCGTTGACCGAAGGCACGCTCTTGGCTCTTACGCCCAGACGCATGGTGCCCAGTCCGGGAATTGCTACCGAGTGGCCCTCGGTGGCCCATGCTCTGATTACGTCGCCAGCAGCGTCCCATGCCGCCTGCATCACTCCTCGGCTCATGCCCGAGCGGAGGGCAGCCTCCTGAATGACTTTCTGTTCCGAGAGTCGGTTGTAGATTTCGGTGCCGAGCACATAGCGGTATTTGCCCTTGTAGTCGCCCACGTTCTGAAGAGTTTCTCTCGCTTTAAGATTGATTGCCATAATTTGAGTTTTGAGTTTTTTGAATTTTGAGTTTTGAATTGTGCGCTACGCGCATTTTGAGTTTTGAGTTTTGAGTTCTGTTGTTGCCTCTTGAATTCTGAATTCCCAATTCAAAATTGGACAATTCAACATCGGCTTTGCCGACAATTCAACATTCAACATTCCAAACTCCAAATTTTTTTCTCCTGCCGAGAGAGTTTTTACTCCCTGCCGAGAGCGTAATTTACAGATCTGTATCACGCTTGCAAAGTTAGTACATTCACGAGGCAAAAGCAATAGTTGTCGGGAAGTAGTGGAGGGTTTGTCGGGAAGTAGTGAGTGGGGTAGTTGGTGTGGTTTAGTCATTTAGTCATTTAGTCATTTAGTCATTTAGTCAAAATCAAAAATGAAAGTGCAGTCAGCCCCTATAGTATAATATATTTAATATATTATACTATAGACCGGAAAATGACATCCAACATTCGAAAATGACTAAATGACTAAATGACTAAATGACTAACTGCAAGATTGCTCAAAGCCTCTAAAAGGTCATAATTGTAGCAGATATTGCAAAATAATTAGTACCTTTGCTTATACTTTTAAAATTATCAATCATATGCCACTTACTCCCGAACAATTAGCCAAGATAGCGCAGAAGGATGCTGTACAGCCTGCCGCCCTAAAGCGCAATGCCTCAACCAATTACTACGAGGGGTACTTCTTCATCACCCTCAACACCCGCGACTATGCCCCCATCCTCAGCTACATATCCGGACGGCCAGACGCTCCCGACAATGCTCCTGACTCCCCGCGCTGCGAGTACACCGAGCTGGGACGTAAGGTGATGGCAGTGTGGCAGACAGTCCCCCGTTTTCATCCGCAGGTGGAGATAATAGCCGCCGAGGCAATGCCCGACCACTTCCATGGACTGCTGCGATTGAAGGCAGGAAATAGGAAGCACCTGGGGCGTATGGTCAATGGCTTTATGATAGCCTGCACACATGAATATTGGGACACGCTGGATATCAAATGGCGGGACATGAAGAAAGACCCCAACAAAAGCGACCGCGATGCATCGCGCGATTGGTACGATCGCGACCACACGCGCTCCTTTCGTGGCCCTTCGCTCTTTGTCCGTGGCTACAACGACATGGAGGCCGTCACTCCTGAGCAGGTGCAGACCAAGCTGCGCTACATCCACGAGCAGGCTCGCCGCGCCCTCATCAAGGGCACGCTGCGCGACCGTTTCCACATCCACCGCTCGTGTACGGCGCGTGGCTGGACGCTGGATGCCATACGCCAGGGCCTTCGCGCCGACCGCTTCTATGCCCACGACCACGACCGCCTCGAACATATCCTCCTTTCTCTCCTGCCGCGTATCCCCATGCAGCAGACAGAAACCTCTGCTGCCTCCTCTCCCAAGCCTCTGCTCTCATACATCGGCTGCAGCGCCCTGCTGTCGGCAGAGCGCAAACTGCCGCTCATCTGCCATCGTTCGGACGCTCCCTTCTTCGAGCGCCAGCGCGACGCTGTGCTGCGTGCCGCCCGTGAAGGTGCTGTCATTGTGTCGGCATTCATCAGTCCGAAGGAGCGTGAGATAAGAGACCTGTTGCTTATGGAGCAGCTGCCCGTGATTGAAGTGGTGGACAACGGCTTTGCCGACCGCTACAAACCCAGTGGCAAGAGCTTCTACGCCTGTGCCGAAAACCGTCTTGTGCAGATTTCGCCCTGGAACTATGAGTACAGCCGCAACCTGACCGTCAACCGCGAGGCGTGCCTCGTGATGAACCAACTGGCGCGCGTGATTGCCGGAACAGGAGAAGGGTGGTGGAAAGAATAAAAAAATGTCTTGTTCTGAAAAATTATTGTTATCTTTGCATAATCTAACAAAAAATAAAATGCTTAATATTATACAAACCATAAATAGTATCGGGGGGGGTAATTTTGAGAAATCTCAATTAGCCAAAACTCGTAATGTGCTGACTGAAGGGCGGTTGTCATTGTTCGTAGGAGCGATGATGGCCGCCCTTTTCGTGTCTGTTTGCGTGGGTTGCTCCGACAGTTTTCCATCGGGATCGACTCCTAAAACACCAGAAAACGCAGCCGAATCGTCAAGTTCAAGCAGCGATTCCACCAAAAACGAGGGTGAAGACACCATATTTGTAGACATGGACCAAGTAAACAAATAAGGAGCACACTATCATGGCAAAGAAGACAAAGGACACTATAAGCATAGGTTTTGAGGAGAAAATATGGAAGGCAGCCGACATTCTGCGTGGCAACCTCAGCGCTTCGCAATATGAGGGCGTGGTGCTGGGACTAATCTTCCTGAAATACATCAGCGACCGCTTCGAGCAGAAGTTTAAGGAGCTGCAGGGCGATGAATATGCCGACCCTGAGGATAAGGACGAATACACGGCAGATAATATCTTCTTTGTGCCACAAGAAGCACGATGGAGCAAGATCAGCGCTGCTGCCCACACTCCCGAAATAGGCGTGGTGATAGACAATGCGCTGATAGCCATTGAGCGTGAGAACGAACGGCTGAAGGGCATTCTGCCTAAGAACTTTGCACGCCCCGAGCTGGACAAGCGCCGTCTGGGCGACGTGGTTGACCTCTTCACCAACATCGAGATGCACGACGCTGGTGATGAGAAAGACCTGCTGGGCCGCACCTACGAATACTGCCTTCGCCAGTTTGCCTCGATGGAAGGCAAGAACGGCGGCGAGTTCTACACTCCTTCGTGTATCGTCCGCACATTGGTTGAGATTCTCGAACCCTACGAGGGCAGAGTCTACGACCCCTGCTGCGGTTCTGGCGGCATGTTTGTGCAGAGTGCCAAGTTCATTGAGCGCCACAAGGGAAACCTGCGCAAGATAAGCATCTACGGACAGGAATCGAACCCCGACACGTGGAAGATGGCGCACATGAACCTTGCCATCCGTGGCTTGGATGCCAACTTAGGCAAAGCTTTTGCCGACACTTTCTTCGACGACCAGCACCCCACGCTGAAAGCCGATTTCATCCTTGCTAACCCTCCATTTAACCTCTCCGACTGGGGACAGGGCGCCCTACAGGAAGATGTGCGCTGGCAGTATGGCCTCCCACCGGCCGGCAACGCCAACTTTGCGTGGATGCAGCATATGATTCACCATCTTTCGCCCAACGGCAAGATTGGTCTTGTGCTTGCCAACGGTGCCCTTTCGAGTCAGAGCGGCGGCGAGGGACAGATTCGCCAAGCCATCATTGAAGCCGACCTGGTGGAGGGAATCGTGGCTTTGCCTTCGCAGCTGTTCTATAGCACGGGAATTCCCGTTAGCCTGTGGTTCATCAGCCGCAACAAGGCGCAAAAGGGCAAGACGCTCTTCATCGACGCTCGCAATATGGGCACGATGGTTACCCGCAAGCTTCGTGAGCTGATGCCTGATACAGATATTAAAAAAATCTCTGACACCTTCCACAACTTCCAGCAGGGAATGCTTGAGGACGAGAAGGGCTTCTGTGCCGTGTGCACCACAGAGCAAATAGCAGAGCAAGACTACATCCTTACTCCTGGTCGCTACGTAGGCATTGCCGAAGACGAGGGCGACGGCGTGCCTTTCGAGGAGAAAATGGCGAATCTTACAGCAGAGCTGAAACAGCTGTTTGAGGAAAGCAAGAAGCAGGAAGAAGAAATCAGATTGCAGTTGAAGAAAATTGGATGGGAGGTGTAAGAGTATGGAGTGGAAAGAAGTTGATATTTGCCAACTTTGTGATTCGGTTTCCGAAACCTATAATGGTAATGCATCAGAGGTTGTTTTAATAAACACTTCTGATGTTCTTGATGGAAAATGTTTGAATCATGAATACGTTCCGAATAAGAAATTAAAGGGACAGTTTAAAAAGACTTTCCGAAAAGGAGATATTCTTTATAGCGAAATACGTCCTGCGAACAAACGATTTTGTTTTGTGGATTTTGAGCCTAAAGATTATATAGCTTCAACCAAATTGATGGTTTTAAGGGCACATGAAGATGTAGACCCACAATATTTATATCAGATTTTGAGAAGTAATGATACTTTGGCGCAATTACAAATGCTTGCAGAATCACGTTCGGGGACTTTCCCTCAAATTACATATTCTGAGCTTTCTAACATAATGGTTAGTTTGCCGTCTCAAAAGGCACAAAAAAATATAGTTTCCATCCTTTCTTCTCTCGACCGGAAGATAGAGTTGAACAACAAGATCAATGCTGATTTGGAGGAGATGGCGCAGGCTATTTTCAAGAATTGGTTCGTTGACTTTGAGCCTTTCAAGGATGGTAAGTTCGTGGATAGTGAATTGGGAATGATTCCTGAAGGATGGAAAGTAGGAAGGCTTGATGAAATTGCTGATGTAGTAGGTGGAAGTACTCCTTCAAAAGCTAAGCCAGAGTATTACACTCAGAAGGGAATAGCCTGGTTAACACCGAAGGACTTATCTAACCATCCAGCCGTTTACACTTCAAGAGGAGAAATCGACATAACAGAAGAAGGCTACAATAGCACATCGACAAAGTTAATGCCTAAGGGTACTATATTGTTTACATCAAGAGCACCTATTGGATATATTTCAATTGCTCAGAATGATATTTGTACCAATCAGGGTTTTAAATCTCTTGTTCCAAAGAAAGCAGGAACTTGTTTTCTGTATTGCTTCTTAAAATATGTTACTCCTGAGATTGAAAACAAATCTACTGGGTCAACGTTTAAGGAAGCATCTGGTGCCTTGATGAAGTCTCTGCAAGTAATAATGCCGGAGCAAAAAGTATTTGAGGAATTTGAGGAGATTGTGTCTCCCTTATTTGCAAGAATTGAATCTTTGGAAAAAGAGAACTCCCGCCTCTCCCTCCTCCGTGACACCCTTCTCCCTCGCTTAATGTCAGGCGAGCTGGAAGTCCCGGAATAAGAAGAGCAACGAAAGAAAATAACGAGAAAAAAAATATAAAATATTAACAATATGGCAGACGACAAGAAATTCACCGAAGACGCATACGAGCAAACGCTCATTGCCCTGTTCCGCGACGAACTCGGCTATGCGTACGAATGTGGCTACGAGGTGGAGCGTGACTATAAGGAGCCTTTCTATCGTGCCGACCTTGAAGCCTCGATGCGACGGCTTAATCCTCAACTGCCAGCCGATGCAATGGATGAAGGAATCAAGCAAATCACCAACATCAGCATCGGTACTTTAGAACAGAACAACGAGCAGTTTACCCTCTGGATGCAAAACGGTCTGGAGGTGGGATTCCTGCAGGATGGCGAAGAACGGACAGCCCTGATGAGGCTCATCGACTTCGAACACCCCGAAAGAAACCTCTTCAAGGTGGTGAACCAGTGGCGAGTAGAAGAGTATAAGAACAAGCGCTGCGACATGGTGGTGATGGTAAACGGACTGCCCCTCGTGGTGGTGGAGCTGAAGAGCGCCGTGGCAGAAGACGCCAACATCGACGATGCCTACCTGCAGATACGCAATTATCAGCAGAGCATTCCGAGCCTCTTCACCTACAACGCCTTCAACGTCATCAGCGACATGAGCGAAACCCGCGCGGGCACCATCACAGCCAAGATGGAACGCTACATGGAATGGAAGTCTGTGGACGGCAACTATGAGTCGACACTCGTTGCCGACTATCGCACCTTCTTCCTCGGCATGTTCCAGAAGCAGCGCTTCGCCGACATACTGCAAAACTACATCTGCTTCGAGCATAAGGAAGGCAAAATCTACAAGATTCTTGCTGCCTATCATCAGTATTTTGCCGTGGGCAAAGCCATGGCAAGAACCAAGGCGGCTGTAGAGGGCAACGGCAAGATTGGCGTGTTCTGGCACACGCAGGGTTCGGGCAAGAGCTTCTCAATGGTGTTTTATGCCCATCAGCTCATACAGCGTCTGCCCGAAGTGACCATCGTGGTGGTGACCGACCGCAAGGACCTCGACGACCAGCTCTACGGACAGTTCAGCCGCTGCATGGGCTTTCTGCGCCAGCAGCCAGTGGGCGCCACCAGCCGCTCCAAGCTCGGCGAGCTGCTCGCAGGACGCAAGAGCGGAGGCTTAATCTTCACCACCATACAGAAGTTTGAGGAGGGCGACACAGCCCTGTCCACACGCCGCAACATCATCGTGATGACCGACGAGGCCCACCGCTCGCAGTATGGCGACGAACATTGGGACGCACAGAGCCAAACCATGAAGAAGGGCTTCAGCCAGAAGATGCGCGAGGCGCTGCCCAACGCTTCGTTCATAGGATTTACGGGCACGCCCATAAGCGACCGCGACCGTGACACGGAGGAGGTGTTCGGACAGTACATTGACGTGTACGACATGAGCCAGGCGGTGGACGACGGAGCCACGCGCCCCGTCTACTACGAGAGCCGCGTGGTGAACCTCAATCTCGACGACGACACCATGAAGTTGCTGGATGAAGAGTTTGCCAGCCTGAAGGACGAGGGAGCCACCGACGAGCAGATAAGACGATCCAAGCAGGAGCACAGCCGGCTGGAGGTGCTGCTGGGCGACGACAACACCATCGACACGCTGGTGAAGGACATAATCAGCCACTACGAGCAAAACCGAGCCAATCTGCTGACGGGCAAGGCTATGATTGTGGCTCTCACACGTGAGATAGCCATCAAGATGTATCGCCGCATGCTTGAGCTGCGCCCCGACTGGGAGGAGAAGGTGAAGGTGGTGATGAGCAGTTCGAACCAAGACCCCGAAGACTGGCAAAAGATAATAGGCAACGATGCACACAAGAAGGAGCTGGCTGCCAAGTTCAAGAAAGACGACGACTCTATGAAGATAGCCATCGTGCGCGACATGTGGCTCACGGGATTTGACGTGCCCTCGCTTGCCACGATGTACGTATATAAGCCGATGTCGGGCCACAACCTCATGCAAGCCATAGCCCGAGTGAACCGTGTGTTCCAAGCCAAGGACGGCGAGAAGAAGGAGGGCGGACTCATAGTCGACTACGTGGGCATTGCACAGGCACTGAAGGCAGCCATGCAGCAATACACCAACCGCGACCGCCGACGCTTTGGCGACCCAGACATTGCCAAGACAGCCCTGCTGAAATGGAAGGAGGAAATGGAGATTTGCCGCGACCAGATGCACGGCTTCTCTTACGACGGATTCTTCGAGGACGACAACGCCAAGCGTGCGGCTGCCATCACGGGAGGTGCCAACTATCTTTCGGCTTCGGACAAGCAGCAGAATAAGAAGGACTTTATGGAGCATAGCGCATTGCTGCATAATGCCGCCACGCTCTGCCGCTCGCTACTGGGCGAGCGAGAAAAAGCCGAGACGTGCTACATGGACGCTCTGCGCGTGATGCTGCAGAAGCTCTCGCAGAAGGGCAAGGTGAGCCGCTACGAGATAAACAACCGCATCAGCCAGCTGCTGCGTCAGAGCGTAAGGACGGAGGGCGTGATAAATCTCTTCGGCGACAGACAGGTGGAGTTCTCGCTCTTTGACGAGGCTTTTCTTAAGGAGATACGCAACATGAAGGAGCGCAACCTTGCCGTGGAGCTGCTCACCCGTCTGCTCAAGGAGAAGATAAAGAAGCAGCAGAAGACCAACATCACACAGAGTGACCTCTTCTCGGACATGCTGAGCCAAAGCCTCTCCAACTATCTTAAAGGTCTGCTCACCAACGAGGAGGTGATAGAGGAACTGCTGCGTATGGCGGAGCAGATAAAGCACAGCGAGGAGGAGGGCGACAAGCTGGGGCTCACGCCCGAGGAGAAGGCCTTCTACGATGCCCTGTCCACTCCCGAAGGTGTGCGCCAGGCTTACAGCGACGAGGAGTTTGTGGCGCTCACCAAGGAGCTTACCGAAGTGCTCCACCGTAACCGCACCATCGACTGGAACCGCAAGGAGTCGGCAAGAGCCAAAATGCGCGTGATGGTGAAGCGACTGCTAAAGAAATATAAGTATCCGCCTGAGGGCGCACAGGCTGCGCTTGAGACCGTAATGCGCCAATGCGACCATTGGGCGGATGATGACGAGAACGTGGCGTGATGAAAAGTAAGTTAGAAAAATGGTAAAAAAGTAAAAAGGGTAAAGAATACTAATAACTAAAAAACAATGACAATATTCAAATTCTATTCGTTCGACAATCAACCCATTGAAAACACAGCACAGTTGTTCGAGATAAGCGAGGGTGCTCAACCTAAGCCCATCGACCCTGTGCAGCGGTTCGGAAGCCTGTTTACAACAGGCAGACAAATCGAACTGACTGTGCCAAAGGATATACACGGCAAGGAATGGGACATCTTCCGCTGTCAGGTGCTGCGCCATGAGGATGGGGTGGTGCTGATGGCGCTGGAGAACAACCGTAGCAAGCACACTACTATCAATCTAAAGGACGTGGAGCATGAGCACCATCCATTTTGCCTCGTCATCATCGACAATCGCCCCGACCGTCAGTTTGTAGGTATAGAGCGTAACTCGGCTTTTGGAACCAACACCGACAAGGTGGCAGACATATTGCGCATGGGGCTTTCGTACAAGATGAGGGAATACAGACGACGCATCGAGATAGAACGACTGACGAAGCAGACCACCGACTTCTGGGACGTTGTGGATGAGATAAGAAGCACGTTTGACGACCACGTGACAAGGATAAGCATCGACTATATGGACAACGGTAAAAGCACAAAGTCGCGACGTGCCAACGACCTGCTTGCCGCTATATGCCTGCTTGCACAAAAGTCGAAAAGCGACGCCCTCTTCGAACTCAAAGCCAAGACCGACGAAGGAGTGTGTCTGAAAGAAATACGCCGTGACGTGCAGCACATTGCCGACATCTGTCTGACACAGCCTAATTATGACTTGTCTGTGAGGTTCAAGAATTTTGGAGTCTACCGCTACGGTGCTGACCTTGTGGCTCAATTCAGCGTAGACGACAATGTGGCTGTCGACTTTGCCTATGGCAAACCGATTATCGACTTTGAAACGGGCGGGCGAAGCTACGACCTCGTGTATTGGCTCAACCGCCTCAGCAAGCTAATGAACAACAACTATAAGAATGAACCTATTCAGCCCAAAAGAACGCGACGCAGTAGAAGATAAATACTGCGACACTCCCGTCTATGAAATGGCAGAGGATGTGTGCAGCCGCTGTCTTGCCGGCTGTCGCACATTCGCACTTCACGCCTCAGAGCTGCTTTATCTTGCCTTCTACATCATCGACACCATTAGAGGCAGCGACCCGAAACGTGCCCGACGCTTTGCAGATAGATGCTATGACGATAATATGAATTATCTGCGCCACGATAAGCAGACTGGCGCATCAGACGAAGATTTGCATACGGTCGTGACAGTCACGCTACACACAGCCGTGCAATGGATGCTCGACAGTGGACATGGGCAATGGACGTGGGCAGCACGGTCGTTGGAGCAACAGATAGTTGAGCGACATGGAGAAGGGCTTGTAGACTTGGCGCTTAGTTTTGAATGTGTATATGGAGAAGACGAAGAACGACAACAATTCATGCAACGCTACATGAACGGCACGGCGCTTATCTCGCAAGAGATAGACGATCGGCTCGACGCTTTGGCTAATGTTGCTGCGAACAATGATGACGGCAAAAAGATATACAATGTACAGGGCGACTTCGTAATGCAGAAGCACGTGGAATATGAGGTGAATGAAGTAGCCTCGGGAGGTGTGGGAGTTAAAGTCGGAGCCTGTAATTAAAAATGAATTATCAAACTTATTATGGACAAGGAACTTTTAGAAAAGATATTGAAGGGCGGAATAACCGTACAGGGCGACTTCGTAATGGAGAAGCAAGTGGAGAATGAGATTGGCAATGTTGAGGCTGGAGGTATTGGCATTCAGATTGTGCACGGTTCTTCTGATAAAAACAAGTCGTGTCCGGGGCCCAATGCCAATGCCGACTCGCTCGCCCTGCTCGACACGCCCGAAGCACAGCAGCTATGGGAGAAAGCCATCGAAGCAGGATGGGTGGACGCTGACCGCCAGCCTACCAACCGCTTGTCTACGAAGGCTGCCAAGGCGGTGTTTGCCAATGTGATGATAGAAATGCTGAATATCCCACAGCCTGCCTACGTGCCGTTTGAGGCGCTGTGGGGTGTGACTGGATTGCAGAACTCTTATTCAAGCGGCAATGCGTATGGCAAAAACAACAAATTGAAAGAAGAGATAAAACAACAACTTCGTTAATTCTTTATTCTAATGCCTTCGTTAGGGCAACCGTAATGACAACGTGCTTGACAACGTGTTATTACGGTTGCCCTCTTTTTTTGCCCTTATCTTTGCACTCGTAATCCTTACGGCAAGCCGATGGCTGCCCAAGGGTTGCGAGTGTTTTTTTGAATATTAATGGTTTAAACATTTTGATGTTATGACGAATAAGATTCAGATTTTCGAAAGCCCGGAGTTCGGACGGATTCGGACGGTGATGGGCGAGGCGGGCGAACCGCTGTTCTGCTTGACGGATGTGTGCAAGGTGCTTGGACTGAAGCAGAGGCATGTGAGAGAACTACTTGACGATGGGGTCGTTTCAACCGACACCATCACCGACTCGCTTGGACGATTGCAGATGGCTAACTTCGTTAACGAGGACGGTCTGTATGATGTTATCCTCGACAGTCGCAAACCTTCGGCAAGGGCTTTCCGCAAGTGGGTCACTTCTGAGGTGCTGCCGCAAATCCGCAAGACGGGCGGTTACATTCCTCTTGATAACGAGGACGACGAGAAGACGATTCTGGCTAAGGCGGTGAGGATTCTGAACCGGACGCTGCAGCAGAAGGACGAGCTGATAGAGGCGCAACGTCCTAAGGTGGAGTTTGCCGATGCGGTGACTACGGGCGACGGTTGCATACTGATTAGCGAGCTGGCCAAGCTGCTGACGCGTAACGGTTATCCTACAGGACGCACACGCCTGTTCCGATGGATGCGCGAGAACGGCTACATCTTCAAACGCTCTACGGAACCTATACAGAAGTGGGTGGAGGAAGGAATCTTCGCAACTTCCGTCACGATGATCAAGACGCATCATGGTTCGGAAGAGAGGGTGACAACTAAGGTTACTGGCAAAGGTCAAGAGTACTTTCTCAGCAAGCTTGGAAGCCTGACACAAAGCCCCACCCCCTGACCCCTCCCCCGTAGGGAGGGGAGCGGTATGAACCGACTACTTATAGCAAGGAACAGGCCCACCCCCTTGCCCCTCCCCCGTAGGGAGGGGAGTAGTATGAACCGACTACTTACAATTATCAATAAACAATAAAACAATAATCAATAAACAATAACCAAACAGCCTTACTATCCCTCATACCCCACAAAATCATATCACTCCCCTCCCTGCTGGGGAGGGGTCGGGGGAGAGGCTTTTTCCTCTAATATCCCCTCAAGTCACATCACTCCCCTCCCTGCTGGGGAGGGGTCGGGGGAGAGGCTTTTCTCTTCCTATTGAGGGGCCGGGGGTAGGGCTTAATACTTAAATTATTATGAACGCAAAAATCATGCGAGTGGTACAGCAGGGCGAGGCTTTCGCTGTACAGAGTCAGAAGACGGAGAGTGGCCAGACTATGAAGTGCAACATCATCCTTCAGGAGCTTGGCGGCAAGTACGAGAACCAGTATGTGGCAGCGATGCTCGGCAATACGGCAGGATGCCAGTTCAGTCCCGGCGACCTTGTGGCGGTGACGCTGCGCTTCTCTACACGAGAGTATAACGGGGCACACTATCAGGATATCCTTGTTACGGATATTGTGAAGATTAAGTAGGAAGCCCCACCCCCTGCCCCTCACAAGGCCCCACCCCCTTGCCCCTCCCCCGCAGGGAGGGGAGCAGTATGAACCGACTACTTACAATTATCAATAAACAATAAAACAATAATCAATAAACAATAATCAATAAAACAATAACCAAACAATAACATTATGACTAACAATCAAATCAATTCTTGCCAGCACGTGCAGCTTGGCGGTATCGCTTTCTACGACGAGAGCAAGTATTTCCTCTTTTCGCCCGATGATTCGGTGCCCGATAAGGTGCAGCGTATGCGGAGGATGCACGGCGTGGCGCAGCAAATGACCGACGGCACGTTCGACTTTGTGGCACAGCCCAGAGTCAGGTCACAGTCGCAGCTTATCAGGAAACTGGCGCATGGACGGATAAGCCTCACTAAGGACAAGGCTATCCAGCTGACGCTGAAGATAACAGCAAACGAAAACATTAATATTGCACAGGCAATAGCCGTTGAAAGCGCAGAAGCAACTGACGCGATTGTGGAGTACCAACTTAGACGGTAATGTTAAGTGACTGAAAACCACATGCTGTCTTTTTGTCACGAGATTTGTCCTTGGACCCACTGACTATAAGGAAGTAATTACCATAAATTATCCATGAATTCAGATAACGCACACAACATTCGTGTGATTAGTGAAATTCGTGGTGAAAAGAATAATTCATGGTGAAATTCATGGACAATTCATGATAATTCGTGACTGAAAGAATAATTCTTACCGACTTGCTGCGCAGGCTAAGGCGAGGACGCCATAGCCTCCTACAATTCACAATTGGACAATTCGTAATCGCAGGCGTTAGCCGAGAATAACTCAAAACTCAAAATTCAAAACTCAAAATTCAGAAAATGAGCGTACACATTATATATTACAAGGACGGGGCAAAGCTAATGCGCCCCGTCAACGACGAGACCGAATACCGGCTCGCGCGCGACACGGAGCGCAACCGACGTGCCGACAAGCACCACATGGTGCAGATGAACTACTCCTGCCTGCCTAATGCCGACGGCACGCTGAAAGGCGCAACCCGAATGAGCCGCTCCGTTGGCATGGACATCGACTTCGACCCTATGGCTGCTGACTATGAGCAGAAGATGGCGAGCGTGCCCGAAATGGTGATGGGCAAGAAGGACGAACTGGGACTGCTGATGCTAGAACGCTCGGCTGGCAAAGGCTATCATATCGCCTTCAGACGCAAGCCTGAGCTCTCGCAGGAGGAGAACCTCAAATGGGCTTCGCAGCTGCTCGGTGTGCAGTACGACAAGGGCGCAAAGGACATTACCAGAGTGTTCTTCACGCCTCCATGCGAAAAATTGCTCTTCGTAGATAAGGAGCTGTTCGATAATGAGGGTGAGGTTAATGAGGGTGAGGTGGTGAGGGGTTGTGATGGTGATGTTTCCTCGTCAGCTACACAGCAAACCAACACCACAACAACGTCTCAACACACAACCTATTTAGGCATTCCCTACACCGACATTATCCGCAAGTGGTGGCAGATGTACAACGACTCGCAGGAGCCTGTGTGCAGCAACCGCAACACGCTCACATTTGAGCTTGCCGTCAACCTACGCCACATCTGCGGCTTCGACCGCCAGCTGCTGGACAGCATCATTCCGTGTTACGACGGGTTCCCAGAGGCGGAGAAGCTTGCCTGTATCGACTCGGCTCTGGGCGAGAAGCGCACGCAGATGCCCAAGCGGCTGAAGGACGTGCTGCTTGCCTTGCGACAGGAACGCATAACAGTCGCAGACGGAGAGCAGGCAGAAACCGACGGAATAGACGAGGCGCTGGCACGGGACGATCTGTTCTACTACAATGCGCTGCCACGAATGCCGCAGGGCGTGAAGGACTCTATCGATGCTGTAGGTCCTGCCTTGGCGCTGCCCGTACTGACTGCCATCTGTCCTGTGATAGGCATGCTGGCTACTGGCGTGAAGGTGGACGTACACGGCAAGATGAACTCCTTGAACCTCATCGCGTACATAGCTGGCGACTTCGCATCGGGCAAGGGCAGCATCGACCCCGTTATGGACGTGTGGACGCAGGAAGTGAGGGCTATGGACAAGATGTACCAACAGCAGGAGGACGAATGGCGTGCCAGGAAGCGGGCTGCCAAGAACAAGAAGGAGCAGCCCGAGGAACCGAAGCTGCCCGTGCGCTGTCTGACGCTCAACAATACCGTTGCCAACCTTGCCGAGCGACTTGCCAACACAGGCGGACTGCACGCCTTCTCGTTCACGCCCGAGGCTGACACGGTGGCGCAGAAATGGCGGTCGGCTATGAGCGACTTCTCCGTGATGCTGCGACAGGCTTACGACGGCACAAGCTACGAGCGTGAGGCGCGAAGTGCCGAGGCTGTGAACGTGCATATCGATAGGCTGTTGTGGAATGTGGTGATGTGCGGAACGCCCGATGCGCTGTATAGAGTGGTGACCAACTACACCGACGGTTTTCAGAGTCGTATTGCAATAGCACGCACACCCGACAACACCTTTCAGCCGCTCACCGAAAATCTGCATGTGCTGACCGATCGTCAGCGTGAGCGCATACGTCAGATAGCCCATTTGCTGCCATTGATGCAGGGCGAGGTGGTGCTATCCAAATTGGAGGCAAAGGGCAGGCAATGGCTGGAGCAGGTGCGACTGGAGACGATGAAGAACGACGACAAGGTGAAGGCTCGCCAGCGCTTCCGCATCTGTCCCACGACGATGCGCATGATGACCTGTCTGATGCTCTGCCGAGTGGCTGCACAGCTGATAGACCGCCACGGACTGGCTGGCGCTGAGACACGGCTCAAACAGCAACCGGGGTTGTGGAAGGAGCTGATTGTAAAGCAGCAGCAACCCTCGTTTCTCGCTGCCTTCGACGTGCTCGCCGACTATCAGATAGACAACGCCCTGCACTTCTTCCGCGACCGCATAGAGGCGGCATTCTCGTCAAAAGACTATTGCGGACGTGCCACGGCGGAGCGCACCAAGCGAGGCAAGAACGACTCCATCTTCGAGCGTCTGGACACTACCTTCAGCTTTGAGCAAGCCCTGCAGCACAGCATAGCCGTGAAGGGTTCGAATACGTCGCGCAACGCCGTTCAGCAAATGCTCAAGAACTGGCGCAAGCAAGGACTTGTCAGCTTTGAGCCTAACAACAGTTTCCGGAAGACTTATTGAATTTTGAATTTTGAGTTTTGAGTTTTGAGTTATTCTCGGCTAACGCCTGCGATTGAGAATTTTTCAGTTGTGAATTGATAATTCAAAAACTAATAACTCTAAACTCAAAAACTCAAAATGCGCGTAGCGCACAATTCAAAACTCAAAACTCACAATTCAAAACTCTTTTAGTCATTTAGTCATTTAGTCAAAATTGAAAATTCAAAAACTCAAAAATTCAAAATCGCCGCAGGCGACCAACTCAAAACTCCTAATTCAAAACTCAAAACTCAAAATATGCTGATAGAAATCAAACGCAACCGCTACTCGTCCTATGGCGTAGACGGCATGCTCATAATAAACGGTCGCACTATTTGCGCCACATTGGAACATCCCCGTAATTATCTCCCAGCCGGCTCCTATCCATTGGAACTGGAGATAGACAGGAAACTCTGCCGCATATTGCCAACGACGCCTTGCGGCGCTACCATACGCCCCGGCAACGGTGCCCTTACGCTGAAGAACGGCAGCATCATCGTAGGCAAGGAGTACATACCGGGACTGGTGTTGAAGTCGGCGCAAACGTACGAGCGGCTCTACGAACGTATATGGAAAACCATGAAGCGTGGCAATGGCGTAGTGCTGACGATAGTATAGCGCTGTTGCTGTAATGCTATTACAATCAAAGTGTCACTCAATGTTATTTAATAAATAACGTTGGGTGACAATATTATTTGACGTATGGTAACCATTATATAGTAAATGTTTATTGCTATTTTCTTGCATTAAATATTCTTTTTCACTAAATTTGCAACGTATCATTGATACTTCTGCTATTTGATTTTTTATACTACTAACATAATACCTTATACTATGGCAAAAATGAAGCAGATTGTAGAGTGTGTGCCTAACTTCAGCGAAGGCCGCGACATGGGCGTAATCCGTCAGATAACGGACGCAGTAGAGAGCGTCAAGGGTGTGAAGTTGCTCGACGTCGACCCCGGCGAGGCTACCAACCGTACTGTCGTAACCTTCGTGGGCGAGCCCGACGACGTGGTGGAGGCTGCCTTCAGAGCTGTGGGCAAGGCCGCACAACTTATTGATATGCGCCAGCAGCACGGCGCTCATCCGCGCATAGGCGCTACCGACGTGCTGCCCATTGTTCCCGTGAGCGGAATTACGCTTGAGGAGTGTGCCGAGATTTCGCGCCAACTCGCCAAGCGCATTGCCGATGAACTCAACATTCCCTGTTATTGCTATGAGGCTGCGGCGTTCACTCCCGAACGCAGAAACCTTGCCGTGTGCCGCAAGGGCGAATATGAGGGCATTGCCGAGCGTATAGACGACGATGCTGAAGCTCCCGACTTCGGCCGACGTCCGTACGACGAGCAGGTGGCACGGACAGGCTGTACGGTGGTGGGCGCGCGCGACTTCCTCATTGCGGTGAACTTCAATCTGAACACTACCTCGACACGCCGTGCCAATGCCATCGCGTTTGACGTGAGAGAGAAGGGTAGGCCAATGCGCGAGGGCAATCCTATCATCGGCAAGAAACTGCTCTATGCCGACGGCACGCCCATCATGAAGCCCGGCACGCTGAAGTGTACCAAGGCCATAGGATGGTATATCGACGAGTATGGCATCGCCCAGGTGTCGATGAACATCACCAACATCAACGTTACGCCGCTGCACAAGGCTTTTGACGAGGTGTGCCGCTGCGCTCAGAACCGTGGCGTGCGCGTTACGGGAACGGAGATTGTGGGACTGGTGCCCGAGCGCACCCTGCTGGAGGCTGGACGCTACTTCCTTGCCAAGCAGCAGCGCTCGGCTGGCATACCGAAGAAGGACATACTGAACATTGCCATCAAGTCGCTCGGACTGTCTGACCTCAAGGAGTTTAAGCCCGAGGAGAAGATTATAGAATATGTGATGGCTGAGGGCGACGAGAAGCAGCACCTGCTGGTAGACATGACGGTGAAGGGATTTGCTGAGGAGACGTCGCGCGAGAGTCCGGCTCCTGGCGGCGGTTCGGTGTCGGCGTATATGGGAGCACTGGGCGCATCATTGGCAACGATGGTGGCAAATCTGTCAAGCCACAAGCCGGGATGGGACGAGCAGTGGAGCGAGTTTGCCGCAGTGGCTGAGGAAGGCATGGCTCTGCAGGAGCGTCTGCTGCATCTTGTAGACGAGGACACAGAGGCGTTTAACCGCATTATGGCTGCTTTCGGAATGCCGAAGAATACGCCCGAGGAGAAGGCGGCACGTACGGAAGCCATACAGACGGCTACGCTCTTTGCTACGGAGGTGCCGCTGGAGACGATGAAGGCTTCGTACGAGGTGTTTGCCGTATGCCGCAAGATGGTGGAGAAGGGCAATCCCAACAGCGTGTCGGATGCCGGAGTGGGAGCGTTGGCTGCACGTGCCGCTGTGCTCGGTGCCGGTATGAACGTGAAGATTAACGCCGGGTCGCTGAAGGACCGCACGGAGGCTGAAGCACTCATAGGCGAGGCCAACGAGCTGATAGCTAAGGCGAATAAGGAGGAAGAGGAAATAACAAAGTTGGTGGAGGATAAACTGTAAAAAAGCCCCACCCCCTGCCCCTCCCCCGTAGGGAGGGGAGCGGTATGAACCGGCTACTTACAATTTTTAAACAAAAACCAAAATAAACAATAACCAAACAGCCCAGCTATCCCTCACACCCCACAAATCACATCACTCCCCTCCCTACGGGGGAGGGGTCGGGGGTAGGGCTGAAATATATTACATTATGACTTTTACAGACGAAATAAGACTGGGCATTCCTGACAGTTTACCCGAGCAGAAGCCCTACGACAACAATATAAATCATGCGCCCAAGCGCAAGGAGATACTGACACACGAGGAGCGCCAGCTTGCTCTGCGCAATGCTCTGCGCTACTTCCCCAAGCATCTGCACGCACAGTTGGCGCCCGAGTTTATGGACGAGCTCGACCGTTACGGCCGCATATATATGTACCGCTACCGTCCGAGCTATGAGATGTACGCCCGTCCTATCGACGAGTATCCGCACCGCTCAGAACAGGCGGCTGCCATAATGCTGATGATTCAGAACAACCTCAATCCTGAGGTGGCGCAGCATCCGCACGAGCTGATTGTGTACGGCGGCAACGGTGCCATATTCCAGAACTGGGCACAGTACCGGCTGACGATGAAGTATCTGAGTGAGATGACCGACGAGCAGACGCTTGTGATGTATTCGGGACATCCGCTCGGTCTGTTCCCGTCGCACCGGAATGCGCCACGAGTGGTGGTGACAAATGGTATGGTGATACCAAACTACTCCAAACCTGACGACTGGGAGCGCATGAACGCTTTGGGCGTGAGCCAATACGGACAGATGACGGCTGGCTCATACATGTACATCGGTCCGCAGGGCATCGTGCACGGCACTACTATCACCGTGCTGAACGCCTGCCGCAAGCAACTCAGCGCCAAGGGTAAGGCACACGACATCAGCGGTATGCTGTTTGTGTCGTCGGGATTGGGCGGCATGTCGGGCGCTCAGCCCAAGGCTGGCAACATAGCCGGTGTGGTGAGCGTGGTGGCAGAGATAAATCCTTTGGCAGCCAAGAAGCGCTACGACCAGGGATGGGTGGACGAGCTGCATGACAATCTGGACGAGCTGATTCCTGCCATACGAAAGAACGTAGACGAGAAGCGCATGGTGTCGATGGCATATGTGGGCAACGTGGTGGACCTGTGGGAGCGACTCGCTGACGAAGGAGTGCACGTGGACATAGGCAGCGACCAGACCTCGTTACACAATCCGTGGGCGGGTGGCTACTATCCTGCCGACCTGACTCTGGAGGAGTCGAAGCAGATGATGGCTGAGAATCCCGATGAGTTCCGCAAGCATGTGCAGGCGTCGTTGCGCCGACAGGTGGCTGCCATAAACCGCCTTGCCGAGCGTGGTATGTACTTCTTCGACTATGGCAACGCCTTCCTGTTGCAGTCGAAGCGCGCTGGAGCCGACATCTGCCAGGAGAATGGCAAGTTCCGATATCCGTCGTACGTGCAGGACATAATGGGTCCGATGTTCTTCGACTATGGTTTCGGTCCCTTCAGATGGGTGTGTACATCGGGCGACCCAGCCGACCTCGCCAAGACCGACGAGATTGCGGCACGTGTGATGGAGGAAATAATGCAGACTGCGCCCGACGAAATCAAGGGACAGATGGCGGACAACATACACTGGATTTGCGAGGCAAGCCGCAACAACCTCGTGGTGGGCTCGCAGGCTCGCATCCTGTATGCCGACGCTGAGGGCCGCTCGAAGATAGCCCAGGCTTTCAACGAGGCTATAAAGAGTGGCGAGATAACACGCCCTGTGGTGCTGGGACGCGACCATCACGACGTGTCGGGCACCGACTCGCCATTCCGCGAGACAAGCAATATATACGACGGCTCGCAGTTCTGTGCCGACATGGCTGTGCAGAACGTGATAGGCGATTCGTTCCGCGGAGCTACATGGGTGTCGCTGCACAACGGCGGCGGCGTAGGCTGGGGCGAAGTGATAAACGGAGGTTTCGGCATGGTGATTGACGGCAGTGAGGAAAGCGACCGCCATATACGCGAAATGCTCTTCTGGGACGTGAACAACGGAATCGCACGCCGAGCATGGGCTCGCAACAAAGGCTCAATACACAGCATAGAGCGTGAAATGCAGCGTTCGCACGGATTGCAGGTGACAATGCCCAACATCGTTGACGACGAAATCATCAGCAAATACGCCAACCCTTAAACCATACATCAACCTATCAACACTACAATCTATCAACTGAAGCAATATGAAGATACACAAGATTTCAGCCGAGCACCTTTCGATTGAACGTATAGGTGAAATAGTATATGGCGGCTACCAGATACAATTGAGCTACGACGCACAGAAGCGCATAGTGGAATGCAGAAAATATCTCGACCGGAAGATAGAGGAGACAACTTCGCCCATCTATGGCGTTACTACCGGATTCGGATCGCTCTGCAACGTGAGCATCGGTCAGGACTATCTGGCACAGTTGCAGATAAACCTTATGATGTCGCACGCTTGCGGTACGGGCGACCGTGTGCCCAACGACATTGTGAAGATAATGCTGCTGCTAAAGATTCAGTCGCTGAGCTACGGATTTTCGGGCTGTCAGCTTGCTACTGTCAACCGGCTCATCGACTTCTTCAACAACGATGTCTATCCGGTGGTGTACATGCAAGGCTCGCTCGGAGCTTCGGGCGACTTGGTGCCGCTGGCTCATCTCACGCTGCCGCTCGTAGGATTGGGCGAGGTGGAATATCAGGGCGAGGTGATAACGGGAGCCGAACTGCTGCAGAAGCTGGAGTGGCAACCTATACAGCTTGCCTCGAAAGAGGGACTGGCGCTGCTCAACGGTACGCAGAACATGGGGGCTTTCGCTGTGTGGGTGCTGCTGCAGTCGTACAGGCTGAGCGAATGGGCAGACAGGATTGCTGCAATGTCGCTCGATGCTTACTACGGACTAACTGCTCCCTTCACCGACGCTGTTCATCAGGTGCGCCCGCATAAGGGACAGATTGCCACGGCTGCACGTATGCGCCAATTGCTCGAAGGCAGCGAGATTGTGGAGAAGCCCAAGCAGTATGTGCAGGATCCGTACTCGTTCAGATGTATTCCGCAGGTGCATGGCACGGTGAAGGATACTATCGATTATGTGACATCCGCAGTTGACGTGGAGGTGAACTCGGCTACGGACAATCCGACTGTGTGTCCTGACGACGACATTATTATTTCGGCTGGCAACTTCCACGGCGAGCCGATAGCAATGCCGATGGACTTTCTGGCAATAGCCTTGTGCGAATTGGCCAATATTTCGGAGCGCCGCATCTACAAGCTTGTGAGCGGTACGCGCGGATTGCCCAGCTTCCTTGTGGCCAACCCGGGTGTGAATAGTGGATTCATGATAACGCAATACGCGGCTGCCTCGGTAGTGAGCCTGAACAAGACGCTGTCGACACCTTCGTCGGTAGACAGCATTCCGTCGAGCCAAGGACAGGAGGACCACGTGAGTATGGGTGCCAATGCTGCCATAAAGCTCTATAAGGTGGTGCTCAACACGGAGCGTGTGCTTGCCATCGAACTGTTCAATGCAGCACAGGCACTCGACTTCCGTCGTCCGCTGAAGTCGTCGCCAGCAGTGGAGGCGCTGCACGACAGTTACCGAAAGGTGGTGCCGTTTATCGTAGACGACGAAGTGATGTATCCGCATATTGCGAGGTCGGTAGAGTTTTTAAAATGTAAATAGAAACCACCAGAAAGCCCCACCCCCTTGCCCCTCCCCCGCAGGGAGGGGAGTAGTATGAACCGACTACTTACAAGTATCAATAAACAAATAACCAAACAGCCCAACAAACCCTCACACCCCACAAATCACATCACTCCCCTCCCTGCGGGGGAGGGGTCGGGGGAGAGGCTTTTATTAATTATGAAACAACTTGTTAAAAATATTCGCTGTCTCGCTGGCGTAGAATACGAGCCTAAACTCCGGCTGAGGGGTGAGGAGATGGCACAATATTGCACCATTGACGATGCGTGGCTCCTGGTGGAGGACGGACGTTTTGCTGAGTTTGGCAGTGTGGCAGACGGGATGCCGGCATTTGCCGACATTGACCAGACCATTGACGCTGAGGGCGGAATCGTGATGCCGTCGTGGTGCGACTCGCACACACATATAGTATTTGCCGGAAGCCGTGAACGCGAGTTTGTGGACAAAATCAACGGACTGAGTTATGAGGAGATTGCACGACGTGGCGGAGGAATACTCAATTCGGCCGACCTTCTGCACAACACCTCAGAAGATGAGCTCTATCGTCAGGCCATGCGCCGACTGGACGAGGTTATACAGAAGGGAACCGGCTGTATAGAGATAAAGAGCGGCTACGGGCTCAATCTGGAAGACGAACTGAAGATGCTGCGCGTGATTAGGCGCATGAAGGAGACTTCGGATGCTCGGATTGTGTCGACATTCCTCGGAGCGCATGCTGTGGCACGCGGAATGACACAGGCCGAATATGTAAAACAGATTGTCGACGAGATGATTCCAGAAGTGGGACGTCAGCGTCTTGCCGATTTCGTTGACGTGTTCTGCGACCGTGGATTCTTCACGCCTGAAGAGACTGCACGTATTCTCGACGCTGCTGCTGCATGGGGAATGCGCCCGAAGATTCATGCCGACGAACTGGCATCGTCGGGTGGAGTAGAAGTGGGTGTAAGGCACGGAGCATTATCTGTAGACCATCTGGAGAGCATGACCGTGGAGGAAATAGAAATATTGCGCCCGAGCGACACGATGCCTACCGTGCTGCCCGGCACGTCGTTCTTCCTGAATATGCCTTACGGCAAGGCGCGCAAGATGATTGATGCGGGACTGGGCGTGGCGGTGGCAAGCGACTACAATCCGGGTTCGACACCTTCGGGCGACATGAAGTTTGTGGTTTCGCTGGCTTGTATAAAGCTACGTCTGCTGCCAAGCGAGGCGTTGAATGCAGCTACAATAAACGGAGCTTATGCTATGGGAGAGAGTGCCGAATACGGAAGTATTGCCAAGGGCAAGGTGGCAAATTTCTTCATCACCCATCCGCTGCCATCGGTAGACTTCATACCCTATGCCTACACTACACCGATAGTGAAAAAAGTGGTGTTGCGAGGCAAAATGCAATGAATCATAAGGAAATGAAGATTAAAAATAAATGTATTTATTTTGTATTGTCTTCGATTTCCACTAACTTTGCACGCTATGATACAGGTAAAAGTGAAAGACGCTGCCCTTCGTGAGGCGGCTATGCAAGATATGGATGCTTTCCTCAAGGTGTTTATCGACGCTACTAAGGAGGCCATTGGCGGCGAGCTTAATGCTGAGAATATGCAGCAGTTGAGCGTGTCGCAGATTACATTGCTTGCCTACGACATCCTGCACGAGGAGGTGATGGACGGCGGCTTTGTGCAGCTCATCTACAACGGCTACGGCGGTTTCATATTTGACAACCCCTTTGCCAAGGTATTGCGCGACTGGGGACTGCGCGACCTTGCCAAGATGCTCTTTTCGGTGCGCAAACTCTACAAGGAGTACGGACCGAAGATACAGCGCGACTGCTCGGAAGAGGAGTTTATGGCAATGTTTGAGCAATACCCCGAGTTTGACGACTACGACGACGAGTTTGTAGAAAACGAGGAGGCGTGGACTGCAGGCGTGGCTCACTATGTAGACGAGCATATAGAGGAATTTGTGGTGGTGGAGGAATAAGCGTAACTCCCCACGACTTCAATAGCAAAAACAATGAATAAGGAACAGGAACTGAAGAGAAAGAAAAGTCCGGTGAGCATAAAGAACAAGAAAGCCTCGTTTGAGTACTTTTTTGTGGAGACGTATACGGCAGGCATAGTGCTTACCGGCACCGAGATAAAGTCGATAAGACTCGGAAAGGCGAGTCTTGTCGACACTTTCTGCTATATAAACAACCATGAGGTGTGGGTGAAGGGCATGAACATCTCGCCCTACTTCTACGGCTCGTTCAGCAACCATGAAGCACGACGCGACCGCAAGTTGCTGCTCAACAAGCGCGAAATATACAAGCTTGAGGACGCTACAAAGCAGCCTGGATACACCATTGTGCCTACTCTCGTATTCATCGACGAGCACGGACGTGCTAAGGTGGACATAGCACTGTGTCGAGGCAAAAAGGAATACGACAAGCGACAGACGCTGAAGGAGAAGGAAGACAGAAGAGAGATGGATAGGGCGATGAAGCATTATTAAGAATGAGGTGTGGCTAAATATTATTAGATGAAGAAGACTTTAAGAGAAGTCGCTAAAGACAGGATAATAATACTCGACGGTGCGATGGGCACCATGATTCAGCAGTACGGACTGGAGGAAGAAGACTTCCGTGGCTACCGCTACCGCAAGACTCCGGGTATGATGAAGGGCAACAACGATATGCTCAATATCACACGCCCTGACGTGATAAGCGACATTCATAGAAAATACCTTGAGGCTGGTGCTGACATCATCACCACAAACACATTCAGCTCACAGCGCATCAGTCAGGCTGACTATCATTTGGAGGACTCAGCCAGGGCAATGGCGCTGGAAGGAGCACGACTGGCACGCAAGGCAGCCGACGAATTCTCGACAGAGGACCGTCCACGCTTTGTGGCAGGATCGGTTGGCCCTACTAACAAGACGTGCTCGATGAGTCCGGACGTGAGCAATCCTGCCGCACGCGACCTCGACTATATGACGCTCTATACTGATTATGTGGAGCAGATTGAGGCGCTGGAAGAGGGTGGTGCAGACGCCATATTGATTGAGACAGTCTTTGACACGCTCAATGCCAAGGCTGCTATCGATGCAACAATGGAGGTGGGCAGACGCACAGGCAAAGACCTGCCTATAATGCTGAGCATCACCGTAAGCGACCTTGCCGGACGTACTCTGAGCGGACAGACACTCGACGCTGTGCTGGCGAGTGTGAGCAGCTACCCGATTTTTTCCATCGGACTCAACTGCTCGTTCGGTGCCGACCAGATGAAGCCTTTCTTAAAACAGCTGGCTCATCGTGCACCTTATTATATAAGTGCTTATCCGAACGCCGGGCTGCCCAATAGTTTGGGCGCATACGACGAGACTCCAGAGTCGATGGCTCCACAGATACAGGAATTCATAGACGAGGGACTGGTGAACATCATTGGCGGATGCTGCGGAACTACGGAGAAGTTTATTGCCAAATATGTGCCGATTGCCGAGGGCAAAAAGCCGCATGTGCCGCAACCCAAGCCCCAGACCATGTGGCTGAGCGGACTGGAACTGCTCGACGTTACGCCCGATGTGCGCTTTGTCAATGTGGGCGAGCGATGCAATGTGGCTGGCTCGCGCAAGTTCCTGCGACTCATCAAGGAGAAGAGCTACGACGAGGCTGTGAGCATAGCACGCAAGCAGGTGGCTGACGGCGCACTGGTCATTGACGTGAACATGGACGACGGACTGCTCGACGCTCGCGAGGAGATGCGCACATTCCTGAATATCATCGCTTCGGAACCCGACATTGCCAAGGTGCCTGTGATGATCGACTCGTCGAAATGGGATGTGATAACTGCCGGACTGCAATGCGTGCAGGGCAAGTGCATCGTCAACTCAATCTCGCTGAAAGAGGGCGAAGAGGTGTTCTTGAGCCACGCTCGCGACGTGATGCGCTATGGTGCAGCCGTGGTGGTTATGTGCTTTGACGAAATAGGACAGGCCACTACTTACGAACGACGCATTGAAATTGCAGCACGTGCCTACAAACTTCTTACAGAGAAGGTGGGCATGAATCCGCTCGATATAATATTCGACCCCAACGTGCTTGCCATAGCTACGGGCATGGAAGAGCACGACAACTATGCTGTCGACTTTATTAAGGCAGTCGACTGGATAAAGACAAATCTGCCAGGAGCGCATGTGAGCGGTGGCGTGAGCAACCTGTCGTTCTCGTTCCGTGGCAACAACTATATACGCGAGGCAATGCACTCGGTGTTTCTCTATCATGCCATTGGCAAGGGTATGGACTTCGGAATCGTGAATCCGGCAACCAAGGTGACCTACGACGATATCACTGCCGACCAACTGGAGATAATAGAGGACGTGGTGCTCAACCGAAAGAAGGATGCTTCGGAACGTCTTGTGGAACTTGCCGACGAGATAAAACAAAAACAGGAGGCTCTGAAGAACGGAATAGCGACTGGAACAGGCACAACACAGGTTGCCGCTGAGCCCGAATGGCGCAAGGCTGACGTTGCCACACGTCTTGCCACAGCCCTGCAAAAGGGAATTGCCGACTATATGGAGGAAGACATCAAGGAAGCTCTTGTTGTCTATCCGAAGGCGGTGGACATCATTGAGGGTCCACTGATGGACGGTATGAACAAGGTGGGCGAGCTGTTTGGTTGCGGAAAGATGTTCTTGCCACAGGTGGTGAAGACTGCACGCACTATGAAGAAGGCTGTGGCTATACTGCAACCATACATCGAGGCTGATAAGAAGGAAGGCGGCTCGTCGTCGGGCAAGGTGCTTATGGCAACCGTGAAAGGCGACGTTCATGACATTGGCAAAAATATTGTTGATGTGGTGATGTCGTGCAACAATTACGAGGTGATTGACCTCGGAGTGATGGTGCCTGCTGAGCAGATTCTGAAGAAGGCCATCGAAGAGAATGTTGACATGGTGGGACTGAGTGGTCTTATCACGCCGAGTCTTGAGGAGATGGTCAATGTGGCTACGGAGTTTGAACATGCTGGTCTGCAGATTCCTATTATGGTTGGCGGTGCTACGACTTCAGAGATGCACGTGGCATTGAAAATCGCGCCTGTCTATAGTGGAATCGTGGTGTGGGTGAAGGATGCTGCGCAGAATCCGATGATAGCACAGCGACTCATGAATCCCGATGAACGTCGGGCATTTGAGGCAGAGTTGAAAGAACGTTACGCCAAGCTGCGCGAGGAATATGCTGCTCATCAGCAGAAGCTATCGTCGCTCGACGAGGCAAGAAAGAATAAGTTGGAATTGTTTTAAAATATCTATATAGTTATGGTATTCAGAAAAAAGAGAGTTTGGCACTGTCTTCCTGGTCAGGAGCCAACTGAACTTGACAAGAAAGTAATGTACTGGGAAAACAAGGGTAAGGAGGTGCCGTCGCGCGACCTTATCAAGACTCCCGAACAGATAGAAGGCATTCGCCGCAGTGGTGTGGTGAATACCGGTGTGCTCGACGAGGTGGCAAAGAATATTCGTGCCGGAATGAGCACTCTCGAAATCGACCAGATTTGTTATGATTATTGCACATCGCATGGTGCAATTCCAGCTTGCCTTAATTATGAGGGCTTTCCTAAGAGCGTGTGCACAAGTATCAACGAGGTTGTGTGCCACGGCATTCCTAAGGAAGAGGATATTCTTGAGGAGGGCGACATCGTGAATGTTGACTTCACAACCATCCTTGACGGCTATTACGCCGATGCCTCGCGTATGTTTATCATTGGCAAGACCACTCCAGAGAAGGAGCAGCTTGTGCGTGTTGCCAAGGAATGTTTGGAGATAGGTATGGAGGCAGCCAAGCCTTATTCGTTTGTTGGCGATATTGGTCATGCTATCCAGAAGCATGCGGATAAGTATCACTACGGCATTGTGCGCGACCTGTGTGGACACGGAGTGGGTTTGAAATTCCACGAAAAGCCCGATGTGATGCACTACGGTCATAAGGGTACAGGTATGCTGCTCGTGCCGGGTATGGTGTTCACTATCGAACCAATGGTGAATATGGGTACATGGAAGGTGTTTATTGATGCCGACGACGAATACGGATGGGAGGTAATCACTGGCGACGAGAAACCGAGCGCACAGTGGGAACATACATTCGTAATGACAGAGCACGGCGTTGAAGTGTTAACTTATTAATATTAAGTGTTAAATGTTGAATTTTAAGTGCTAAGTTCTATTTTGCTGACGCGACATTTAACATTTAACAATTAAAATTCGGAAGAAATGTACATATTAGGTATTGAGAGCAGCTGCGACGATACTAGTGCAGCAGTGCTCCAGGATAATATATTGCTGAGCAACGTGACAGCTTCGCAGGACGTTCACTTTGAATATGGTGGCGTGGTGCCTGAGCTTGCGTCGCGTGCCCATCAGCAGAACATTGTGCCTGTGGTAAGTGCAGCGTTGAAGCGTGCTGGCATTACCAAGGAACAGTTGTCGGCTGTAGCCTTCACTCGTGGTCCGGGTCTTATGGGCTCGTTGCTTGTAGGTGTGAGCTTTACCAAGGGATTTGCACGCAGTCTGGGCATTCCTATGATTGACGTGAACCACTTGCAGGGTCATGTAATGGCGCATTTCATCAAAGAGAAGCCGGAGGATACAACGCCTCCGTTCCCGTTCCTCTGTCTGCTCGTGTCGGGCGGTAACTCGCAGATTGTTAAGGTGAATGCCTACAATGATATGGAGGTGCTCGGTCAGACCATTGATGATGCTGCCGGTGAGGCTATAGACAAGTGCTCTAAGGTGATGGGACTGGGTTATCCCGGTGGCCCAATCATCGACCGTCTGGCACGTCAAGGCAATCCGCTCGCCTATAAATTTGCCGAACCGCACATCCCTGGTCTTGACTATAGCTTCAGCGGACTGAAGACCTCGTTCCTGTATAGTCTGCGCAAGTGGATGCAGGACGACCCCGACTTTGTAGAGCATCACAAGAACGACCTTGCAGCGAGCCTTGAGCATACTATCGTCGACATATTGATGAAGAAGCTGCGTCTTGCCGTGAAGCAGACCGGCATAAAGCATGTGGCTGTGGCTGGTGGCGTTTCTGCCAATAACGGACTGCGTAATGCGTTCCACGATCACGCCAAGCGTTATGGTTGGACTATCTATATTCCGAAGTTCAGCTACACTACCGACAATGCTGCGATGATTGGCATAACGGGCTACTATAAGTTCATCGACAAGGACTTCTGCTCAATCGACAAGCCTGCGTTCAGCAAGGTGACATTTAAGTAGTGTGTCCCAAGGACACGCTTGGTTACTCACGAAACATTCATTAAAAAATAGAGAAAAATGGAATTTGAAAAGAAAGTACTTAGCCGTGAAATTCAGCAGTATTTATATGAGTCGGGTCTTACTGTAGGTTCAGCCGAAAGCTGCACGGGAGGACGCATTGCCGAGGCTATTATAGCTGTTCCGGGAGCTTCGACTTATTTTAAGGGCGGCGTAATCTCTTACACCAACGAAGTAAAGGAGAATCTGCTTGGAGTCGACCATCAGCTTCTTGAGGAGAAGACAGCAGTTTGTGAGGAAGTGGCAAAGGCAATGGTGCAGGGAGCGATAAAGACTCTTGGTGTTGACTTTGCGATTGCAACAACCGGTACAGCAGGTCCTGGCGGTGGTACTGCCGAGATTCCCGTTGGCACAATCTGGATAGCATGTGGCAATGCAGAGAATATTGAAACGCTGAAACTCACCGAGGATTATGGTCGTGACATCAATCTTGCAATTGCTACAAGCAAGGCTCTTCAGATGTTTATCGGCTTCCTTAAGGAGCACGCTCCAAAGGTGAAGAACGAAGGCAAAGTACCAGTAATTCCTGTTGCGGAATAATGACAGGTAGGAGGGTGACGGACTTGTTTGATATATCTGAAAACAAAAAAAACATTAAATAAGTAACATTATCTATGAGATTGTTTTGTATTCTCAGAAAAAGTAGTTAATTTTGCACCCTGTTTGGAATAGGTATCAAAAAACGAATACAAAAAAGCAGATAGAAATGTCGAAAATTTGTCAGATTACGGGAAAGAAAGCCCAGATAGGTAACAACGTATCACACTCAAAGCATCGCACAAAGCGTTCTTTCGATGTGAACTTGTTCAGCAAGAAGTTCTACTATGTAGAGGAAGGTTGCTGGATTAGCCTCAAAATTAGCGCAGCGGGTCTGCGTCTTATCAACAAAGTGGGCTTGGACGCTGCCCTCAAGCAGGCTGTGTCTAAGGGTTATGTAGACTGGAATGACATTAAAGTTATAGGAGAATAAGTAAATGGCATCAAAGAAAGCAAAGGGCAACAGAGTACAGGTAATTCTCGAGTGCACTGAGATGAAGAACAGCGGTCTGCCTGGAACAAGCCGTTACGTGACTACAAAGAATCGTAAGAACACTCCTGACCGTATGGAATTGATGAAGTATAACCCCATCCTTAAGAAGATGACTCTTCACAAGGAGATTAAGTAATAACATATAAAATATGGCAAAGAAAGCGGTCGCTACCCTCCGTGAAGGTACATCGGACGGTCGCGCATATACAAAGGTTATCAAGATGGTAAGAAGCGAGAAGACTGGCGCTTACATCTTTGACGAGCGTATGGTTCCTAACGAAGCAGTTAAGGACTTTTTCAAGAAGTAAAATTCTGAAATACAATATTTATGAGAGTGTCGAGCTTTTTGTTCGGCACTCTTTTTTTATGTCTTGAGGTTTGGTGTTGTAGTAGGTTCTGGAGGCTCAATGTGTTGTTCGTTGTCAGCTTTGCTGGCAACTGCTATGTTGTATGCAGTGGCTTTTGCTATATATGGTTTGCAAAATGGTTGAGTTGGGTGTAAGTTGGTGTTTATAAAGCGTCTGAAATGTGTATTTGATTGATATACACCATGTTATCTATGTCAAGAAAAAGCTAAAAAAGGTGAAGTTGTGGTATGTAAACTTGCACAACTCACGATTTTTGTGTAATTTTGCAAGCGATAATTAAAAGGAAGTCGTGTCTCAATTATCGGGAGGCGGTCTTCTGAAAGTATCTAACGGAATTTATATAGGTGTTGGATAACGACTTTTGTAGCACCTATAGTGGATGTGTCTTTCGGTATCAGTTTTAGGATAAAGATTCCTTGATTTATATGGTGAAGATGCTTTATACGGACTATCGTCTGTTCCTGAGGAAGGAATAGGGGATAGGGGTATTTAGGAGAGCGTGTCCGGGTTCCACAAAGAACAGACTAATGATTAAATTTATTAAGGAAATTGTTTTAACTTTATGTGTATTTGTAGTAAGCCCAGTATTGGGTGCTAACAACGTGTCTTCTAATGAAGCTCCAAATTCTTCGAGCTTCGATTGGAATCCTGTAATTCAGGCTATCGTTCAGGTTGAAAGTGAGGGTAACGCTAAGGCCGTGAGTGGCAACTCATGCGGTGCAATGCAGATCACTCCGATTTTGGTGAAGGAATGTAATGAAATTCTTAAGAAGCGTAAGAGCAAAAAGCGCTTCACCCTGCGTGACAGATTCAGTCTGGAGAAATCAAAGGAAATGTTCATCCTTATTCAGTCACACTTTAATCCCTTAAATGATATTGAAATGGCAATCCGCTCATGGAATGGTGGTGCGCGTTATAATGTCAAGCGTACTCAGAAGTACTTTGAGAAGGTGATGAAGTGCTTGAATGCGCGAAAATAAATGGCGTAAAAAGTGTAAAGGAATATCGAATTCTTGTCATATGTCAATTTTGAAGCTTTTGATATAAAAAAGTGATAAAAAAACGAGCCGAAACATTTGGCGGTTTGGAAAATAAGTACTACCTTTGCACTCGCAATTCAGAAATGAGGTTGCTGACAATAAAATGAAAGTTGCACCCTTAGCTCAGTTGGTAGAGCAACTGACTCTTAATCAGTGGGTCTAGGGTTCGAATCCCTAAGGGTGTACACTCAAAAAACAACTTTATTTCTCGCAATGCACCCTTAGCTCAGTTGGTAGAGCAACTGACTCTTAATCAGTGGGTCTAGGGTTCGAATCCCTAAGGGTGTACACTCAAAAAACAACTTTATTTCTCGCAATGCACCCTTAGCTCAGTTGGTAGAGCAACTGACTCTTAATCAGTGGGTCTAGGGTTCGAACCCCTAAGGGTGTACTAAAAGGTATTGGCTTATGGTCAATACCTTTTTTCGTTTTATTACTTTTTGATTTGTTGTTGCAATAAATCGCAGTCTTTCTCGTTATCAATAATGATGAAAGCAATAATCTACAACATACTGTTTTTTATAGGTTTAATAACTTTGTGTGCCTGTAATGATGACGATTCGTTCACAACGTCCACCCGCAATCTGCTGACATTCTCAACGGATACATTGCGGCTCGATACGGTATTCTCAACAGTACCGTCGTCGACCCGTTCGTTTTGGGTCTACAACAAGTCGGGCGACGGATTGCGTTGCAAGAGCGTACGTCTGGAAGGAGGCAATCAGCATGGATTTCGTGTCAATGTGGATGGAGTGTATCTCAGTCCGGAGCAAGGCTACAAGGCGGACGGTATTGAGGTGCGCAACGGAGACAGCATCCGTGTCTTTGTAGAAGTGACAACGGCTAATGCCAACAGCGACATTCCTAAATGTATTGAGGACAATCTGGTGTTTGCGCTTGAGAGCGGACGCGAGCAGAAGGTAGCGCTTGAGGCGTGGTCGTGGGATGCTAACATGATGCGCAATGTGACAGTAGGCGAGGACATGACTCTGTCGCCAGGCAAGCCACTTGTGATTTATGGTGTGATGACTGTGGAGGAAGGGGCTACTCTGAATATTGCTCCCGGCACAACCTTATATTTCCACGGCGATGCGGGCATTGATGTTAAAGGCAAGCTGATATGTAATGGCAATCAGTCGGCTGGTATTGTGTTGCGTGGTGACAGACTCGACCGTATGTTCGATTATTTGCCGTACGACCGTATGAGCGGACAATGGCGTGGCATTCGATTTGAAGAGACATCGTATGGCAACGAATTGGATTATGTGGATATTCACGGAACATTTGATGGCGTGCAGGTAGATTCGTCGGACGTGACACGTCAGACACTTGCCATACGAAATTCTACCATCCACAACTGTCAAGGCAATGCTCTTGGTGTGGTGAATTCGAATGTTTTCGTGGAGAATTGTCAGCTGACGAATACATTAGGCAATTGCTTGAGTGTAGACGGTGGAAACGTCACCGTAAATAGTTCTACAATAGCACAGTTCTATCCGTTTGACGCATTGAGAGCCAGTGCGTTAGGTTTTTCGGGATATGCTCATCCGCTTGTGTCGTTTAAGATGACGAACAGCATTGTTACGGGCTATTCGGACGATGAAATGATGGGATTGAAACCAGCCGTTGGCAGCGAGAATGCTTTCAACTATGATTTTGCCAACTGCATAATACGCACCCCTGAAGTGGAAGACAAGGAAAAGGCACATTATACAGATGTGGTTTTCGAAGATGTAAAGGACACTGTGAGCTATGGTTATAAGCATTTCTTGCTTGTCGATGCAAATATGCAACTCTATGATTTCCACTTGCGTAAGGAGTCGGCTGCTATAGATAAGGCCAATGTGCAAACCTCAACCAAGCACGACCATGACGGACATGAGCGAGGGGACAAGCCGGATGTTGGAGCTTATGAATATACAACAAACAAAGAGTAAGGTTATTGTGAATAAATAACAAATAAAGAGTAAGATTATGAAGACGATAAATCTCAATATTGCTATAAAGCATTGTCAGCTGGACGAGCTTTCCGTTGCCGATCGTGAACTCATAGAACAGGCAATGAAGGCAACTGACAATGCTTACGCCGAATACAGTCATTTCTATGTCGGTGCAGCCTTGCGCCTTGCCAATGGCAGGATAGTGATAGGAGCCAATCAGGAGAATGCGGCTTTCCCCTCAGGGTTATGCGCAGAACGTACAGCCGTCTTCAGCGCACAGGCCAATTTTCCTGACCAGTCAATAGAAGCTCTTGCTCTTGTGGCGCGCAATGATAACGGTTTGATAGACAATCCCGTTACGCCGTGTGGAGCCTGTCGTCAGGTGTTGCTTGGTGTGGAAGAACGCTATGGTCTGCCGATGCGCATACTTATGTACGGCAAAAACGGAGTGTATAGCGTTGGTTCGGCGAAAGATTTATTGCCATTGTCGTTTGTCGATTCAAGTATGAAATAGTGATATTGGTCAATAAGATACGTATATTGGTCGGTTTATACATTAAAAATTTGTAATCGTTTTACGCTTTCCTTTTTTTTTAGTACTTTTGCACGGTATTTTAAGAACAATATAACATATATAAAAATATGAGCAAACAAGTAGAAAAAATCAAAGAATTGGTCGCAAAGCGCGAGCAGGCTCGTCTTGGTGGTGGTGAGAAGGCCATTGAGAAGCAGCACGCACGTGGCAAATACACAGCGCGTGAACGTATCGAAATGCTTGTAGACGAGGGTTCGTTCGAAGAGTATGATATGTTCAAGAAGCACCGTTGCACAAACTTCGGTATGGACAAGAAGCATTATTATGGTGACGGTGTAGTAGCTGGTAGCGCTACAGTAGACGGCCGATTGGTATACGTATATGCTCAGGACTTCACCGTCAACGGCGGTTCGCTCTCTGAGACAATGGCACAGAAGATTTGCAAGGTAATGGATATGGCCATGACAATGGGTGCACCTGTTATCTGCATGAACGACTCAGGTGGTGCACGTATTCAGGAAGGTATCTGCGCTCTTGCCGGCTATGGTGAGATATTTGAGCGCAACATCCTTGCTTCGGGCGTAGTACCTCAGATTTCTGCCATTATGGGTCCGTGTGCAGGCGGTGCTGTTTACTCGCCAGCCCTTACCGACTTCATCATCATGAAGGAGCAGACCTCTTACATGTTCCTTACAGGTCCGAAGGTTGTTAAGACCGTTACCGGCGAGGACATCGATGCAGAGCATCTTGGTGGCGCTTCGGTTCACGCTACAAAGAGTGGCGTGACACATTTCGCAGCCAAGACAGAGGAAGAGGCCATCGAGATGATCAAGAGCTTGCTCTCGTTCATCCCTAGCAACAACACAGAGGAGGCTCCTCGTGTAGAGTGCAACGACCCGATCAACCGTATGGAGGATTCGCTCAACGAGATAATCCCTGACGATCCCAACAAGGCTTACGATATGTACAAGGTTATCGGTGCCATTACCGACAACGGCGACTTCTTCGAGGTACAGCCTAAGTTTGCCAAGAACATCATCATCGGTTTCGCACGTTTCAACGGTCAGAGCGTTGGTGTTGTAGCCAACCAGCCGGCAGCTTATGCCGGTGTGCTCGACGTTAACGCCAGCCGCAAGGCAGCACGTTTCGTACGTTTCTGCGATGCTTTCAATATTCCTATCGTTTCGCTTGTTGACGTTCCAGGATTCCTTCCCGGTACAGGTCAGGAGTACAACGCAGTTATCCAGCACGGTGCACAGCTTCTCTATGCTTACGGTGAGGCTACAGTACCTAAGATTACAATCACCCTGCGCAAGAGCTACGGTGGTTCGCACATCGTTATGGGCTGCAAGCAGCTTCGTGCCGACCTCAACTTCGCATGGCCGTCGTCAGAGATTGCCGTTATGGGTGCCAGCGGTGCTGTTGCCATACTGTGTGGCAAGGAAGCCAAGGCCAAGAAGGAGGCAGGAGAGGATGTTAAGGCATTCCTCGCTGAGAAAGAAGAGGAATATACAGATAAGTTTGCCAATCCGTATGAGGCTGCCTCATATGGCTACATTGACGATGTAATCGAGCCGCGCAACACACGTTTCCGTATCTGCCGTGGTTTGGCACAGCTTGCCACAAAGCGTCAGTCATTGCCGGCAAAGAAGCATGGCTGCATGCCGATGTAATAACAATGAGAAATGTTGAATGTTAAATGTTAAATTGCATTGGCTGACAAGACAATATTAATTTAACATTTAACACTTAACACTTAACATCAAATCATAATGAAGGTGGACAAGAATATCTATGCAGCCATAGCAATGGCTTTATATGAATATCAGGGCAACAATGTGCATGACAAGGAGCCTGGTTTCATAACAATCCAGCCACGTCAGACGATGTGGAACGCCAAGTTCTTGAGTTTAACAGCTAAACCATAAATACAGGGAAATGAAAGAATTCAAATATACAATCGACGGACAGGAATATAAAGTCCAGATAGAGGATGTTGAGGGCAATATCGCCAGCGTGAATGTTAACGGCGAGGCTTTCAAGGTCGAGATGGAGCAGGAGGCAGAGCCTGAGAAGAAGAAGGTTGTACTCGGTCAGCCCACTGCTGCTGCAGAAGAAGGCGAGTCGACAGGTGCAGCCAACGTGAATACTGCCAATGCGCTTAAGGCTCCGCTGCCAGGCGTTGTGACAGAGATAAAGGTTGCTGTAGGCGACGAGGTTAAGGCAGGCGACGTAGTCGTTGTGCTTGAGGCTATGAAAATGGCCAACAACCTTGAGGCTGAGAAGGACGGCAAGGTTACAGCCATCTGCGTAAAGAACGGAGAAAGTGTTCTTGAGGACGCTCCGCTCATAGTGATTGAGTAATACGGAGGTAGTATCCGTTAAGTGCGGATACATCAGATGTTATAATTAAGGATGCGACAGCTCTCTGATTGAAAACAGGGGGCTGTCGCATCTTTTTTTTGTGTAGTTAAGAATAAATAACTCTCTCGGCAGAAAATAATTATTCTCTGCCGAGAGAATAATTGCAACTACGTGTAGTAACAATTGTTACCACGCGAGGAAACAAACAAAAGTGAAAAACAGACAGATGATTTCTAACAGCCGTTAATATGTTAAATTGTAGTGTTAAAATGGGATAAAGATACATGCCAAAATGACACATTAACAAATATTGCGTCTATATTTGCAACCGAAAAAGACAAAACGCTATTGTTTTAACACAGCTACGACTTGTGGAGGCTTCAATATGTCAGAATGCAAGTTTGTGTTAACATAAGCCTTTTAACTATAAAATGATAATAAAAACAATAAAGTAAAAGAACTATGAAAAAGTATTCTAAGTATTTGGTTGTGGCAATGAGCGCACTTGCCTTTGCCTTTTCTACTGGAACCTTGATTAAGGTGAATGCTACACAGGCTCCTTCGGCAGCAGTACCGGCGCAGCCCGTTGACCTTACATATGCAGCCGAGAAGTCGTTGCCTTCGGTAGTACATATTCTCAGCACAAAGAACTCTAAGATTCAGACCGTTGAGGTGCAGAGCGACCCATTCTCGGATTTTTTCAGCGACCCGTTTGGATTCTTCGGCAATCCCAACCAAGGTCAGGACGGCAGACAGAAGCGTAGCGTACGCACACCCAAGCAGCAGGGTTCCGGTTCAGGTGTCATCATCTCTACCGACGGATATATTGTGACAAACAATCACGTTGTAGCCGATGCCGACGAGCTCACGGTGACACTCAACGACAACAAGGAGTATTCGGCACGCATCATCGGTACAGACAAGACCACCGACCTTGCACTCATCAAGATTGACGCAAAGAATCTGCCTGCCATAACAATCGCCAACAGCGAGAACATTAAGGTAGGCGAGTGGGTACTGGCAGTAGGCAACCCGTTCAACCTTACCAACACAGTCACAGCAGGTATTGTCAGCGCCAAGGGTCGTTCGCTTTATCAGAACGGTGTAGAGTCGTTCATCCAGACCGACGCAGCCATAAATCCGGGCAACTCAGGCGGTGCGCTTGTGAATACCCGTGGCGAGCTTATCGGTATCAATGCAATGCTCTACTCGCAGACAGGTTCGTTCAGCGGTTATGGATTTGCCATTCCTACATCTATTATGAACAAGGTAGTCGACGATCTCAAGAAGTACGGAACTGTTCAGCGTGCCGTTATCGGTATTCAGGGACAGGATGTCAAGAACTATGTTGACGCTCAGAAGGAGCAGGGCAAGGACATCGACCTTGGCACAATGGAAGGCATCTACGTGGCTAAGATTGTAGAAGAGAGCTCAGCCGAGGAAGCCGGTCTGAAGGTAGGCGACGTCATTACCGCCATTGACGGAAAGGAAATGAACAAGATGGCCGACCTGCAGGAGTATCTTGCCAAGAAGCGTCCGGGCGACAAGGTGTCGGTATCATATCTGCGCGACAAGAAGAAGGCAAGCAAGACTTTGACACTGAAGAACGAGCAGGGCAATACACAGGTAGTGAAGAAGGCCGACCTCGACGTGCTCGGAGGCAACTTCCGTACAGTCACCGACAGCCAGAAGAAGCAGCTCAACATCAGCTATGGTCTTGAGGTGTTGAAGGTGAACTCAGGCAAGTTCAAGGATGCAGGCATTACAAAGGGATTCATCATCCAGCGTGTCAACGACAACGCAGTCAGAACAATCGAAGATCTGCAGAATCTCGTGAAGGAAGCTTCTACAAGCCGCAATCCGGTGCTCTACATACAGGGCGTTTATCCTACAGGCAAGAAGGCATACTTCGCCGTTCCGCTTGAAGACTAATACATAAAACAAAGGCTTGTCCTTTTGCGTATTCCACAAAAGGACTCCTTCAGCCTTATAAAAGGGCTTCTTTGGCACTCCCAAAGGAGCCCTTTTGCATACCAAAACGACCCCATTTGCACCTCAAAACGACTACATTACAGAGCATACGGGAGTCTGCTGCTGAGCAGGCAAAGAAGCAAAGCTGGAAAACCAAGTGTAAAATAAGCAATGAAAAATTTGCGACAACCAATATTATTGGTTAAATTTGCAGAACATAATATCAAAAAACAGCACTTAATGAGACAACTGAAAATCACAAGCTCAATTACAAACAGAGAGAATGCCTCGCTTGACAAGTATCTTCATGACATAGGACATGAAGAGCTTATATCTGTGGAGGAAGAAGCAGAACTGGCTCGCCGCATAAAGACTGGCGACCGTAAGGCTTTAGAGAAGCTTACAAAGTCGAATCTGCGTTTTGTTGTCTCAGTTGCGAAGCAATACCAGAATCAGGGCTTGAGCCTTCCCGACCTGATCAACGAAGGAAACATAGGATTGCTCAAGGCTGCCGAGAAGTTCGACGAGACACGAGGATTCAAGTTCATCTCATATGCCGTATGGTGGATACGACAGAGCATATTGCAGGCAATAGCCGAGCAGAGCCGTGTAGTACGCTTGCCGTTGAACCAGGTGGGAAGCGTCAACAAGATAAATCGCATACTCAACCAGTTTGAACAGGAGAACGAGCGTCGCCCGAGCATTGACGAGATAGCCGAGAAGACCGACATCCCTCACGACAAGATAGAGGATGTGCTTAAGGTGAACACACATCAGGTATCGGTAGATGCTCCTGTGTCAGATAGTGACGCCACAAGCATGATCGACTTTATGCAGAGCGATGCTGAGCCCGAAACAGACAACACGCTGCTAATGGAGTCGCTGCGCGAGGAGATAGCAAGCGCACTTACAGCACTCAATGAGCGTGAGCGTAACGTGATAGAGGCTTATTACGGTATCAACCAGCCTGAATGCACAATGGAAGAGATTGGCAATAAGTACGGACTCACACGCGAACGTGTGCGCCAGATACGCGAGAAGGCAATACGCAAGCTCAAGCAGAACACCAAGAACAAGATGCTGAAAGCCTATCTTGGAAGATAAGACGCCAGCTTTGAAGGGTTAGAGGATAATAAATCAAACATATAAAAAAGACTTTCAACAAGAAGATGAAGACAAGTAGACTGTTTATAAAATCATTTATAATAGTTTTGGTTGCTATGCTTATGCCGAAGATGGCAAACGCAGCACAGAAGAAGGTGCCATTGTTTGTATATGGCTTTGCCACATCATTCAACGACTCTACGGTATATTTCACCGAGATTCAGCTTATGGAAGGCACATGGGTAGATGGCAAGACAGGTTTCCTCTACAGCCGCGACAACTACTCTTACCAGTTGCGTGAGGCGCTCAAGACTCTCGGATTGCCCAATCCTACATGCGTTACGGTTTATGCCAAGACACGCAAAGATGTAGAGAAGAAGTATTTCGCTATGAAGAAGCGTTATACAGCCAACGGTCGTTATAACGTGAAGTATCTCACAGCCCACGACTTTTCTTTCGAGCCGATAGAGCCGGACGACAGCGAGAAGGTTTCGGCTTATACAAAGAAGGCAAAGAAAGAGAAAAAAGAAAAGAATTAATATAGTGAAGAAGCATTTTTTCGATATAGCAGAACATAAAATAAGTGTGTCATTTGTCGGTGAAACGGCAAATGACATATTTTTATTACCCTCATACGAACCTTTCAAGATAAAGGACACTGACGAGGATTGTATGCTGTCGTTGACGGTAGACGACAGTCTGAAGCCGATAAACAAAGAACAGAGAGAGCGAATCGACATATTTGATACGGGCAACGGCAAGACCATTGTAGACAGTGTCAAGGGTGGTGGCTATCAGTTTATTGTGAAGGACATAAACGGAGACAGCTGCTGTTTGCTGCAGACCAACAGCGACTATTCGATAGGCAACTGCGCTCTGAACGGAACGCGTCTGATGCGTTCGTTCGGACTCAATACTGCCATAATGATGCTGTATGCTTTCAGAGGTGTAGAGCTCGGCACGCTTCTCATCCATGCATCGCTTGTGCGCAACAATGGCTACGGCTATGCTTTCACCGCCAAGAGTGGAACTGGAAAGAGCACACACACCAATCTCTGGATACAGAACATCGAAGGGAGCGACCTCATGAACGATGACAACCCCATTATACGTATCATCGACAATAAGTTCTATGTATACGGCAGTCCGTGGAGCGGCAAGACCCCTTGCTATCGCAATATCAAGGCACCATTGGGAGCCATAGTCAAGATAGAGCGGGCTAAGCGCAACCGTATGGAGAAGGTGTCGTATGCCACTGCGTTTGGCATAATAGTACCCGCTTGCTCTACGATGAAATGGGATAAAGGCGTATTCGGCAAAACCTGCGATCTTGTGATAAAGCTGCTTGAGTTGACGCCACCTGTGTACAAGTTGCATTGTCTGCCCGATGCAGAGGCAGCCTTATTATGCTATGACACCATAGCCATAAAACCCGACCGACAATGATTCAAACCAATAACAGTCAGTCAGTAAGGCACAAGGAGTTTGCCAATGACGTCATCATTCCCGAGATAGCACGGCTTCTCGACGAAGGTCATAGCGTGACATTGACGTTACGTGGTGTCAGTATGCGCCCGTTTCTTGAGGATGGACGCGACAAGGCAATACTCACTAAGCCCAGCAAGCCCGTAAGGGTAGGGGATGTAGTGTTGGCTGAAGTATCGTCTCGACGCTATGCGCTCCATCGTATAGTGAAGATAGAAGGCAGTCTTGTCACGATGCGAGGCGACGGCAACCTTGCCACCGAACAGTTTGACGCAAGCAAAGTATTGGGCATTGCCCATTGCTTCTACCGTAAGGGACGTAAGCGTCCCGACTATACCACAGGCTGGAAATGGCGAATCTATTCGGCTTTATGGACGGCATTGCTGCCTGTGCGTAGGTATCTGCTGTTCGCTTATCGAATTACTCTGAAATTAAAACAAAAAAAGTAATAAATAATATGAGAACAAAGACAGGCTTCGTACTGAAGGATGTGTGCGGCGAGAAAATCGTTGTAGCCGAAGGAAGAGAAAACATTGATTTCACAAAGATAATCAGCATGAACGACAGTGCTGCCTATCTCTGGGAGAAGGTACAGAACATGGATTTCGACGTAGAAACGCTCAAGTCGCTGCTCTGTGACGAATATGATGTGGACGAAGCTACGGCTCTTGCCGACTCTAAGACAATAGCCAACCAGTGGCTTGAGGCTGGCATTATAAAGTAATATTAATATACTTGGTAAAGTAATATATATTGCTTTGCGAATGAATACGTATTACTTTGCTGATGAATACGTTTTCATTTGCTGATGAATACGTTTTCATTTGCCATCGAATACGTATTGCATGAAAATCGGTCATTAGACAATGGAATAAGCCCATTGCTAATGACCGATTGTTGTAATTGGATGGCCCTTTACTTCATCAAATATTTTTTGCCATCCTTAATGACAATTCCTTTTTTGACGTTCTTGATGTCGGAGCCGGCATAAGTGCCGTCAATGTAGAATATCTTTTCTGAGGTCGATGGGGTAGTGGTGATTTCGGTGAGGGCAGTAGGGCGGTTGTTTATCATCAATCGTACGGCTTCTGCCTTCGTTCCTGCAGGAATTGTGAAGTATGCCCTCATTCCTTTCATTCGCTGTCCGTTATTCACTTTCATGAACTTTGCCTCGCTCGCTAAAATCAATACACGCTCCTGGTCGTTGCCACTGAATGTCTTTGGATTGTATATTCCTACGAAGCTGTAGCCATCAGCGTCACCACTGACCGTAGGATCATCATTCTTAATAGTAACATTGTCGAATTGTGGGTCGGTTATGTCTGCTGAAGGCTTGATCAGATAAGCCTTTCCTGCTACTATCTGTGTCGCCTCCTTAAACTCCATTGTGTTGCCTGTGGTATGGTCGTATTCCATTACACTCGCCTCAATGCCGTTAATTTTGCAGTCTGCGATGTCAATGTCGAATGGCACGCAGAATGTATTCCATTGGTTGGCCAAGAGTTTACGCGAGAGCTTTACAGTAGTCTGCTGTCCGTTGTTGGATGTAAGCAATCCAGAGTTGTCGGTCTCGTCATTGAGAGTAAGGGGAGTAGAGGATACCTTTTTGTAGAGTTGGACCATTCTGTCATCTGTAGTGGCCTTGTCTGTATCATAACAATTGTAATAGCCAACACTATTAGGGTTTATTGAATCGTAGGCATATGAGAAAGCCAGAATGCGTTTGGCTACTTTATTGTCAGTAGACTTTAAAAAATCTATTTTTGCATATTTTGTAATTGAAATTTCGACTGGTGCAGTTAATTTGAAATAATCGTCTTCTTTATCGCGTAACGCTATAAAATTGCCGCTTGCTTTTGACTTATTATCATTGCAAAGATATTTTTTATATGTTGTAGAAAACAAAAGCCATTTTCCATTGGAAGCTTTCTGTAGCTGTATTCTGTCAACATTTGCCGGAGGTATGATTGTTTCTCCATTTATGTCTATTTTATAGCCGTCAATGGAGGTCTTATTATATTTATCAGAATTCCATTTAGTACTAAGTGCTGAGCAAAGCTTATTAGTATTGTTCACAACAATCACAGTATCCCCTTCCTGTAGTTCTGTTACATTCTTCACCAGCTTGAATAGTTCTGTTTCCTGTGCAATACAAGTGTTGGCACATGCCATCATAATGATGCCAATTAACAAGGCGATAAAGCGAGAGGGAATAAGCGTAATATCGATTGTGCGTAACGTCTTAATAGTTGTAATGCTTGACATTTTATATTGGTTTTGGTTTAACTAATAGTTATTTGCGGTTATTAGATACAAAGGTATAAAAAAAGGTCTGAAAGCAAAAGCCTTCAGACCTTTTATGATATATAAATATTGGTTTTGTTGTTTCTCTTTAGAAGAAGAGGTAGCGGTTGTCAACTACGTTAGCCTTGATGTAAAGCTCGTTCATGAAGTTGCCTGCTGCCTGCATTTCCTTCTGGCGAAGTTTCTGCATCTCAGCGGCTGCATTGAACTTGCCTGGACGCTGTGTCTTGCCAGTTACCTGGAATACATATACACCAGCGTTGCCCTTGACAGGAGCCTTAGAGAACTTGCCCTTAGCTGTAGCTGCAACAGCACCGCTCAGTGCAGGCTCGCTTGCGCCAGTAGCCGAAACGAATACAGGAGCAGCGAATGTAACCTGATTGACTGCTGTGATATTGGCACCCTTGCCCTTGGCTGCTGCAATGCTGTTAACACCATTGAGCTTGGCAATAAGCATTTCTGCCTTCTTGTCCTTCATTACCTCAGCCTTAACAATCTCCTTAACCTGAGCGTCGTCCAATGAACGATAGCCTACCTTATTGATGTTGTCAAGAACAACAATGAGCAGGTGGTCGTTGTCGCCACACTCGTAGAGAGGTGATACTTCACCCTTCTTGGCATCGAACAACCAGCGCATAGCCTCGCGTGTGCTGCGTACGCCAGCTAGGTTGTGCTCGGCTGTTGTCACGTCCTTGCGATCCAAAACAGTATAGCCTGACTTGGCTGCGTTCTTTACGAGATCCTCGGCTGTGAGATTAGCGCTGACGAATGAGCTGAACTTGTTGTAAGCTGCAGAGTAGGTGTCCTTAGAGAATGTGATGTTCTTCTTGACAACTGCTGCAGTATACTTTGTAGTCATTGCCTTGCGGTCGGCTACCTGAACGATGAGGCTGCCCTGTGAGAGAGGCATGTTCTTTATCTCGCCTACAGACATGGTGTTGAGAGCTATGATGTAGTCCTTGGTGTTCTTGTCGAGTGAAGGAGCGCTCTGGTACTGGCGTGTTGTCATCCATGTCTTCTCACCAGTCTGGCCATACTTCTTGGCGAGAACCTCGAAGTCGGCACCAGCCTTAAGAGCTGTGTAGATTGAGTCGGCACGCTTTGTAGCTTCATCAGCTGTAGCGCCTATTACCTGAATCTGACGGAACTGGATTGAGTCGGGCAACTGCTGCTTGGCAACGAGCTTGATAAGGTTGAGTGTGTTGTCAGCCTTGTTCTCAAGAACCTTGCTTGTAGAGCCTACTGCCATTGAGTCGAGGTGTTGGGCGATGTCGTAAGGGAAAGCCTCCTTTGTAACTGGCACACCGATGTAGTTGACCAATGATGTGCTCTTGCGTACTACGTCTGAAGGGTCGGCTGCAGCTGCAAGATCCTTGCCGTATGTGGCAAATTCCTTATGAAGAGCAGCAGCGTCGGCTGCAGAAGCCTTAACCTGAACGTCGATATATTTGATGTCGCGGCTCTCTACATACTGCTTGAAGCGTGGCTTCATCTCGTTGTACTTAGCCTTGAGGTCGGCATCAGAAATCTGTACCTTGTTGTCATCGATGCTTGTGTATGCGAGTGATGCAAGCTGTATCTGGCTCTCCTCGTGCTGCTCGTTGAATGCCATCTTGGCCTCTACCTTGTTTGCAAGCAGGCAATGAGCAAAGAGACCCTGGAACTTCTGTGCGAGGAGCTGCTGGCGCAATGTCTTCTCGATGAATGTCCAGTACTTGTAGACGCTCTCATACTGCTTTGCCATCTGTGGGTTGGCCTGGCTCTGAGTCTTATACTCTGCAAGGAACTTCTTGAGTGCGTTAGCGTCAAAGCGTCCTGTCTGCTGATTGTAGAAGGGAGTCTGAGCAAGCATGGGGTTGGTGCCTTCGTTGAGTACGTTCTGCAATTCGTTGTCTGTTACGGTGAGTCCTACACGCTTTGCCTCGTTCTCTACGAGCTTGGTCTGTACGTATGTGTTCCATACCATGTCCTTAACCTGATTGAGCTGGTCCTCGTTAAGGTTGTCCTGACCCTGCTGCATCTTGATGACTTCGGTGTATTCGTCAACCATCTTCTGAAAATCAGTAACATTGATTTTCTCTCCTAAAACTTCTCCCACTTGCTGTCGGTGTTCATTGCTTGACGACTCGCAAGAGCGGAATGCCTCTTCGGCAATAAATGCAAAAAGGCCCAAACTGATAATGCATATCAGCAGGACTCCCTTGCTTCTGATTTTTCCTAATGCTGCCATTTTTAATTGTTTATTATTTATTTTTTTATTTCCGTTTTAATGATAGACCGGTTTTTATGTGCCTATGACAAGCCTCGTAAGGGCCATGTGTTTCAAAAGGCGTACAAAAATACTAATTTATTGGCAAACTATGGCACGTTTGCAGCTAAAAATTGGTTTTATCGTGTACTTTTAGCCTTACTAATTCTATTTTTGTCATTGTACTCTTGATGATGCGGAATTCGAAAGGACCGATATTGACGACTTCGTTGAGTTTTGGGAAACTCTGGTATTCGTGCAATATGTATCCGCCTACAGTCATATATTCGTCGCTTTCGGGCAGTCCGATGCCGAAGAGGTCGTTGACCTTGTCTATCTCAAGTCGTGCCGACATAATGTACTCCTTGTCGCCAATTTGCTTGGCTATATACTTGTCGTTGTCGTGTTCGTCCTCGATGTCGCCGAATATCTCTTCTACAATGTCCTCAAGCGACACGATGCCGCTTGTGCCTCCAAATTCGTCTACAACTACTCCGAGGCTCTTCTTCTGTTGCAAGAATATATGCATGAGTTTCTGCGCCGCCATGGTTTCGGGCACAAACGGCATTGTGCATATACATTCGCGCCATCTGTCGCGGTTGTGAAACATCTCCGAACTGTGTATGTAGCCTACTATATGGTCGATGTCGTCCTCGTAGACGATAATCTTGGAGTTGCCGCTTTCTATGAATTTCTGCATGAGTTTCTCGGTAGTGCAGTCGTTTATGTCAACGGCATTGATTTCGGTGCGTGGCACCGTGCAGTCGCGCACTTTGCAATCGGAGAAATCGAGAGCATTCTGGAATATCTTTACTTCGTCGTTTATTTCGTCTTCGTTCTGCGCGTTCTCTATGCTCGACTGCACAAGGTAGTCGAGGTCGACTTTCGAGAATCCTTCGTCGTCGGTCTCTGTCTCCATATGTATTCCTGCAAGTCGCAGAAGTATTTTAGCCAGGAATGTAGCAAACTTGCTTATCGGCCATAACAACAAATAGAAGCCGTAAGCAGGCAGCGCAAACACCGACAATAGTCGGTTGGCGTTGTTCTTGAAGAGTATTTTCGGCATAAATTCGCCGGTAAACAAGATGACAAGAGTGGACAGTATGGTGTCGGCTGTCACTCTTACTCCATCGTCAAGCCCTTTGAACAGCGTGTTGTCAAACAGGCTTGCAAACAGGATGCCATACACTACGAGCACAATATTGTTGCCTACAAGCATTGTGCTGACAAATCCGTTGGGGTGGCTGTAGAATTTGGATATTAGTCTTTTGGTGAGTTTGTTGCCTTGGCGGTCCATTTCGGCAAGCATACGATTGCTTGACACGAAAGCAATCTCCATGCCCGAGAAAAACGCTGACAACACCATTGTCACCGCTATACTTGCTAATAAAGGAATGTCTATTTCCACTGTGTTTTTTAATGAATTTTATTTGTTGGGCTGCATGCGGCGTATTGGCTTGGCTTGCGGTCGGATGTTAGCCTTCACCGTGTCGGAGGCTGTTGTTATAGTGTCGCCACTGCCTGCTATGTCAGTCTTCTCGAACGAACCACGGCTGTTTGATACATAATATTTGGTCATACGTTCGTCGCTTCTGAAGTATGCGCCTTCGAGGGTTCGTTCGGGTGTTACGAGTTTGGAGTATACGTTTGAGTATAGTTCGTGCTTGCTCTCGTCCCAGAATAATTGTTGACTTGTAAATCTTACTCCGTCTTTGGTGAGTACGCTTACACGATTGCGTAGCTCCCAAAGGCGTTTTTGATCGTAATAGTATGCTGTGTCGCACTGGATGTACGACTGTACGTGAAACTTCTCGTCGAATTGCTCAAAGAAAAGTCCCTTCTCGAATATCCAGCGTGACGGGTTGCGTACGGTGTTCACTTCCCACCGTTCGGTCACAATGCGGTATTTTATTACTCCTGAGTCGGATATGAGTGTGTTGACGCCATAGCTTATCATCATCGACACGGAGTCACGGTCACGTACAGCAGCTGCCGTATGCTCTTTCTGCTCCTGACATGCCCCCAAAAGGGCGGAAATGACAAGTGCCAATATTATGATTTTGCTGTATTTCATCCGAGTTCAATCGCAATGTGACTGTGTTTGTTCTTCTTATTCCATCTTCCACTTGGCAAACCAACGCTCATTGAACGTCAGTCCGATATTTATGCGGAAAGAGTTTTCTGTAATCATTGTCTTGCTGTCCTGGCGTACCCATTGTGCTGATATGTTGAGAAGCGAACGGTTGTTGTAGCCATTGACTACCGGTATTCCGAAGCCGGCGCTTACGCTGTATTCCTTAGGGCCGTCGGCACCGTTTATCTTCAGATAGTTTGTAGCATACGATGCGCCAAGGCGGTAGTGTACGCGCTTAAGGAAATTTCGGCTGTTCTCCTGTGGGCAATATTCGCCACCAAGAGTAAACTTATGACGGTCGGCAAACATTCCTTTGGTTGTTACATAGTCGGTTGTTCCGTTTGGGTTGACGAGTTGCGGATAAACGGTCTTCGACCATTTCTGCAACTGATAGTCGGCTCCAATCTTCCAGCTGCCAGCGTGGTTCCACATGATGCCGGCGCTATATGTCGAGGGCAGCTCAAGGCTGTTCTTGGCATTGTTGCTATAGGTTGCTGTGTCAGCTACGCCTGTCTGTGCATTGTTCGAAATGACCTGGCATTTCGGGTTGGCACCCAACTTATGGCCAAGACTGTAAGTCAAGCCAAGAGTCAGCTCGTCCTTCTTAGAGATTTTCTGGGTGTATTGTACTCCGAAGTCGAGCTTATAGCTGTTGACTGTGGCTGTATAATAGCGTGAAAGGGTGTTGACGTAGCTGTCGGTGTATGAATTTACGATTGAGCGTGTGTAGTTGCCCCAAAGGTATGAGGCGTTGAAGCCTACTGCCAATCCCTTTACGGGCATCCATCCCATACCGAGATAAGCCTGATGCAGGCCGCCACTGCCATTGTAGGTGTTGACATAAGATGTAGTGGACGACTCGTTCGGAGAATTTCCTATCTTGTCGGTATTGTAATAGTTGTATCCTATGTTAGAGAATGGAAGAATACCGAAACTGAGTCCGAGACGCTTGGCCAAACGGAATCCTGCCACAACATACTCGAAGTTGGCGTTCTTGGCGTTGATTTTTCTTCCGCCTTCCTTGTAGTTGGTTATTTGTCCGGAGATACCTGCATCGAATATGAACGACAGGGAGTCGATAGAGGCGTACGATGCCGGGTTGAGTGTGTTTATCTGGTTGTGTTCATGAAATCCAAGACCTAATCCGTTCATTCCGCGATTAAATCCGCTTGCCTGTTCGCCTAATGTGCCCAAGCCATACTGGCTGTAAGGAGAGTTTGTACCGCTCTGTGCAGATGCAGCCATGGACAATGTCAACATGGAAACAGTCATGAGTATTTGTTTCATCATTCTGAATATCTTAATTTTTATATATCAATTTGGCTCCTGCCATTACACCTTATATATAATAGGGGTTGCAGGCGCTTTTATTCTGTTTATGAATAATTGGCTGCAAATTTATCGAAAAAAAACGAAATAATGGCACGAAGTGTGAGAAATATAAGTTATTTTTGCATCGTGAAACGCTTTAAAAGACATTTAACAATTGCCGTATTGGCTATTTTTATGTTTCTTGCGCATGGTAATAATGCGTATGCAAACGATTTGAACGCAACCGTCGAGCCGGACTCTATAGAGATAAGCCTGCTTACATGCGGACCGCGTCCAAATGTGTATAGTCTGTATGGGCATACGGCTATAAGATATAGGAATATAACACGTGGAGAGGATCTTGCCATCAACTATGGCATGTTCTCTTTCGGTAAGCCGTTCTTTGTGCTCAGGTTTGTTTTCGGACTGACAGACTACGAGATGGGTATAGAGTATTTTGACGACTTTGTGTCGCAATATGCGCCTACAGGATGTGGCGTGCGTCAGCAAAGGCTCAATCTTACGGCACATGAGAAGGCTGTTATAGCGGCTGCTATAGACGAGAATTATCAGCCCGAAAACCGCGTGTACAGATATAACTATTTCTTCGACAACTGTACGACACGCGCTCGGGAAATGATAGTGAATCATATTGACGGCAAGGTGGAGTATAAGGGGCAGGTGGATTCAAGCCTTTCGTTCCGCAAGCTGATTCACTATTACAACGGAACTCATCGTTGGGCACGTTTCGGCAACGACCTGTTGCTGGGAGTGCAGGCTGATTCAGAGACCAATCGTAGCGAGCAGCAATTCTTGCCCGAAAACTTATGTCACGACTTCGCAGATGCAGAAATAGTGGCAAATGACGGCAGCCGACGCAAGCTTGTTGCAGGAGAGTCGTGGGTTGTAGAGCGTACACGTGGGGTAGGGACTGACTCCTTCCCGCTGTCGCCAATGGCATGTATAGCGTGGGTAGCTTTGGTTGTAGTGGCTCTGACATGCGTTGAGCGTGTGAAGAGGGCTAATTACTGGATGCTCGACGCTGTGCTGATGGGTCTGACGGGAATTTGTGGCTTGATACTTTTGGCAATGGTGTTCTCGCAACATCCAACGGTAAGGATTAATCTGCAGATATTGCTGCTCAATCCCATAAACCTTGTGGCATTGGTGCCAGTAGTAAGAGGCTTGCGACGTGGACGTATACACACGTGGTTGAAACTATGGACAGCATGTATCGTCTTGTTCGTCATAGGCGGCCTATTGCAGACCTATGCAGAAGGAATGCTTGTTTTGGCACTATCTTTGCTAATTAGAAACATATCAAAAATATTTACATTTAATAAAACAAGATGAAATTATCCACTATATTGTTTTTGGCGGTATTGTCAGGAGCGGATATGCAAGCGCAGACTTTGCAGCCTGCGCCACGTCTTGTCGTCAATATAACTGTCGACCAGCTTCGTACCGACTATATTGAGCATTTCGCACCACTATATGGTGACGGTGGTTTCCGCAAACTGCTCGAACATGGTCGTGTGTATGATGCAGCGAGCTATCCGTTTGCACCGGTAGACAGGGCTTCGGCTATTGCGTCGATAGCTACAGGAACGACACCGCATTACAACAATATCGTTGCAACACAGTGGCTCGACCGTAATACGTTGCGTCCGGTGTTCTGTACCGATGACAAGGAATTCGGCACTTCACCGCACAATATGGCTACATCGACAGTTGCCGATGAGTTGAAAATCTCTACAAAGGGTGCTGCCATTGTCTATTCGGTAGCCCCGGTTAAGGATGCCGCTGTGTTGTCGGCAGGCCATGCTGCTGACGGCGCTTTCTGGGTGAATGACAAGACAGGCCAATGGGCTACGTCAGGTTATTACTCAAAGGGTGCTCAGGCACTTGTCCGCACCTACAACAACACCATGCAGAGACGTGCTACAGGCGACAATGATGGCGTTGCCGATCTTTCGGTGGCTTGTGTAAACGATATGGCTATGGGACGTGACAACATTACTGATATGCTGTCAGTTACGCTCTCAGCCAAAGGTACCGACCCTACTGTATGGCAGTCGGAAATGGAAATAATCTATGTAAAGCTCGACCGTACACTTGCTTCGCTCATTAAGCGTATCGAAGACAAGGTGGGCAGCGACAAGGTGATGTTTGTACTTACAAGTACAGGCTACACTGATGAGCAGCCCGTGGATTACCTGCGATTCCGCATCCCTTCAGGCACATTCTATATAAATCGTACAGCCAATCTGCTGAATATGTATCTTGGCGCTGTTTATGGCCAAGCGAAATATGTAGAAACATGCTTCCATAATCAAATCTATCTCGACCGTAAGCTTATAGAGCAGCGTCATATCAGCTTAACTGACGTGATTACCAGGTCGAAAGAATTGCTTGTGCAGACTGCTGGCGTGCGCAATGTGTCCACCAGTCCGTACAATCCGTCTGTCAGCGGCGACCTTGTCATAGAGACAGCCCCAGGATGGCAGATACTCAATGAAGACAGTCATGAAAACTATTTCTCGCGTGCGGCTTTCATTCCATTCCCTATAATAATGTATGGTGCGGGAGTTAAGCCAGGACGTGTCACAACCCAAGCCACGGTGGACCGTATAGCTCCAACCGTAGCCAAAGCGATACGTATACGCGCCCCGAATGCTTGTTCGTCAGAGCCGTTGCAGTAGCCTGTGTGAGGCTTCTGTTATGGTAAAATCGCATCTTTGTAGGCGTTAAAGGAGCCTATTTTGGTGCTGTTCGGATTTTTTTTTGTAATTTTACACCCAATAATCGTAACAAGCATAAAATAAAAGCAAAATATAAAATGAATTTCAACAAATTATTACAATCATTGTTCGGCAACAAGTCGTCAAAGGACATGAAGCTGATTCAGCCCCTTGTAGAGAAAGTAAAGGCCGCTTATCCGGAGATAAAAGCGCTGAGCAATGATGAACTGCGTGCGCGTACAAAACAGCTGCAGAAGTATGTGCAGGATTCTGCCAACGAGCAGAAAGCTAAGATTGCAGAGTTGAAGGCAAAGATTGAGGAGACTCCGATTGATGAGCGCGAAAGCATATTCAATGCTATCGACAAGCTTGAGAAGGAAGTTCTGGAAATCTACGAGAAGGCACTCGACGAGATTATGCCTGTAGCCTTTGCTATTGTAAAGGATACGGCACGCCGCTTTGCCGAGAATGAGGAAACAGTCGTTTCTGCTACTGATTTCGACCGCGAGCTTGCTGCCGACCCAAAGAACGACTTTATAACAATCGATGGCGACAATGCCATCTATCACAACCATTGGACAGCTGGTGGCAACGACCTCAAGTGGGAAATGGTGCATTATGATGTACAGATTTTCGGTGGTATCGTTCTGCATCAGGGTAAGATTGCCGAGATGGCAACAGGTGAAGGTAAGACCCTTGTGGCTACACTCCCTGTATTCCTCAACGCCCTTACAGGCAATGGCGTACACGTCGTTACTGTAAACGACTACCTTGCCAAGCGTGACTCAGAGTGGATGGGACCTCTCTACATGTTTAACGGTCTTTCGGTAGACTGCATCGACAAGCATCGTCCTAACTCACCCGAGCGTCGCAAGGCATATATGGCCGATATTACTTTCGGTACAAACAATGAGTTCGGTTTTGACTACCTGCGTGATAATATGGCAATCTCGCCTGCCGACCTCGTTCAGCGCAAGCACAACTATGCTATTGTCGATGAGGTTGACTCTGTGCTTATTGACGATGCACGTACTCCGCTTATCATCTCAGGTCCGGTAGCCAAGGGCGATGACCAGATGTTTGAGGAGTATCAGCCGTTGGTAGAGCGTCTTGTAGACGTACAGCGCAAGCTCGCTACCCAGTATCTTGCTGAGGCTAAGCAGCTTATAGCCGAGGGTCAGAAGACCAACGACCAGAAGAAACTTGACGAGGGATTCCTCGCTCTCTACCGTTCACACAAGGCTCTTCCAAAGAACAAGCCGCTTATCAAGTACCTTTCAGAGGAAGGTATCAAGGCAGGAATGCTCAAGACCGAGGAGTACTATATGGAGAACAACAACCGTCGTATGCCGGAATGTGTTGAGCCTCTCTATTTCGTAGTTGACGAGAAGTTGAACAGCTGCGACCTTACAGATAAAGGTACAGAGTGGCTTGCCAACCAGGTACAGGACAAGGAGCTCTTCGTGCTTCCTGACATCACTTCAGAACTGTCGGCTCTTGAGAACGAGAAGGATCTTGACGACCAGCAGCGTCTTGACAAGAAGGACGACTTGCTCAATCACTATGCAGTTCAGTCGGAGCGTGTACATACTCTCCAGCAGCTTCTTAAGGCATACACCATGTTCAATAAGGACGACGAATATGTCGTTATGGATGGTGAGGTGAAGATTGTCGACGAGCAGACAGGCCGTATTATGGAAGGTCGTCGTTGGAGCGACGGCTTGCATCAGGCTGTTGAGGCTAAGGAGCACGTTAGAGTAGAGGCTGCAACACAGACTTTCGCAACAATCACACTCCAGAACTACTTCCGTATGTACCACAAGCTTTCGGGTATGACCGGTACAGCCTCTACCGAGGCAGGCGAGTTCTGGGACATCTATAAGCTTGACGTAGTAGAGATTCCTACCAACCGTCCTATTCTGCGTAAGGACCTCGACGACCGTGTGTACAAGACAGCACGTGAGAAGTATTCGGCTGTAATCGACGAGATTGTAGAGATGCGCAATAGCGGACGTCCGGTTCTTGTAGGTACTACATCTGTAGAAATCTCTGAGCTTATCTCTAAGATGCTCAATATGCGCAAGATTCCGCATCAGGTGCTTAATGCCAAGCTTCACAAGAAGGAGGCTGACATCGTGGCTGAGGCAGGACGCAGCACTAAGGGAATGGCTGAGATTGTAGGCGAAGACGGAACAAAGCACTTCGAGGAGCGCATGTTGGGTGCCGTGACTATTGCCACCAATATGGCAGGTCGTGGTACCGACATCAAGCTTACTCCTGAGGTTAAGGCAGCAGGCGGTCTTGCCATCATCGGTACAGAACGTCATGAGAGCCGCCGTGTAGACCGTCAGCTTCGTGGTCGTGCAGGTCGTCAGGGCGACCCGGGTAGCTCTGTATTCTACGTGTCGTTGGAGGACAAGCTTATGCGTCTGTTCGCTTCAGAGCGTATTGCAAGCCTTATGGACCGCCTCGGATTCAAGGAGGGCGACCGTATTGAGAACCCGATGATTTCGAAGAGCATCGAGCGTGCTCAGAAGAAGGTTGAGGAGAACAACTTCGGTATACGTAAGCACTTGCTTGAGTACGATGACGTGATGAACAAGCAGCGTACTGTAATATACGAGAAGCGTCGCCATGCTCTTATGGGCGAGCGTATCGGTATGGATATAACAAACGTTATCTGGGACCGTGTTGTCAATATCGTTGAGCAGAACGACTATGAGGGATGCCGCGAGCAGTTCCTTAAGATTCTGGCTATGGAGTGTCCGTTCAGCGAGGAAGAGTTTGACAATGCAAAGCGTGAAGACCTTGAGGAGCGCGCCTTCCAGAGCACAATGGCTACATTCAAGCGCAAGACCGACCGTATCGAGAGTGTTGCTTGGCCTATCATCAAGGAGGTAGAGGAGAACCAGGGTGCAATATATGAGCGCATCATGGTGCCTATCACCGACGGCAAGCGTGTATACAATATTCCTTGCAATCTCAAGGAGGCTTACCGCACAGAGGCAAAGGACGTTGTAAAGCAGTTTGAACGCGTGATAATGCTGCACATCATCGACGATGCATGGAAGGAGAACCTGCGTCTGCTTGACGAGCTGCGTCATAGTGTGCAGAACGCTTCATACGAGCAGAAGGATCCGTTGCTCATCTTCAAGCTTGAGAGCGCCAAGTTGTTCGACTCGATGGTTAACGATATGAACAACCGTATCTGCAGCATCCTCACACGTGGACAGATACCTGAAATGCAGCGACAGGAGGAGGTTCGTGAGGCAGCTCCCGAGGAGCATACACGGCGTCAGAACTATACCGAAGAGAAGGTAGACCTTGACAACGAGCAGCAGCGTGCCGCCGCCAATCACGATACACGTGAGAACATAAGCGAGAATCACACTCCGCTTGTTAAGGATAAGATGCCTGGACGCAACGATCCTTGTCCTTGTGGAAGTGGCAAGAAGTTCAAGAACTGCCACGGTAAGGGACTTGTCTAAACTTGTTTTTGTCTGATTAAAGTGATGATGGATCACTTTATGATTATAATAAATGCGGGTGTTTCAAAAATACGAAAGGGTTTTTGAAGCATCCGCGTTTGTGTTTATCGTTAAAATTCATATAAGCTTATGACATCAAGAAACGAAGAAAAATGGAATGCCAACTATCTTGCGTTGAAGGAATACATATTGGCGCATGGTCATCTGCCCGACAAGAAGAAGGTTGAAAACCGTGGACTTCTTAATTGGTGGAAGTATAACAAGAAGTGTGGCAAGCTTGGCAAACTGAGTGAGGAGCGGGCTGATATGTTGCAGATTCTGAGCGACATGCGCGATAAGTAGAAAGGAAGCAGAACAATGAATATAGAACTATACAAAGCCGGAATGAAATACAAGGACAGTCAGATATTCTCCGATTTGTCTTTCCTTGCAGGCGCAGGCGACCGTCTGGCGCTTGTGTCTTCCGATTATAAGAGTCTGACCATGACCTTGCAGGCAATGCTTGGCATGCGACGTTTGTGCAGCGGTTGGGCAAGTATTGACGGCGAACCCGTATTGCCGTCTGTAGCAGCCTGTTACAGACGTTATATTTCGTATCTTCCCAATAACATTGATTTCGAAGACATAACCGTTGAGCAGTTGGCAAAGAGCATATTGACGGGCGACAGCAAATACTCGTCGAAAGAAGCCGAGCGTCATCTGCAGCTTCTCGGTGTGGAAACGGATTGCCTGCACAGAGCCTTTGCCTCGATTGATGCATCCACGGCTCAGCGTGCCGCTCTTGCCGTTACGGTTATGGACGGTAGGCCGATAGCTTTGCTCGACAACCCCACTTCGCAGCAGGATGAAGCGGGCAGCCGACTTGTTGCCGATTATCTGGCTTCCTCATTGTTTGACGATGTGGCAGTAGTTATTGCCACTTCCGACCCTATAGTGACAGCTGTATGTAACAAGAAGCAAAATATATAGCAAACAAAATATATAGCAAACGACAATTTATAGCAAATAAACAACAATAACGATGATAACGACATTAGGATTGGCTCTTGGAGTCTTGGTTCTGTTAGTTCCCTTGTGTGTAGCTTATGTCTATCATATAAATATGGTGGCGAGCATGCTTCGTGCCTTCTGCTGCATGACGTTGCGGGTAGGTGTGCTTGGAGTGGCGGTGTATTATCTTATGCAAACAGGCAGTCTGACACTCAGCCTGTTGGCAGCTTTGGTCTATGTGATGTATTCAGTCATAGTTGTTGTATATAGGGCGCGTCTTAAACTGTCATTGTTCCTGTTGCCGGTATTTGCCGGAATGTTGGTGGCAGTTCTTTTTGCTTCCGCAATATTATTGTTTGCCAACGTAGCTATTGGCGACGGTTTCGGTACGCGTTATTTGTTGCCTGTGCTGGCGTTGTTGTCGGGCAGTATTATCGACCCTATGGCACAATCCTTGGCGACATATTATGCAGGACTCAGGCATCACAACCATCTGTACTATTATCTCATAGGCAATGGTGCGACACGTTCAGAGGCAATAGGTTATCTAATGAGACGTGCGTTGGAGAAATCGTTTGTGCCAGGTCTGCGTAGTATGGCAGGTACAGTTGTAGGTGTGGCTCCGGTATTTATGTGGACGATGATGGTGTGTGGAGCATCGGCTTTTGATGCTGCAGCTGTTCAGATACTTGTAGTGCTTGCAGTATTTGCAGCGTCGGTTGTGGCAGCCGTCGTTTCGCTGACAATAGCAAGACGTTATGTTATTGACGGTTACGACCGATTGAAATCCGTTCTTGTCTTATGCTGCATTTGTGCTACGCTTTGCTCATGCAATCAGATAGTGAAGCGCATGGACGCAAAGGTTGCTGAGAGCAAGAAGGCTGTTTTTACTGAGATAAAAAAGAACGTTGGAGCCAGTACCGGCAATGATGAAGCCGGGAGCGTTGCTTCCGGATATTCCAACATTGAGATTCCAGCCTCTCTGAAGCTGGTGCCCGAACAGATACTCCGTCGTACCGGCTATACCGCATCCTACAACAGCGACCGCCGTGTGCCCAACTGGGTGGCATGGCATCTTACGCCAAGCCGACTGACAGGTGAAGCAAAGCGTAATGGGGCGGCTTTTCATGAGGACGAGGACGTTCCGGAGCCACGTGCTGTCAACTTCGACTATGTACGCTCGGGCTATGATCGTGGTCATATGTGTCCGGCTGGCGACAACAAGTGGAGCGCAGTAGCAATGGACGAATCGTTTCTTTTCACAAATATATGTCCGCAAGCACCTTCGCTTAATCGTGGCGATTGGAACGAAATGGAGCAAGCCTGCCGCAAGTGGGCCAAACAATATGGCGATTTGTACATTGTCTGTGGACCGATATTCTATAAAGGCAAGACCAAGACGATAGGTGCCAATAAGGTGGCAGTGCCCGATGCCTTCTTCAAGGTGGTGTTATGTATGAAGGGCGAGCCTAAGGCTATCGGCTTTATATACAAGAATTCTGATGGCAATCGTCCGAAGGGCGACTATGCCAACTCGGTTTATGAAGTGGAGCGAATCACAGGCATCGACTTCTTCCCGTCACTTCCCGATAAGATAGAGAAGAAGGTCGAGGCTGAGTGCAATCCCGACGATTGGGAATTATAATATTATACTTTCAGCCTGTACACATTCGTTGTCTTGGGTTCGAAACCTACGGATTGATACAGGGCATTTGCAGCCACACGTGCCGGGCGCGATGTCAGCATCAGTGTGCATGGTGAGTATTTGCGGGCTGCTTCTATAGCATGTTCAATCAGCAGTCTGCCGAGTTTCTTGCCACGCATACTATTGTCTACTACTACGTCCTCTATCCATGCTTTGCTGCCGGTAGGGGCGTAGTATACGGCGAGAGTGCACATTCCAACTATCTTGCCGTCTGCCTTCAACAGCAGCAGGTGGGTATCGGGCGATGTTATGATAGCGTTTAGAGCTTCGATAGTCATAGGCAGGGCTGATTGTGAGAGCTGTGGCAGCAGCATATTGATGCTTTTAAGATACTCAATTTTGGCTTCTGTGGCTTCAAAAATAATTGGTTCGTGCATGTTTTATTGTTATTTAAGATTGTTCTAATTAGTTATATGTGCAAAGATACATAAATTTATGTGTATCTTTGCACATAAATAAACTATTATAAGCAATAAAACAATCAAAGTAATGAAAAAATCACTACTTCTTTCTTCAGCCTTACTATTGTCGTCGCTATTTGCGTCGGCACAGACCACACCACGCAACCAGCTTACTCCGACTCCTCCTATGGGATGGATGACATGGAACCTGTTTCAAGGCAACATCAACGAACAACTTATTCGTGAGACTGCCGATGCTATGGTGGAAGGCGGCTTCCGCGACGCCGGCTACGAATACATTTTTATAGATGATCTGTGGCAGGGCGGACGCGACCGTCACAACAATATGATTCCCGACCCCGTGAAATTCCCTAATGGCATAAAGGCGCTTGCCGACTATGTACACTCTAAGGGCCTTAAGCTCGGAATATATTCGGATGCCGCCCAGCTCACCTGTGGCGGATGGACTGCAAGTCTGGGATTTGAAGAGCAGGATGCACGTACGTTCGCTTCTTGGGGCGTCGACTATCTGAAGTACGACTACTGCAATGCTCCTGAAGACAGCACTACGGCACGCCATCGTTATCGCACTATGGCAAATGCCTTGCAGAAGTCGGGCCGTAACATAGCGCTCGGCATCTGCGAGTGGGGACAGCGACAATGCGAAGAGTGGTGTGAGGAAGTGGGCGGTCAGCTATGGCGCACCTCATATGACGTTCGCGACATGTGGAAGGACGTGGTGAAACAGGGCGGTATGGGCATTCTCGACATAGTGAACGTCACGGCTCCGCTTGCCCGATATGTGCGTCCCGGACAATGGCCTGACATGGACATGCTCGTAGTAGGTCTTAGAGGCAAGGGTGGCCCGTCGAGCGACCTCGGTGGAGTAGGGTGCACCCAGACCGAGTATCAGACCCAGATGAGCATGTGGTGTATGATGGCTTCGCCTCTCGCCATGACCAACGACCTGCGCAAGGTGTCGGAGGACGACCGTCGTATACTGCTCAATCCGGAGATTATCGCCATCAATCAAGACCCTCTTGGCAAGGCAGCCGAGCGCAGGGTGATGACCGGGAGCTATCAGATATTCGTGCGCCAGCTTGCCAACGGCTCTCACGCCGTAGCATTGCTCAACACGTCTGACAAGCCTCTGGTGTTGACTGCCGACTTTGCCCGGCTTGGCATTCCCGGCAAATACACTATACGCGACGTGTGGCAGCATAAGGACATAGCCCGCAACGCTTCCAAGTGGAAGGGACGTGTGATGCCGCACGAGACACGCGTGCTTGTCGTAAAGTAAAACGATAGCCTTTGGCAATGTTGAATGTTGAATGTTGAATGTTGAGTTATTCTCGGCTAACGCCTGCGATTGCGAGTTGTTCAGTTTTGAATTGTTTCGCACCCTTACAATTCAACATTTAACATTAAACATTCAACACTTAACATTAGTCCTGAATTCATGAATTGTTAATGTGAAATGTTATTTCACTTCGATGTTCTTCATCACCTTGGCTTCCTGCTCGGGAGTGGTCTTCGGGATGACGATGGTAAGAATGCCGTCGGCAACGCTTGCCGAAATCTTGTCGCGCTCCACGTCGTCAGGCAGAGTGTAGCTTTGCTCATAGTTGCCATAGGTGAACTCGCGGCGCAAGTAGCGCTCGTGTCTTTCCTTGCGGCATTTGCACTCTCTGTCTTCCTCCTTGTGCTCCATCTTGTTTTCAATGGCCATGTGGAGCAAACCCTCGTTGGTGACGTTGATGCGCACCCACTCCTTCTTGAGTCCGGGAACTGCCACCTCCATTATATATTCATCACATGTCTCCTTGACGTTGATAGCTGGGGCTGTAGTGCGTGTCTGAGGCACTTCCTCAGTATTGAAGAAACAGTTGTCAAACCAATCGTTCAACCAATTTGAATAGTTATTCCTGCGAACTAACATCATAATGAATTACCTCCATTTGTATTTTTTTCTCGTCCTCTCTTCGCCAAGTGTGGTTCGGTCGGGATTTCTGTGTGTTAATAAAATTTCCTTTTGCCGTCAGTATTAATTGCTTCCGGCTTTCATTATGTACGTTCGCAACTTATGTGCCAACCGTTATATGTATCAGCCAATATGACATATTTATCAATTTTGTCATGCTCTTGTGATAAAATGTCAGACGTGTGGATTATTCTTAGTATGTTTGCTTGCGAAACTTAAGTCACTTTTAATTTTATTATGTCAGAAAAACTTACAAAAGACGCTATCGACCTCAGTACGCTGAGCATTCCGCGCCTTTTCGGGCGCTATTTTCTTCCTACATTATTGGGTATGCTCAGCATATCGGCAATGACAGCCATAGACGGAATATTCGTAGGGCATGCCGTTGGTGCCGACGGAATAGCAGCCATAAATATATGTGTGCCGATACTGATGGTGGTGACGGGACTGGGGCTGATGATGGGAGCCGGATGCTCTGTTGTAGCATCCATCCATATGGCGCAGCAAAAGCTCAAGGCTGCACGCATCAATGTCACCCAGGCATGGATATTCGCCACAATGGTAATTTCCTGTTGTGTTTGGCGAGACGGGCATCTGGCTTGCCTTGGCTGTGTCAGAACTGCTGACAATGGTTTGTATAATAGGTTATATGATGATTAAAACTTCTTGATTCTGACATGGCAATACGGCTCGCCACCAGTCTTCTCATAATAACGCTGGTGGTAAGCTTCGCCAATGTAGAAAGGTTCTTCGGGCAGAAGCAGGGTGTTCACCTCATCGCCCATATCACGGAGTATCTGCATAACGTGTTCGGCTGTCTGCTTTTGCGATTCGTTGCGATAGAATATGCAACTGCGATATTGCGCACCGATGTCGGGACCTACACCGTCGGTCTGTGCCGGATCGTGAATCTCGAAGAATAGTTTGCATAAGTTCTCGTATGATACAAGATTCGGATTGAACTCTACTATCACAGCCTCTACATGTTTGGTTTTATGGTCGCGCACATCGGCATACGTGGGAAAATCTTCCTTGCCTCCGGTGTAGCCGACAAGAGTGTTGAGCACACCATACTGTTTCTGAAATTGGTGCTGTGTGCCCCAAAAGCATCCGCAGGCAAAGATGCCTACCTCGATATTCTCGTCCGCAGGAGCATGATACAGGCTGACTTGTGAGCAGCTTTCGATGGCAGCCTTCACCATCTCCAATGCTCGGCCATGCTTTGCCTGAAGATCAGGGTGAGCCTTGCCTCGGGCAAAATTGTGCTGCAAGTCGTTGTATTTCACCTGCATAGCAATGGGATTTCCCGAGTCAATAATGTTTTGCACATACTCGAAGTAGTCGGTTGAATGGTCGTAAGTGAGTAGGCGTAGGGCATTTACTATGCCAGTAGGAATACCATCTTCAAGCAAATCATTGAAAGTGTAGCTTGTGTCCTCAACCACATCGTGCAGAAACCCTGCTATCTTCTCCTCGTCGGTATGCCCCATCAGTCCCACGGCAAGAGGGTGGAGTATGACGGGACAGCCGTCGCGGTCGGTCTGTCCGGCATGTGCTGTAGTGGCTATGCGGAGCGCAATATCAATAGTGTTCATTTTGTCCATCGCTATTAAGTGTTGTTTTGATTGAATGATATTGCAAAGTTATGCAAAACATTTCAGAAAACTAAGGTTCATCCGTGATATTGAGTGATGATATTATAAGTATGAATACATACTTAATATAACAAGTTTGTATAGTAGCGGAGACCTCCACTACTTATAGGTTCATAATTGAATCACTCCAAATATCGGATGAGCTTTAATTATGTATTACAATAAGCTTGATGCACGCTTCCAGTACCGTTTCCAGTACCGCCTAACTGGTACTGGAGTTTCATATAGGTGGTACTGGAGTTTCACTTAACTGGTACTGAAGTGTTACTTATGTGGTACTGACAAAGAACTTATATGCATAAATCAGGCATCCCAATTGATGTGTTCCTCAGGAGGAAGAAGAACAACACCTTGTTGGCGTAACGCCTTAGATTGCGGCATACCGGAATCATTGTGGAAACCATAAATGTAATGCCTGTGCATCTGCCGAAGGCACGGAGGTTGAGGAAGAAAATTAGTGGGAATAACACGTGGCTTTCATGTTCAACAAAGCGGTTGTAAGATACAGCATTGGAAAATTATGAAATATTTCTTATTCCGAACTGGGGTATGAATTGACCATGAATTTAGTTGTGTATAATTTCGTGTGATTCGTACGATTCGTGTTGTGTATTTCACCACGGATTTCACTAATCACACGAATGTTTGGTGCGCTATAGTCACGAATTATCATGAATTGGTCATGAATTTAGTTGTGGATAATTCGTGTGATTCGTGCGATTCGTGTTGTGTATTTCACCACGAATTTCACTAATCTCACTGCTGGAGGTGTTATTGCCTGGTAATTTAGGAGGCTATGGCGTACTTGCTGCGTCTGTAAATGGTCACTCCGAATATGGAGCCAGCGTAGATGAGGCATTCGGCGAAGCAGCCCAGCACGCTCTCGTGAATCTGTTCCAATGGAGGAACGATGAAGCCTGCTACCGCCAGTAGGAAGCGTCTTCATCCACATCCTGCGTAACAAGTCTTTGCCAGTTCGATTTTTTTGCTTAACTTTACCCCTTCAAAAAAAGAACTATACGACAATGCGATCAATGCAATCTACACTTAAAAAATACTTCGGTTACGATCAGTTTCGTCCTTTGCAAGAGGATGTAATCCGCCATATTCTTAGTGGCAAAGACTGTCTTGTGCTGATGCCTACGGGTGGTGGCAAGAGCCTTTGTTTTCAGATTCCGGCATTGATGATGGAAGGAACGGCTGTTGTGGTTTCGCCTCTTATTTCGCTGATGAAAGATCAGGTGGAGAGTCTGCGTGCTAATGGTATAGAGGCTGCGGCTCTGAACAGCAATGCTTCGGAGGCAGAGAACCGTGAGATAGCTGAGCGAGCCTATCGTGGTGAATACAAACTGCTTTACGTCTCGCCCGAGCGCTTGCTTGCCGAGATGGAAACAGGTGTGTTGCACCATTCGTCGGGCACTAATCCTACTGGACCTCTCAAGGTTAGCATGTTTGCTATAGACGAGGCACATTGTATCTCGCAATGGGGACATGATTTCCGCCCGGAATATACGCAATTGGGCAGAATCAAAGAGTTTTTCCCTGAAGTACCAGTCGCTGCCTTTACGGCTACTGCTGACAAGATAACCAAGGAAGATATTGTGCAGCAGTTGCGTCTGGAAAAAGACAAGACGGGCGATCCAAAGATTTTTGTTTCTTCCTTCGACCGTCCTAACCTTTCGCTTGATGTACGCCGAGGATATTCGGCGCAGGACAAGTTGCGCTTTCTGCTTGCCCTCATTGCCCGTCATCGCAATGAGAGTGGCATTGTATACTGTATGAGCCGAAAGACCACTGAGACTGTAGCCATGAAACTGCAAGAGGAAGGTGTGCGTGCCAAGGCTTATCATGCCGGACTGTCGCCCAGAGAGCGTGATGAGGTGCAGGAGGAATTCATCAATGACAATATAGATGTAGTGTGTGCAACGATAGCCTTCGGTATGGGCATCGACAAGAGCAATGTGCGCTACGTGGTGCACTACAACTTGCCGAAGAGCATAGAGAGCTATTATCAGGAGATAGGCCGTGGAGGACGCGACGGACTGCCCTGCGAGACGGTATTGTTCTATCAGGTGGGCGACATCATCATGCTGCGTAAGTTTGCCGAGGACAGCGGTCAGCAGGCCGTCAACAACGAGAAGTTGGACCGTATGCAGGAATATGCAGAGAGTCAAGTCTGCCGCAGAAGAATATTGCTCAACTATTTCGGCGAGACAATGGACCATGACTGCTGCAACTGTGATGTCTGCAAGAATCCTCCACAGCGTTTTGACGGGACAATACTTGTACAGAAAGCTCTTTCGGGCATTGTGCGTACGCATCAGCAGACGGGGTTCAGACTGTTGATTGACATTCTGCGAGGCTCGTCCGGTTATGAACTCTATCAGAAGGGCTATCAGCAGCTTAAAACCTATGGCTGTGGCAGAGATGTCGCTTTCAAGGACTGGCAGGACTATTTGCTGCAAATGCTGCACATGGGTTATATCGAGATAGACTATAAGGACAATTCGCACCTGAAAGTCACGCCCCAGGGCGAGGATGTGCTCTACGGGCGCAAGACAGCACAACTGGCTGTTGTAAATCGCGAAGACTTCACGGTGAAGGGCAGGAAGCAGAAACATAGCGAGTCTATGCATGCCGGACTTGTGCAAGACGGGGTGGCTGAAGACATGGCGCTGTTTGAGACACTACGTCAGCTGCGCGCGCAACTGGCTGCCGAGAGGGGCGTTCCGCCGTATGTGGTGTTTGGCGACCGCACGCTGCATCAGCTTGCCATACTTCAGCCCGAAACTCGTTTGGCTTTCGGGATGGTGTCGGGAGTAGGAGCTCATAAACAGGAGACGTTCGGTACAGCCTTTGTCAAGGCAATACGCCAGTATAAGAGCCTTTCGACGGAAGAGACCGAAGGGTGGAACACTTTGGAGGTACCTGTCGCTACAGGCGGACAGCAACTGGCTACGACCAAGAAAACACGTAAGTCGCCTAAGGATTATGTCACGTTCAACGGCGTGGAGTATCATATCGGTGCAGAGCTGATGGAGTGCTTGAAGTGGCGTGTCGCTATAGGCTATTTGAGCAAAGACGTGTATTTCAACCTGTGGCACGACAGCAACTATCCCATGACGCGATATGTGAGCGAAGACGCCCCTAAGCGCGATGCTGTAGTGAAGCGTTTTGCAGAGATAGTCACGGCAGCGTACAATGTGGAGGTGTCGGCAGATAACGAAATGGTAAGCATCAAAAGAAGAATAGAATATGATGCCGATGGCAACCCCGTTCACTCGTTGGTGTGCGACTCTTTCGACGATGCCCTCAACAAACTGAAGCAGTTCGTCAGTCAGAACGGCCATATGCCTTTCTCGGCATCTGGTGAGTATGAATGTTCATTGCGCCGATGGCAGCACGAAATACAGCATGGCATAATATCGCTCACACCCGAACAGCAACAGGCGTACGACGAACAGATGGCTGGCTTTGCCGATGTACCCAAAAGCCGATTGCAATGGGAGGAGAGAGAAGGTCGGATAAAATAGGGGTATAAAGAAAACGGCATACGTTCACATTTTTTGCCTTAGAGCAAGAACTTATATCCATCGTAGATGGATTAACTTCTTCTTAAATACCCTTAACTCACATTTTGACCACACCCTTATATAAACTTGTTACATTTAATAAATTATCATTATCACTCTAAATATCGGATGAGCCAATAATAAATATGAATACATACTTATACTATAGAGCAAAATAACAAGCATTCAGAAATGAAAATGACAAGATTGCCAAAGACAATCCAGCAGAATTGTTCTAATTGATTTCCACCTGTTCAACAGCACTCACCAGCGAATCTTTGCCATTAAGCAAATAGAACTTTACGCGAACAATACTGTTGAAGTCGGCACTACCTTTCACCTTGATATGCAATGTCTTACCGTACACAAGCGTGTCGCGTTTGGACGGATAGGAAACAAGCTGCAAAAAATGTCTTGTAGAGCCTGTGCCTACATAGAAGATGTCAGTACTATCAACAATATTCTGCGCCACATGATTAAGCGTATCCTTGACCTGACGCTTTGAAACAAGTGAAGTGTCAGCAGGCTCAAATTCTGATGCAGCTATAGTGTCGCCATCATTGTACGATGCAGCGAAACGACAACTTGTAAGCATTCCAACCACCAAAGCCAGCACCATGGGTGGCAACAGGAACAATATCTTTCTCATTTTTCAAATTACATTAAATTAAACTTTCACTTTCATATTTTCTACAAAGTTAGTCCGCTTTTGACAAAAGCCCAAAAAATAAGAAGAAAAAATGGCCTTCATTAGCACTTTTATTTGTACCTTCGCATCCGAAATCAATATAATAAGCCTAAATTTAAGAACAAAAAGATGAAGAAGAATTTAAGAACAGCCTCTATCTGCGTACAGGGAGGCTACGAGGCAAAGAACGGTGAACCTATCGAGCCGCCAATAATCCAGAGCACCACATTCAAGTATGACAACTCTGAGGAGATGGCTATGCTCTTCGACCTCAAAAAGGAAGGATACTTCTACACACGCTTGCAGAACCCTACCAACGATGCTGTGGCACAGAAGATTGCACAACTTGAGGGTGGCGTAGGAGCCGTGCTTACAAGCAGCGGACAGGCAGCCAATTTCTACGCTGTATTCAACATCTGCGAGGCAGGCGACCATATCGTGACAAGCAACGAGATTTATGGCGGAACATTCAACCTCTTCGGTGTAACACTCAAAAAATTGGGCATAGAATGCACATTTGTCAACCCAAATGACCCAGAAGAAGAGATTCAGAAGGCTTTCCGACCAAATACAAAGGTGGTTTTCGGCGAGACAATAAGCAATCCGGGATGTGCCGTGCTCGACATTGAGAAGTTTGCACGCATTGCCCATAAGAATGGCGTTCCACTCATTGTTGACAATACCTTCGCCACTCCTATCAACTGCCGTCCATTTGAATGGGGAGCCGACATCGTGACTCACAGTACAACAAAATACATGGACGGTACAGCAAGCCAGGTAGGCGGATGCGTAGTGGACAGCGGCAATTTCGACTGGCTCGCCAATGCCGACAAGTTCCCCGGCCTGTGTACTCCCGACGATAGCTACCACGGGCTCACCTACGCCAAGAAGTTCGGCAAGATGGGCTATATCACCAAGCTTGTAGCTCAGCTGATGCGCGACCTTGGATCAATTCCAGCCCCAATGAATTCATTCATTCTGAATCTCGGTCTGCAGTCGCTCCACCTACGCATGAAGCAGCATTGCGCCAACGCACAGCAGGTGGCAGAATTTCTACAGGCCGACCCTCGTGTGGCATGGGTTCACTTCAGCGGACTGCCAGGCGACCAATATCATGAACTTGCAGAGAAATACCTGCCTAACGGCTCTTGTGGTGTGATTGCCTTCGGACTGAAAGGCGACCGCGACACAGCTATCCGCTTCATGGACTCGCTCGACATGATAAACATCGTAACCCACGTGGCAGATGCTCGCACCTGTGTGCTTCATCCGGCAAGCCACACCCATCGTCAGTTGTCTGACGAGCAGCTGCGCGAGGCAGGTGTTGCTCCCGACCTCATCCGCCTGTCAGTAGGCATTGAGGACGTTGAGGACATTCTCGACGATATCCGCCAGGCTTTGGACAAGATCTAAATGTTATAAAAAGAAAGTTGCCCTTTCGCTCTTCAAATGTATTCTTATTGAAGAGCTAAAGGGCAACTTTTGCTATGCTAAAGGACACCATTCCGTAATCCTACAGTCCTCTCGCCCTGTATATTGTTTCCTTAGCAGCATTAATTTCCTGAAACTTCTGTTCGGCAGCCTTACGTACATCCTCTCCAAGCGTAGCTACACGGTCGGGATGATGCTTCAGAGCCATGCGGCGGTAGGCAGCCTTCACCTCATCATCAGAAGCGTCTGGGGCGATGCCAAGCACCTTGTAGGCAGCATCAAGATTATTGCCGCCCGACGACAGATTGAGCATTGAATTCAAGTCTTCGACAGAAAGACCAAGATTTGCTGCTATAAACTGCAAGGCTTCAATCTCGCTCTGCGGCACACTACCATCGGCCTGTGCTATCATCACGAGGAAGTTGACGAGTTGCAGACGCTGCGAGTATTCCATATGCTGCGCTATCTCAGCACATGAGTCGCGTATCACATCCTTAAACGCCATATTGCCCATCTGCTTCTGACGTTCAAACAGGCGAAGTAATATTTGCTCGCCCTGTTGTACTGCCATCTCGCCGAAATTGCGACGCAGGAAAGAGCGAACGAGCTCCATCTCAGAGTGCATCACCCTTCCGTCTGCCTTCATAATATACGAAGCGAGTACAAGCAGCGAGAACAGAAACGAATTGCGCTGTCCCTCATACTGCTGTTGCTCCGTATAGCCACCATACTGGCGATTGTCATTATACACATTGTCTGCACCGCTGAACCCTTCAGCTCCCTTCTCAAACAACCAGCCTATAGCATAGCCGGCAAGTGCTCCAAGCGGTCCACCCGACATAAAGCCGAAGAAGCCGCCTATCCATCTTCCTACTCCCATTATTTTTCGTTTTTATATTTTAATCACTTTGTATTATTATCAATATTATCAATCCGCATTCCTTATAAGACTCTTCTTCACCACAGCTGGATTGCCGGCAGCCAATGAGTCGGCAGGGATGTCGCGAATCACGACGCTTCCTGCTGCAATAATGCTACGCGGACCGATAGTAACTCCAGGGCACACCGTAACGCCACCACCAAGCCAGCAATTATCGCCTATCCTGATAGGATGACAAGTCTCTACGGACTGCATACGCTCCTCATAGTCGATAGGATGCTGTGGCGTGAAAAACTGGCAGCGGGGACCAATCTTACAATGCGCTCCTATAGTTATCTCTCCCCCATCAAGCATTATACAGTCGCAATTGATAAACGTGTGCTCACCTACGGTAATTCCATGTCCATGGTCGCAATGAAACGGAGGAATGATGACTGACGACTGCGGTATGCCAGGGATAAGGGCTTCGACTGTCTGTCTGTATTCAGGCGAGGCGAGCGTCATTATTGATAGTTTTGTACACAGTTCGTTTGCACGGACTATACTTGCCATTACCTCAGCATCATCAAAGCAATACAGCTGTTGACTGCGCATTTTTTCATATTCTGTCGTCATTGCCGACTCATTGTTATAATCTGTCATATTTATTGTTGTGGGTTGTTTATGTCATTATAGTCTGGAATATCCCTCAAGAACTCATATCTACGATTCTCGTAATCCATACGGCAACAATAATGCTGCAATCCATTGCTCATAACGAGATAATCAACATGCAACAGGAGATTGTAGGCTGCAATCTGATCAAACACCTTCTGTGTTATTTCGATTGTCGGAGCCTTGTACTCCATTATCATGCGAGGCTGCAGCTGACGGTCGTACAGCACGCTGTCAGCCCGTAATTTCTTATTACCAATCATCAGCCCCACCTCGTTGGCCATAAGGGCAGCAGGATAGCCCTTGTGTCCTGTAAGGAAATGGATAAAATGCTGACGCACCCATTCTTCGGGCGTGAGAGCCACATAGCGGCGGCGCAGAATGTCGAATATTCGCGGATGTTCTTTGGTTCCTGATAACTTTATTTCGAAAGTTGGTAGATTTAATCGAATCATTTTCGTAATTTTGCTTTTAAATGCCGCATAATCGGCAAACAGCATACAAAAGTATGCAATTTTAACGAGAATAACGAGCCGCAAGGCTACCCGTTAATTTATTTTTACACCTTATAATATAATTATTATGGCAGAAAGAAAATCCGTGGCTACGTATGAATCAATCATGCGCGACCTGAAAGCCAAGAAATATGCGCCCGTATACATCCTTATGGGCGACGAACCTTACTACATCGACAAGATAGCCGACTATATTGCAGAGAACGTCATTGAACCCGACGACCGCGACTTCAACCAGACCATCGTATTCGGTGCTGACACCTCAGCAGCCCAAATATCCGACCTCTGTAAGGGTTACCCCGTAATGCCATCACCCTATCGTGTAGTGATTGTAAAAGAGGCGCAGGCGTTGAAATCGCTTGATGCATTGGAGCGATACTTCGAGAAACCATTACAGTCTACCATACTTGTAGTATGCTATAAAAACGGCACTATCGACAAGCGAAAGAAGATTGTAGGCAAGGCCGAGGCAGTAGGAGTGGTATTTGAAAGCAAGAAGAAACGTGACTTTGAGCTACCCTCGTTCATTGAGAAATACCTCAAAGACAACCATGTTGCCATCGACCCAAAATCGTGTTCGATGATAGCCGAACACATCGGCGCTGACCTGAGTCGCCTTATATCGGAACTGGAGAAAGTGATGATCTCACTGCCCGACGACAACCGACGCATCACACCCGAAATTGTAGAACGTGAAATAGGAGTAAGCAAGGACTTCAATGTGTTCGAACTGAAGACAGCAATCATCGAAAGGAATGTTTTCAAGGCTAATCAGATAGTAAAATATTTTGACAAAAATCCAAAGGCAGGTTCACTGTTTGCATGTCTGCCTTTACTATACTCTTACTTCCAGAACCTGATGGTAGCATTCTATGCGCCCGATCGCAACAACGACAACAACCTCGCAGCCTTCCTTGATCTGAAGTCGGTGTGGGGTCTGAAGGACTACCGCACTGGAATGAGAAACTTCACAGCAATGAAAACTCTACAGATTTTATCCAAACTAAGGGAAATCGATGCCAAAAGTAAGGGATTGGACAACCAAAACACCTCAACTGGCGACCTTATGAAGGAGCTAATCTTCTTCATTTTGCACTAAAAAAGCATATTTTCCACTAGTTTCTTTTCCAGAATAAGAAACGGTTCAGACCATTTTTTTCGGCCTAACTTCCTAAAGAACATGGGAGTTAGGCCATTTTTTACCCCTTTATTTTTGCAAAAATCAAGCCACATAATCCTTTGTTCAGAATTCTTCAGTATTGCAAAAAATGAAGGATATGGAGTCTTTAAAATTTACGTTTTACATATTTTTACATTCAAAATAACCGATTTACAAATTTGCAATTGTCTAAATTCAGATTTCGCAAATGTGTATTTGTAAATTTAAATCCTTCATCTTTCTTTACAAATCAACAATATTTAAATATGTATATTTGTAAATTTAAAGCTTTGTTTTTGTGTATGAATATTCATATCTAATCGTTCAATTATTCATAAAACACTGTATATAAGTGTTTTATATTATATTCATTAAAGCTTTAAGTATGTTACAACGACATTATTGCTTGTTTTTATCCATTTTTATCTTTATTCATCATTGTATTTGCGCAACAATTATAATTGATAACCATTTATTTACTATATTTAGTTAAAGTAACAGATAAGGTTTTATAGGGTTATATACTACACTTCCCCACTTCAATTTACACACTACTAAATACCTCAAACCAAACCTACCCACATTCACATATACAAATGCATATAAGCGCAATGTATTTATTCTTGTAAAACTTGTATATTTCATTTTTTTGATTTAACTTTGTAAAAAGAAGAAGAACAAACAAGAATTCATCATCATCGCATATGAAAGACAGAATAAAAAGAATCATAGAGTCGCAGCACATGACTCAGCAGGAGTTTGCCGAGAACATAAAAGTTGCCCCTGCTACACTAAGCAGCATCTTCACCGGACGCACAGCCCCATCGCTCAAAATCGTCGACGCAATCAAGAGTCGCTTTCCCGACATCTCCACCGACTGGCTCTTGTTCGGCCGTGGAGCCATGACTGACTATCGCAACTCTGAAGCTGGAGCATCGTTCAACTCCCCTACTCCCCACCCCACCAATTATACGCCAGACTTTGACACTACACCTGAAGCCGCTGCTGACATTAGCACTAACAACACAATCGATTCAAACAATGGCAGCCATACAACAGCAGAGGCACCCAATACTGAAACACCTGAAACTGTACAGCCAGAAAGTCCAAGCAAAACGAAGGGAATACAGCTGGTAAAAAATTGTGACAAACACGAGCGTCATATCGTTGAGATAAGAATATTCTACGATGACCAGACTTGGGAGACATTCGTTCCTAAGAATATGTAAAAACAAGCAAGCTTGTTTTGTATTGTCTTCGGTTTGCACTATCTCTTGATAAGATAGGCGGCACCTCAACAATAAAAACAAGCTCGCTTGTTTTGCATTGTCTTCGGTTTGCACTATCTTTGCAGAAAAATTTATCAACCCAGTACCATTTAGGCTTGCCTATATAATTTATGCTCGCCTATCTGTTCTGTGGAATTTATACCTTATTATAATATAATGAACGTATTTACAAGAATCATTGCCGACACACTATCATTGTCTGAACGTAGTGTCGAAAACACCCTCGAACTTCTCGACGAAAACTGTACCGTGCCATTCATTAGCCGCTACCGTAAGGAGCGCACTGGCAATCTTGACGAGGTGCAGGTTTCTGACATTGCACTTATGCGCGAGAAATTGCAGGATGTGGCAAAGCGCAAGGAAACAATTATTTCTACGATAGAAGACCAGGGCAAGATGACCGACCAGTTGCGCCGGCGCATAGAAAACTGCTGGGTAATGTCAGAACTGGAGGACATCTATTTGCCATACAAACCCAAACGCCGCACCAAGGCCGACATTGCACGCCAGCAAGGACTGGAACCTTTGGCGCAGACTATCCTGTTGCAGCGCGACTCCAATCCATTACGAACGGCAGAGAAATTTGTAAAGGGAGACGTTAAGTCGGTGGAAGACGCTATTCAGGGTGCCAAGTTTATCATAGCCGAAGCTGTCAACGAGAACGAGGACGTGCGCAAAGCCATTAGAAATGTATTCAAACGCGAGGCTGTGATTTCTTCGAAAGTGGTGAAGACAAAGGCCGAAGAAGACGAAGCACAGAAGTATAGCGACTACTTCGACTTCTCCGAACCACTTCGACGTTGTTCGTCACACCGCCTACTTGCCATGCGCCGTGGCGAAAAGGAAGGCTTCCTTCGCATCAGTATTTCTGCCGACGAGGAAGTGTGCAAGGAGAAGATTCATCGCCAGTATATTTTGGGACGCAGCGAGTGTAGCAAACTCGTAGGCGAAGCTGCCGACGATGCCTTCAAGAGACTTCTCAAGCCATCCATTGAAACGGAGTTTGCCCTATCAAGCAAGCAGAATGCCGATGATGAAGCAATAGAAGTGTTTGCTGAAAATCTGCGTCAACTCCTCCTTGCTGCCCCATTGGGTCAGAAGCGAGTGATGGGCGTTGACCCTGGTTTCCGCACAGGATGCAAAGTAGTTTGTCTTGACGCACAGGGCACGTTGCTCCACTTTGAAGCTATCTATCCTCACGCTCCCAAGAACGACCACCAAGGTGCAGCCCGACAGGTGCTCAGCATGGTGAAGAAATACGACATTGAAGCAATAGCCGTTGGCAATGGAACCGCCAGTCGCGAAACTTCTACATTCTTGAAAGAAATAGGACTCAACTCAAACATCAATGTCTTTGTAGTAAGCGAGGACGGAGCCTCGGTTTATTCTGCATCAGAGGCTGCACGTGAGGAATTCCCCAACGAGGACGTGACTGTACGTGGAGCCGTATCAATCGGTCGCCGACTGATGGACCCGCTTGCCGAGCTGGTAAAGATTGACCCCAAGAGCATTGGTGTAGGTCAGTATCAGCACGATGTCGACCAGAACGAACTAAAGAAGAGCTTGGACATGGTTGTAGAATCTTGCGTGAACACCGTAGGCGTAAACCTCAATACCGCAAGCCGCCACCTGCTGATGTACGTCAGCGGACTCAACGCCACTACAGCCAAGAACATCGTTGAATACCGCGAGAAGAACGGAGCGTTCAAGTCGCGTGCCGAACTGAAGAAGGTGCCACGTCTCGGTCCTGTAGCCTTCGTGCAATGTGCCGGCTTCTTGCGCATCCCAGGAGCCAAGAACCCTCTCGACAATAGTGCCGTCCATCCCGAGAGCTACGACATCGTGAAGACAATGGCAAAGGACAAGGGTTGTACCGTAGCAGAACTGATCGACAACAAGGAACTTCAGAAATCAATACGCCTGAAGGACTATGTTACCGAAACGGTCGGAATGCCGACCCTCACCGACATCATGGCTGAGCTTCAACGTCCAGGACGCGATCCGCGTGCGGCAGTAGAGGTTTTCGAATTCGACCCACGTGTTCATGAGATAGACGACCTTCAGGTGGGAATGCTACTTCCTGGCATCGTGACCAACATTACCAACTTCGGTGCCTTTGTCGACGTTGGCGTTCACCACGACGGACTGGTGCACATCTCACAACTTGCCGACCGCTACGTGAAAGACCCTAACGAAGTGGTGAAACTTCACCAGCACGTTGTAGTGCGAGTAACTGAAGTAGACAGTAAGCGCCAGCGCATTTCGCTCTCGATGAAAGAATAATACAACAATAGAAGGCGTTAACCTTATGTGGTCGAGTTACCTTCGCTCGACCACATAAAAAAAATACACACCAGAAAAACTTTTTTATCTTTTCCACGTAGCAAACCTTACACACCATTAGTCTAAAGAATAAAAAATACCAAACATAAAACATCAATTATGAAAGAAAACGAACAACAATTCACCGACATTGTCCGTTGCAACCGTAGCACTATATACACCGTGTGCTATATGTTCTCAAAGGACAATGACGAGGTTGCCGACATGTTTCAGGAGGTGCTCATAAGACTATGGAACGGAATGGAATCGTTTGACGGACGCAGCAACATCAAAACATGGATTTACCGTGTGGCCCTAAACACCTGCATCACCATCGACAAACGCAAGAAGCGCAACCATAAGACACAGCTGTCTATGGACATAGACTACTTCAACAGTCGTGAAGTAAAATCAGAACAGGCACAGTTTCTGCATCAACGCATAAGCCGCTTGCAACCTCTCGACCGTGCTATCGTGCTGCTATGGCTCGAGGACATCAGCTACGACGAAATAGCAGCTATCATTGGCATTACAGCCAAAAACGTATCGGTGAGACTGGTGCGCATCCGTGAACAACTGAAACGGATGAAGGAGCTATAATTAAATGTTAAATGTTAAGTGTTTAATGTTAAGTGTTTAATGATTATTCAACCTACAAAATCATTTCATATGGAAAAGAGCAACAATAATAACGAACTCGAAAATATGCGTTCGCAGATGGCATCGTTCAAGAAACAACTTGAGCAACAAGAGATTATCAACGACCGTATTGTGGCTGAGTCGATGAAGAAGCAATTCTCATGGATAAAAAAGATGGTCATAGGCGAAATTATCCTCATCCCTATATTTCTGTATTTAGCCTTTGCCGTTAAGTACAACTTCAACATGTCTTGGTGGAGTTTAGGCACATTCATCATATTGCTACTATGTGATGTTTGGTGCGACTACGACATCAATATGCGAGCTATTAAAAACAGCGACTACAGCCGCGACAATCTTGTCAACACTATGGAAAAATTGCTAAAAATGAAACAACGTCGCACTAAGCAAGCCGCCATAATGATAATAGCCTTAATAGGCTTAATCGTATGGTTCTCAATAGAAATAGGCTTGCACCTCATGTCGATAAATGCCGACACAGGTATGTGGGGTGTATTCTACGGCGGTGTCGTGGGCGGTGTAATAGGAATAGCAGTTTCCTGGTGGATTTACTGCAAGATGCAGAAGACCAATGACGAAATAATAAAGCAGATTGAGGAGGTGAGCAAAGAACAATAACAGAAGAGCAATGGGCAAAACTCGACCTTGTAAAAGAAATCACACAGGAAGTATGGGGTAAAGATTCTTTAAAAACTTTTGCAATACGGGATTTTGTTTGTAACTTAGCGTCATAATCAAAAACACGCTAAGTTACACAACAAACAATCAACTATGAAGATAACAGTATTCTGCTCTGCCAACGAGCATATCGACCCCGACTATTTCCGTATGACGGAAGAATTAGGCAGATGGATGGCCGAGAACCACCACGACCTTATTTTCGGAGGCACCAGTCACGGACTCATGAACTGTATAGCCAAGGCTGTGCACGATGGTGGCGGACGTGTCATCGGTGTTGTGCCATCGCTTGTAGAAAAAGGTGGACGTATGTCGGAATATCTTGACGTGCACATTCCTACCGACAACCTTGCCGACCGCAAGAGCTTGATGATTGAACGTTGCGACGTTGTTGTGGCACTTCCTGGTGGTGTAGGTTCGCTGGACGAGATATTCTGCGTGGCAGCGTCAAAGTGCATCGGTTACCACCAAAAGAAAGTTATCATCTACAACATGAAAGGATTCTGGAACGCCCTCATTGCGCTCATGGACGACCTCAACCAAAAGGGAATGATTCGCGGCGACTGGCACAATATGATTGAAGTGGCTAACGACTTCGAAGAGCTGAAAAACCTGTTGAATGCAACTATCTGATTTACACTTAAAAATCTTATTACACTTTAGAAAATATCAGCCACATAGTTGTGCTTCATCCCGTCTTTTCCTCTTTTCAGGAAGAGGATGAGGCGCACGTGGCTGCCCTGAACCATTCCATTCCTAACATCTTCCGGAAGATTTGCCGTTGAAGCGAAACCTGCCTTTATGATATTTCCTTCGGGCGTGTATCTTATTGCCGACTCTAACGAGTAGCGTATGTATCTGTCCTTAACGTTGGCATACTCCACTTCCGCCTCATAAATACCGAAAGCCTTGCGGCCTTCATACTTATCCATAACGCTCACTATAGCAGCCGACTTGAAATGGTCGCCATTCGCTATTATGGGACAAAAGCGCACATAATTGCCAACTGATATTTTTAATGCTGTATGTGCCGACTTATCCGCTACAAAATGCCGCGACTGCGAGTCGTAGACATGTATGTGGCCGTGGCTCTCGTCAATAAACTCTACAAAACCCACTTCCGCTGAAAACGCCTCATCCACACGTTTCGCTGAAGCCACTATTTCCGAAACACGTTCATAGCCTTGCTTAGACACCCTCGTCAGCACATTAAATATGCGCCCGCTTATCTCCCACGGACGACACGGAAACTGATGGCTATCAGCAATTAGTTCCGAGCCATTCGTTGCCACAAGCTTCACATATCGAAGCTTCCTTCCATTAATTTCCTTCTCAAACACCTTGGCGGCATACATGCTGACAATACCCTCACACTCGCCATTGCATTCTTCTGGATGATGAAGCCTGTACGATTGAAGGGCACGCTCCACGCGTTCTTTGAGCGACAGATATTGCCTGCCATCCTTACCTGTCTGCCGCTGCAAGTCCTGCGCACGCAGACAACTGTCGTAACCCCAAGCCTCAAGAAACTTGGACAATTTGAAGTCGCCGTAGGTCTCGCTTATCTTCACCGCCATACCAAGCATGCATGAGTCGACGAGCGACATACGCTTAACGTGCAGTTTCATATAGGCGGCAAGCAGAGTGCGAGCCGTCACAGAGCCAATTGTCTTGTAATTATTCTGAAGATAACGGTAGATTTTCCAGTTGGTATCGTCGGGATGGGCAGCACCGGTGGCGATGCTATCAAGAAGTTCATCCCATGTTACAGATTGAGTGGTATTAGGCATAGTAGATAGGAGTTAGGAATAGGAATTAGGAGTTAGGAATTAAAACAATTGAGAGTTGAGAATTGAAAGTTGAGAATTGAAAGTTGAGAATTGAAAGTTGAGAATTGAGAGTTATGATTACCAAGCTAAACACTTAATATCAAAGCATATCATAACTCTCAACTCTCCATTCTCAACTCTCAACTTGAACGAACTCTCAATTAATTTAGCTGAGCTTTGTCTCCGACTCCTCCGACTTCTTCGAAGCAGTCTTGCGTGTTGTGGCACGCTTGCGCTTTGGCTTATCGTCGACAACCTCAGTCTCTACAGTCTTAACGCCAGCCAACTCAGGGTCGATCATGATACGTCCGCAGTACTCGCAAACGATAACCTTCTTGTGCATCTTGATGTCGAGCTGTCGCTGTGGCGGAATCTTGTTGAAGCAGCCACCGCAAGCGTCACGCTGTACATACACAATACCCAGACCGTTGCGGGCATTCTTACGGATGCGCTTGAAGCTTGAGAGCAGACGCGGCTCAATCTTAGTCTCCAGTTCCTCGGCCTTAGCCTTGAGCACTTGCTCCTCCTCGCGAGTCTCCTGCATGATTTCGTCGAGTTCGCTCTTCTTCTCCTCAAGCGCCTGCTGACGGTCGTTGATGAGGTCGTTGGTGCGAACCAGCTCGCGCTTCTTGTCTTCAACCTTAGCGTTTGCCTCCTTGATCTTCTTGTTGCAAAGCTCGATTTCGAGGCTCTGGAACTCAATCTCCTTGGTCAGAGTGTCATACTCGCGGTTGTTGCGCACCTCGTCGAGTTGCTTCTTATATCGCTCCACACTCTCCTCAGCCTCCTTAATCTCGCCCTGCTTCTGGGCTACAGCCTGCTGAAAATCGTTGATGTCGCCCTCAATATGCTCAATACGAGTCTTGAGTCCGGCAATCTCGTCCTCAAGGTCCTGCACCTCAAGAGGAAGTTCGCCACGCAACGCACGTTTCTCGTCGATAGCCGAGAGAGTAGCCTGAAGCTGATAGAGAGTCTGCAGTTTGCTCTCTACTGAAATTTCTGATTCCTTTTTTGCCATAGTTTATATATATATGTTATGTGACAAGTTAAAAATACATTATCGGATTGGTACACGTCTCGGCTATGAAGCACTTCACGCCCTGACACTCACGCTCAATGATGTCGCGGAAAATCTCGCTCGTATACTGTTCGCTCTGATAGTGGCCTATCACGGCTATCTGTATCTGCTGTTCGCGTCCGAAGTACTCATGATAGTGCATCTCGCCAGTAAGGAAAGCATCGGCACCAGCCTCCACAGCCTCGTCCAACAGGAATGAGCCAGAGCCGCCACACATAGCCACCGTCTTTATGGGTCGGCGCAGTAGTTGGTTGGCTTCGACACACTCCACGCAGAATGCCTTCTTGAGCAGGATGATGAAGTCGTCGGCAGCCATAGGTTCCTCAAACTCTCCTATCACTCCCGAACCACACTCCAATCCGTCTACCATCTTTGTCGACATGAAGTGCACATTGTGCAGCCCCATCTTCTCGGCAATCTTGAAGTTAACGCCGCCCCGTGCATTGTCCATATTCGTGTGCATCGACATTATCACGATGCTGTTGGCAAGCGCCTTTATCACGGCCTGCTGCACATAGTCCTCGCCAGTCAGTCTGGCAAGTTTACGGAATATCAGCGGATGGTGCGACACAATGAGGTTGCAGCCCTTCTGTATGGCCTCGTCCACAATCTGGCACGTAACGTCCAGACACAATAATGCCCCTGATACTTCCGCCTCTGTCAGTCCAACTTGCAGGCCAGCATTATCCCAGCTTTCCTGCAAGGGCAGAGGCGCGAAACGTTCAAGGGCCTTGGTTACTTCCTTTATTTTCACGCTTTTCAGCCTTTATATATGTAGATAATATATGTAATATGCTGCAAAGTTACAGATTTTCATGCAGAAACAAAAGGAAGCATACTCTTTATTAGAATATTTTAACGAGGTAATATTTGTCAATTCTATAAATGTCACGCGCCCTTATGCCAAATGGAATAAGGATGCGTGACATGTTACACAATCTATCTTACAACAACTTTCTTCACCAAACTGTCTATCTTGACGATATAAATACCCGCAGGTAAATAAACCTTGCGTTCGCCATCTACTACAGATCTATGAACTACGGCGCCATTAGCAGTTGTTATCATAATCAATCCGGTAGCATTCTTTACAAAGATATTGCCATACCCCGAAATTATTGTTGCTGCAGACACATCATCCGTTACTGTTGAAACTTCCGTTGCCTTAGGCACGGTATAGGTACGCTTAGCCACCACCTCAGAGCCGTCAATAGCCTTGGCCTGGACAACTACAGAACCAGCCTTGTTGCCAATCTTGGCTGTAAAGACTCCATTCTTGTCGATGGTTGCAAATTCAATCCCTTCCACAACACTCCATTCCACATTAGCAATAGTAGCCAATACAGGAGTTACCCATGCCTTCAGATGTATAGTAGTCTGAATCTCCGAAATAGTTGCATCGGTTTCCTCTGTCTGAATTTCAATATTCGTAACTAGTTTGACAGCATAAGCTTCCTTACTGCATATCACATTTGACATGATATTTTCTTGCTTAGCCACAGCGCGCTTTGCTCTGCTGTTCATGACTTCACTCTTCAGCTTCATTCCGATAGCATAGTAAGTGGCATCATCTGACGTACGACGATATACAAAGCTACGAGAATAACCTGACAATATCTCTACAACTTGCATGTTTTCAGGGGTAGCACCTGCGAATATCACATACTGTGCTATGTCAGCTCCCTCATAGGGAGTCCAATGTAGGTTGATATCATTGCCCATACCCTTATCCACCATCAGATGAACAGAAGAGTGCACACGACTTGGAGCACTTTCCACTCCATAGACAGTTGGCAATGTTATCATATAATGATAGCTCTTCACTTCGGCACGGCTATCGCTATCCACATATTTGCCAGCTCCCAATTCTACTTCTCCTATGAGTTCGTAGCTATCGGCAACGTTGGTCTCACGGTATATATTGACCTTATCGGTGAAGATACTGGCGTCAGGCAATGTCTGGCCTGCATTCCATTCCAATACATTATGTCCATTAGCCACTACCACCTGAGCCAACTGGGGTTGCCAACCAGCGCCTACGACCTCTACATCATAATTCTTCTTAACAGCAGAACTCCACACTTCATCACTATAACTGAGTTTCAATGAGCAATAAGCTACATCTTCGTGTATTGAAACAATGGCTTGGTTGTTGTTCGCATCATATGACACCTCTGCATTATCTGCAGACACCGATACCTTGGCGTCTTCATTACCGAAACATTTTGGCATATCTACCACAATAGTCTGTCCAGCCAGCACCTTGCCAGGCACATTCACCTCCAACGACGGCTGCTCATAAATCATGATATAAACTGTGCTCTGTACCTGTGAACTAGCTGCACTCACAGCCTGAACGGTCTTCAGACCCGGTGTGTTCCAAACAATAGTACCATCATTTCTCACCTCACCATCATCTGTTGTCTTGCCAGCCTCGAATCTGCTGATTGGCACAGGCAAGGTTGTTGCCTGACGATAATATGTCCTGATTCCAGTTCTTGCCATCTTGGCATTGTCATCGTTAGCATTCAGCGGCGACCAAATGTAGCTGCCGTCGCCAGTCTCTCCCTTTTTCCTGATACTTATATTGTACAGCAGCTGAGCATTCGTGCTCTCCTTGTCTGTTGCGCCACTCCATGAGATGACAAACTCGCCGTTCTTCTGATTGGCATATACGGTAGTTGGGGCAGTAGGCGGAGTGTTGATACATTTTTGTTTAATTAAATTTATTTCTCCATATACACGATCCGGCACACCGTCATTGTCTACATCTACAAAATCTACAAAATCACTTTTCCCCGAAATATATTTTTGGGGTTGTAAATTCTCGAAAGTCACAGGACTGCCATTATTACTTATCGTGAACTCCATCCTGTTACTGCTCTGATAATCATGTTTGCCATCCAAGTCAAAGTCGATGTAGACGGGACGCAACTGACCTAAAGCTTGCTCTTCGAAAGTACGATTACCCATGTTTTTGAGAATCTTATCAGACATAACATAATCCATATAACCATCTCCGTCTACGTCATATACATTAGCGTTCCAATCGCTTATACTTGTAGCCAGCTCTACAATATCGAATTTGCCATTGCCTTTGTTGAAAGTCACAGCATAGCAATTCTTGTTATTCTTTTTATTGGTCAGACTTGCCAATGCGTCTATACGTCCATCTCTGTCATAATCGGCAAAAGACCCGGAAATAAATCCACCCAAAGTGTAGTCGCCAAAATCCAATGGTTTGGAAGTAAATGTGCCGTCACCATTAAGTAAGTGATCTAAATTATTTATATATATATCAGTACTAATATGGTTATTTTTCCGTTTTATAGAAAAAGTAAATTATGAAACCAATAAAAGTACTTGAATTATCAGAGGATGATCGCCTCAAATTA
>CAJJOL010000007.1:0-85635 GCA_905193385.1 uncultured Prevotella sp. | reverse complement strand
AAATTATTGAGATTACCAACTTTTACAAAGACTTTCTTATCCCGAACTCAGGTTATAAGAACAATCCCGTATCTCTTATTGCAGGAACTGGTTATTCGCGATCGCAGACACGTGCCATGTATGCTGATATGCACTTGTGCCAGAATCTCTCAGCCGTTTTGCCGGGATTGTCAGCCGGATTCCGTATCGGTCTTGACAATACAGCTTCTTATTGGGACGGCAATTCAAAGAAGCCGTTGCTCAAGTCGAACACTATCGACCTTGAAACCGGCAAGGAGACATTCTCTGTATTGCAGAACGAGTCGTCGCTCAGCTTCTCAAAGAGCGTAGGTTCGGTCATAATATTCTTCAAGGTTGAGGCTTACGCCGACTACACCCGCCAGTGAGACAAGCACAATCTGCGTGCAAGTCTTCTCTACTCTATGGACAAGAAGTCGACCAAGGACCAGAACACTGGTCGTGCATTTATGGACATCGTAGGTTCGGCACACTACTCGTATGCAGGCAAGTATCTTGCCGACTTCTCGTTGAGTGCTTCGGATTCGAGTCTGCTCAAGCCCGGCAATCGTTGGGGTGTGTTCCCGTCGGTAGGAGCTGGTTGGGTGCTCTCTGAGGAGAACTTCATGAAAGCCCCGTGGCTCAACCTCTTCAAGGTGCGTGCATCATACGGTATCGCCGGTCGTGCCGACTACGCCGTAAATCTCTACAAGGACCTCTGGGGTACAGGCAATGCCTTCTTTTTCCGCAACGGCACTAACGCTCCGGTATCGTCTGCAGGTATGAAGTATACACAGCTCGGCATAGGCGACCTTACCTACGAGAAGTCGCACAAGTTTAATGTAGGTGTCGACTTCAAGGCATTCAACAAGCTCGGCATCACCCTCGATGCATTCTACGACCATCGCACCGATATTCTTGTAGGTGGAACAGGTGCAGTGTCAGGAGTATTCGGTATGTCAGTTCCGCAGATAAATAATGGTGTTATCGGCGGCCAGTTCTCGTTTGCCCGCAACAAAATTGTCAATCAGAACGAGCAATATCGTCCTTACGACTATCTGAAGCGCACCGGTCGCGAGATGGGCATCAATTGGGGCTACGAGGTAATCGGCATTTACAAGTCGCAGGAAGATATTGACAACCGCAACGTTAAGCAGCTGCTCAGCGAGGTGCCCCCCGGCGACCTTATGTTCAAGGATCAGAACGGCGACGGTGTTATTGATTCTTACGACCAGATACCTCTCGGCTACAGCTCGCTGTGTCCGGAGATATACTACTCGTTCGACCTCGGTGCCGAGTGGAAGGGTATAGGCTTCTACGCACAGTTCCAGGGAGTAGGCAACTACAGCAAGGTGCTCAACACAGCCAGCATCTATCGTCCTATCGTAGGTAACTGCAACATTTCGCAGTACTATTGGGAGAATCGCTGGAGCGAGAGCAACCCTAACGGAACACTGCCCCGTCTCACCTACACAGGTTCAGACAACAACTATAACCTTCGGCTTTAACTTATCATTCTAACAATAATTACGACAAATATGAAATTCAACAAAATAGCCATATTGCTCCTCTCGGCAGATCTGCTCACCACGACGTCGTGCGACTTTATGGATTGCGACGAGTCAGACAATTACACCCTTCAGGAGATTCAGGGCAGCTACAACCGTGTAAAGCAGTTTGTCACCAGCATCTACGGTTATCTGCCGTCCGACTTCTGCAACACGCATGGTGCTATGCTCGACGCAACCACCGACGACGCTATACATGTATACGAGTCGTCAGCCATACAGCGTATTGTCAACGGTACATGGTCGGCTAACTATACCGTCGACGACAAGTTTGCATACTATTACAATGCCATTCACGATGCCAACTACTATTTGACAACTCTCTCCGGACTCACTTTCGACACTTGGGAGAATGGCGACGACTATCAGGACTGGATGCAGAACTACGACAACTACCAGTATCAGGTACGTTTCCTACATGCCTACTTCTACTTTGAGCTTGTACGCCGCTATCAGAATGTGCCGCTCATCACCAAACCTCTCTCTCTGACTGAGACTAATCAGATAGAGCCGTCATCGGCACAGGAAGTTCTGAAGTTCATCATCAATGAGTGTACCGAGATAGCCCCCAAACTGCCAATCAAGAGTACCTCAATAGCACAGGCCGAGAACGGACGTGCCACACGTGCAATGGCAATGGCATTGAAGTCGCGCGCAGCACTCTACGCTGCCAGCCCGCTCTACAGCACCAATGGCGACAATGCTAAGTGGACTGAGGCTGCCAAGGCTTCGCACGACATTATAGCAAGCGCAGGCGAATTGGGATTGGGTCTCGATACATACGCCAACCTCTTCAAATCAAAGAACTATAACAGCAAGGAGGTAATTCTTTGTCGTCCCACCGGTACAAGCAAGACCTTCGAGCAGGCCAACTATCCGATGGGCGTGACAGGCGGCAATACCACCACATGTCCTACCGAGAACTTGGCAAGTGCCTTTGAGATGAAAGACGGTCGTGCTTTCGACTGGAACGACCCCACAATGAAGGCAAATCAATACAAGGACCGCGACCCGCGCTTTTATCTCACCATCGTTCACAACGGTATGCTGTGGTCTGCCAAGAAGGCAGTAAACATCAGTGAGGGCGATGCCAACGGTCTGCCTCTCACCAATGCCACTACAACCGGCTACTATCTGCGCAAGTATGTCGACAACAGCATTTCGTTTGAGGCTGCTAGCACCACCGCTGCCACCCACCACAACTGGATATTGTTCCGCTATGCCGAGGTGCTGCTCAACTATGCTGAGGCTATGATTCACGTCAATGGCAACTGCGACTACAAGGATGCTACCTACACAATGAGTGCTCGTGAGGCTCTCAATGCTGTGCGTAAGCGTGCCGGAATTCCAGAGGTGGCAGCATGCTCGCAGGATGAGTTCCTTACGAGGGTGAAGCACGAGCGTCGTGTTGAGATGGCGTTCGAGGGCCAGCGCTTCTGGGTTTTGCGTCGTTGGAAGAATCTCGACGAGACCAAGAACATTTATGCCGTACGTATCACCCATCACGACGGAGTGCTCAGCTACGAGAAGACACTGCTCAGTGAGCGTTCTGTCAGCAACAAACTCTACTTCTATCCGATAGCCAATGTCGAACTGTTCAAGAACAAGAAACTTGTGCAGAATTCAGGTTGGGATAAGTAATAAAAAACTCGTTGTATGTCCTTATAGGATGTACAACGAGTTTTTTTGTACGCTCGGCATGAGCATTGTCTAACGGGTGGAAGTCCCGAGCAAGCCCTAATAGCGGGAATTGCATAGTCAAAGGCAAGGGTATCCATCCTTGGAAGATATGTAGGGCTGGGTATGCTACTTTAATGGGGCGTATCTCGAATGGCATCCAAAATAGAACCGCCGTATGCCGAACGGTACGTACGGTGGTGTGAGAGGTCGGTAAATACGAAAGTAGGAGATAAACACCTATGATTAGTGTTTACCTCCTACTCGATATCTAATTGATGTAATTCTTTACTTCTTGGTTATATCATACTTGTATATGCCGCTTTTCGCTGTGGTCTTGGCCTTCAGCGAGAGGCGGTATATTTTATTGCCCCATACGTCAGAGAGGCGCTTGTCGGTAAGTTCGATGGTTTCTATCGACGGTTCAAAGGTGTTGGCATTGTAGCTGAGCTGGGCCTTAACGCCCTTGACGCTGATGTTTACCACGCCCTTCTTGCTTATGTCGATGTCACCCCATGTCAGAAAATTAACGATGTTGGCAGCCTTTGCCTGGCTCAGCTTGAAGTTGTCGCTTACCGTCAGTTTGCCCTTTTTGAGCTGATATGATCGCACCCAACTTTCCACACAAGCCTCCTTAGGATAAGCGCTGGCAAGCTCCACGCTGAAGCTCATAGAGCGGCGGTCGGCGCGTGCATTGGTTGCCTTATACTTCTTGCCATACTTCTCAGGCACACCGTTAATCATCGGAATGTTGTGGTAGTTGCCCTGCATTGTCCAGATGCTGTAACGCTCTGACGAGAATGTCTGGCGTGTATATGTGCCCACACCAGCGTCAATCATTATTGGTGTATTGTCGTAGTAGAGCACAAACGAGCCAATATCGTTGTGGTTATGACTCTCGTCGTTGTATCCGCCCTTACCTGCAAAGAAGGCTTCGGCATTGCGCATATAGCAGAACTCAGTCTGCGGATACCATGTGAAGGCGTCTGCCTTATATCCGCCCTTAGCCTGGCTCATCTCCTTAAGTACCTTCAATGCCTCAATCTGCTTGTAGGTGTCGAGCCATACCGAAGGCACCGACTCAGGCTTCTCCTTAAAGCAGTCTACAGCCATGTCCATCATTTCACGGCTGCCTAATGCCTTGCCACATCGGTACACCAAAGCCATATAATTGCTTACGTGTGCCGAAGCGTCGGCAAAGTTCACGGCATAGCCATTGCCTATGTACGACTTGGCAACAAACTCGCCCATATCCTTAACGAGCTTGTTGTTGAAGAGCGACACCTTGCCACCAGTTATCATCTGTAACTCTGATAGATAGTCGAACAACTTGCCAAAGGCGTGTCCCCAATATGTAGCACCCTCCTCGCAAGCTCCGTCTGCCTTTACGTAGTTAAGGTATCGGTCTACAGAAATCATCGACTTGTAAACAGCCTTAGTCAACTTGTCGCGGTCGTTCTCCAATAGCATGTAGCACAACAGAGCGTTGGCATTGCACCACGGATTCCAGTTGTTTACAAAAACTGTAGGACTTTCCTTCCATGCCATCCACCAGAAGTCGGTGCGGTTGATAAACGGGTCGAGCTCGCGCTTCTGCAATTCATGACGCAGGCGCATAGAGATGATTGGGTCTATCTTGTCGAGCTGGTCGTGCAGGAAGTAGTATGTCCACGATAGCATCTGTGCCAGTCCACCCTGCTTCAGTTCGAGCACGTCGGTGCGATAGTCGGGTATTGCGCGTCCCGACTTCTGGAAGCGCACGAGGTGGGCCGATTCAGCCCATGTGGTCTGCTCGCAGAAGTAGAACACGCCATCCATAATGTCTGTTAGGAATCGTCCCTTGCCCTCAGCAAGCTCAGCCATAAGCAATTTGCCGAATGCTGTAGAGTTGCGGTTGTTGGGTTTCTCCATAATGTCGCGGCTGCCCGACTTCTCAAATTCCAGATATTGGCTTGCCTTAACCACCTCCCACTTGTAGTCGAGACATTTCTCGCCTGTCTTTATAATGTCGTCGCGATAGTCGCCAAGCAGATTGTTCCAACCATTGCGGTCAGAGTAGGCAGGGTAGGGCACCCACTTCTGGTCCATCACAAGACTGGCTTTAACCTCAGCCTCTGTTGCAGAGCGTTGCAGCAAGTCGCGTTTCTCGTAGGCATTTGCACCCATCAACGAGGCGGCAAATACAGCTAATATTAAAATGACTTTTTTCATATTACGTGAGTTCTGCTAAAACAAAAGGCCGATAGAAGTTATCCTGCTATAGTATAACTTCCATCAGCCTTTCATTATTTACCTAAATACTATTTTATAAAAACCGATCATTCGTGTTGTTTCAATCAGTTGTTAGTTCTCACCCCAACCTGGGTTCTGGCTGAGCTCAGGATTCTTCTCGCGTTCGCCCGACGGGATAGGCCAGAGATAGTCGCGGCTTGAAACACCATGAGTGTAGCGTATAGAGCCGGTAATTTCCTTCTCAGGCTTACCGTTGAGAGTCTCGAGCAGTCCCCAACGCTTCATGTCGTCGAAGCTCTGTCCCTCGGCTGCAAGTTCTACGGCACGCTCATGGCGCAGACGTGTGAACACTTCGTCGTGAGTCTTCACGTTGACTGGGCTTTCCTCGCCCTGCCATGTCAGTGCAGGCATTTCTACCGACGGACGCTGGCGCACCTGGTTGATATAATCAATAGCAACAGCATCATTGTTCAATGCCCACTCGCACTCTGCCATCATCAGCAACACGTCGGCGTAGCGTATAAGCGGGAAGTTGATAGGAGTATCGGCACGGTTGTTCATTGCACCGTTCATGTCGCCTTCCGGAACGAACTTGCGCCACAAGTAGCAGTCGTAGTTGCCGTTTACACGGATTACGCCATTGCCGTCGTTAAGACCCTTTGTAGGCAGTACGAATTCACTTGGAGCCACCTTGTTCTTGTACCATCCCAAATAGCTGCTGTACGGAGTGATAAGCGATGCAGCCATACGTGGGTCGCGGTTGGCGTACATCTGCTGCAGCTTCTCCTTGTACGGAGTATATGCAACTACTTTTGAATTCTTGAAGGTCGAGTTGAACACCTTCTTCTTAGTAGCGTCGTTGGTTTCGTAGTCTTTGGCTACGGGGTCGTCCTTGAAGAATTCCTTCCAGCTGAACTGGCGTCCGTCCTTCCACTCGTACGAGTCGGCGAATGTTGTAGCCACCATCACGTTGTTCCAGCAAGAGCCATAAGAAGCACGAGTACCCATGTAGAAGCACATAGGCATTCCGTAGTCGGTGCCTACACCGCCCATGTTCTGAATGGCGAAAATCATCTCTTTGCTCTCGTCACCTCCGGGGAGGAAGAGTCCGGCGTAGTCGTTGTACAGCTCGTAGCCACCGTGCTCGATTACATCCTTAAAGCACTCTTTGGCTTCTGTATACTGCTTGTTGTAGAGATATATCTTGCCCATAAGAGCACGTGCAGCATACTTTGTAGCGCGTCCGTAGTCGGCCGACTCCCACGACAGTGGCAGCACATTGTATGCCTCGTTCAAGTCGTCGATAATGAACTTGCGAATATCGTCGGCACTGCTGCGTGGCTTCTTCATTTCAGAATATTCTGTAGTAACGTCGGTGGTCTCGTCGTACAGAGGCACACCACCGAAGTAGTTGAGCAGTTCGTTGTAGAAGAGGGCGCGCATGAATCGTGCCTCAGCTTTGTATTGAGCCTTGAGCTGGTCGCTCATGTTGCAGTTGTCAACGTTGCGGATTACGATGTTGGCACGTGCTACTGATTCGTAGAGGTTGGTCCAGCGGTAGTTCACCCATGTATCTGCCATATCGTAAGTGCCGCAGGCAAACTTCTGGAACGACTGATTGTCGTAGCCCATGGCTACTCCGCCCAGTACGTCCATAGAGAATTTCAGTCCGAATACGTGGTCGGCCTGCATACGGCTGTAAACGCCCATCATTGCCGACTTGGCATGATCTTCGGTCTTAAAGTAGGTTCCAGACGAGAGCTTGTCGGTAGGATATCTATCTAAGTCGTAGCAACCTGTCAGAGACATTGTCAAGGCAAGTGCTGCTGATAATATTGTTATCTTTTTCATAATGAATTTTCGCTTAATGGTTAGAATGATATGTTAAGACCCAGTGTGCACTGCTTCATTGTAGGATAGTTCATTCCGCTTACTTCAGGGTCGAAGCCCTTGAAGCTTGTGAATGTGAAGAAGTTCTCCAAGCTGCAGTATACACGCACGCGCTGCACATTTATCATCTGTGTGAGGTTCTGCGGAACGGTGTAGCCGAGCTGGATGTTGCGTATCTTCAGGAATGAGCGGTCCTGCAGATAGAAGTCGCTGGGCTTGGTGTTGCGTGTGTCCTGATACTGTATAAGACGCGGATACTTGGCGTCGGTGCGACCTTCATACCAGCGGCCGTCTGCTACTTCCTTGTTGATTTGGTAGCCATATCGCACGGTAGGAGTGTTGTATGCATCGTTCATCCAGAATGTCTTGATGCCGAGCTGTCCCTGAAGCAATGCCGCAACGTCGAAGCCCTTGTATGCAGCGTTGAGGTTGAGGCCGAATGTGAACTTCGGGTTGGTGCCGTCGCTCACGATTTCCTTATCCATAAGAGTGATGCAACCGTCGCCGTCGATATCCTTGTAGAGGAAGTCGCCCTTCTGAGGCTTGCCAAGTGCCATGAATGCGTTAGGATTCTTAGCTATCATTTCGTCTACAATCTTCATGTCCTCGTCGGTCTGCAGGATTCGGTCTACGCGCATCAGATACTGTGAGTTGATGCTGTGTCCTTCCCAGATGAGGTTGGCACCGCTGATTGACATGCCGCCCTTGTCCTTGCCTTTGAACTTGTCTACATTATTAGTAATGTAAGCGAAGTTGGCGTTTGCACCATAGGTGAAGTCGCCTATCTTGTCCTGCCATCCGAGTGTGAACTCAATACCCTTGTTGGTCACCTCTGCACTGTTCTGCTTAGGCAGTGCTGTTGTACCGTGTACGCCCGGAGCCGGGAGGTTGATAAGGATGCCAGTAGTCTTCTTGTTGAAGAAGTCGATAGTACCGGTCAGGTGGTTGTTGAAGAATCCGAAGTCAAGACCTACGTTGAATACCTTGGTCGACTCCCATGTAAGGGCTGAGTTAGAGATGGCTGCAAGTGCAAGACCAGGTACCATAAGGTTGCCGAGCACGTAGTTGTTGCCGCTTGTGGTGTAGAGCGACTGGTAGTCGTAGTTGCCTACCGAGTTGTTACCCAGTGCACCGTACGACAGGCGAAGCTTCAAGTTGCTCAGGTTGCCACCCAATACGCCTTCCATAAACTTCTCCTGGTCGATACGCCATGCTGCTGATGCTGACGGGAAGTAGCCCCAACGGTTGTCTTTAGAGAAGCGTGACGAACCGTCGGCACGGAGGTTGAACTCGAAGAGGTACTTCTCCTGCCAGTTGAGGTTTAGTCGGCCGAAGAATGAGCGCATAGCCCACTCTGTGCTTGAGCCTGATGATGTCGACTCGCCGGTAGCACCGTTGATAACGTCCATTGAGAGGTCGGTCAAGTCCTGGCGTGTTGCCGAGAAATTCTTCGAGCGGTAAAGCTCGTTAGAGAGACCAGCCATAGCACCGATAGCGAGGTTGTTCTTGAACATCTTGGTGTCGTAGCGTGCCACGAGGTCGTTGAAGTAGCGTTCTATCTTGCTGTCGGTATATTTGATTGATGTCTTGCCACGGTTGGTCCATGTCTGCTCGTCGGTGAGGAAGTTGTATGCATTGAGGAATACCGGCTTGCGGTGAGTCTCGCGGTCGAGGAATTCGTAGCTGTACGAACCGGTGAGCGAGAAGCCCTTGAACGGCTTCAATGTGGCAGTGAAGCGTGGACGAACGTTGTTCTTGCGGTCCTGACCTGCCCACTTGTTAAGACGGATGAGCGGGTTGTTGTTGGCACACTGGCCGCTGTCCTCGCTGTTGTTCAAAGCACCGTAGCGTCCGTCGGGAGCGCGGAAAACCATACCCGGAGTTGTAGCCGCTGTATATGTGAAGATGTTGTCAATCTCCTCAGCGCCCGGTTCCAGGTCGCTCACGTAGCCACCAATCTGCATGCCGATGTTGAGCCATGATGTCACGTCGGCGTCCATGTTGAGGCGTACGGTGTACTTCTTCATACCGGCATTCTCCAAAACGCCAGGGTTGTTCATGTATCCGAACGAGCCGTAGAAGCGAATCTTGTCGCTACCGCCGCTGAGTGATACTACGTGGTTGGTCGATGTCGACGGCTTGAATGTCTCGTCAATCCAGTTGGTGTTAGGATATTTCAGAGGGTCGTTGCCATTGCGCCATTCAGCGATTTTATCTTCTGAGAAGTACTGGTTCTTGCCCGACTTAGGGTTAGAGTTGTAGTAGCCCTCGTTGATAAGTTCCATGTAGTCGGCATAGTTTGACACCGGAGTCAGAGTCTTGCGGATAGACTGGAAAGATACGTATCCGTTGTAGTCGACCTTGATTTTTCCCGATTTACCCTTCTTTGTAGTGATAAGGATAACGCCGTTGGCTGCACGCGATCCATAGATTGAAGCCGAGGCAGCATCCTTCAATACTGATACCGACTCAATATCCTGCGGGTTAACGGTGTTGATGCCCTGCTCTACACCGTCGATGATGATAAGAGGTGCCGATGAGTTGAGTGTACCCTGACCACGCACAAGGATTGATGCGTTGTCATCGCCCGGACGGTTGCTGCTCGATGAAACGTTTACACCGGCAGCTAGACCTGCGAGGGCCTGCGAAACGTTGGTGACGGGACGGCTCTCAGTCAGCTCGTCCATATTGATGGATGCAACAGCACCCGACATGTTCACCTTTTTCTGTGTGCCGTAACCTACAACAACAACTTCGTTGAGGCTCTTTGAGTCGGACTTGAGAGTTACCTTGAGCGACTTCTCGCCGTTGTACTTCACCTCCTGTGTCTGGAATCCGATGTAGCTGATTACGAGTGTCTGGCCCTTCTTCAAGCCTTTCAGTGTGAAATCGCCATCAATAGATGTAATGGTGCCTACGGTGTCCTGTCCCTTAATCTTGATAGTGGCGCCAATGATTGGCTCGCCCATATCGTCAAGGACGATACCCGTAACGGTTGTAGACTCCTGCTGTACGTTGGCAACATTATTTGTTGCCGGCGACGTGGCAGTTGCATTTCCAAATGCTGGATACATGCTGGCTGTAACACCAAGCATCAAGCCTTTCAGTAAAAGATTTGATTTGTGCATAGATCTTTTGTTTGGGTTTTTATTTCATATTTAGTATAATTTTATTTCAGATGTAGTATACGCTTACTTCAGATGTTGTGTGTGCTGAATGGCTCACTGGTTGTTTTAGGTAAATTATATTTTTCGGTTGCAAATTTAGTATAAATCAAGTATAATATCAGTACAAAATTATCCATTTGATGTGTGCAAATTATACAAATGAGACTTTTTAACTAAGCTTCTTCACGATAAATGATTTATTCTTTTGTGCGTTGCGAATCTAAATGATTTCGATGCTATATCCCCATTTAGCATGCTTTTTATTTCGTAATAATTGATTGTGTAAAATTTTTGAAAGTATACTTTTGTTTGTTTAGCTTAAAATTTGTAATTTTAATCCCACTACAACCATTAAATTATACAATGTTATACATTAGGTTTATAAAACGATTATTACTAATACTAATTGTCTGCTTATTCGCTCTCAATATCCAAGCCATGCGTTTCCGTCATCTGTCGATACCGGAAGGACTGTCGCAATTGTCCGTATTGTCGATATATCAAGACCGTCTTGGACGTATGTGGTTTGGCACTGAGGAGGGCGTAAATATATTTGATGGCAAGACGGTTACGGCTATAAAGAAGTTTCGCGGCATGAATCCGCACAATATCGAAGTGCGACGTATTTGTGGCGACGACAACGGCAACGTGTATTTTTCTTCTCGGCCGTTCGGTAGTAGCCATCGACTATCTTACCCAAGGCAGCAAGGTGATTGTCCACGACGACGTGTCGGCTCTTGCGTGTCATGCGGGCCATCTCTACTATGCTTGTAAAGGCCATCTCTACTCTTATCGCATAGCCGACAAGACGACAAAAGTCATTGCTTCAACGGTGGGTACCCGTCCCAATGCCATCTACATTGACCGTCGTGGCTATCTGTGGGCGGCAGACGGGTCGGGACTGTACAAGATTTCGGTGCAGTCGCGCCGTGTGCTGCGCTTTTATGAGGCAGGCAAGGCAGGATTGGGCGAAGTGGGATTCACTGATATCCGCGAGGACTGCAATGGTCGCATCTATGTAGCGTCGGTAGGCGGCGGAATATACCGCCTCGACGAGAAGAAACATGCGTTTCAGGTGTTCGACACCGACAACAGCGACATTATGAGCAACTTCTGCTATGCCTTTGCCAATGTGGGCAAACAGCTGATATATAGCACCGAGCATGGCATTGGCGTGCTCAATACCACCGACGACTCCTTCCGTAATGTCGAGTTCTCGCACGACTTCCCCATTATTGGCATCAATCGTGGTTGCGGATTGTTTGCAGTCGGAAATACCATATTGGTGGGTGGCACTAATGGAATGGTGGCTATGGACGTAAGCCGACTGCTTGATACACGTACGCACCAAGTCTATCACCTTCACGTTCTCGTCTACGTCGCCACGCATAGAGTGCTGGTTCGACAAGCGCCAGATGCAAAAGGTGGTGTACAATCTCGTGTCCAATGCCTTCAAGTACGTCAGTCAGCAGACGGGCACTATCGAAGTGCAGCTCGATCAGGACGACCGTCATGCCTTATCGGATTGTACTTGCTTCCTCCTGCAATAGATTGGATATACCTGTTTATTTCATTTTCTTTCTTTTCCGTAACCGAACCGAAGACAAGTTTCAGGTTGTATCGGTTACTTTTTGCCCATAATCATTCCGTTTGTCTTAATCATCCCAATAATATATAGGTCTATTGAACCATGGAAGCCAATTCAAGTATAATATTTGAATTGTTGTTCCTATTTTGCTGACATCCCCTTCCTCAACGAGAGAATTTCCCTCGTATGTCTTATCATCAACATAATACTCATACAGGTAACAGCTCGTAGTCCAACGATGAAGCCAAGTTGAAGTGTTGGATGTTATTTTTTGCACACTTATTCCCAATACTACAATTTCGAGCCTTGCTCCCTCAGCGCCCCCGGACTTGTTCCGAATTCGTCCTTGAAGCATTTGTTGAAATACGACGGGGCGGTGAATCCTACTTCGTATGCTATTTCAGAGATGGATTTGTCTGTCTTCTCAACCAGCAGGCGTGCCCGTTCAAGGCGCGCCTTTTTCAGCAGATCTACCGGAGTCTGACCCGTCAGTGCCTTCACTTTACGATAGAGTTGCACACGCGAGAGTCCCACTTCCTCGCCAAGTCGCTCTACAGTGAAGTCTGAGTCGCCCATGTTCTGGCGGATGGAGTTGCGCAGACGGTTGATGAAAGTCTGGTCGCGCGACCCCAACTGTTCCTCGGCAGCCTCCTCTTTCTTGTCGCCTGAGAAGAGTGAGCGCAGCATAGTGCGGTTGCGCAGCAGGTTGTCTACACGAGCCAGGAGCACCGAACTGGAGAATGGTTTGGTGAGGTAAGAGTCGGCACCTGTGTCATATCCCTCTTCGCGCTGTTCTGCCAGCGACCGTGCTGTGAGCAGAATTACGGGGATATGGCTTGTAGCCATATTCTGCTTGAGCTGTCGTGTGAATTCCAGTCCGTCCATTACGGGCATCATCACGTCGCAGATTATCAGTTTCGGAATCTCACGGCACGCCTTCTCCAGTCCCTGCTTGCCGTCGGCTGCCTCCGAAACGTTGTATTTATCCTTCAGTATTGAGCGCAGATAGGCACGCATGCCGTTGTTGTCGTCGATGATGAGCACCAGCGGACGTTCGTTGTCGAAGTCCTCGGCATTGGTGATGCGCTCGGTAGCGGCATTAGCGTCGATGTCTACCGACACATAGTTGTCGTCGACGAGGTTCTTGTCCTCAATTCTCGGTGTGGTCTGAACGTCTTTCGACGGGTCGTAGCCGGGCTGTGTGTCGGGCATGCTGACTATGAACGAGGTGCCTTTGCCGGGTTGGCTCGTTACATCTATTGTGCCTTGATGCATGTCGACATAAGCCTTGACGAGCGACAGACCGATGCCTGTGCCGCCTATAGAGCCTTGCGCCTGATAGAAGCGTTCGAACAGATGGGGCAGCTCCTTCTGGTCGATGCCCTTGCCCGTATCGCTCACGGTGATGGTGAAGTGATGGTCGGAATGCTCCACGGTGGTGGTGATGCATCCTCCCTCGGGTGTGTACTTCAGAGCGTTGGACATCAGATTGAAGTAGACGTGCTCAATCTTGTCGCGGTCGGCAATGACGAGGTTTTCGTCTGTAGTTGCCGTGGAGTCGTTGCCGGCAGCACCGGAAGTAATCACAATGATAGTTATCTTGCGTCGTGCAGCCGCTGCTCGGAAGTCTTCAGCCCAAGTGGCCAGTTCCTTGTCGATGGCAAATCGGTTGAGTCGCAGCGTAGCCTTGTTGTTCTGCACCTTGCGGAAGTCGAGAATCTCGCCCACGAGTTGTATGAGTATGCGCGTGTTGCGCTGAATCATCTGCAGCATCGAGCGGTGCTGTCCGCGCACCGAAGGATCTTCAAGCAGTTGGTCGGCAGGTCCGGCGATGAGTGTGAGCGGTGTGCGCAGCTCGTGGCTGACGTTGGTGAAGAATTGCAGCTGTGTCTGCGTCATGCGCTCCATCTCCTCGGTCATGGCCTTCTGCTTGCGCATAGAGTCGTGCAGACGGCTGTTGATGCGGGCTTTTGCCACGTATGCACGTATTGCGAAGGCGCATGCCATGATGAGCAGCACTACGAACACGATGAGTATGAGCAGATATATTCGTTGGGTGTTGAAATCGCTGGCAGCCTGGTCTACGCGCGAACGCAGGGTGGTGAGGTGGTCTTGCTGTCGTGCCGTTTCGTCGTTCTGCATGAGCAGTACTCGTGCGTTGTCGCGTGTCACGAGTGCCGACGAGAGCTGGTTTTCGCGCTTGTAGTCCTTCTTTGTCAGAATGTTCATGGCGAGTTGCATCACCTCGTCGCCTCGTGTGGGGTATATGTATGATGCGAATAGAGTGCCGTCGGTGACGAGTCGCATTCCGCCTCCCTTTTGTGGCATGGCGTCGATGCCGCAGAACTGTATGCTGTTGATGTCGAGTCCGTGCTTGGCGGCGGCACGTCTGGCTCCCATAGCCATTCGGTCGTTGTGTGCGAAGAGGCAGTCGAACTGCGGATGTGGTTTTGACAGCAGCGAGTCCATGGTTCGGTAGGCGCCCTGCTCGGTCCAGTCGGAGTGGGTCCGTGCCACTATTTCCAGTCCCGGCCGGGTGGCCACTACGCTGTCGAATCCCTGTTGACGCTCGATGGCGGGCGAGGAGGTAGAGAGTCCGCAGAGTTCCAGAATGCGTCCGCCACTGGTCAGCGCACCCGCCAGATACTCAGCCATCGAACTGCCTATCTCCTTGTTGTCGGCGCCGATATATGCGGTGTATTTGTCGGAGCGTGTCCTTCGGTCGAATATTATCACTGGTATTCCTTTTTCGTATGCCCGGTCGATGGCAGGTGATATTGTCACCTGGCCCGGAGCGACGATGAGCAGGTCCACTCCCTCGTCGACAAAGTTGTTGATTTGTTCGGTCTGTAGCTTCACGTCGTCGTATGCCGACCTGATTCTCAGGTCTACATTATTATAATATAATGCAGCGATGCGCAATTCCTCGTTGAGTTTCTCTCGCCATACGTCTTCCGAACATTGTGATACGGCTATGACATAATGCTTCTTTCCCGTGCCACCACACGACATTATCAACGGTAGCATGAGCAAGAGCACAAATTTGTAGAACATACGAAGCATTTGGTTCATTACGGTTTTTGTTGTTAGCTTTATAGTGTGATTATGTGGTTGTTTATGTCGAAGTCGGGCTGCTTTTTGGCTGTAGTCTTTCAAAAGGGGTCCTTTTGCATTGCAAATGGAGTCCTTTTCGGGTGCAAAAGGAGTCCTTTTGAAGTGTAAAAGGGGCCCTTTTTGAGTGTAAAAGGAGTCCTTTTATTTGCAAAGATACAGAAAAATGAATATAAAAGTATATTTTTCGTTGCATTTTTGTTTCATGTATCAATTCTTCAACTGTAGGAACGATTAATTAAAGCCGAAACCTTGGATTGTTACTACCTTTGCAATGTAAAAAGGAGACAAACATATATGAGCTGTAAAGCTTCAGATCTATAATAGGTAATGGATGTTTTTTCAAAGTCTGTCATAGGTAATAAAGATATAGTTCAGGTTTTAGTAGAATTAGGTTAGTAAATAGCATTCCAAGCGAAGGAAATAGATTAGACATTTAAGATTGTTGTTTTAGTATAGTTAGTTCAAAATGGTTAGTTTTTAAAATCGGGAAAAACACACGTGGCGGGAGCAGAAGTGATTTCTGTTTCCGCTATTTTTTTGCAATAAAATAAAAAGCCCTACTCCCGACCCCTCCCCCACAGGGAGGGGAGTAGATACCGTTGTCTTCTGCGCTTTATTGTCTAACTGCTCTGTAACACGTAACTTTGTACTACGCTTTATTGCAGAACGTAGCTGTAGGAGGCTATGGCGTCCTCGCCGTAGCCTGAGTAAGCAAATACAGCAGTAGCGGAGGCTACGGCAAGAATGCCATAACCTCCGCTACATACCACTCCCCTCCCTACGGGGGAGGGGCAGGGGGTGGGGCTTTTTATTTAATATCTTCGGGCAACACGGGCATTGCACCGTTCTGTGTGCATACGTATGCGCTTACGTGTACGGCGCGCTTGTGGGCCTCGGCAACGCTCATACCATCGAGTATAGAAGCGCAGAATGTGCCGGTGAACGAGTCGCCTGCGCCTACTGTGTCAGCCACTTCAACCTTCGGAGTGGGCTGGAACGACATGGTGCCCGGTGTGAACACATAGCTGCCGTTGGTGCCGCAGGTGAGCACGAGCATGTCGAGGTTGTACTTGCCGAGGATGAGCCAGCACTTGTTCTCGATGTCGAGACCCGGATAGCCGAACATTCTGCCGATGAGAACCAATTCCTCGTCGTTGATCTTAAGCACGTTGCAGCGCTTCATACTCTCGCAGATAATCTCCTTGGTATAGAAGTTCTGGCGCAGATTGATGTCGAAAATCTTCATGCAGTCCTTAGGCGTTGCGTCGAGGAACTTATAGATAGACTCACGGCTCACTACGTTGCGCTGAGCCAACGAACCCCAGCATACGGCACGTGCGTTCTCGGCAATAGCCTTAACTTCGTCGGTGAATGGGATGTTGTCCCATGCTACGTTCTCCTTAATATCATATGTGGGTATGCCCTCATCGTCAAGTGTCACCTGAACAGTGCCAGTTGGATAGGGCACGCGTGGCATGCAATACTGCAACTTCTTCTCCTCAAGCTGCTGGATGGTCTCCTCTGCAAGCTTGTCCTCGCCAAGAGCACTCACAGCGATGGAGTTGAGTCCGAACTGTCCTGCGTGGAATGCGAAGTTTGCAGGAGCACCACCAAGTTTCTTTCCCTCAGGAAGCACATCCCAGAGTGCCTCACCAAGACCTACTACGTATTTTGTATTCATAATAATAGCCCAAGCACTATCTACAACCTCTCCGTCTATGGAGGGTAGTGATGTGCTACGATGGGTGTCGGTTTTTGGTTGTTTTATATTAATGTATTTAGTAAATTAAAATCATGCAGCATTACTGCTGTGGCCTTATTGAGCCTCTTTAAGCCTTACTAGGCCTTTTTAAGCCCTCTTGAAAAACTTGCCAAGTCCTAATCCCGCTTCTCAATCTTCAAGTCATTTTACTCCCCTCCCTACGGGGGAGGGGCAGGGGGTGGGGCTTTTGGGGCTTACTGCTTAACCTTAGGAATATAACTAAGCAAATAAAAAACGCCTACTGCCATTACTACAGCCGCCCAAATCTGCGGATACTGTGCTCCGGCAGCCTTGGCAGCATCGCTTGCAAATCCCATGAAGAGCGGGAATACTGTGCCACCGAAGAGGCCCATGATCATCAGTCCCGAAACCTCGTTCTTCTTCTCGGGTGCTGAAAGCATAGCCTGCGAGAACACGATTGAGAAGACGTTAGAGTTGCCGTAGCCTACAAGAGCGATGGCAGCCCAAAGCTCCCACTTCTCTGTTCCGAATACGAAGCCTACCATCGAGAGCGCCATCATAAGCACGATGATAGTGAAGAAGGTGCGGATGTTGAGCTTGCGCATAAGTATCGAACCGGTGAAACAGCCGAGTGTACGGAATGCGAAGTATACGGATGTGGCGTATTCAAACTGGCTGAGTGTGTCGCCAGCGCCACCAAGACGTTCCAGAAGAATCTTAGGAGCCACGGCGTTGGTGCCTACGTCGATGCCCACATGGCACATGATGCCGATGAACGAGAGCAGGATGATGGGCGAACCGAGCATCTTCAGGCAGTCAACGAAGCCTGAAGCCTTGCCCTCAATAGGCTCTTCCTCAATGCTGGTCATGCCGAGCCACAGTGTGGCAATCATACCCACTACGAAGAAGAGGAGGAACAGAATGCGCCAGCTGAGTCCGAAGATGGGAGCTGTAGTGGTGGCGCCCCATGCTGCGATGAGCGGAGCTATGAACGAGGCGATGGCCTTGACAAACTGTCCGAAGGTGAGTGTCGAAGCCAGATGGCCCTTGACGAGCATCGTCACCAGCGGGTTGATTGATGTCTGCATGATTGCATTGCCTATGCCGAGGAGCGAGAACGAGATGTACATCAGCCAGAGCTGGCTCTCCTTGGTAGGCATGAAGCTGTCGAAGAGGGGCAGGAACACTGCCAGGGTGGTGATTATTATAGAGAGGAGAACAGTCTTCTTGCGTCCGATCTTGTTCATCAGCATGCCCGTGGGCACTGAGAAGATAAGGAACCAGAAGAATACGAGCGAGGGAAAGAAGTTGGCTGCCGAATCAGACAGTCCGAAGTCTTCCTGCATATTGTTTGATACTGCGCCGACGAGGTCGACAAATCCCATTGTGAAGAATGCTATCATTACCGGGATGAGCGTAAGTTTGCTTGAGTTTGAGTTGCTCATTTTGGATATAAAATTTTTAGTTATTAGCTGATTTTTTTAAAATCTCTGCTGCAAAGTTATTTTTTATGCAGCAGAGATGGTACAAATAATGTTTCATAGGATTGCAAAAATGTATCATACAACATATCTGCAATGATTGTAACATTACTTCAGATTATACACCGCATATTTGCCCTTGCCCTTGATGACTATCTTGTTGTAAGGCTTGGTGGGGAATACGAGGTTGGTCATAGCCATGCGGCCCTCGGCATCGAATGCCTCAATGCTGCTCTTGTCGATGAAGAGTCGCAGGTGAGTCATCTTGCCATGTACGGGTGCTGTTGTGACGGCAGCGAAGTCGTCGCTGAAGTCCTTGAGTCCGCTCTTGGTGCGGTCCATTGTGAATGTGCGAATCTTGTCGTCGTAAGTCATAACCACCTGCTCGCCCTTTTCGTTGTAGAGTGTGATGGTGGCACTACCCTTGAGTGTAACTACCACTTCGCACGACTCCGTCAGTGTCTTTGTAGGCTTCTTCGGACGTGCAGCTGTAAGCTCAGGCGACGGAGTTACGCCGCAATATGTATTGCCTTCGTATTCGTAGAGGTCGAGGTCGCGCGGAATTGAGTTGCCCGAGCGATACTGCTTGGTTGGTACCTGGTTGGCATACTGCCAGTTGCTCATCCATGCTATCGCCACGTGGCGTCCGTTGGGAGCGTTGTCGAAGGTTACTGTGGCATAGTGGTCTTTGCCGTAGTCCATCCATCGTGTCACCTCGGGTGCTGTCTCGCATGTGAATTTCTTACCGTCGAAGTCGCCTACGAAGTACTGTGTGGCTGAACCACCGAACGGACCGCCAGGGTTGATATTGCAAATGAGCATCCACTTGTACTTGTCAGTGCCGCGTACACGCAACTTCATAAGGTCGGGACATTCCCATACACCGCCATGATTGCCATATTCGGCGCCAAACTGGCTTTCGAGTGTCCACGCCTTGAGGTCGTCTGACGAATAGATGTTCATGTGCTGACCTTCGGCGAGAATCATGTTCCACTTCTTGATGTCCTCGTTCCAGAACATGTGCGGGTCGCGGAAGTCGGGAGTATTGCTTGTGATTACGGGGTTGCCTTCGTATTTTATGAACGTTTTGCCGTTGTCGGTGCTGTAGGCGAGGCTCTGGGTCTGGTTCTCGCCTGCCGTTGTGTACATAGCAACAACTGTACTATCGCCAAATCCGGCAGTGTTGTTATGGTCTACTACAGCCGAACCTGAGAATATCGTACCCCATGCGTCAGGCTCAACTGCCTTACCCTGAAACTCCCAGTGCATGAGGTCGGTCGACGTAGAGTGTCCCCATGTCATGTTTTCCCACTGCGATCCATAGGGATTGTACTGGAAGTAGAGATGCCACACGCCGTCCTTGTAGAACATGCCGTTAGGATCGTTCATCCATCCGTATGCCGGAGTGTGATGGTATACGGGACGATACTGCTCGCGGTTGGTCATGTCGAACGAGTCGGCATACTTCATGTTCTTCCAGCATGTGAAGCTCGAAACACCACCATCGTTACGATAGGTGCCATTGACATGAATGTCGAGAGAGATGTTCTTGCTGTTCTTGTACTCGCTGATGTAGAGCGGCACATAATAGTCGATGTGGTTGGAAGCGAGACGGATGTTGAATGCCTTGACCTGACTGTTGCCGTCAATCACCTTGACATTGCACATCTCTGCCTTCTCCTGCACCGGCAGGAGAAGCACTTTCTGTGAGTTGTCTACACGGTAGATGCAGTGGTTGCTGCTAAGGAAATTAGCCTGTTGTGCCGAGGCAGCCATTGCAAGCCCCAATACAAACGATGTTGCCGCAGTACGGCTGAATAAATTCTTGTTCATATTAATATAGGTTTTTAAATTATCCAAAAAGTTTGAACTGTAGGTGTTTGGTTTCTTTCGCAAAATTACATTTTATATTGTAATTGGTATATGACTTATGTTTCCAAAACTTGTAAGATTTCGCCGATGAAACAAATCTTGCATCAAATGTCAAATCTGTTGGTTGCTTGTTATCGATAAATTATTTAATTTTGCTATTGGAAACCCAATAAACCAATCTTTTTATGAAACCCAAAACTTATCATACATTATTAATACTGTTAGCAACGCTAACACTCGCCACCAGCTGCACTATCAATTATAAATATAAAATAGGTGTGTCGCAGTGTGTGGGTGGACGCTGGCGCGATAAAGCCAACATTGAGATGCTATCGGCACAACATCTCTATGACACCGATGTTAAGGTGATTATAAAGAATGCCGACAATAGCAACGAACGCCAATGCCGGCAGATAGACAGTCTTGTAGACGAGGGGGTAGACCTGCTCGTGGTTTCGCCTAATGACTATCATGCCCTAAACAAGAGTCTGCAACGTGCCCACGACAAAAACATCCCCATTGTCTTCTACGACCGTATCACAGCCATGAACGACTATACCGCTTATATAGGTGGCGACAATGTTGAGGCTGGACGCAAGATGGCGGAATATGCAGCAATGCTGTGTCGTGACAGCGTGAAGGCGGAAGGTCGACGACCAATTGTATTGGAAATGAGTGGACCATCAGATATGTCCCCAGCTGTACAACGACATTCTGGTTTTAGCGAAACAATGAAACAATATCCATCCATTGAGTATCATCATGTGCCAGGTCAATGGTCATACGAAGACTGTAAACGTATAATGCAACGATGGTTGAAGGATGGCAAAAATGTAGATGTTGTATTCTGCCACAGTGATTTTGTTGTTTTTGGTGCTTATGAGGCAGCCAAAGAATTTCACAAGGAGCACGACATCCGTTTTCTTGGTATTGACGGGCTACCTGGTGAAGGCATAGACGCTATTCAAAACGGACAGCTCGCAGCTTCATATATCTACCCTACCCATGGCGAGGAGGTGATAGCTCTTGCCGTGCGCATTCTTGAGGGCAAACCATTTGAACGTGTTAACAAACTGAAGAGCTTTGTTATAACACCGCAAAATGTAGCCGACATTTCGCTGAGTAGCAACTCGCTAATGAAGCAAAACCAATATCTTGCTACGATACAGTCTAAACTTGAGACTTATCTGGGCTTCTATCACATACAACGTGCTTTGCTCATTGTGTCAATGCTCGTCATCTTGCTATTGGCTGTGGCTGTTTTCACCACATGGCGTGCCGTGCGTGCCACACGACGTGCCAACCGCCGCATGCGTGAACTGAACGACGAACAGACACGATTCTTCACCAATGCGTCACATCAGTTGCGCACTCCGCTTACGCTTATAGCTGGTCCCGTCAACCAACTGGCTGCTGGCAATGGTGATTCGCAGCAACTCATTGACATCATTAAGCGCAACGTGGAGCAACTGCAACGCCTTGTTGGTGACGTATTGCTGTTCCGTCGGGAGAATCGCGCCACCATCGATGACTCCACCGCTACTACCGACGAGCAACTCATTGCAAGCCAAAAGTCGGTGCAGGAGAGTCGTCACGACACTCTGATTAACGACAATGCCGACGAACTCGCCACCGTACTTATCGTTGACGACAATGCCGACATGCGTGCCTATCTGCGCACACTCTTGCTCGACCGCTATTATGTGATAGAGGCAGCCGACGGCCAGAGCGGACTGAAACTTGCCGTGGAGAGCGTGCCCGACATTGTGGTGTCGGATGTGATGATGCCAGTAATGGACGGACTTACTTTCTGCTCACGACTCAAGCAACATGAGGCTACAAGCCATATTCCGGTGCTGTTGCTCACTGCCCGCAGCAGCGAACAGCAGTATATTGAGGGTATGCAGACCGGTGCCGACATGTATATGACCAAGCCGTTCAGTGCCGACCTGCTTGTTGCAAACATAGCATCGCTTCTTGCCAATCGCCAGAAGCTTCGCCAACTGTTCAAGACTCAGAATTTGTCATCAGCGCTGCCAACCGCAAATCAACATTCGACGCTCAACACTCAACAGCCAACATCCACTTCGCCCGACCGACGATTCCTCGATACATTCCTCAAGGCAATGGAGAAGCATATGTCGAACACCAATCTCAAGATTGAAGACCTCGGCGACGAAGTGGGACTGTCGCGCGTGCAGCTATACCGCAAGGTGAAAGCCCTTATGGGCATGACTCCCGTTGAAATACTGCGCGAGACACGACTCAAACGAGCCATGCAACTGCTCAAAACCACTGACAAGACTGTATCCGAAATTGCCAACGAAGTAGGATTTGCCACTCCAGGCTATTTTTCGTCATGTTTTAAAAAACAATATGACAAATATCCTACAGATATAAGAGAGGAAATGAAGGTTTAGTTTGCATAACTAATAAAATAATTGGCACAACAGAACAAAAAACTCAACATTTTTGACTATCCAGTCAACGATTGTTGCATGTAACATGAGTTATATTTTGTGAACGATTCATGAAATGTCACTTATTTTTTATCCTATAACTTTGCAACCGTTATAAGACGCAAACTTAAACCAAAAACAAAAACGTATATCTTATGAAAAAAGCAAAAGTAGCTTTAGTAAGTATGCTCATGCTTGCCGGATCTGGCATGTACGCTCAGACCAACGGCATTGGCGGAACGGTGACTGACAATACGGGTGAACCTATTATTGGTGCATCAGTGAAAGTTAAGGGATCCTCAAACATGGGCACTGTTACCGACATTGACGGTAACTTCAAACTCAATGTAAAACCCGGCGAAACCCTTATCATCTCTTATATAGGATGTAAGGACCAGGAAGTGAAGGCTGGCGAAAACCTCAAAATTGTACTTCAAGACAACTCTGAGGTATTGGGCGAGGTAGTAGTGACTGGTTATCAGGTGCAGCGTAAGGCCGACTTGACTGGCTCGGTGTCGGTAGTAAGCACCAAAGACCTTAAGTCATCAGCCGATACTGACCCTATGCGTTCGCTGCAAGGAAAAGTTCCAGGCATGACTATCACCACCGACGGTTCGCCTATCGGCACGGGTACGGTACGCATACGTGGTATCGGTTCGTTCAACTCATCACAAGATCCACTCTTCGTTATTGACGGTGTGCCTACAACAACGGCCCTTAATTCGCTCAACATGAACGATATTGAAAGTATGCAGGTGCTCAAGGATGCTGCTTCGGCATCTATATATGGTTCGCGTGCAGCCAATGGCGTAATCATCATCACCACAAAACGTGGCAAGAAGGGAAGCAAGCTGAATGTCGATTTCTCAACAAATCTCACGGCACAGTTCTACAATTCGCAGTCGATGATGAAACTCTGCAACACATCTGAGTATGCTACAGCAATGGCTCAGGCTGCACTCAACGACGGCATCGACCCCGTTGCCTATGCCCGCAACTATGGTCTGGACCTCAACGCCACTACCGGACGCACCATAAAGGCATACGACCCGTCTACAGGCAACTACAATTCATATACCGTCAATGGTGCATACGATGGCTACATCAATGCCAAGAAGACGATGAGACTGTCCGATACCGACTGGCTTGACGAGATTTCACGCACCGGTTTCATGCAGAGCTACGACCTCTCTCTGTCGGGTGCCACCGACAAGTTTACTGGTCTTTTCTCGGCAGGATACAAGAAGAACAACGGTATATTGAAGTATTCTAACTTTGAGAACTTCTCAGCCCGATTCAACTCTACTTACAATGTCAACAAGATTGTAAGTGTAGGCGAGAATGCTACAGTCACTTATTCAAAGCAAGTAGACTGCGCACCAATGGAGAACGCGCTGAAGATGTCGCCAACCGTTCCCGTATATGAGGAAGACGGCACTACATTTGGCGGACCAGTGGGTGGCATGAGCGACCGTCAGAACCCTCTGCGCGAGATGTATATGAATCGCGACAACGCCCTGAAGATATGGCGTGTGTTCGGCAATGCTTATGTTGATGTCAAGCCATTGAAGGGTCTTGTGCTCCGTTCTAACTTCGGTCTCGACTATTATCACTCGTTCATTCACTCAATGAACCATACATTCAAGTCGGATATCGTAAACAACGATATTCCGAGCACGACACTCTCTGCCCACGACGACGTTCGCTGGACATGGAGTAACACTGCCAACTACAACTTCAAGATAGCACGCGACCACGACTTTACGGTGCTCGCTGGTATGGAGCTTCACAAGCAGACTGTTGAGGATGTGGGAGCCTACGCCCAGACCTTCGTAATAGAGGACAAGGACTATATGTGGCCCGACGCTGCAACAGGTATTGAGAGAGCAACAGGTATTGGTTCTGGATACACATTGGCATCATTCTTCGGAAAGGTCGACTACAACTGGCAAGACCTCGTTCTCGCATCATTCACTATACGTCGCGACGGCAGCTCACGTTTTGGCAAGAACAACCGTTATGGCAACTTCCCCGCTGCCACACTCGGCTATCGTCTTTCGAAGAACCTGAAGTCATCTTGGATTGACGATCTTAAGATTCGTGCATCGTGGGGTAAGACCGGTAATCAGGAGATTTCGAACACTGCCCGCTACGGATTGTATGTTGCCGACTACGGAGCAGACCGCGTAACGTCTACCGCTTACGACATCTTCCGTCAAGGTACAGGCATCTTCCCTTCTGGATTCCGCGCCACACAGACAGCCAACGATAATCTGAAATGGGAGACAACAATACAGTATAACGTTGGTGCCGACTTCTCAATGTTCAATCAGGAACTCTATGGAACTGTCGATGCTTATATTAAAGATGTAAAGGACATGCTCATCTCGCCGGCTTACCTTGGTGCAATGGGTGAAGGCGGAGCAAGTTGGTCAAACGGTCCGTCGCTCCGCAACATAGGTATGGAGGCCAATGTGGGCTATCGTCATACTACTAAGTACGGTTTGCGCTACGACGTATCTGCCAACATCGACTTCTTCCGCAACAAAGTGACATATCTGCCATCTACTACCACTGGCTCGTATGCACACACAATGAAGGAGAACCTCGTGCAGTCAAAGCAGCCTTACGGCTCTATCGTGGGTTATGTTGTTGAAGGACTCTATCAGAACGAGGACGAAGTGAAGGCTTCAGGCCAGCCCAACGCACGTGTAGGCGGACTGAAATATGCCGACCTCGACGACAGTGGCACTATCGATGCCAACGACCAGACTTGGATTTTCAATCCGGTACCCGACTTCAACTGGGGTCTGAACGTACAGCTTGGCTACAAGAACTTCGACCTCTCGATGTTCTTCCAGGGTGTATGTGGTGTGGATGTGTATAACAACCAGAAATTCCAAACCGACTTCTGGAGCATCACAGATGCTGGAAGCAACAAGGGCAACCGCATGCTTGGAGCATGGACCAAGGACAATACATCGTCTTCTATCCCTGCCCTTACCACAAACAATACTGGCGACGAGGGACGTGCATCGTCATACTTCGTAGAGCATGGCAGCTGGATGAAGCTGCGCACGCTTCAGATTGGCTACAACTTCGCTGACTCGCTCTTGAAGAAACTGCACATGACATCGGCTCGTGTATATGTTTCAGGTCAGAATCTATTCACATTAAAGAGCAACAGCTTCACCATCTCCGACCCCGAGAACCCCAACTGGGCTTATCCTCACTCTTCGTCAGTGTCGTTCGGACTGCAGGTCAGCTTCTAATATAAGTTGGAGACATATATATAATTGGTGTATATAACAAGGTAATCCAAACAATTTAAAGAATCCAAACAATGAAAAATCTATATAAATACATATTCGCAGCGATGCTGACACTTACCACAGCAACATCATGCAGCGACTTCCTCGATGAGTCACCGAAGGGTGTCATTGACGAAGAAAAGGCTTTCAGCCGCCCCGATGAAATGGTTACTTCGGCTTACGCCATGCTCGGCGACTGCTGGTATTCGTATCCGTTCAACCTCTGGCCTTATGGCGACTTGTCGTCAGACGATTGCTTGAAGGGCGGTTCGGGAACCACCGACACTGGCTATCATCCAATGGAGATATGGTCGACAATGACCTCTACGTCTGGCGAATTTGACGAACTCTGGTATCGCCTTTATTGTGCTGTGAGCCGTTGCAACCGTGCGTTGCTCTCGCTTGAGCAGTATGGCAACACCAAACTGGGCGAAGAGACATGCAAGCAGCGTAAAGCTGAAGTGAAATTCCTCCGTGCTCACTTCTACTTCAAGCTCATCACCATGTTCCGTCAGGTGCCTTGGATTGACGAGAACGTCACTAAGAACAAACTTCAGGAGCAGACTCGCAACGACGAGTTTACATACGAGCAGCTGTTCGATAAGATTATAGCCGACTTCAAGGAGGCTTACGACGTGCTGCCAGAAGTACAGAAAGACAAGAACCGCGCCAACAAAATCGCTGCTGCATCGTATCTCGCCAAGTGCTATCTCACCCTTGCATACGGTGACGGTTATGAAGCCACCAACGGCTACGACCATATCAACAGAGAATATATGCAGAAGGTGGTGGAATATACCGATGTTGTGAAGAACTCACCCGATTACGGTTATCTTGAAGACTATGGCGATATCTTCCTCCCCGAAGAGAAGAACAGCAAGGAAAGCATCTTCGCTGTGCAGACTTCCGACTACAAGAACGACAACACAACATTCGGTCGTGCCAACTGGAGCAATGTGCTCAATGGAGTATGGGGCATGTGGTCGTGCGGATGGGATTTCCACAAGCCGTCGCAGGATCTCGTTAACGCATTCAAGACAAAGAACGGTCTGCCCGAGTTCGACGACTACAACACGTCCATCGCATATCCTATAAACGGCGAACCGAACGCCCAGAAGTGGGATCCGCGCCTCTTCCACACCGTCGGAATGCCTACCTTCCCATACAAGTATGAACCTGAATATACGCTGACAAAGGCAAACAGCCGCACACCTAACACTTACGGCTACTACTGCTCGATGAAGGAAGTGCCACAGCGCTCTAAGGGCGAGACCTACAACGGATCATGGCAGGCTTTCGACATGAACGACTACGTGTTCCGCTACACCGACGTGATGCTCATGCGTGCTGAGGCTCTCATCGAAACTGACAACCTCGCCGAGGCTCGCTCTATCATCAACGACATCCGCCAACGTGCAAAGAACTCGGTAGACAAGCACATCGCATACGCTGCGAACCAGTGTGACATAGCACTCTACCCCGAGTCTTACTTCCAGAACAAGGAGACTGCACGTAAGTGTCTGCGCTGGGAGCGCCGATTGGAACTCGCTATGGAGAACGGACGCTACTTCGATCTGCGCCGTTGGGGCATTGCTTCCAAGACACTCAACGCCTACTTTGCCAAGGAACAGAACGATGTGTACGACGGACAGACATACGCCACATATCTGAAGGATGCCCACTACACGGCTGGCAAGAACGAGTTCTACCCGATACCATACAACCAATTGTATTATATACCGGGACTGTACAAGCAGAACAAGAACTACAAATAATCGCTAAGGGTTTTTGTTGGAATTATAATATATAGAAATGAAAAAGTAGCGGAGGTCACTGTGAAGTGAACCTCCGCTACTTTTTTAGTACGCTCGGCATGAGCATTGTCTAACGGGATGAAAGTCCCGAGCAAGCCCTAATAGCGGGAATTGCATAGTCAAAGGCAAGGGTGTCCTTCGCGAGGTGGAATCTGAAGGAAGCAGAGGTCGGTAAATCGTATATGCAACACTTTTATTTATTCCACCATTATGGGCAGCGTTGCCATGGGCAAACCTTCGGTTGAGACGCTGAGTGTTGCCGTGCCGTGCTTCGTTCCTTCCACAACCACTACCAGCTCACCGCTGAACAGCGGCATCTCTGTAGAATTGAATGGCACGAGCGAGGTGGCGTCGCCGTTGCAGGCTGCGCGGAATTTGGCAGCGCCCGTCACATGGAATTTCATCTTGTTGGTTGCCGTGGCACACGCATTGCCATCCTTGTCTACTACCGACACGGTTACAAACGCGAGGTCTTCGCCCTTCGACGAGATGCTGCTGCGGTCGGCTTTCAGCACGATACGTGCCGGAGCGCCCGCCGTGCGTATTGTCTTTTCTGCCTTAGGCGAGCCGTCGTAGTCGTAAGCCACAACGCGTATCTCGCCCGGCTCATACTTCACGTTGTTCCAACGCAGGCGGTAGCGGTCCAGACGTGAGCCGGGATTCTTTGCAATTCTGCCCTGACTCTTGCCGTTGACGAATAGTTCTGCCATCGGATACGACGTGTAGCAGTAGACGGGAGTGGTCTCGCCCTCGCGTCCGGGGAATGTCCAGTGCGGCAGAACGTGCAGCGTAGCGTCGTCCTTGCGCCAGTGTGAGCGATACAACCAGTAACGGTCCTTGGGCAGACCCGCAAGGTCGCAGATGCCGAAGTAGCTCGAACGCGACGGCCAATACTCGTCGTAGGGCGACGGTTCGCCCAGATAGTCGTAGCCGGTCCATACAAATTCGCCTATCACATAGTCGCGGTCGTCCTGCATCTGCCAGTCGTCGTCGGGCAGATTACTCCACGGACAATACTCAACATCGTACGACGAGCACTGTCCGTCGGCATATTTCTTTGAGTCGGAAGGCTCGACGGGGAACTTATATACGCCGCGCGAGCTGACTGTTGAGGCTGTCTCAGAGCCAAGGAGAAATCCCTTAGGCAGCTGACGTATGTTCTTGTCGTACTTGTGTACACGATAGTTGAAGCCCGGAACGTCCATCACTTGGGCAAAGCCCGAATTGAGCGCAGCCTCAGCCTGGTCCATTCCCTGCGTTACGGGACGCGTGGGGTCGAGCTTATGGCAGATGTCCTGCAGATGCTCGGAGAAGTTACGGCCCTCCTCACTCCATTGTTCGGGTATCTCATTGCCTATGCTCCACATCACGATTGAAGGATGGTTGCGGTGGTTGAGCACAAGGTTTTCCATGTCGCGGTCAGCCCACTGCTTGAAGTTGAGGGTGTAGCCGTTCTTGCATTTAGGATAAATCCACATGTCGAAGCTCTCAGCCATCACCATCATACCCATCGAGTCGCATATCTCCATCTGCCATGTCGACGGCATATTGTGAGCCGTGCGTATGGCGTCGCAACCCATATCCTTCATTGTGCGTATCTGTCGGATAAGCGCAGCCTTGTTTACTGCGGCACCTATCGGACCCAGGTCATGGTGCAGACACACTCCCTTTATCTTGCGCGAAACTCCATTCAGCTGGAAACCGTCATACTGCGCTACACGTACCGTGCGTATGCCGACCTTCTGCTGGGTCTGGTCTATAAGCTTGTTGTTGCGGTAGAGACGTGTGACGAGCTTATATAAATAAGGTGATTCGGGCGACCATAGCTGCGCATTGTCCACAGTCAGCGTCTTCACAACATTGCCATGGGCGTCGAAGTCGCCGTATTTGAACTGCACCACAACCTTGCCCGTGGCATCGACGAGTTGGTTTTCTATCGAGAGAGTCTTGTCTACATTATTTATATTGGTGCAGATGCTCACCTCAGCCTTGCCTTTGTTTATCGACTCTGTGCGGAAATAGCAACCCCAAGGATTGATTGTTGCTGCATCGACATTCATCACGAGTTGTACGGGACGATACAATCCGCCACCCGGATACCATCGCGAACTCTCCTCGCGGTTGTTGAGGCTCACGCTAATCTCGTTCTTTCCTTTCTTCAAGTATGGCGCAGCATCAACACGGAAGGCGTTATATCCGTAAGCCCAGTGGCCCGCAAGCTTACCATTAATATACACATGAGGGTCTGCCATGGCTCCGTCAAACTCCAGAACAGCCGTCTTGGGCAGTCGCTTCAAGTTGACTGTGGTCTTATAGAATCCACGTCCAATCCAAGGCAGAGCGCCCGAGCGTCCCGACTTCTCCGTCTTCTCCTTTTCGCCGTTCTGCTCTATGGCAACATACTGAAGATCCCACTTCTTGTCGAAGGGTCCGTTTATCGCCCAGTCGTGCGGAACAGTGACGGGAGAGTAGTTGATGCTGTCGCGCGAGAACTGCCATTGCTTCAGGCTGATTGTGCTGCGTTGGGCAGAGGCTGTGAGTGATGCAGCGAGAGAAAGGGCGCAGAAGCCACAGAAGCCCCACACCCTGCCCCTCCCCCGCAGGGAGGGGAGAGGTATGCTGTTAGGTATATTATATATTAATGTATATAAACGATTCATTGATTATATATTAAATGTAGATTATATATTGAGTTTAATAATAATTCTCAACTATCAATTCTTGAAAGCATCCAGAGCATCGGTCGGCTTGCCGTTAGAGTCGAACGCTCCCTTGTTGTAGTCGTTCCATCCTCCGTAACATTCCGGTTCCCAGTAGAAAATGCCCAGACATTCAGCCTTGGCCTTGCATCCGTCCACCATCTTCTGCATCATTGCAGCGGCATTTTCCGAGTCCCATGGCATGCCAATCTCGCATATCATCACCTTCTTATTGTAAAGTGTGGCGAGAGTAGAGATGTTGTTGAGGCAGTCGTCGGTCAACTTCTGCCAGTTGTTGTCTTCGGGATAGAGCGACATTCCGATAACGTCCCATTTTGCACCGGCTGCTTTCAGTCCGTCAAACATCCATGTGAATCCGCCAAGGTCGTTGCCCTTGTCAATGTGTATGATGCATTGGGCATTGGGATAAACCGCCTTGGCAGCGTCATAGCCCGCATTGTTGAGCGCAGCGTAATTGCTGAAGTTGTCGTCGCTTGCAAGACCGAGCGGCCAAAGCATTCCCGTACGAGTCTCGTTGCCTATCTGTATCCACTCGACATCAATGCCGTTGTCCTTAAGATACTTCAGTACGTCGGTTGTATGTTCTGCTACGGCAGCCTTCATCTTGTCGAGGTCGTCCTTGAAGTCGTTCCATGCAGCAGGGATGTTCTGCTTGCCAGGGTCGGCCCATGAGTCAGAATAGTGGAAATCTACCATTATTCGCTCGCCAAGATTCTTCGCATGCCATGCCTTAGTGAGCAGATCCTTCTTGTTGCACCATCCGTCTGCGGGATCAACCCATACACGAAGACGTATGGAATTGACACCAAGGTCGCGCAAGAGCGACATGCAGTCCTGCTCGGTACCGTTGCTGTTGTAGAACTTTTTGCCTGAAGCCTGCATCTGTGTGAGCCAGCTCACGTCGGCACCCTTTGCAAAACCGGTCATGTCATAGGTCGGTTCTTTCTGCGGAATTGTATCGTGGTCGTCGCTGCACGAAGATAACGTGACGAACGCCAAGGCAGCGAGTAGAAGCGGTTTAAGGAATGATTTTTTCATTGTATATAATATAATGTAAAGGCTCCGTTCCACTCCTCCCCAGTAGGGAGGGAGTGAAGGGTAGAGCGTTTTGTTTGTTTGTCGTTTTGTTTCTTTTTGTTTTGTCCTTTGATTGATGAAAAACGATAACGTATTCATAAGCCTACGATAACGTATTCATTGGTCAACGATAACGTGTTCATTGGCAGATGATAACGTATTCATAAATCAAGGAGGTTTTATTGTCGGAACTATCGGTTTGTAGAAGTTCCTATTCCATTATGGTGCGGCCCCATTTCATAGTCTTCAGGTCGACCGTTACGGTCACTGTCTTGCCTGCTTCGACACCATCGTCAAACCATATGTTCCATGCTCCGGCATCTGAAGAGAGTGTGAATTGGTCGCTCGGATCAGAGCCATATACTACAGAATTCTCGCGGTCGACAATCTTGAATTCCTCCCACTTGGTTGTAAGTGTGTATGTACCGCTATATGTCGTCTCGCCAGTCTTGGCGAGTCGGGCAAGCTCAACGGATACGTCATCCTTTTTAACCATGTAGAGTTCGGCAGGATATTTAACCTGCGGCTCGTCCGTTGCGGTAAAGTCAACCTTGCCTTCAACCACCGAATAGGTGAGATAACCCTTGCCGTCGGCAGCAACGATTATCGTATAAGTGCCCGCCTTGGCTATGTTGATGCCCGTAGAAGCCGAAGCCTGCGAGAGCTTTCCGTCGTTTGCGTCGAAGTGAAGAGTCTTTTCGTCGGCATAGTCGGTTCGTGTCGTCTTGTTATACTCCTTTGCATCGGCATCAATCGTAACCTTCTCGTTGTCGGCGGTAGTCGTTATGTAATATCCCCATTGCTGACGCTTGCTGTAATAGGTCATGTCGTTGCCGTTGGCACGAATCTGTGAGAGTAGGGTAGCGGTCCATTCCATTTGCTTGGTGTCAACCTTTACAAACCAGGCTCCGCTACCATCAGCAAACCAACAGTTCCATGCATCGCTCGCATTTGATATTTCGAAGGCATGACCGTCAACCGCGTAGTTGCCCCAGGTGTCGCCTGAGTATTCGTAGAAATAGCAGTTGAGCCACGGAGTAGCGTTCATGTAGCCGGTGTACACGCCGTCTGCTTCAGGCGAATGCAGATAAGCTATGGTGTCAACCTTGTTGGTTGCGAGCACTGCGAGCTTGGTCATGTCAACATAATAAGGTGTAACGGTAACTGAACACACATTGCTATATTGCGGCTCCATATTCTCTCCCAGCAATGACTTTATGCGGAAGTAGAGCTGACCGGCTGTGTTGACGTTGATGCCAAGGCTCTTGGCGAGTGTGTTGAGTTCGGTTCCGGTGTAAGCTTTTGTAAGTGAGGTGACAGCAGTAGACGTTGCGTTAGCGAAGTTTTCAGAAGTTGAAGCTTCAATGTATGTCTTCAGCAGGTCGCCGGTGACCGGATTGTTGGCGTCGCTTGACAGCAATGTCGGGTTTTTCCATGCAAGTTGCAGCACTACCTTGGCACGCTGGCTTATGTCGAGTTTTACGTCTGACGATGTGGCTATAAGTTCTGAAGGTGCCATTCCGTCAACATAGACTGTGTCTCCGTCGTTGTTGCAGCTTGCAAAGAACAAGGCAACACAAAGATACAGAAATAATTGATTGAATATCTTGTTCATAATGATTTTATTTTAATGAAAGCCCCACTCCCCTCCCTACTGGGGAGGGGCAGGGGTAGGGCTTTTTCTTTGTTTAATACTTTTCGTTCTTCAAGTTAGGATTAGCCGTTAGGTCGGTCGACGGAATCGGATAATAGTTGTACTTGTTGTCTACAGCCATGCCGTCTTTTGTACCGCCTTTCCACTCCCATATATAAGAAGCGGTGGTGAACTGGCCGAAACGGATGAGGTCAGTGCGACGATAGCCTTCCATGTAAAGTTCGCGTGCACGCTCGTCGATGATGAACTCCTTGGTGAGCTGGCTCTCCTTGATGTTGCCACTTTCGTCGCCATAGGCACGTTTACGAAGATCGTTGATGTACTGAACGGCCTGCTCACGGCTGCCACCGTTGCCTCCACGCACTACAGCTTCGGCATACATGAGGTACACATCAGCCAATCGGAAGAGCGGAAAATCGGTCGCTGCACCATACGAAGCGGTGTTGGATGCAATCTCGCCGTTGTCCTTCAGGTTGCTCCACTTAGTGAAAAGATAGCCGTCCTGCTGGTTGGTGAAGTCAGAGATGTACTGATTCTGCTTGTCGGTGAAGAACATATAGCGATGGTCTTTGGCGCCATCAGCAAACTTGGCAGTAAGGTTTCCGCGTGAACGGAAGTTGCCCCAAGGCGAAGCAACGCCCAGATCGGCAGCGTTCTGCGAGTTGGATGTGCTGCTTGCCGAGCCGCAGATGAGATACGTTGTCGATCCGTAAGTCATCAAATGGTCGGGGTCTTGCGGCAGAGCGAAGATTATTTCGTTGGTGCGTTTGTCGTTGTCGGCATTGAAGAGCTGTGCATAATCGCCGTTGAGCGAGTAGCCCTGGGCAATCGCCTGTTTGCAAGCATCGATGCATTCAGAGTACTTGGCAGTGCCGGTATAGGTCTCGGCATTCAGGTAAAGTTTTGCAAGCAAAGTGTAGGCAGCGCCCTTTGAGGCTTCACCGTAAGGACAATCGTCCTTTGAAGCCATATTTTCAACACATCCTTTCAGTTCAGACTCTATATACTCGAATGTCTGTTGAGGAGTATAACAAGGCGGAACATACGTGCCGATAGGGTCGCTTTCGGTCACGAATGGGATGTTGCGGTAGAGGTCGAGAGCGTGATAGTAGAACAGAGCACGCATGAATCTTGCCTCAGCCTTATAACGGCGCAGCTTGGTCTGGTCGATCTCAGAGAACGACGAAAGCTTAGAGTCGGAGCAGTTGCGAAGGAACTCGTTGCACAGCGTTATGTTGTAGTAGATGCGATAGTACATATCGCTCACCCATGTATCGTTGGCATCCCACTTCATAAAGGATATGTTGGTCATGTCATCACCGGTAAGCCACGTGTACGCCATTTCGTCTGTCGGGCCCTCCTGGAGGTTAATGAACATACGCATGTAGTTCTCGCCATGGCTTGAAGAGAAGTCGGTGCCGGAGCTTTCCTGACCGGTTGCCGTCATCGAAGCATATATCTTGCCAAGCACAGACTCATAGTTCTGTATGTTGGTGTACACCTGCTCAGAGGTGGTTTCGTTGTGTGGAAACTGGTTTAGGTCGTCGGTGCAGGCGGTGTTAAGTGTCAGCGCCGCTGTTCCCATCATCACACCATATAATATATTCTTTAGTTTCATTATAGTTTTATTTTTAGTATTTGTTTAAAGCATTAGGATTATAGAGTTCCCCTTTTATCTTCAAAGCATTCGGATTTTTCTCTTTTCCCTTTTAACTTTTCACTTTTCATTCTTCACTCTTCACTCTTCGTTCTTCACTTAAAACGTCAGTCCGAGGCTCAGAGTATAAGTTCTTGGGCGCGGATAGAAGCTGCTGTCTACGCCATTGGGCACTTCAGGGTCGGCACCCGAATAGTTGGTGATGCAGAATACGTTCTGAACCATAGCCGAGAGCGACAACGAGCACCACTTGGTTATCTTTCCGAAGTTGTAGCTCAGGTTGATGTTGTCGAGCTTAAGGAACGAAGCGTTCTCCACATAGTAGTCCGACAGATACTGGCGTGTCTGGAATCCGGTCTTCATATAGCTGCGGTTGAGGTTGTTGAGTTGCAGTCCGTCAGCCCATGTCTCCACTTCCCATGCACCGGTGTTCATCGCTGTAGCGTTGTAGACATAGTTGCCTATGTTGGCGCGGAAGCTCATGCCGAGTGTAAGCTGCTTGTAGCGGAGTGATGTAGAGAGTCCCATGATGTAGTCGGGCATTGGCGAATGGTAGCGGTAACGGTCGGATTCGTTTATCGCGCCATCCTTGTTAAGGTCGGCATAGGCTCCCTCGATAGGCTTACCGTTACGGTCGTACAGTTGCTTGTACACATAGAACATGTTAGGAGCATAGCCCTCGGTGAGCACCTGAATCTGGTTCTCGTCCTTAACCGTAGGACCTACAATCATATTTGTCTCGCTGTCGCTCTTCACCAGTGACAGATTCTTCACCTTCATCTTCTGCCATGTGAAGTTGTATGAAAGGTTCCACTCCCAATCCTTGGTCTGTATTGGAGTTGCATTGAGCGTAACTTCAATACCGTGGCTGTCCACATTGCCCACGTTGGTGGTAATGGTCTTGCCGAACTGTGTGCCAGCTGCTGCCGGAACGGTGGCGATGAGGTCTTTGGTCTTGCGTGTATAGAAGTCGAACGAACCAGAGATGCGGTTGTTGAGGAATCCGAAGTCGAAACCTGCGTTCCAAGAATCGGTAGTCTCCCATTTAAGGTTAGAGACGTAAGCTTCGGGTCTGTAGGTGTTGATCCAGCTGCCGTTGATATAAGCTTCGGCACCTGTAGAGCTGTAAGTGTAAACGGGCAGATAGTTGTAGTTGCCGCCTACCTCCTGCTGACCGGTCACACCGTACGATGCACGGAGCTTAAGATTGCTGAGCACCTTGTTGTCCTTGAGGAACTTCTCGTTGCTTACGGTCCATCCCAAGCCTACTGACGGGAAAGTACCCCAACGGTAGTCGCTGCCGAAACGAGAGCTGCCGTCACGACGCATGGTAGCGGTGAGCAGGTAGCGTCCGTCGTACGAGTAGTTGACACGACCGTAGTAAGAGAGCAAAGTATGGCGATAGTCCTCAGCCTTGTGGGTCTTGAGTTGCGAGCCAGCCATGTTGTACTCCACAGTTTCGGGCTGTGTCGACTTCCAGTACTGGTAGTCGTAACCTATGGTAGCGTCCACATTGCTCTTTGCCTCTTCAAAGTAGTGGCCGTAATTGGCGTAAACTGTGAGCAGATTGTTCATCTTCTTCTGTGGGCCATAGTTGTAGTTGTAGCCTCCGTCGAAGAAGTTTGACGCTGCATATTCGGGTACACGGGTGTGTCCTTTGCCCTCAGCCACGTCGGTGCCGATCGTTGCGTGCAACTTGATATCGGGGAAAAAGTGGAGCTTGTAGTCAACGTCGAAGTTGCCGATGAAACGCTTCACGTCGCTGCCAGCGTCGTACATGTCAACGAGTCCGCGCGGATTGCGCTGTCCGGCTTTCGTGTTGATAGGATTGCCGCTGGCATCGAGCGACTCAGTATAGCCTCCCAGCTTGTCCGAACCAGAGTGTACGGGCAGAGTGGGGTTGAACGTAGCGGCAGCCCAAATGGCGCTGCTGTTGTAGAAAGTGTTCTTTGTGAGCGAGCCTTTGGCGTTGAGTCTGAGCTTCAGGTGGTCGTTGAAGAGGCTTGGGTTGAGCACGATGCTGCCGGTGAATCGCTCCGACTTGTCGCCGCGGATTATACCGTTCTGGTTGGCATAGCCTACCGAAGCGCGGAAGGGCAGACCCTTTACGATGTTGCCCGACAGAGAAAGGTTGTTGTCGGTAGAGAGTGTGGTGCGATAGACTTCGTCAAGCCAGTCGGTATTGGCGTTGCCCAGCAGAGCCTTTTGGGCATCGGTGCCATGCGCATTGATAACCGAGCGGAACTCTTCGGCACTCAATATGTCCACCATCTGGGCGCGTGTCTGCATGGTATTGGTTGAAGAGAACTGCACGTTGAGCTTCGAGTCGCTGCCTTTCTTGGTAGTAATGAGTATGACACCGTTAGAAGCGCGCGATCCGTAGATAGCAGTTGAGGCTGCATCCTTCAATACGGTCATCGACTCGATGTCCTGCGGATTGATCATACTGAGGAAGTTGTCGGCTCCGGAGATTCCGCCAAGTTCCAAGGGCACGCCGTCTACAACAATCAACGGGTCGTTAGAGGCGTTGAGTGAAGCACCGCCACGTACGCGAATAGTGCTGCCTGATGTGGCAGAACCCGAATTCGACATAATCTGAACACCCGAAACCTTGCCGTTGATGAGCTGCTCGGGCGATGATATAGAACCCTTGTTGAAGTCCTTGGCACTAACCGTTGCCACCGAACCCGTAAGGTCGCTCTTGCGTGCGGTACCATAACCCACCACCACAACTTCTCCCAGCTGACGGTCATTGGAGTCGAGTGTGATGTTGATTACGTCGCCGTTGAGTTGCACGGTTTTGGCTATATAACCAATATAAGATACAGTTATTTGCTTTGTTCCTGCCGGAACGATGAGAGTGTAGTTGCCGTCGAGGTCGGTCACGGCACCCGTCTTGCCACCGTCGAGTGTGATAGTGGCGCCCATAAGCGGTTCTTTGTTGTTGGCATCAGTGATGCATCCTTTGATGGTGCGGTTCTGCGCCTGCGCCGAAAGCGAAGCTGCCGAGAGTACACCGGCCATAAGCAACGCAAAGAAACGGCTACGTTTGTTTCCTTTTGTTTGGTTCATGTTGAAAACGTTTAGGTAAATTATGGTTTTTAATTTTAATTCGTTCGATTGAAGATTTGAAACGGATAGGTTTTCGGTTCGGCTGCAAAATTACGACGGATAATAAAAATACCGCATCACAAATTGGACAAATGGCAAAACAAAACAGACAAAAACGTTCGCAAACGCCCATAAACAAAGGGTTTGACCGAAATGTAAATGACAAAAGGGAGAAATGTAATGAAAGGAGAGGGAGGGTCAGAAGTTTAAGCAGTAAGGATGTTGTATATATGTAGGAGGGTATGGCGTCCCCGCCATACCCTGCACAAGCAGTGGTGCAAATAATTGCAATACGAATGTATATGCTAATTGCTCAGGAGGGTAAAGTCAAGAGTCGAAAATATAAGAAGAAGGCTATCTGTAGGAGAAGGGCGTGTCAAAGGTCAATTATACGGGCTGAAAGCCCAATAAGCACATAGCCCAAGGCAGCGCCTTGGGTGTACGGATTGAAAATAGCAAAACGCCCTGCAAGGGCAAAAGCATTGATAATTAACGCTTTTGCCCTTACAGGGCGCATTGTTTTTGGTGGCTTTTTACCTCAGGGCGTTGCCCTGGGCTATGTGCTTCTGCCCCTTCGGGACGTACTGCTTTGACTTTTAACACGCCCTCCACTGACAATCACTCTTTCCCAACTAACAATTCAACACTAAAAAAAAGGACTCCTTTTGCACTCCAAAACGAGTCCTTTTGCTCTCTAAAAGGAGTCCTTTTGCCCATCAAAACGAGTCCTTTTGCACTCCAAAAGGAGTCCTTTTGTTTTACTGTCATTTTGCGCCACGTCGTCGGATGCGCAACAAACGAGCTTTACTCCTTTATATTCAGCGAGTTAGCCGTGCAGTTGCTGTTCTGTTGCTCTCTTCGTCAGGAGTGTGGTTGGCAGCCGATTTTATGGCGTAAGCAGCAGAATGTTGGCATTGTTCTTCCGAGTATGACATTTTTTTTGTAATTTAACGCCGTGAAAATGAAAAAACGATATTAATTATGAACGAACCAATAAGAAGACTCCCGGTAGGCATTCAGTCGTTTGTGGAGATAAGGACCAAGAACTACGTCTATGTCGACAAGACCGACATAGTGTGGCGGATGGTGAACTACGGTGTTAAGTTCAACTATCTGAGCCGCCCTCGCAGGTTTGGCAAGTCGCTGCTTGTTGACACGTTCAATGCCTATTTCGAAGCCCGTCGCGACCTGTTTGAAGGATTACGCTTGTCAGACATGGAGAATGACTGGATTAAATATCCCGTCATACGTCTTGATATGAGTATGGCAGGAGCCACGCCAAAGGGCATAGCCGATTATCTTGACTCGGCATTCGGCAAGTATGAGCAGTTGTATGGCGTACAGCCCGTGCCCGAAGTATCGTTTGCCGTGCGCTTCAAAGATATTATTGTTGCTGCATACAACGTCACCGGCCGGCAGGTGGCAGTACTTATTGACGAATACGATTCTCCGCTTCAGCATTCGTGGCATACTCCCGAACATGAAGCTTGCACCGAAATGTATCGCAATGTATTCGCCGTACTGAAGAATGCCGACCAATATGAGAAGTTCGTTTTTGTCACCGGCATAACAAAGTTTACGCAAGTGTCGCTGTTCTCCGCACTTAACAATCTGAGCAATCTTAGCTTCCTGCCCGAATATGCAACCGTCTGCGGAATTACAGAAGATGAAATAATCGACAACTTCACACCCGAGATACAGGCCCTTGCACAAAGAAATGGATGGTCGTTTGATGAGGCACACCAGCGATTGAAAGAATATTACGACGGCTATCATTTCTGCCGACGCAACATGACCGACATATACAATCCTTTCAGCCTGATAAGGGCACTGTACGATTCTTATATCAGCAACTATTGGGTGTCGTCGGGCGCAACCACATTATTGAACAAGTTCGTGCAAAACATTGAAATGCGCCTTGACGAATTTGACAACAGCTACATCGACAGCGACACCCTTGAGTCGTCGGATGTATCGTCGGGAGTCGACGAACTGTTCCTGTTCCAGTCGGGCTATCTGACTATTAAGAAAGCCGATGAGGAAGGCTACTATCTCGGATTCCCAAATGAGGAAGTGAAACGGGCTTTAAGCAAGATTGTTGTTCCTACTCTGACGATGAAATCGCAGGCTAATGTCACTACAGCACAAAGTCAACTCATGCGCTGCCTTAACAACGGGCTGCTCGACGATGCCAAGAAATACATGAAGACTCTCATCTCCGACGTGCCGTATAGCAACAAGAAGATGGAGTGTATGGACATGGAAGAACGCTACCGGTTGATAATTAGTACGCTGCTCAACGCCATTGGCATGCGCGTCGAAGTAGAACGGATGCTCGCAACCGGAAGGATTGACATCGTGGCTTTTGCAAGAGAATACATCTATATATTTGAATTGAAACTGCAAAAGGCAGGTGGACTGAAGTCTGCCAAGAAACAAATCATCGACAATAAATATACCGAGCCTTTCAAAGCCGACCATAGAAAGGTCGTTGCCCTTGCCGTCGAACTCGACGATATGGGCAAAGGACTGATCGACTGGGAGGAGGTAGAGCCTTAACCTGCACCATTTTGCAATGAGAAATTTACTCTTCACCTTTATACTTGCGCTGCTCTCGGGGCTCACGTCAGCCCAGACCTTCAGCAATATAGCCATTGCTGAGGCGTCGACCGTGTGCTCCATAGCGCAGGACGAGCAGGGAATGGTGTGGCTGGGCACCGAGAACGGACTCTACTCGTACGACGGCTACCGCACCATTCAGCACAACACGTCTGCCGACGGTACACCCATGGCGACGCGCATACACTCAATGCTCGTCAGCCACAATATTATATATATGGGCACAGAGCGCGGACTGCTCGTCTACGACATACGAAGCGGACGCTACGAGCAGCCCCAGGGACAGTCGCCTAAGGACATACGTGCCGTGACTTTGCATCAGGGACGGCTATGGATGGGCAGCGCGACGGGACTGTACAGCTGCAGCCTCAAGACCAACAACGTCCTACTGGAGAACCGACAGCTCCAGAACGTCTACTCGCTGCTGTCCACCCCTCGCGGACTGCTTGTCGGAACAATCGACGGACTGGCTCTGCGCTCGCCTGGCGGCAGCATACACCGCATACCGATAGGCAACGGACCGCAACCGCTCGTCAACGCTCTCGCTCTCGACCGTGGCACACAAGCCGTGTGGATAGGCACCGAGGGTGCGCTCTACCGTTACGACTGGCACTCATTCCAGCCCGTAGCGCCGCTCACGGGCAACTCCATCAAGTCGCTCGCATTGCACGGCGACAACATATATGCAGGCACCGACAACGGAATGTTCATATATAATAAGGTGTCGAACCATATAAGCCATGCCCTGCACGACTCACGCTCGGCACGCTCAATAGCCAACAACATCGTGTGGGCGGTGTTCAACGACCGCTGGGGCAACCTATGGGCAGGCACCGACCAGGGCGTGTCCGCGATACAGCGTCGTCCATTCTATACCTACACTCCGCTCAGCGACATCACCCATACGGGCGACGGCAACTGCCTGCACCTCATATTCCGCAGCGCCGACAACATGCTGTGGCTCGGCGGAACCAACGGACTCATCGCCTACAGCGCCACTCACGGATTCCTGCCCGACAACTACACCGACATAGCGTGGTATCGGCAGACCTCAACTGCGTACTATATGTCGCACAACCGTGTGCGTCGTGTGTACTCCGACGGCGAGGGTAGGGTGCTCGTATGTACCGACCACGGACTCAATATATACAATCCGCTGACACGACAGATGCGCAACGTCATCGTCACCGACCCCTCGCGACGCTACAGCACGGCGTGGGCTTACGACGTGGTGGACGACGGAATGGGGCGCTACTGGATATGCTCGTATATGGGAGGCGTTTTCGTGGTGGCTAAGGAGAAGCTGCTCAATGCCACCGATGGCGTGATTGTAGCCGACCGCCATCTGCTCTCGCAGTTGCAGGGCATACACGTGTGGCAACTCGTCAAGGACGGACGCGGACGCATCTGGGTGCGAATGTACGACCGCGGACTCGACCGTATCGACCCCAAGACGATGCGTGTGGAGCACGTCGTGGGCAAGGACCGCATCATCAACGACCTCGCTGTCGACCATAAGGGCAACATTTGGGCGGCAATGGACGGCGAGATACGCTGCTTCGGCATGAATGCCAAAGCCGACCGTACCTATAACATAGCCGGATATGGCAGCGACGCCACCGCCATGCTGTGTCGGGTGGAGGACGATATGTGGGCTGTCATGGGCAACGACTGCTGCATATTGCGTGCCGACGGACGCTCCATACGATTCGCCGTGCCCGGATTCCGTCCGCTTGCCATCTGTTACGACCGCGTGTCGCATAGCGTTCTGCTTGGCGGCAACGACGCTGTGGTGAGCATTCCCACTGCTCGCATGAATGAGAAGCGGCAGCGCTGCCACATGTTCATGTCGGGCATGATGGTCGACGGCAAGCCGTTTGTGCCCAAAGAGGGCAGCACCGCCTATCTGTCGGCAGTAACGCTCGCCTCCACACAGAACAACGTCACGTTCCAACTGTCCGACCTTCCCTTCTCCGGACAGCAACCCTGCGTGTACGCCTATCGCCTTAAAGGCATCGACCGCACGTGGCAATACCTTCACAGCGAGCGCCATGAGATAAGCTACAACGCTCTGCCTCCGGGCAGTTATACGCTCGAGGTGCGCCAGATTGACGCCCTTGGCGACGCCAAAGACGAGGTGCTCAGCTACGGAGTTACCATTCTTCCGCCCTGGTACTGGTCGCTGTGGGCTAAGATTGTTTATCTGCTTGTGATTGCAGCATTGCTCGTGTGGATAATGAACTTCTACATTATGCGCCGTCGTCTGCATCAGGAACGCCTTGCCAAGAAGCGCATCATGCAGGAGTCGGCAGCCCGCTCGCAGTTCTTCGACAATCTGTCGCGACAGCTCAAGCAACCGCTCGGCTCGCTGTTCGGCTCGGTGCTCGACATGCTTCATGCCGAGACCGACACCAGCGGAGTGCGCCGTCTGGAGCAGATGCGCCACGACGTGGTCGACATGAACATGCTTGTGCACAAGGCTCTCGACGTGATGCAGACCCGACCCGACAACGACCCTACGCCTAAGACGACGCTTGAGATAGTGGACTTCTGCCGACGTGCTGCCGACGATGCACGCTCGCGCTTCGGCAAGGCGGTGGAGATTGACTATCGCACCGATGTGCCTACTGCATACGTGTGCGTCGACGTGGTACGTCTGCAACCCGTGTTGGCTGAACTTATCGACTTCGCTGTGAACAACCGCAACGCCGCCGACCCCGTGCGCATTGCCATAACTACCTGCGACGATAGGGTGCGTATAAACGTGACCATACCTGGCAAGACGATAGCACAGAACGATATACCCTTCGTTTTCAACCGCTACTATCGCATGCCCGACAATATTATGCCTGCCGACACTAACACCTTCGCCCTCGTTCATGAGTTTGCCGAGCAGCAGGGTGGCGCAAGTGTTGTGCATAGCGACGACAACCAGATTGTAGTGACTATGGCTTTCGATCCGGCTCATACCGCTTCGGCTTCATCACAACACGCTGACAGCGCTACGGCTGCGTTCAAGGAGCCTGATGCCGACAGTGCCGACGCTCGTCTGCTTGCCAAGATTACGGACACGGTGGAGGCTCACATAGCCGACTCCGACTTCAATGTGACGCGCCTGCAGGAGTCGCTCGGACTCGGTTCGAAGCTGCTCTATCGCAAGGTTAAGCAGATGACGGGCAAGACACCGATTGAGTTTATACGCCACATACGCATGCAGCGTGCTGCCATCATGCTGCGCGAAGGCAGGTTCTCGGTGTCGGAGGTGATGTATATGGTGGGTTTCTCCAACTCAAGCTATTTCTCAAAGGTGTTTCAGAAGACCTACGGCATCACGCCTGCGGAGTATTCAAGAGGATAAACAATGGATCAATTTGTACATATATTAAATACCGACATACTGCCACCCCGCCAGTTCACATTCCCGTTTTGTTATGAGCCGCATCCGCTCTGCCGCCTTGCCGCCGCCGAAGTGCAACGCCACATCGTCGAATCGGGCATCTGGCAGGGCGAAACGAGTTGTGGCAAAATGTTTGGAGTACTTGTAGTAAGGGAAAAGGGAAAAGTGAAAAGTGAAGAATCCGATGGCTTTGATGGGGCATTGAGATTTATTGCCGCTTACTCCGGACTGCTTACTGGACGCAACGACTGGGCTTACTTTGTGCCGCCCGTATTCGATGCACAGCAGCCCGACGGACACTTTAAGGTGACTGAACGCAGCATCTCTGATATAAATAAGGAGATTGACGGCATACGCCGGTCTGCCGATTATCAGAGCGCAAAGACCCGTGAGGAGGAGCTGCGACAGTCGGCTGCCGACCAGATAGCTGCCATGAAGCAGCGCATAGCAAGCGCCAAGGCTGAGCGCGACCGCCGTCGCAGCGATGCCCAGGCAGGACTCGTGCACATCAGCGAGGCTGAAGCGGCTGCCATGACACGCGAGAGTCAGACGCTGAAGGCTGACCTTCGCCGACTAAAGCAGCGTCTCAATGCAGAGCTTTCGGCTGCCCATGCCCTTACACAGCAGTACGACGAGCGCATGGCTGCATTGCGACAGCGCCGCCGAAGCATGAGCGACGAGTTGCAGCGATGGCTCTTCACGCAATACCGCATGCTCAACGCACGTGGCGAAGAGCGCGACCTCATCGACATATTCAGCACCACCACACATGGCATTCCGCCCGCTGGGGCTGGCGACTGCTGCGCACCCAAGCTGTTGCAGTATGCCTACAGCCACGGACTCCAACCCGTGTGCATGGCTGAATTCTGGTGGGGCGAGTCGCCACGGCAGGAGATACGCCATCATCTGAGCTATTATCCCGCATGCCGTTCGAAGTGTCTGCCCATACTGACTCACATGCTTCAGGGGCTCGACGTAGAACCCAATCCGCTCACAGCGACCGCATCGGAAGAACTGAAGATAGTGTACGAGGACGACGCAATATGCGTTGTCGACAAGCCGGCAGGTATGCTCTCGGTGCCGGGCAAGGACAATGTGGAGAGCGTAGAGTCGATAATGCGCCAGCGTTGGCACCAGTATGACGGCAATCCGATAATGGTACACCGGCTTGACCGCGACACCAGCGGACTGATGGTAGTGGCACGCACACTCGAAGCCTATCATTCCCTGCAGCAGCAGTTTGCCCGTCGCACCGCAGCCAAGCGCTACGAGGCTGTGCTCGACGGCGTTCCTGCCACACATGAGGGCACCATCAGTCTGCCCCTGATGCCCGACATAATGGACCGTCCGCGCCAACGTGTCGACATGGAGCACGGCAAACCGTCGGTCACCACCTATCGTGTCGTCAGCACGCAGGGCGGTCGCACCCTCGTGTGGCTATATCCACACACGGGTCGCACGCATCAGTTGCGCGTACACTGTGCCCACCCTCTCGGTCTTGCCACTCCAATACTCGGCGATCCGCTATACGGACGCGGAACAGCAGTGCCCCGCATGTATCTGCACGCAGCCGAACTGCAGATAGTACATCCCACAACGGGGCAGCAGATGAAGTGGTTGTCGAAATTCATTTAAATGTTCTGGGAGAGGGGACGCCCTCGTCCCCGATAAAGCAATTGATCTCCCCTGATTCTTTCGGGGACGAGGGCGTTCCCGACATAGCAATTGATTCTCGCTAATTCTTTCGGGGACGAGGGCGTCCCCGCTCCCAGTATGTTAGGGAAGATGGCGTTGATTGCTGCGGAGGCTGGAGACCTCCGCTACTATATAAATGCATTGCATATCGCTCCCCTTACTGTTGGGAGGGGCAGGAGTAGGGCTTTGTTTTAGTTGCATTCGTCCGAAAAAGTGTAAGGTTTACTTGGTTATTCGTCAGAAAAAGTGTAAGGTTTGCTTGATTATTCGTCAGAAAAAGTGTATATTTGCGTCGGATATTCATCATAAAAAGTGTAATTATGCAGAGAGATATTTATAAGCAACTGTTAAGATGGAAGAATAAGAAGACACGTAAACCATTGATTCTTAATGGAGCCAGGCAGGTTGGCAAGACCTATATATTGCGTGAATTCGGCGAAAAAGAATATCAGAAAGTCGCATTCTTCAGCCTTGATCGCAATCAGAAGGTCAGAGAAGTGTTTGAGAAGAGTGGAAACACAGCCGATATTTTAATGGCTTTGTCTGCCATCAGTCAAGTAAATATCACTCCTGGCGACACTTTGTTAGTGCTTGATGAGATACAAGATTGTCCGAAGGCTTTGGAAGCATTGAAATTCTTTTGTGAGGAAACACCCGACATTCACATTGTTGTGGCTGGCTCTTTGCTTGGATTGTCGCTCCATGATGGCACTTCGTATCCTGTAGGCAAAGTTGAGGAGATGCGTCTCTATCCCATGACTTTTTTAGAATTCTTAAATGCTATGGGCAAAACGCAGTTGGTTGATATCATAATAAACAAAAACTGGACGGTCATCAACATGCTTGAAATGGAGCTTATCGGTCTCTTGCGACAATATTATTATGTAGGTGGAATGCCTGCAGCCGTATTGGCATACGTCGAACACAACAGCCTGCAAGAAATAAGAAGTATCCAGCAACAGATTCTTGCTGATTATCGACGCGACTTTTCCAAGCATGCTCCAGCACGCGAAGTGCCTCGTATAAATATGGTTTGGGATAGTATTCCGGCTCAGTTAACTAAGGAGAACAAGAAATTCATATATGGAGCATTAAAGAAAAGTGCCCGTGCTACTGAGTTTGAGATAGCAATACAATGCTTGATTGATGCTGGTCTTGCATATAAGGTGGTTAGAGTCAATGCTCCTCGTTTACCTCTTAAATTCTATGAGGATACCGATGCCTTCAAACTTTTTATGCTTGACGTAGGACTAATGGGGGCTATGGCTGAAACTCCTGCCGAATCGATACTTGTTGGCGACAATGTTTTTTCAGAATACAAAGGTGCTTTTACCGAACTATATGTTTTCACTCAGTTGAAAGCTTTAGGCATGTCGCTCTACTATCATTCGGTCAACAATTCAACTATTCAGATTGATTTTATTACACAGAGTCATAACAAAGTGGTTCCGATAGAGGTAAAGGCTGAAGTAAATGTAAAGTCGAAGTCACTTAGAACCTTTATCACCTGCAATCCGGAACTCAAGGCGATACGTTTCTCAATGCTTCCTTATATGGAACAAGATTGGATGACAAACATTCCTCTATATGCTTGTATGGCTGCAATATAAAGACAGCGAATATATAGAGTCGACTCTTATGCTCTATTGATAATAAGAATGTACAGGCTGACTGCGCAGGCTATGGCGTCCTCGCCATAGCCTCCTACTGTTAGCAATGTCTATTTTAATGATGGATAAAACTTTATCTTAACCCCCAATTCAACACTTAACATTTAACATTCAACACTTAATAAGCCCTCTTTTTTGTCCTGACTGCAACATTTTTTGGCGTATTTTAAAAAAAAACTAACAGTTGCTTTGCCGTTTTTAGAATTTATTATATCTTTGCAAAAACTAATTTATAAACCTACAGACCATTTACTGCAACGATACTAATCTTCGTCTGCAGCAACATATATAAATATCGCCAATAACAACGATTAAACCATTAAATAACCATATTTACTAACAAACCAAAAGAATTATGCAAAAAGGACATGCTTTTAAGCCCTTAATGAGGGCTGGCTTGACTACGCTCTTGCTCGGTTCGGCTCTTGCTGTAAATGCGCAGAACGCTATCGTGAAGGGTGTTGTGAAAGACACATCAGGTGAGCCTGTTATTGGCGCTTCCGTAAAGGTGAAAGGTTCTAACACAACTGGAACAGTGACAAGCATTGATGGTGACTTCTCGCTCAATGGAGTGCAGAAGGGTCAGACACTTGTCATTACTTACATCGGCTGCGATCCGCAGGAGATTAAGTGGACAGGACAGACACTCGACATCGTGCTGAAGGACAATTCGCAGAGCCTTAATGAGGTGGTTGTCGTAGGTTACGGTACACAGAAGAAGGTGAACGTAACTGGTGCCGTGTCTATGGTAGGCTCGGAAATCCTTGAGGACCGTCCTGTAACCAACGTTTCGCAGGCTTTGCAGGGTGCTGTTCCGGGACTTAACTTCTCTACCAACTCTAACGGTGGTATGCTTGACAACACAATGGCAATCTCTATCCGTGGTACTGGTTCTATCGGCAATGGTTCTACTGACTCTCCTCTTATCCTTATCGACGGTATCGAGGGCGACATCAACTCACTCAACCCTAACGATATCGAGAGCGTATCAGTATTGAAGGATGCTGCTTCGGCTTCTATCTACGGTACACGTGCTGCATTCGGTGTAATTCTTATTACTACCAAGAGCGGCAAGTCGGGCAAGGTGCGCGTCAACTATAGCGGCGACGTTCGTTTCTCTACAGCTACACAGCTGCCAGAGATGGTTAACTCACTGCAGTTTGCCAACTATTGGAACATTGCCAGCAACAATGCTGGTGCTGGCGACCAGTTCAATAGCGAGACTATGACACGCATCGAGAATTACATCAACGGCAAATACACTGATCCTTCACAGCCTGAGTACTACGGTGTTGTAGTCAACGAAAGCAATAACCGCTACAACCTCTATGGTGGCTCATTTGCCAATACCAACTGGTTTGACGAGTTCTACAAGAAGAATGTTCCCTCAACACAGCACAACCTCTCACTCTCGGGTGGTACAGACAAGGTAAACTGGCTCATCAGTGCCGGTTATCTGAAGAACAACGGTCTTATCCGTCACGGACACGACGAGTTCGACCGCTACACTATGAACGGCAAGATCAACGCACAGCTCGCTTCTTGGGCAAAGGTAGAATACTCTACCAAGTTCATGCGTTCTGAATACGAAAAGCCTCAGTACCTCACCGGTCTGTTCTTCCATAATATCGCACGTCGCTGGCCGACCTGTCCTACTATCGACCCGAACGGACACTATCCTGACGGTATGGAAATCGCTGAACTTGAGGACGGTGGTACAACTGCTACACGCAACAACCAGTTCACACAGCAGCTCAACTTCATCTTCACTCCTGTGAAGGGATGGAACATCCACCTCGAAGGCGCTATGCGTAATGAGTTCTATAAGAGCAAGACCAATAAGTTCCCAGTATATTCTTACTATGCTGACGGTACTAAATGGCTGCGCGACTCTGGCTATGGCTCAGTAGCAAGCGTAAGTGACTATCGCTCTGAAACCGACTATTTCTCAGTAAACGCCTATACCGACTATACTCATTCGCTCGGTATGCACAATCTTAAGGGTATACTTGGTGTGAACTTCGAAAAGTATGGTACTGACGATGTCAGCGCTTCAGGTACCAACCTCATCACCAACGACTTCCCGTACCTGAGCCTCACACAGAAGAACCCACGCGTGAGCGACAGCTACTGGCATCGTGCTACAGCAGGTTACTTCATGCGACTCAACTACGATTACGACAGCAAGTACATGATGGAGTTCAATCTCCGCTACGACGGCTCGTCACGTTTCACCAACGACAACCGTTGGGACTGGTTCCCATCAGTATCAGCAGGTTGGAACGTTGCACGTGAGGACTTCTTCAAGCCTCTTGCTAACGTAGTATCTACCCTCAAATTGCGTGCATCTTGGGGTCAGCTTGGTAACACAAGTTCATATTACAACTCATTCGCTGACTGGTATCCATTCTATCAGCAGCAGGCTGTAGGCTCACAGAGCAGCTCATGGCTTATCAATGGCCAGAAGCAGAACACTGCAAGTCTGCCAGGCATCATCAACAGCACCATGACATGGGAGACTGTTGAGACATATGACATCGGTTTCGACTTTGCTCTTCTCAGCAACCGCTTAACTGGTTCGTTCGACTGGTACAGCCGTACAACCAAGGACATGATTGGTCCGGCTCCTGTATTGGGTTCAGTGCTCGGTACAGATGCTCCGCGCACCAACAACTGTAAAATGCGTTCATCAGGTTGGGAGCTTGAGTTGCAGTGGCGCGACCAGATTGCCGACTTCAAGTATGGTGTGAAGTTCAACGTTTCGGACGCTACAGCTAAGATTCTCGAATATCCGTATGAGGGCGACTTCGACAACCAGAGCATCAACAGCTACTACAACGGCAAGAAGCTCGGCGAAATCTGGGGCTACGAGACTAAAGGCCTCGCTCAGAGCAACGAAGAAATGACTTCATGGCTTGAGAAGAACAAGCCTAACTGGGGTAGCAACTGGCAGGCTGGTGACGTTATGTACAAGGACTTGAATGGTGACAACAAGGTAACTTCAGGTGCTGGTACACTTAAGGATCACGGCGACTTGAAGCGCATCGGCAACAGCACACCGCGCTACAACTTCGGTATCAACCTCAACGCAGAGTGGAAGGGCATCGACTTCTCTGTATTCTTCCAGGGCGTGATGAAGTGCGATTGGTATCCTGGTCAGGGTCAGCCATACTTCTGGGGAGCTATCGGTGACCTGTGGCAGAGCACCTGCTTCAAAGAGCACCTCGACTACTGGAGCGAGAACAACAAGAACGCTTACTATCCGAAACCATACCTCAACGGTGACGCACAGAAGAACCAGCAAACACAGACACGCTACTTGCAGAGCGCTGCCTATATGCGTTGTAAGAATATTCAGCTTGGCTACACTCTTCCGCAGGCTATCACAGAGAAGGCTGGCATGAACCGTGTACGCGCATACTTATCTTGCGACAACCTCTTCACAGTGACAGGCCTTTCAAAGATATTCGACCCTGAGGCTCTGAATGGTGGTTGGGGTTCTGGTAAACTCTATCCGTTGCAGCGCACTATCGCTGTCGGATTGAACGTTACATTCTAAAGCTATCACCTTAAAATATAGACAACATGAATATTATAAATATTAAAAACCTGCTATTGGGCGCAGCTGTAACAACAGCAGCCTTTGGCCTCACCTCATGCAACGACTTGCTCGACATGAAGCCGATTAGCCAGATTACACCGGGGGCCTACTATCAGAATGCCGACCAATTGGCAGCATATCTGAACAATTATTACGACAGTTATCTGGAGATGCCATACTCAGGCTCGATGTCTCACTCGTGGGGACAGTGGAACGAGGGTAAGGCTAAGTCTGACTGGGATACCGATATCTACTGCTGGGGCGGTGGCAGCACACAACGCTTCGCTGACGACCACTGGGAAGTATCATCAGGAAAGGCTCTTCAGGGCTATTATGGTGGCGTACGCGTATACAACTACTTCATCAACACTGTTCTGAAGCAGATTGAAAACGGAACATTGCCAAATTCTGAGGATGTGAAGAACTACCTTGGCGAGGCTTACTTCTTCCGTGCACTTGTTTACTTCCGCATTATGGCTCTCTACGGCGATATTCCTGTTATCACCGAGGTGTTGCCCGACGAGGACAACGTTATCGTTGAGAACTCAAAGCGCACACCGCGTAATGAGGTGGCACGCTTCATTCTCTCTGACCTTGACAAGGCGATCGAGATGTGCTATACACGCAGCAAGTTCAACGGTCAGCGCGTTAACCGCGAAGCTGCCCTGCTCATCAAGTCACGTATAGCTCTGTTTGAGGGTACATTCGAGAAGTATCACCGTGGCTCAGGCCGTGTTCCGGGCGATGCTAACTGGCCAGGTGCCAAGATGTCATACAACCAGGGCAAGACATTCAATCAGGAGGCTGAAGTTAAGTTCTTCCTCACTGAAGCCAAGAATGCTGCTAAGGAAGTAGCCGACAATGCAGATCTTGCTGAGAACAACCACAAGATTGACCCTGTATATGGCGACAAGGACGATTGGAACCCATACTTCAACCTCTTCAGCCAGCCTTCACTTGCAAATGTAAATGAGGCTCTGATGTGGAAGCAGTACAATAAGGACCTTGGCTTCTATCACCTGACAGGCCACTCAATGGTGACTGGACAGAACACCGGCTTCACACGTTCGTTCATCCAGACCTTCCTTATGAAGAACGGTATGCCTATCTATGCTGACAACAGCGGCTATCACGGCGACGTAACTCTTGACAACGTTAAGGCCGACCGCGACGAGCGTCTGCAGTTGTTCATGTGGGGCGAGAGTACTCCTACATATTGCGACCCGGAAATGACTGGCGTTGAGGCAGGCAAGCCATTGCCCGTTTATATGGAAGAGGACGAAACCGATGCAGCTCACATCACCAATACCGACGCTTCTACACGTTGTATCACTGGCTACCAGCAGCGTAAGTACTATACTTATGACGCTGAGCAGACACGCTACTCAGAGCAGTCTACTACAAATGCCTGTCCTATCATGCGTTCGGCAGAGGCTCTGCTCAACTACATGGAGGCTGACTATGAGCTGAACGGCCGTCTTGACTCTAAGTCGCAGGAATACTGGCGCACTCTGCGTACACGCGCTGGTGTTGACACCGACTTCCAGAAGACAATCGACGCTACCGACCTCTCTAAGGAGATGGACTTCGGTCGCTACTCTGGCACACAGCTTGTAGACAAGACTCTGTACAATATCCGTCGTGAGCGCGTTACCGAGTTGTTCTCTGAGGGTCTTCGTTTCGCCGACCTTATCCGTTGGCGCGGTTTCGACAACATGCTGACCACAAAGTGGGTACCTGAGGGTTGCAACTTCTGGGATAACATGTACAAGCACTACGATCCGGAAATCAAGTGCAACGGTGAGAACGACGCTGTGGTTTCGTCTAAGTCACTCGGCAAGTATCTGCGTCCGTACAGCAAGTCTATGCAGCCAGCCAATGAGTTGAAGGACGGATACAAGTGGCACGAGGCTTACTACCTCTACCCAATCGGCATCACCGACATCCGTACAGCTTCACCCGACCGCTCGCTCGAGAACTCTAATCTCTACCAGAACCCCTACTGGCCGGTATCAGCTGGTGGACACGCAGAGAAGTAATTCTCAGAAAATACAGAATCAGCCTAATGGCTACATAATAAAAGTGGCGTCCCAATTTCGGGGCACCACTTTTATTATAAATGAAACATAATATTTTGGGTTGAACGACGACTGTCTCAAGATGTTCGAGAACTAGACCGCCGTATGCGGAACCGCATGTACGGTGGTGTAAGAGGTCGGTATACGAAAGTAGAAAGAAAACTATTTCGTTTCCTTCTACTCGATTTAGGAACAGGTTGTGAAACTTGCAATTATAATTAGTTATAATTATAGTAGATGGAGAGGAGAGCCAGCGGGTTCTCCTCCTTTTGTTTGTGGTTTGTCATTATAGCTCAAATCACAATGCCACACCATCCCAACACTACAACTCCCAAATTCCTTTCTCAGGCTACGGCGAGGACGTTGTAGCCTATTATGGCTACCCTAAATTAATGTTATTTTATGGCTAAACGTCCGTTATCTCGTCAATAATCAGTATTTTTGCAGATTGATTGTATAAGAAACATAAGATAACGACAATATAATATGGTGAAAATAAAGATAGTAAACCGTGGCCGTCAGCAACTGCCGGCATACGCTACCGAACTGAGTGCCGGCATGGACTTGCGTGCCAACATCGACGAATCAATCACGCTCAATCCGATGGAGCGCCGCATCATACCGACAGGTCTGTACATGGCGCTGCCCCCAGGTTATGAGGCTCAGGTGCGCCCACGCTCAGGCTTGGCTTTTAAGCACGGCATAACGGTGCTCAATTCGCCCGGAACCATCGATGCCGACTATCGTGGCGAGATAGGCGTACTGCTCGTCAACCTCTCTAACGAGCCGTTTGTCATCACCGAAGGCGAGCGCATTGCACAGATGGTGATAGCACGTCATGAGCAAGGACAGTTTGAAGTGGTTGACGAACTCGACCAGACCGAACGCGGAGAGGGCGGATACGGCCACACTGGAGTGAAGTAAGCAGGTAACACATTAACGATAATGAATTCATACAAGAATCAGATAATCGGCATCGGAGCAGTCTTGCTGCTCGCCATTGCGCCAGCCATTGCCACCGGCATTGACAACCGCACTAAAGGTTCGGCACAACGTCCCGATACCGACACGATGACCATCAGCGCCAAGCAGCTGCTCGACGCCACACCATTGGCAGACAGGCTGTTTCTCGATGCGGTGTGCTGTCAGCTAAGGGGCGACGATTCTACAGCCCTTCAGTTGTTAGACTCGTGCCGAACGGTCAACCCCAATGCAGCCGAAGCCTACTATCGGCTGGCACAACAGTACTTCGATACGGGCAACGACTCTATAGCCACGAAGTATATGGAGCGTGCTGCACGTCTGCAACCAGCCAACGACACCTATCAGGAGAGCGTAGCAGCTACATATATACAGCAGCGCGACTACGACAACGCAATCAAGGCATACGAAAATCTGTACTCGCACTATCGTGAGCGTACCGATATTCTCGACATTCTCGTGCGTCTGTACGGGGCCAAGAAGGACTATTCGCGCATGCTTTCCACCATCGACCGTATGGAAAAGGTTGACGGCGAGAGCGACGAACTGACACTGCTCAAGATGAATGTCTACGAGATGCGTCACGACACAAAGAACGCTTACCGCATGCTGAAGGCGCTGAACGACGCACATCCCAACGAACCTAATTATAAGGTGATGCTGGGCAACTGGCTGATGAATCACAGCCGTCGCGACGAGGCATTCAAATACTTGCAGGGCGCACTCGCTGACGATCCACAAAATGCATTCGCCCTCAACTCGATGTACGACTACTATCGTTCGGGTGGCGACAATGCGGCTGCCGACGAACTGCGCGAGAAGATACTTTTCAGTTCGCAGACCGAGCCGAAGACCAAGGTGACCATGCTGCAGCAGGCTATAAAGGAGTCGGAGCAGAACGGTGGTGACAGTGTGACGGTGCTTAACCTCTTCGACCGCACTATGAAGGCATCGCCCAAGGATGCCGACATTTCAAATATGAAGGCTATGTACATGAAGCTGAAGGGAATGCCAGACGACTCGGTGAACGCCGCCTTTGAACATACGCTCAGCATTGAGCCGGACAACAATATGGCTCGTGTGAAGCTGATACAAGACAAGTGGGACAAGAAGAAATGGGACGAGGTGATCAGTCTGAGTACTGCCGGAACGCAGTATAACCCTGACGACATGGTGTTCTATTATTTTCTTGGACTCGGATACTTCCAGAAGGATGACGACGACCGCGCTCTCGACGCTCTGAAGCGTGGAGTGGGGGAGATAAACGACCGTACCGACCCCGACATAGCAAGCGATTTCTACGGCTCGATGGGCGACATCCTGTTTAAGAAGAAGCGTCAGGAGGAAGCTTTTGAGGCTTACGACAACAGTCTTAAGTGGAAAGAAGACAACATTGTTGTGCTCAACAACTATGCTTATTATCTCTCAGAACTGCGTCGCGACCTAAAGCGTGCAGAGCAGATGAGTTTCAAGACGGTGCAGGCAGAGCCTACCAATTCCACCTATCTTGATACGTACGCGTGGATACTCTTCCTGCAGAAGCGATATGACGAGGCACGTGCCTATATAGACAGGGCGCTTGAGAACGACAACGATTCGACAAACGGACCCAGTGCAGTGGTAATAGGACACGCCGGCGACATCTATTGCATGTGCGGCGATACCGACCGTGCCGTAGAACTGTGGCAGCGTGCACTAAAGGCAGGAGGCGACAAGGCTGTGCTGACGAGAAAGATTAAAACAAAGAAACTGAAGATAGAGGAACAATAAGACAATGAAACGACTAATAACGATACTCTCTGTAGTGCTCTTGCTCGCCTCGTGTGCCAGCAAGAAGGTGGCAGGCGACGGAAGTGACACAACTGGGCTGTCGAAGACACATAAGTCGGAGCAGCAGGCGTTCTTGAAGCGTGTGCTTGACAATCAGGTGCAGGCACGTAATATCGTAGCCAGTGCCGACCTGCGACTGGTTGCAGGCAACAAGGATTTCAGCTGCGACGGCAAGATAAGCATGCGTCGCGACGAGGTGATACGACTGCAGCTGTTGCTGCCCATTATACGTACTGAGGTAGCCCGCATCGACTTCACACCCGACTATGTGCTGCTTGTAGACCGTTTTCATAAAGAATACATCAAGGCTTCGTACAAGGACGTGAGCTTTTTGGCAGACAACGGACTGTCGTTCTACTCGCTCCAGGCTCTGTTCTGGAACCAGCTGTTCCTGCCTGGAGAGAAAACGGTGAACGAACAGATGCTGCACCGATTCACATGCGGTCTGGCTGACATGGCTACAACTGTGCCCGTAGGCTTCAAGAATGGCAATATGGAATATCAGTGGAAGGCTTCGAAGAGTACAGCGCAGATTACTGGAGCTGGTGCTAACTATGATAGTGCAGCTCATGGCAAGTCGTCGCTCGTGTGGACATACGACAATTTCCGTTCGTTTGACGGTCGTCAGTTTCCGTTGTCGCAGCAGTTTGCCGTGTCCACAGCAGTCACCGGACGTCAGCAGACAGTGCAGTTGACGGTGAAAATGTCGTCACCCAAGAACTCGGCCGACTGGGACACGAATACACAACTGTCGGGTAAGTACAAGAAGATAGAAGCTCAGGACATTCTCAAGAAACTCATGTCAATACAGTAAAGCCAATGAAGCAGTATTTAATGGCACTTATTGCCATAGTGATGCTTGTCGCTCCAGTGGATGCGACGGCTCTGACGCTCATGCAGCAGCGTAAGACTACCACTACGCAGAATAGAAAAAAGACGACAGCAAAGGCTCAGGTAAGAAAGGCTGCCAGCACAAAAAGAAATACAACAGCCAAGAAGTCTACAGCCAGGAGGACTACGTCAAAAAAGAAGGCACGTCCAAATTATTCTACAGCCGAGATTCGCGGATTGCAGTCGAAACGCTCTGCCATGCAGAAGGAGATAAAGAAGCAGGAGGCGGCATTGCGTGCCAATCAGGCAGACGTGAAGAAACGACTCAACGATCTGCTCGTCATCAACAGCGAGATAGACAAGCATCAGAAGAATATTGACGGTATTCAGAAGGATATAAATCATATCGACGGCAATATCGGACTGCTCAACGCCCAGCTTACTACATTGCAGAAGCAACTGCAGGAGCGCAAGGCTAAGTATGTGAAGTCGATGCGATACATCAACCGACAGCATACGTTGCAAGACCGTCTGATGTTTATCTTCTCGGCGAAGAACTTCGCCCAGATGTACCGACGACTGCGCTTTGTGCGTGAGTATGCCTCATGGCAGAAGGCGCAGGGCGAGATGGTGAAGGTGAAACAGGCGCAGGTGAACGAGAAACATCAACAGCTGCAGCAGGTGAAGGGTCAGAAAAGCAACATGCTTTATCGCGGACAACAGGAACGAAAGCAACTTGAGGGCAAGCAGCAGGAGCAACAGCAGGTGGTGAACTCGCTGCAGAAACAGCAGAAGACCATACAGCGCGTCATAGACAAGCAGCGTAAGGACGCTTCGGCAATAAACGCACAGATAGACCGACTCATTGCCATTGAGGTGGAGAAGGCTCGTGTACGTGCTGCCGAGGAAGCAAAACGACGCGCCGCTGAGGCTGCCGCTGCCAAGAAACGTCGTGAGGAAGAGCTTGCACGTAAGCGTGCTGAGGCAGAAAAGGCACGTATTGAGAACGAACGCCGACTGCGTGAGGCTCGCGAAGCGGAAGCACGTGCAAAGGCAGAGGCCCGTGCTGCGCAGGAAAGGGAGGAGGCTGCACGTGTAGAAGCGCAGCGTCAGCGCGATGCCGAAGCCAAGAAGAAGGCTCAGGCAGCTGCCGATGCCGCTGCACGTCAGGCTGCTGAACAGAAGGCGGTAGCCGAACAGCGTGTACGTGAGGCTGAAGCACAGCGTGAAGCGATGGAGCGTAAGGCGCGAGCCGACGAACAACGCTCTACAAAGGAGATAGCGCAAGCACGCAAGAATGTTGAACAGACCAACACGATGTCGTCGGTCGACCGTATGATGTCGGGCGGATTTGAGGCCAACAAGGGTCGTCTGCCAATGCCGATAACAGGTAGTGCACGCATAGTAAGCCACTACGGACAGAACAGTGTTGCAGGACTTAAGGGAGTGACTATAGACAATAAGGGCGTAAACATTATGGGTCAGCCCGGCTGCCAGGCACGCGCAATATACGACGGCGAGGTTAGTGCCGTGTTCGGATACGGCGGTTCGTTCGTGGTGATGGTGCGCCACGGAGCCTACATATCGGTATATTGCAACCTGCGTTCGGTCAATGTTCAGCGCGGACAGAAGGTGTCTACACGTCAGAGCCTGGGCTCTGTGGCACAAGATAATATCCTTCAGTTCCAGTTGCGTAAAATGCAGAACCGCCTGAACCCTGAGGCGTGGATAGGAAGATAAAATACACAAAGCCCCACCCCCAGCCCCTCCCCCGCAGGGAGGGGAGTAGTATGCACTGTAAACAATGGGGTTTTAGCCGTTATTACAGTTGTATATTGCTATTTTGGGGACTGTGTAATAGAAAATGTAGTAAATATTTGTGTACGTTGCAGAAATTTAGTAATTTTGCATCGTTCAGTGGAATGAGGGGCTCCGAGAGAGCTCCTCATTTTTTATTCTCTAATGTATTTATATGATAGACAAAAACACCGTAAAAAGTATTGTTAATGAGTGGCTCGACGGCAAGGAATACTTTCTTGTCGACGTGGAAGTAAGCCCCGACGACCGCATCGTAGTTGAGATAGACCATGCTGATGGCGTGTGGATTGAAGACTGCGTGGAGTTGAGCCGTTACATCGAAGATCATCTTAGCCGCGACGAGGAGGACTACGAACTCGAAGTAGGTTCGGCAGGACTCGGTCAGCCTTTTAAGGTGCCGCAGCAGTATCACTGCTTTGTAGGCAAGGACGTGGAGGTGCTCGATGCCGATGGTCTGAAGTATAAAGGCGTACTGAAGAGCGCCGAAGGCAATGACTTTGTGGTGACTGTTCTGGAGAAACAGAAAGTGGAAGGCAAGAAGCGTCCGCAGATTGTGAAAGTAGACCGCGCGTTCCAGATGGATAAGGTGAAATATACAAAATACTTAATAAATTTCAAATAAGCTATGGCAGCAGCAAAGAAAGACGATATTGTGAGCATGTTCGACTCGTTCAAGGAATTCAAGGAGACCAAGAACATCGACCGCACCACTTTAGTAAGCGTTCTGGAAGAGAGCTTCCGTAACGTTCTGGCAAAGATATTCGGCAGCGACGAGAACTTTGACGTTATCGTCAACCCCGACAAGGGCGACTTCGAGATATACCGCAACCGTGTGGTTGTAGCTGACGGCGAAGTAGAGGACGAGAACAAGCAGATCGCTCTGAAAGAGGCACGCAAGATAGAACCCGACTACGAGGTAGGTGAGGACGTATCAGAACGTGTTGAATTTGCCAAGTTTGGCCGCCGTGCCATACTCAACTTGCGACAGACTCTCGCATCAAAGATTCTTGAACTTGAGCACGACTCGCTATATAATAAGTATAAGGATCGCGTAGGTCAGGTTATCGCAGCTGAGGTTTATCAGGTTTGGAAGCGTGAGGTACTCGTTGTAGACGACGAGAACAACGAACTCATCCTGCCTAAGGCTGAGCAGATTCCTGCCGACCAGTATCGCAAGGGCGAGACAATACGCGCCGTCATCGAGCGTGTAGACAACGAGAACAATAACCCCAAGATTATACTTTCGCGCACAAGCCCAATGTTCCTGCAGCGTCTGTTGGAGGCTGAGGTGCCCGAAATAGCCGAAGGACTCATCGCCATCCGTCGCATCGCACGCATGCCGGGTGAGCGTGCTAAGATTGCCGTTGAAAGTTTTGACGACCGTATTGACCCGGTAGGAGCCTGCGTTGGCGTTAAGGGTAGCCGTGTGCACGGCATTGTTCATGAACTGTGCAACGAGAATATCGACGTAATCAACTACACCGCCAATACAAAGCTCTTCATCCAGCGTGCACTTTCGCCCGCTAAGGTGTCGACTATCAAGATAGACGAGGAGAACCACAAGGCTGAGGTTTACCTTAAGCCAGAGGAGGTGAGCCTTGCTATCGGCCGTGGCGGTATGAACATCAAGCTTGCGTCTATGCTGACCGAGTACACCATCGACGTATTCCGCGAGGTGAGCGAGGAGGATGCCGACGAGGATATCTATCTCGACGAGTTCTCTGATGAAATCGACCAGTGGGTGATTGATGCCATTAAGGGCATCGGTCTGGACACCGCTAAGGCCGTACTCAATGCACCACGCGACATGCTTGTTGAAAAGGCCGACCTCGAAGAGGAGACCGTAGACAACGTGCTGAAAGTGCTCCGCGCCGAGTTCGAGTAAGCGGATATTGCATATAAGGGGGCTTCAGAAACCGCGAGGTTTCTTGGAACTCCCTTAGCGAGTATCTAATAGGAACTCAAGTTTTGCATGTCATGGACATGCTGTAAGTAATTAATTTAAACCCTAACAAAGCAAAAGGAAAAGACGTAAACAGAGTAGCGGACAAAGCAGAGGTAGGCAGACGTTTTACTCTTTTACTCTTTTACTTTTAAAACAGATAAATATGAGCATCAGGTTAAACAAAGCATTACGAGAGTTGAATATAGGACTCCAGACGGCAGTGGAGTTCCTTGAGAAAAGAAGCGAACTGGGAGAGGTGAAGGCCGAGCCGAGTTTCAAACTGAGTGACGCTCAGTACAACGCCCTCGCTGGAGCTTTCCAGCAGGACAAGGAGGTGCGTTCTCAAGCTGAAAAACTCTTGCAGAAAAAGCCGAAAGAAAAGAAGAAGGACGACAACCGTGCCGAACGACTTCTTTCATCATCTACCCAACAGCAGTATAAGCCGTTGGGCAAGATTGACCTTGACAGTATCGGAAAGAAACCTTCCGAGCTGAAGCCAGCTGTACCTGAGGCTCGTAAGGAGCCTCAGGCCAAGACTGCTGCCGTTAGTCAGAAGCCGGCAAACAACAAAACAACACAGGGCAGCGAGGCTACTGCCGACAAGACTGTGGAGAAGACGGAAACAAAAAAAATACAAAAGCCAGTGGTTCAAGACAAAGAGAACAAACCCAAAGTGAAGCAGGAGCCTACTATGGCTGCCAAAACAACGGATGCGAAACCAGCCGCAACCACCGAGACATCAGCCGCTGAGACGACCAAGACCGACTCAACATTGTTCACCACAAAGAGCGAGAAGAAGATGCTCAATACACCTAAGGTGAACGTACTCGGCAAAATCGACCTCAATGCGATCAACCAGAGCACACGCCCCAAGAAGAAGTCGAAGGAAGAAAAGCGCAAGGAGCGTGAGGAGAAATCGCAGCAACAGCGCGGTGACAAGAAGAAGCGCGAGCGTATTAATAAGGTTCGTGTAGATATAAACGCAGCTGCCAACCAGCCAGGCGGACAGGGTGGAAAGAATACCAACGCCGGAGGTAACGGTGGCGGAAGCGGCAAGAACAAGAAGAAGAACCGTGGACGCGGACAGCAGAAACCCGCTGAGCTAAATGACGAGGACGTAGCGCGCCAGGTGAAGGAGACTCTTGCTCGACTCACAAGCAAGCAGAACCAAAACAAGAAGGGTGCCAAGTACCGTAAGGAGAAGCGTGAGGCTGCTCAGGAAAAGATGAATGAGGAGCGTCGCGAGGAGAAGAAGGAGAGCAAAACACTGAAGCTGACCGAGTTTGTGACTGTTTCGGAACTGGCTACTATGATGAATGTATCGGTAAACCAGGTAATCGGAACACTCATGAGCGTAGGTATTATGGTGTCAATCAACCAGCGTCTGGATGCCGAGACCATCAACCTCGTAGCAGAGGAGTTCGGATTCAAGACCGAATATGTCAGCGCTGAGGTGCAGGAGGCTATCACTGAGGTGGAGGATGACGAGAATGATCTTGTTCCGCGTGCTCCGATTGTTACCGTAATGGGTCATGTAGACCATGGTAAGACATCATTGCTCGACTATATACGCAAGACAAACGTTATCGCCGGCGAGGCTGGTGGTATCACTCAGCACATCGGTGCATACAACGTTCAACTTGAGGACGGACGCAAGATAACATTCCTCGATACTCCGGGTCATGAGGCGTTTACCGCCATGCGTGCCCGTGGCGCTCAGGTGACCGATATCGCCATCATTATTATCGCTGCCGACGACGCTGTGATGCCTACTACCAAGGAGGCAATAGCACACTGTCAGGCTGCCAATGTCCCGATGGTGTTCGCTATCAACAAGATTGATAAGCCAGGTGCAAACCCCGACCGTGTACGTGAGGAACTGTCGGCAATGAACCTCCTTGTTGAAGAGTGGGGCGGTAAATACCAGTGTCAGGAAATCAGTGCCAAGAAAGGTTTGCACGTGAACGATCTTTTGGAGAAGGTGCTTCTTGAGGCTGAAATGCTTGACCTTAAGGCCAATCCTAACCGCAAGGCCACAGGTTCTATTATCGAGTCGTCGCTCGACAAGGGTCGTGGTTATGTTTCGACAGTGCTCGTAAGTAACGGTACACTGCGCGTAGGCGACAACATCATCGCCGGAACATCATGGGGTCGTATCAAGGCAATGTTCAACGAGCGTAACCAGCGCATTGAGTCGGCAGGACCGGCTGAACCAGCTATCATCCTCGGACTCAACGGTGCTCCAACAGCGGGCGACTCATTCCACACTCTTGAGACAGAGCAGGAGGCACGTGACATTGCCAACAAGCGTCTGCAACTGCAGCGTGAGCAGGGGCTGCGTACTCAGAAGCGTCTTACACTGTCGGACATCTCTCACCGTATCGCACTAGGATCGTTCAAAGAGCTCAATATCATCGTCAAGGGCGACACCGATGGCTCTATCGAGGCTCTGTCGGATTCGTTCATCAAGATGTCTACCGAGAAGATCAAGGTGGACGTTATATACAAGGCTGTGGGACAGATTTCAGAGAGCGATGTTACGCTCGCTGATGCTTCTGATGCCATCATCGTCGGCTTCCAGGTGCGTCCTTCGGCAGCAGCACGCAAGCTTGCTGAGCAGGAGGGTGTAGAAATCAACACTTACTCAGTCATCTACGACGCTATCGACGACGTTAAGTCAGCCATGATTGGTATGCTCGACAAGGTGAAGAAGGAAGTTGTCACCGGTCAGGTTGAAGTACGTGAGGTATACAAGATTTCTAAGGTTGGAACCGTTGCCGGATGTTATGTTACCGAGGGTAAGGTACACCGTGCCGACAAGGCCCGCGTCGTTCGTGACGGTATCGTGGTTCACACCGCCGAGATTGCTGCCCTCAAGCGCTACAAGGACGACGTTAAGGAGGTTGCCACCAACTTCGAGTGTGGTATCTCGCTCGTCAACTTCAACGACATCCAGCAGGGTGACGTGCTCGAGACCTTCACCGAGATTGAAGTTAAGCAGACTCTGTAATACACTTACATAAGCAAAATTGCCGTGTTGGAAATTACTTCCTTGCACGGCAATTTTTTGTTATAATAAAATAATGTATATTTTTCGTTTAATCACTACGGATTTAGTAATTTTGCATTTTAAAACAGAACGTCGGAATGCACGGCTCAAATGAGCGCCCGGCATCCGGCTAACTTACTGCAAAAATGGAAAATAAAGATACAAAAAATGCCTTTGTGCGCCAGGTGGCAGAGCAGAAATACGAGTACGGCTTCACCACTGACGTGCACACCGACATCATAGACAAGGGACTCAATGAGGACGTTGTGCGGCTCATCTCCCAGAAGAAGGGAGAGCCAGAATGGATGCTTGAGTTCCGATTGGAGGCGTTCCGCCACTGGCAGAAACTTGAGCAGCCCACTTGGGGACATGTTCATCTGCCCGAAATCGACTATCAGGCAATCTCATACTATGCCGACCCGCTCGCAAAGAAGCCTAAGGACGAGAAGAAGGAGATTGACCCAGAGCTGATGAAGACATTCGACAAACTCGGTATTCCTCTTGAAGAGCGCCTGGCATTGAGCGGAGTGGCTGTAGATGCCATTATGGACTCAGTGTCGGTGAAGACAACATTCACACAGCATCTTGCTGAGAAGGGCATCATATTCTGCTCAATCGGCGACGCCATAAAGAACCATCCCGACCTCGTGAAGCAGTATCTCGGTTCGGTAGTGCCGTATCGTGACAACTTCTATGCAGCGCTCAATAGTGCTGTATTCAGCGACGGTTCGTTCGTATATATCCCTAAGGGCGTGCGCTGTCCGATGGAGCTGAGCTCTTACTTTCGCATCAACGCCCGCAACACGGGTCAGTTTGAGCGTACTCTCATCATTGCCGACGACGATGCTTACGTTTCGTATCTCGAAGGATGCACCGCTCCGATGCGCGACGAGAACCAGCTGCACGCCGCTATTGTGGAGATTATCGTCAACGACAATGCCGAGGTGAAGTATTCGACGGTGCAGAACTGGTATCCAGGCGACGAGAATGGCAAGGGCGGTGTGCTCAACCTTGTTACAAAGCGTGGCGACCTGCGCGGTGTCAACTCAAAACTCTCGTGGACTCAGGTGGAGACAGGTTCTGCCATTACATGGAAATATCCATCATGTATTCTGCGTGGCGATGGTTCGCAGGCAGAGTTCTACTCAGTTGCAGTGACCAATAACTATCAGGAGGCTGATACCGGAACGAAGATGATTCATATGGGCAAGAACACCAAGTCGACAATCATCTCGAAGGGTATATCTGCTGGACACAGCCAGAACTCATACCGTGGACTGGTGCGTGCCACAAGCAATGCCGACAACGCCCGCAACTATTCATCGTGCGACTCATTGCTGCTCGGTTCCGACTGCGGTGCTCACACCTTCCCATATATGGACATTCACAACGACACGGCTGTTGTGGAGCATGAGGCTACAACCTCGAAAATATCAGAAGACCAGCTCTTCTACTGCAACCAGCGTGGCATCCCGACAGAGCAGGCTGTAGGACTCATCGTGAATGGATACGCCAAGGAAGTGCTCAACAAGCTTCCGATGGAGTTTGCCGTTGAGGCTCAGAAGCTGCTGAGCGTATCATTGGAAGGAACGGTTGGATAAAAGTTTTGAATTTTGAGTTTTGATTTTTGAATGGTCGGCTAAGCCGATGTTGAATTATCAATTTTGAATTATGAGTTCATAAAACTCGAAATTCAGAACTCAAGACTCAAAATAGCCGCTGGCAATAATTCAAGACTCAAATCTCAAATATATGTTCAACAAGATTCTCTTGACAGCCGCACTCTTAGCAGCTCCTATATATATCGGCAGCCAATGGTGACGATGACGACACGTCGCGCCGTTGGGCTGTCATTGCAGGGATGAATATCTCAAGCCCCACGACTGCAAGTCACGAGCAGTCGCAGTCGAATGTGGAAGAAGCAGGGGTGTTCGGCTCGCCTATGGGCAATTTGATGCTGGAGTATTATCTCTCCAAAGACCATTTCTCGTTGGTTGGCGGCTACAATGCCGAGACCCAGGAGTGGTTCGGCAGCGATGTGGACGCTACAATGCGCAATATAGCAGTCGGTGTACGCTACTATCCGCTACGTTCCAGTTGCGCCTTCAGCCTTATGCCTCGCTAATGACTTACACCAATGTCGGCTCGCGGCATGAACCATACAGCGGGCAGCCTACTGCATACCAGATGCACTCCAATATGCACCGCCACAACATACAGATAGGGGTGAAGGCGACATTCCCGTTCTGCTTTACATCAGACGACGGCAACAGTATCTACAAATTCCTATGTAAGGCTCTTGGTTTATACTACTCCGACGATGAGCCAAACAGGGAGACGAAGAAAGAACGCCATAAGTCGAACCTCAACAAAGTGCTCAATTCATACTAAATTTATAAAATCAAGATATGTTAGAAGTAAAGAACCTCCACGCCACAATCGCTGGCAAGGAAATACTCCGAGGCATCAACCTCAAAATCAAGGATGGCGAGATACACGCCATTATGGGACCTAACGGTTCTGGCAAGTCTACTCTCAGTGCTGTGCTAACTGGTAATCCTCTCTATGAGGTAACAGAAGGTGAGGCATGGTTCAACGGCAAGAACATCCTTGAGATGAAACCCGAAGACCGAGCACACGAGGGACTCTTCCTCTCGTTCCAGTACCCGGTGGAGATACCGGGCGTGTCGATGACCAACTTCCTCAAGGCTGCTGTCAACGAGAAACGCAAGTATCAGGGTCTGCCCGAACTTAAGGCTGGCGACTTCCTGAAACTCATGAATGAGAAACGCAAGATTGTAGAACTCGACTCTAAGTTCACACGTCGCTCTGTTAACGAGGGATTCTCGGGCGGTGAGAAGAAGCGCAACGAGATATTCCAGATGGCTATGCTCGAACCGAAGCTTGCCATCCTCGATGAGACCGACTCAGGACTCGACGTTGACGCAATGCGTATTGTTGCCGACGGTGTAAACAAAATGCACAATCCTGAGACATCAGCCATAGTCATCACTCACTACGAGCGTCTGCTCGATATGATTAAACCCGACGTGGTGCACGTGCTCTACAAGGGACGCATCGTGAAGACTGCCGGACCGGAGCTTGCAAAGGAGATTGAGCAGCGAGGCTACGACTGGATTAAAGCAGAGGTTGAAGAGTAGTTTTGAATGTTGAGTTTTGAATTTTGAATTATCGGCAAAGCCGATTTTGATTTATTCAAAATTCAAAACTCACAATTGCGACCACGTCGCAACAATTCAAAGCTCAAAACTCAAAATTCAAAACTCAAAATAATGAACAGCGAACAACAATATATCGACCTATATCGCGACACACGCGAACAAATCTGCGCCCACAGCGCCGACGTAATGAACGCCGTGCGTGACGCTGCCTTTGCTGATTTCGAGCACTTGGGTTTCCCGTCGCGAAAGGTTGAGAGATACAAATATACAACCATAGACAAGCTCTTCGATCCAAACTACGGATTGAACATCAACCGTATCGAAGTGCCGGTCGACCCATATAAGGCATTCCGTTGTGACGTGCCAAACCTCAGCACATCACTTTACTTCATTGTCAACGACCAGTTCCGCCAGGCACTGCAGCCCAAGGACAATCTTCCAGAGGGTATTGTTGTAGCGTCGCTTGCCGATTATGCCAAGCAGAATCCTGAGTTTGTTGCCAAATACTACGCCCGTCTGGCAAAGACCGACGAGGACGGCATCACCGCTCTCAATACAATGCTGGCACAGGACGGACTGCTGGTGTACGTCAAGAAGAATGTCATTGTAGACAAGACGGTGCAGGTGATAAACATCCTGCGCTCTTCGGTAGACCTGATGGTAAACCGTCGTGTGCTCATCGTCATGGAGGAAGGCGCTAATGCCAAGTTCCTTTTCTGCGACCATGCCGCCGATGACAGCCAGTTCCTTACAACGCAGGTCATAGAGGCTTATGTCGAAGCCAACGCTTCGCTTGAGCTGTACTGCATGGAGGAGACCCACTACAAGAACACACGCGTGTCGAACGTGTATGTTGAGCAGCAGCGCGACTCACGTTTCCACCACAATGTAATCACCCTGCATAACGGCGTGACCCGCAACCGTCTCGACGTGATGCTGAGGGGTAAGGGTGCCGAATGCTGGTGCAACGGCTGCGTGATAGCCGACAAGACACAGCACGTCGATAACAACACGCTCATCGACCATCAGGTGAGCCACTGTACGAGTCACGAACTCTACAAGTATGTACTCGACGACAAGTCGACGGGAGCGTTCGCAGGTCGTGTACTCGTGCGTCACGGAGCGCAGAAGACTGTCAGCGAAGAGGTGAACCAGAACCTTTGCGCCACCAAGACTGCCCGAATGTACACCCAGCCGATGCTCGAGATATATGCCGACGACGTGAAATGCTCGCATGGTTCTACCGTAGGACAGCTCAACGACGCCGCATTTTTCTATATGCGACAGCGTGGCATCAGCGAGAAGGAAGCCAAACTGCTCCTTGAGTTCGCCTTTGTCAATGAGGTGATCGACAAGATACAGCTTGAACCACTGCGCGACCGCCTGCACTATCTCGTAGAGAAGCGATTCCGTGGCGAACTGAGCAAGTGTGAAGGCTGCAAAATGTGCAAGTAAAAGGAAAAGTGAAAAGAGAAAAGTGAAAAATCCAAATGTTTAGAAGAATATACTATTCTCTTTACTATTTGATTCTTCACTTTTCACTTTCCCCTCTTCACTTTTCCACACCTCTCTATTCTTAGGCTATTTGATATTTCACTTTTCCCTTTTCCCTTTTCCCTCTTCCATTACTAATATGTACGATATCAATAAAGTCCGTGCCGACTTCCCCATACTTTCGCGCACCGTCTACGACCGTCCGCTCGTTTATCTCGACAATGCGGCTACGACACAGAAACCACTGTGCGTGCTCGATGCTATGCGCGATGAATATCTCAACGCCAATGCCAATGTGCATCGTGGCGTGCATTATCTGTCGCAGCGTGCCACCGACCTGCACGAGGCTGCTCGTGAAACCGTGCGCAAGTTTATCAACGCTCCCAAGACCGAGGAGATAATCTTCACCCGTGGCACAACGGAGAGCATCAATCTTGTCGTTTCTTCGTTCTGCGAGGAGTTTATGCACGAGGGCGATGAGGTGATAGTGTCTGTTATGGAGCACCACTCCAACATAGTGCCTTGGCAGTTGCAAGCCGCCAAGCGTGGCATTGCGCTCAAGGTAATACCGATGGATGATAGCGGAAAGCTCGATGTGGAGGCTTACGAGCAACTGTTCAGCGAAAAGACCAAGATTGTCAGCGTAGCTCATGTCAGCAATACGCTCGGAACTATCAATCCCGTGAATGAGATTATCCGCATAGCCCACGACCACGGCGTGCCCGTATTGGTAGACGGAGCGCAGTCGACTCCTCATTTTGCGGTAGATGTGCAGGCTATGGATTGCGACTTCTTCGCCTTCTCGGGTCATAAGATTTACGGTCCGACGGGCATCGGAGTGCTGTATGGCAAAGAAGAGTGGCTCGACCGCATGCCGCCCTATCAGGGTGGAGGCGAGATGATAGAGAGTGTAAGCTTCGAGAAGACGGTGTTCGAGAAACTTCCGTTCAAGTTTGAGGCAGGTACTCCCGACTATGTAGCCACCCACGGACTCGCTACAGCCATCAACTATGTGTCGGCTCTCGGCATGGACAACATCGCCCGACATGAGCACGAACTCACCGAATACTGCATGCAGCAGTTGGCTGAGATACCCAATATGCGCCTCTTCGGCACCACCGAGGGCAAGGATGCGGTAGTGTCGTTCCTCGTCGGCGACATACATCATCTCGACATGGGAACACTGCTCGACCGTCTTGGCATAGCCGTGCGCACCGGTCATCATTGTGCCCAGCCCGTCATGGATCGTCTTGGCGTTCAGGGTGTGGTGCGGGCCTCGTTCGCTTTGTATAATACAAAGGAAGAAATTGACGCTCTTGTCGCTGGCGTGAGAAGAGTAAGTCAGATGTTCTGATACGCTTAATTACCTGAATTTACTGAATTTTCATCAGGCTATGGTTTTGAAGCCATAGCCTGCACAAACTGCTAACTATGGAACTCGAACATATACTATATCTGATGTACTGCATGTGCATAATGTTTCATCTGATGATGGCTTGGATATTCAGCCGTCGCAGTCTGCCGTTGTCCAAACGTCTGATAGGTGCACTCATGTTGTTGGTGTGCTTACAGTACATTAAGGACTTGCCGTTGGTGAGTTCTTTTTATGCAGACAATTGTTTCTACGACCGTTTGTCAACGTGTTTTGATATAGTCACCGTACCGGTTTACGCCATGGTGTTGTTCGAGTTCTGTCGCCCAGGTTTTGTTACGTTGCGTCGTGGCTTACTGGCTGAGTTGCCGTTTTTGATATTCTCCTTATTATATATAGTCTTCGTCAACTCATTCTTTTTCTATGTTCTTATTGCAATGTCTATCGCCTACGGCACATGGTGTGCCGTGTGGACTCTGCGTGAATTGCCGGTCTATCATCGTCGGTTGAAGGAGGAGTATTCGTATAATGAAGAAATCAATCTGCATTGGCTTCGTGGAGTGATGCTGTTGTTCTATGTTATACTTACTGCATGGGTATATCAGGCACTGTTTCAAGGCTTTTCTCCGACTTGATTTATATGATTACCTCATTGGTATCATGGTCGGTGGTCTGCTATTTCATCAACAGACTGGATGTAGTGATTAAGGCGGTGGCGTGTAGAGGCGACAGTGAGTCTGTTGAGGTGCAAACTTCAGGGGTGCAGACGTTCTCCCTGCCCTCCGAAACCGAATCATCTGTTCCTTCTGCCGTGACCACTTCTGCCGATGTTCAGATAGCGCAATGCATACAGAAGGCGTTCGAAGAAGACAAGGTCTATCTCAATCCCAAGCTTCGTCTTTCCGATCTTGCAGACAGCATTGGCACTAACCGTACCTATATGAGCCAGTATTTCAATCAGACATGCGAACAGTCGTTCTACGAATACGTCAACGATTACCGCATCGGACATTCAATGCAGTTGATGAGTGACACCGACCTTACTCTTGAGGTAGTGGCTGAGATGTCGGGATTCAATTCGCTGTCAACCTTCCGTCGTGCTTTTATCCAGAAAAACGGGTGCAGTCCGCAGCAATATCGTAGCGAAATGGCTCTATAGGTGTCTCATATGCTACGCTTCGCACCGAAATAGCAATCGGACTCCGATTTGGATGCACGTTTTGAGAGTCGCTTTTTTACCGTTTGGTATATTTTTTTACATTTTGACAAGTGCTTATTCCGAAGATTTTTATAACTTTGCTACCGCTGTTAAGACGTATAATACGTGTATAAGTATATACTGAAGAGTGACACAAAAACTATCAATATATATAATGTCCGGATGTCGCATGGCGGCCACGGGCAGAACACACGATTTAAATATTAATTGACGGAAACTATTAGGTATTCAGAAAAAGTAGAATTGCAGATTAGGTTCTACAATGCGATAGTAGTAAAAAGGTTTTTTGAAAATAGAAAGATTAAGAAAAAGCAGTTTGTAATTGTTTGATAATGACAATTTGAATTGGGCCGTTTGGCAGTGATGCCGGGCGGCCTTTGCTTTTGTATGCTCGGCACGAGCATTGTCTAACGGGTGCAAGTCCCGAGTAAGCCCTAATAGCGGGAATTACATAGCCAAAGGCAAGGGTGTCCATCGTGAGTTGGAATCTGAAAGAAGCCGGCGGCAAACATCTGACCTAACGGACAGAAACTTCATACAAGGCATATGACCGTGGGTAAGGTTGCAAAACAAACCAAAGCCCTATAGCTATCCGGAACGGTCGGTGGAGTTTCCTTGAGCTTGCGAAAAAATGAAGTGGGTATAAGATGGAAAGACAATGCCCTTATCCGAGGAGGTCTCACGGACGCTTCAAATAGTTTTTTTACGAAAGAAGCGGAGTAAAGCTTGCCGTGAGAAGTCAGCAGACGCCATAGTAGTGCAATACTCGATAACATTGCATGAAGGGCTGAACCTAACAATTAAACGATAGTAATTGAAACATACCTTATGAAGGAAAGAATGCAGAAAACATTATCCCAAGTTAATGGCTGCCCCAAAGAGATATGTCGGAAACCGAATGGTATGGGGGAGTGCAGACCTTCATGTGGATGTGTGAAGACAACATCGTGGAAGTACCATTCGACAAGGAACACCTTCTCGAGCAAATCCTTAGTCCTGCGAATCTCAACCGAGCCTACAAGGCTGTTATGAGGAACAAGGGCTGTGGTGGTATCGACAAGATGTCGTGTGAGCAGTTGCTCCCATGGCTCATGACCAACAAGGATGTGCTCATCCGTTCCTTGATGGACGGCTTTTACCGTCCGAACCCAGTGAAAAGGGTAGAAATACCCAAAGACAACGGCAAGATGCGCCTGTTGGGAATACCTACAGTAGTAGACCGTCTGGTGCAACAAGCCATAAACCAAGTATTGACTCCCATCTATGAGAACCAATTCTCCAAGACGAGCTACGGCTTCCGACCGAGAAGAGGATGCCATGATGCACTGCGTGGAGCGCAAAGGATAATCAACGAGGGCTACACCTATGTAGTAGACCTCGACCTTGAACGCTTCTTCGACACCGTGAGCCATAGCAAGCTCATAGAAATCCTCAGCCGTACGATAAAAGACGGCAGAGTGGTCAGTCTTATACACAAATATCTCCGAAGTGGTGTAATGAACAAAGGCTTGTTCGAAGCGAGCGAAGAGGGAACTCCCCAAGGAGGACCTCTAAGTCCATTGTTGAGTAACATAATGCTCAACGAATTGGATAAAGAACTCGAATGCAGGGGACTCCCCTTTGTGCGTTATGCCGACGACTCGATGATATTCTGCAAGTCCAAAAGGGCTGTAATGCGAGTGAAGGAGTCTATAACCCGATTTATAGAAAAGGTTCTATATCTCAAAGTCAACAAGGAAAAGACCGTAGTGTCGTATGTGCGCGGAGTGAAATACCTCGGCTACTCCTTCTATGTGATGAAAGGCAAATGCCAACTCACGGTGCATCCCAAGTCCAAAGCCAAAATGAAGTCAAGGTTGAAAGAACTGACAAGTCGCAGCAACGGATGGGGATATGCCAAGAGGAAGCAAAAGCTGAAAGAATACACAAGAGGGTGGGTCGGTTATTATCACCTTGCCAATATGAAGCGTCTCTTGCATGAAACAGACGAATGGTTAAGACGTCGAATACGCATGTGTATATGGAAAGCTTGGAAACTCCCGAAGACAAGAATGAAGAACCTTGTCCGATGCGGCATCAACAAATATGATGCAAGAAGATGGGGGTATGTTAAGGGATATTGGAGAGTCAGTAGCTCACCGATAATGCACCTTGCGGCTTCATCACAGAAACTGCACCAGGTAGGCTATCCAACGTTGATGGGGTCATATCTCGAATGGTACCCAAAATAGGAACCGCCGTATGCGGAACCGCATGTACGGTGGTGTGAGAGGTCGGTAAACACGAAAATAGGAGGCAAACACCTATAATTAGTGTTTACCTCCTACTCGATTGTATACAATTACACTTAATTCACCTGAATAATTTGGCTGTTTCGATTTTTATTGCGTAATTTGCGCTAAATAACGTAACAAAAATCTGCAATGCAATATACTATTAATGTAAGGGGCCAGCTGATTGACCTCTCCCGACCCATGGTTATGGGCATACTCAATGCCACCCCCGACTCGTTCTACAGCGGTTCGCGCAAGCAGACCGAGGCAGAGATAGCCGACCGCGCCAACCAAATTATTGCCGAAGGCGGGCGCATCATCGATGTCGGTGCCTTCTCGACACGTCTCGGAGCCGACGTTGTGAGCATGGAGGAGGAGACGGCACGCCTGAAGCATGCCCTTCAGATAGTGCGCCGTGAACAGCCCAATGCCATAGTCAGCGTCGACACCTATCGTCCGCTTGTGGCACGCAGATGCGTTGAGGAGTTCGGAGCCGACATAATCAACGATGTCTCGGAGGGCGGACTGACCGGAATTGTAGGTCAGGCGATACACGAAGAGGGCGATATGTTCGAGACAGTAGCGAGCCTTGGCGTACCTTATATATTAATGTCGGTGCAGCCCACGCTTGAGAAGATGATGATGGGTTTTGCCGAAGAGGTGCAGCGCCTGCACAGCTTGGGTGCCAAGGACATTATACTCGACCCAGGATATGGTTTCGGCAAGACGCTCGAGCAGAACTACGAGATAATGAAACACTCGGAGTGTCTGCTGGAATTAGGTCTGCCCGTGCTCGTAGGCATATCGCGCAAAAGCATGATATACAAGCTCCTGGGTGGCGACCCTACCACATCGCTCAACGGCACCACCTTGCTCAACACCATATCATTGCAGAAGGGAGCTTCAATACTTCGTGTACACGATGTGAAGGAGGCGGTAGAAGCAACCCTGTTGCTTCAACAATTTTGAATTTTGAATTTTGAGTTTTGAATTGTCGGCTTACAGCCGATTGTGAATTGTTCAATGTTGAGTTCTCTGCCAACATATACTATATGAACTCATCATTCAAAATTCAAAACTCAAAACTCAAAATTGCGGTAACATACCGCAATAATTCAAAATTCAAAACTCAAAATTCAAAACTTTGAATATATGTTTGCATTCGGAATAAAAGACATCATCGACATATTGCTTGTCGCCTTGATGCTCTACTACATCTACCGTCTGATGAAGGAGAGCCGTTCGCTCAATGTCTTCATCGGCATAATCGTGTTCGTAATGGTGTGGCTCTTCGTGAGCCAGGTGCTCGAGATGCGGCTCCTTGGTGCCATAATGGACAAGCTGGTAAGCGTGGGTATGATCGGCTTGATAGTGCTCTTTCAGGAAGAGATACGCCGATTCCTTTACTCGCTTGGTGCCCATCAGCGCTTCAAGCAGTTCACGCAGCTGTTCATGGTAGGCGGCAAGGACAAGAAGAAACTCATCGACAAGGAGACCATCATGCCCATCGTGCTGGCGTGTATAGACATGTCGCGCGGCAAGGTAGGCGCCCTTATGGTAATAGAGCGTGGCGTGCGTCTTGACGACATCGTGGACACGGGCGACTTTATCGACGCCCGCATCAACCAGCGGCTCATCGAGAACATCTTCTTCAAGAACTCGCCGCTGCACGACGGAGCCATGATCATCACCGGCAAGCGCATACGTGCCGCCGGATGTATTCTGCCTGTTGCCCACAACCACGACATTCCCAAGGAATTAGGACTGCGCCATCGTGCCGCACTCGGCATTTCGCAGGACAGCGACTGTATAGCCATTGTGGTGTCCGAAGAGACCGGAGGCATCAGTGTGGCAATTAAAGGAGAGTTCCAACTGCGTCTTTCGGCAGAGAAACTGGAGAATATACTCTCTAAAGAGATGAACTTTTAAAATAAATGAGTTACGCACGGCGTAACTCATTTATTTTTACTAATTTTGCAAAGTCAATGTGACAAAATAACTAAATACGGATTATTAAAAACTAAAGTTATTCCACATAATTATGAACTTACTTGAACACATCGTTGCGCGCGCCAAGAGCGACAAACAGCGCATCGTGCTCCCCGAGGCTACAGAGGAGCGTACACTTAGAGCAGCCGACCGCGTATTGGCCGACGACATTGCCAATCTTATCCTCATCGGCAACCCTGAGGAAATCAAGACACTCGCCGAGAAGTGGGATCTCCACAACATCGACAAGGCAACAATTGTCGACCCTGAGAACAATCCTAAAGCCGAGGAGTATGCAACTCTGCTTGCCGAGCTGCGCAAGAAGAAGGGTATGACCATCGAGCAGGCTCGCGAACTCGTGAAGAACCCGCTCTATCTCGGTTGTATGATTATCAAGACCGAGGGTGCAGACGGTCAGATTTCAGGTGCATTGAGCACAACTGGCGACACATTGCGTCCTGCCTTGCAGATTATCAAGTGCGCCCCGGGCGTGACATGTGTCAGCGGTGCAATGCTTATGCTTACACACGAGCATCAGTATGGCGACGACGGCATCATCGTTATGGGCGACGTAGCCGTAACACCGGTTCCTACAGCCGACCAGCTTGCTCAGATTGCTGTATGTACAGCACAGACAGCACGCTCGGTTGCCGGCATACAGGATCCGCGCGTTGCTATGCTCAGCTTCTCGACAAAGGGTTCTGCCAGCCACGAGGTAGTTGACAAGGTTGTTGAGGCTACACGCTTGGCTCACGAAATGGCTCCCGAGCTCAAGCTCGACGGTGAACTTCAGGCCGACGCAGCACTCGTTCCTGCAGTAGGCGAGAAGAAGGCTCCGGGCTCACCGATTGCCGGTCACGCCAACGTACTCGTTGTTCCAAACCTCGAAGTAGGCAACATCTCTTACAAACTCGTTCAGCGTCTCGGCGACGCCATTGCCATCGGTCCGATTCTCCAGGGTATCGCCCGTCCGGTAAACGACCTCTCTCGCGGTTGCTCAGTAGAGGATATCTACTACATGGTAGCTATCACAGCTTGCCAGGCAATGGATGCAAAGTAATAACGCAGATGCGTTATTACAATTTTGAGTTTTGAGTTTTGAATTTTGAATTATCGGCAAGCCGATTTTGAATTTCCCAATTTTGAATTGGCAGGAAGCGCCTTACGCCTATGAGTGACTTTGGTAAACTCTTGGAAGAGAAGTGTATGAACTTCTCCATTCGTATAATCGGATTGTGCAAATTTCTGAACGAAGAAAAGCACGAATACCGAATTGCCGACCAGATGTTCCGAAGCGGAACAAGCATTGGCGCAAATGTAGCTGAGGCACAGTGTGTCATAAGCAAGAGCGATTTCATTGCAAAACTCTACATCTCTTTAAAAGAGGCTAACGAAACTCTTTATTGGCTGCGCCTTCTGCAAAGAACGCAGTTTATTAACAACAGGCAGTTTGAGTCTGTAAATAATGATTGTGAAGAACTAAAGCGTATGCTTGTATCCATCACAAAAAAGATGACAGACAAAGGTGATCGACCAAATCAAAAATAAATAAATCAAAATTGCGGCAGTGTCGCAACAATTCAAAACTCAAAACTCAAAACTCAAAATCGGCTGTAAGCCGACAATTCAAAACTCAAAATTCAAAATTCAAAATTCTAAACATGAAGATATTAGTATTGAACTGCGGAAGTTCATCAATCAAATACAAGTTGTACAACATGGACGACAACTCTGTCCTCGCAGCAGGCGGTGTTGAGCGTATCGGTCTTGACGAAGCATTCATCAAGGTGACTCTGCCTAACGGCGAGAAAAAGAAGATCATGCACGACATGCCCGACCACAAGGAAGGTGTCAACTTCGTATTCCAGTGTCTGCTCGACCCGGAAATCGGCGCAATCAAGAGCCTTGACGAGATAGATGCAGTCGGTCACCGTATCGTGCAGGGTGGCGACCTCTTCGAGAAGAGCGTCATCGTAGACAAGAGCGTAGAGGATGGCATCGAGAGTCTGTGCGACCTTGCTCCCGTTCACAACGCCGGACACCTCAAGGGCTTGCGTGCTGTAGACAAGCTCATGCCTAACACACCGCAGGTTTGCGTGTTCGACAACGCCTTCCACAGCACAATGCCCGACTACGCTTACCTCTATGCCGTTCCTTACGAGCTCTATGAGAAGTATCATGTACGTCGTTACGGCTTCCACGGAACAAGCCATCGCTATGTTTCACAGCGCGTTTGCGAGTTCCTCGGCCGCGACATCAACACACAGCGCATCATCACTTGCCACATCGGCAACGGCGCTTCCGTGTCAGCCGTCAAGTTCGGCAAGTGTGTAGATACATCAATGGGACTCACTCCGTTGGCAGGTGTCATGATGGGTAGCCGTTCGGGCGACATTGATCCTTCAGCCGTTACGTTCCTCATGGAGAAGCTCGGCAAGAAGCCTCAGGAAATGGCCGACTTCCTCAACAAGGAGAGCGGCGTGCTCGGCATCACCGGCATCTCAAGCGACATGCGCGAGATTGAGTCGGCAGCCGAAGAGGGCAACGAGCGTGCTCAGCTCGCTCTGAAGATGTACAACTACCGCATCAAGAAGTACATCGGCGCTTATGCAGCAGCAATGGGTGGCGTTGACATCATCGTCTGGACAGCAGGCGTAGGCGAGAACCAGATTGGCACACGTCTCGAATCATGCTCAGGACTCGAGTTCCTCGGCGTTAAGATGGACGCAGAGGCCAACAAGGTGCGTGGCGAAGAGGCCATAATCTCTGCTCCTGATTCAAAGGTTACCGTTTGCGTTATCCCTACTGACGAGGAGCTGATGATTGCCAAGGACACAATGAACCTTCTCCAGAAGTAATCAAATCTTATGATACCGCCCCGGACGGGGCAGCGCAATGGGTGCGTCAGGACGAGACTCAGGTTTCGTCTTGGCGCACCTTTTTCGTTGATGCAAATCTTTTGCGCTCAAAACCAATAATCTCGCAATTCAAAACCAATAATCTCGCAATTTTTTTTTAACTTTGTAGAGCGCATGCACCGTGCCTGAGCACGTCCTGCAGGCGCAACGTAATTCTGCAAAAATCAATACATGGACATACAGGAATTCAACAATACAAAGTGGAGCCGCAACGTGATACTCGTCGACGGCGACTACGTCGACTCGGTGGCTTTCAATCTTATAGTCAACTTCGAGCGCATGCTCGGCCGACGCATACCCAAGGCCGACACCGCACGATGGATTGACTGCGTGGCTCTCGACGGCGGAATGCGCGAGCAGCGCGACGCCGACGGCGAGACACAGGTGATATTCATACACTCCAAGGACAAGCCCGCGCTCGACAACTTCACCCCCGGCTCGTACGAGAACGACCTCAACGCACGCGCCTTCAAGGACACGTTGGGCGAGTTCATCATCAGTTCGTATCCCGTAGAGGAGGTGGTGAAGCACGACGACTTCTTCCTCGACATACTCAAGACGGTAGTCAACCACAAGGACGTACACCGCGTCATGGCAATACCCAATGCCGAACACGCTCCGCTGTGGGACGCCCTGCGCCACGCCCTGCGCGATGTCGACGACGAGGACAAGCGCGTCACGCTCTTCGCCATGCAGCCGCTCGAAGGCGGCAATTTCCGTCAGGAGATACTGGGCTACTCGCTCATGAACGCATTGGGAATAAAGGGCAGCGAGCTGTAAGACCGCCCTCCCCGGCTGATGTAGCACTTTCGACTCGCAAATGTACCCCTTTTGAAGTGCAAAAGGACTACTTTTGCATCCCAAAAGGACTCCTTTTGCCGACCGAAAGGACCCCTTTTGCAGGGCGAAAGGACTCCTTTTGAAAACCCGATGCATTTCGTCAACACTACAATGCTATAAAATCAAGATAAAAACAAACTAAAAATAACAGGAAACAATGGGAAAAGTACTTATGATCGGCGCCGGTGGCGTCGCTACAGTTGCAGCGTTCAAGATTGCACAGAACGCTGACGTTTTCACCGATTTCATGATCGCAAGCCGCACAAAGGCCAAGTGCGACCGCATCGTTGAGGCTATCGGCAACCCTAACATCAAGACCGCTCAGGTGGATGCCGACGATGTAGAGCAGCTCAAGGCGCTCTTCAACGACTACAAGCCCGAGCTCGTCATCAACCTCGCATTGCCCTATCAGGACCTCACCATCATGGAGGCATGTCTGGCTTGCGGATGCTCTTATCTCGACACCGCCAACTACGAGCCTAAGGACGAGGCTCACTTCGAGTACTCTTGGCAGTGGGCTTACAAGAAGCGCTTTGAAGATGCCGGCCTGACAGCTATCCTCGGATGCGGATTCGACCCCGGTGTTACAAGCATCTTCACCGCCTATGCCGCCAAGCATCACTTCGACGAAATCCAGTATCTCGACATCGTCGACTGCAATGCAGGCAACCACCACAAGGCTTTCGCTACCAACTTCAACCCCGAAATCAACATCCGCGAGATTACTCAGAAGGGCCTCTACTGGGAAGACGGAAAGTGGGTGGAGACCAAGCCGCTCGAAATCCACAAGCCGCTCACATATCCTGAGGTAGGACCTAAGGAGAGCTATCTGCTCCATCACGAGGAGATTGAGTCGCTCGTGAAGAACTATCCCACCATCAAGCGCGCACGTTTCTGGATGACATTCGGTCAGCAGTACCTCACATACCTCGACTGCATCCAGAACCTCGGAATGTCGCGCATCGACGAGATTACCTATGAGGCTCCGCTCGCCGACAATCCCAACGAGAAGGTTAAGGTCAAGATAGTTCCTCTGCAGTTCCTCAAGGCAGTGCTGCCTAACCCCCAGGACCTCGGCGAGAACTACGACGGACAGACTTCAATCGGTTGCCGCATCCGTGGCTTGAAGGACGGAAAGGAGCAGACCTACTACGTTTACAACAACTGCTCGCACGAGGCTGCCTACAAGGAGACCGGTATGCAGGGCGTAAGCTACACCACCGGTGTTCCGGCAATGATCGGTGCCATGATGTTCTTCAAGGGTCTGTGGCGCAAGCCGGGCGTTTGGAACGTCGAGGAGTTCGATCCCGATCCGTTCATGGAGCAGCTCAACAAGCAGGGTCTGCCTTGGCACGAGATCTTCGGAGGAGACCTGGAACTGTAAATTTTGAGTTTTGAATTTTGAGTTTTGAATTATCGCTACGCGATTTTGAATTGTTCAATTTTGAATTACTTTAAAATTACGGTCTATGAGTGACTTTGGACACCTCTTGGAAGATAAGTGCATGAATTTTTCTATTCGTATAATAGGACTATGCCGATTTCTGAATGAGGAAAAGCATGAATATAGAATTGCTGACCAGATGTTCCGCAGTGGTACGAGTATCGGTGCAAACATCGCGGAAGCACAATGTGCAATAAGTAAAAAGGATTTTATTGCAAAACTATATATATCGCTTAAAGAGTCAAACGAGACTTTATATTGGTTGCGTCTTCTATAACGAACGCAATATATAATCAACAAACAATATGAATCTGTATATAAAGATTGTGAAGAGCTGAAGCGAATGATTGTGTCTATAACAAAGAAAATGACAATGGCAGACAATATACAAGATTGCTCACAGCAATTCAAAATTGATTAATTCAAAATCGCGTAGCGATAATTCAAAACTCAAAATTCAAAATTCAAAATTGCCGAAGGCAACAATTCAAAACTCAAAATTCAAAATTCAAAACTCAAATTATGGCTAAATCAGAAGAACTTTCACTCGCTCAGGAGGGCAAGCTCAAGGCGCTCCAGGCAGCGATGTCAAAGATAGAAAAGGACTTCGGCAAAGGCTCCATCATGAAGCTCGGCGACGAGCAGGTGGAGAATGTCGAGGTGATTCCTACCGGAAGTATTGGCCTTGACGCCGCACTCGGCGTGGGCGGATACCCCAAGGGACGTATTATAGAGATTTATGGTCCGGAGTCGTCAGGTAAGACTACACTCGCCATTCACGCTATTGCAGAGTCGCAGAAGGCTGGCGGCATCGCCGCCTTTATCGATGCAGAGCACGCTTTCGACCGTTTCTATGCAGCAAAGCTTGGCGTTGACGTCGACAACTTGTGGATTTCGCAGCCCGACAACGGCGAGCAGGCTCTCGAAATTGCCGATCAGCTCATCCGCTCGTCTGCCATCGACATCATCGTTATCGACTCTGTAGCCGCACTTACACCTAAGGCTGAGATTGAAGGCGATATGGGCGACAACAAGGTAGGACTCCAGGCGCGCCTCATGTCGCAGGCTCTGCGTAAGCTTACTTCTACAATCTCCAAGACCAACACCACATGTATCTTCATCAACCAGCTGCGCGAGAAGATTGGTGTGATGTTCGGCAATCCCGAGACCACAACCGGCGGTAATGCTCTGAAGTTCTACGCTTCAGTACGTCTTGACATCCGTAAGGTCACAGGCATCAAGGACGGCGACCAGATTATAGGCAATCAGGTGCGCGTCAAGGTAATCAAGAACAAGGTAGCGCCTCCGTTCCGCAAGACCGAGTTCGAGATTATGTTCGGCGAAGGCATCTCTAAGGTGGGCGAAATCGTTGACCTCGGCGTAGAGTACGGCATCATCCAGAAGTCAGGCTCATGGTATTCGTACAACGGATCGAAGCTGGCACAGGGTCGCGACGCCACAAAGTCGCTGCTCAAGGACAATCCCGAACTCATGGAAGAGCTTGAGGCACTCATCAAGCAGGCAATAGCCGACCACAGAGAATAAGAGAACTCTTCACGGAGATAAAGAAAACTATTCTCGGAGTATATAATGTAAAACTCCGAGAGTAGAATATACAAAAAAGAGATGGCAACACATTCAACCTAAGGGTTAGATGTGTTGTCATCTCTTTTTTCGCCATATCGTCATCGGCATCGTGCCGTTGTCGCAGGCTTATTTCTATGTATAAATGATTATATGTCTAAAGGGGAAATACACCTCCTGGTCCATCCGATCCGTCGCTGCATTCGTGGCTTGCGCCATTCGTGCGTGTGCGCGGTCATTAAAGATTAATAATGTGAGAATGTGAGGGACGTGGATTATTCCTCGTTAGCACGGAGCTGCTGAACATAGATAGCGTGCTCCATCTTGAGACGCTTCAAAACAGAAGGCTTGTTGTACTGCTGACGAGCGCGGAGCTCCTTTACAACACCTGTCTTTTCGAATTTTCTCTTGAACTTCTTGAGTGCTCTTTCGATGTTCTCACCATCTTTTACTGGTACAATAATCATTTTTTTTACTTTTAATTAATTTGGTTATACATGTTTGCGGCATTATCCGCAAATCGTTGTGGGGTTAATTTTTAAAAGCAGCAGACCGTCCACACCAAGCATGGTGTGGCCTGCCGCTTTTGTCGTCGCTACACGATTGGGCATCACACCCGGTCGTTACAGTGCGTGCACCGGATTATTTTCCGTGGTGCTCGTCAGATACTGTCAACTTCTTGCGGCCATGAGCGCGGCGAGAAGCCAACACGCGGCGACCATTCTTTGTAGCCATGCGCTCGCGGAAGCCATGCTTGTTTACGCGGCGACGATTGTGAGGCTGAAATGTTCTTTTCATTGTCTTATTTTAATTTATTTGTTATATGTTCACACTTTTGGGTTGCAAAATTACTCATTATTTTTGAAACAACCAAGATTTAAGGTCCTTTTAGCCATGATTTTATGTATTTTTTTAGAAAAAAGCCCTTCTTTTCTCGCTGAATACGTATAATAATAAAAAAAACAACCGCCCATTGCTCATTATTGAGTGAATTTCAGTAACTTTGCATCGTCTTAACATAGATACACTCAAACATTTGGGCTGTTTACAGGTATTTGCCCCGTGAATGAATATAACGGATAAGACAAATGATTGTAACGAACAGGACAATCCGTCGTAACGAATAATTAATAATACAATAATATACACAGCAATGATCAATTCACAAGACATCAAGATGGGAACCTGCATCCGCATGGATGGCAAGCTGTTCTTCGTCATCGACTTCCTCCACGTTAAACCAGGTAAGGGTAACACATTTATGCGCGTTAAGCTGAAGAATGTTGTTGACGGCCGCGTGCTCGAGCGTCGTTTCGACATCTCTGAAAAGCTCGAGGATGTACGCGTAGAGCGTCGTCCGTACCAGTACCTTTACAAGGAGGGTGAGGACTATATCTTCATGAATCAGGAGACTTACGACCAGATTCCTATCTCTGGCAATCTAATCACAGGTGTTGACTTCATGAAGGAGAGCGACATCGTCGAGGTTGTTTCTGACGCTTCTACTGAGACTGTTCTCTTCGGTGAGATGCCGGTGAAGACCAATCTGCGCGTTACTCACTCTGAGCCGGGCATCAAGGGCGATACAGCTACAAACACTCTGAAGCCTGCTACTCTTGAGACTGGCGTTGAGATTCGTGTACCTCTCTTCGTTAACGAGGGCGACCTTGTTCAGGTTGACACACGCGACGGCAGCTATCTGCAGCGCGTTAAGGAGTAAGAGACTCTTGACAGTAAAGAGCTATTAAAGGTAAAATAGTAAAAGAGTAAAAAAGTAAAAAGCATTTGGGATGACGTTATGCGTATGCCCCGTAATAGTGCTTTCTACTTTTTTACTCTTTTTCGTTTTACACATTCCACTTTTCACTTTTCGTTTTTCACTTTTCTCTTAAACCATGAAGTTCAGTTTTATAATTCCAGTATACAATCGTCCGGATGAAGTTGACGAGTTGCTCGATAGCCTCACGCGGCAGACGCTGACCGATTTTGAGGTTATAGTAGTTGAGGACGGTTCGGCAATACCATGCCGTGACGTGTGCGACAAATACGCTGACCGGCTCGATCTTCACTACTTTGCCAAGCCGAACAGCGGACCAGGTCAGAGCCGCAACTACGGTGTGGAGCGTGCCAAGGGCGAATACGTGCTCATACTTGATTCTGACGTGGTGCTGCCCGAGAACTATCTCGTTGCCGTCAATGCCGAGTTGCAGCGTGAGGAGGCTGATGCGTTCGGCGGACCCGACGCTGCCCACCCGTCATTCACCGACACCCAGAAGGCGATTAGCTATTCTATGACGTCGTTCTTCACAACAGGTGGCATACGTGGTGGCAAGAAGAAGCTCGACAAATTCTATCCGCGTTCGTTCAATATGGGTGTGCGTCGTGACGTGTACGAGCGTCTGGGCGGATTCTCCAAGATGCGTTTTGGCGAGGACATCGACTTCTCTATTCGTATATTCAAGGCTGGTTGCCGTTGCCGCTTGTTCCCCGAGGCGTGGGTTTGGCACAAGCGTCGCACCGATTTCCGCAAGTTCTTCCGTCAGGTGTACAACTCCGGCATTGCACGCATCAATCTTTACAAGAAATATCCTGAATCTTTGAAGCTCGTACACATGCTTCCGATGGTGTTCACAGTAGGCGTTCTCGCCATGCTGCTGCTCTGTCTGGTGCTGTTGGCAGTAAGTCCGGCGTTGGCATGGATTCCGCTTGTTCCGCTGGCGCTCTACTGCGTGCTGATATTCGTTGATTCGTCGTGTGTGAACCGTAGCATAAAAATAGGTTTCCTCAGCATTATCTCTGCCTACATCCAGCTCATGGGCTACGGCTTCGGATTCATCGAGTCGTGGTGGAAACGCTGCGTAAGGGGTAAGTCGGAGTTCTCTGCTTTTGAAAAAACGTTTTATAAATGAGCAGTTTCTCCATCTCTCAGTGGGCTGAAGAGGATAAACCTCGCGAGAAGCTCATGGCAAAAGGTCCGGCGGTATTGTCCGATTCCGAACTGCTTGCCATTCTTATCGGGTCGGGTTCGACCAAGGAGAGTGCTGTAGGATTGATGCAACGCATCCTTGCCGACTGTGATAACAACCTCAATACGCTTGGAAAGATGTCGCTCAACGAGCTGATGAGCTACAATGGCATTGGCGAGGCGAAGGCCATAACGATTATCGCTGCTTGCGAATTGGGCAAGCGGCGACAGGCTGTTGGTGCGGCTGAGCGGCCCGACATGGGTTCTGCCATGGCGGTATATGAGTATATGTTGCCCAAGATGCAAGACCTCGACACCGAAGAGGCGTGGGTATTGCTGATGAACCAGCGCATGCGACTCATCAAGGCGGTGCGCCTCTCGCACGGCGGACTGTCGGAAACGGCTGTCGATGTGCGCATAATCCTGCGCGAGGCATTGCTCAACAACGCCACCGTCATAACCCTTGTCCACAACCATCCTTCGGGAAACACCCGTCCGAGCGGCGATGACGACCGCCTGACCCTACGCCTTAAGAAGGCATGCGAGACCATGCGAATATATCTGGTCGACCACGTCATCGTCACCGACGGACGCTATTTCAGTTATTCGGAAGAAGGAAAACTGTGACAACTATGGGAAGTCAAGAGTCTAAGCAACACGCCCCGAAGGGGCATAAGCCCATAGCCCAGGGCAACACCCTACCCTTTATACACATCTTTTGTTCTTTGA
>CAJJOL010000006.1:0-95753 GCA_905193385.1 uncultured Prevotella sp. | reverse complement strand
AATATACAGAATTCCAATGATTTCAAAGAACAAAAGATGTGTATAAAGGGTAGGGTGTTGCCCTGGGCTATGGGCTTCTGCCCCTTCGGGGCGTGCTGCTTTGACTTTTGACACATCCTCAGCAATCAATGATTGCAAACTCTATTCTTAGTAATGATGATTTGTACTCGACTTGGTACTGCGGAGTCCGGAGACCTCCGCTACTTATATGTTCATAATTGAATCACTCCAAATACCGGATGAACCTATATTATAGAAATTGGGTTAAATACACGGGTAAGAATAACGTTTGTTCGTCTTTTTGTAAATCTTTTGTGTATATGATATAACGTTGCAGTATTCTATTTGAAAACTTTTGGCAGAAAGCATCGAGTGATGTATGTCGTTTATATCCCGATGATTTTACTTCTATTGGGCAAATCTTGTTGCCTCGTGATAGAAGAAAATCAATCTCGTAGTTATGCTTTCCCGTTTCTGTAGGGAAAGTATAGTAGAAGAGTCGGTTGCCCGTTGCTGTCAACATTTGTGCCACCATATTTTCGTACACATATCCAAGGTTGGTGTCCAATTTGTCGCTCATCAATTTCTGATAGATAATGTTTTCTGTGAAGTCTTTATCTTTGAATGCCAATGTTATGAACAATCCCGTATCTCCAATATACATTTTATATTTGTTAAGGTTCATAACCAATGACATACCCACACCAGGGTCGTTAGCGTGATATGCCATGTTTATGGTCATAGATTCGCGAAGTTCTGATATGAGTTGAAGTATTTTGTCTGAATTGGTATTGCTGCCTATTGCACTCGCTACTTGGTATCGAGAGGCGTTGCTGTTGAGCTGGGCTGGGATTGCATCGAAAAGCATAGATAGTCTGCCTGAAGAGTCTATTTTGTAGAAGTCGTCTTCATAGAGTTGTATGATATTGCGTTTCACTCTATCTACTTCCATTAGATTGTTTGTATCTATATATGTGTCTACAGCTTGTGGCATTCCTCCGACGACCATGTATATTCTGAAATCTCTCATTAGCTTTCGGGTGACGGCATCGCCTATTGATAGTTTTTTGTCAAAGAGCTTTTTTAGTTGTGGAATAGCAGTATTGTCGCCTAATGCCCATTTGAATTCCTCGTAGTCCATAGGGTATAGGAATAGTTTTTCTTCTTCGCTTGGAATGAGTATGTCTTTCACATTCTTTTTGATAGAAATCAGTGAACCTGTCTCTATATAGTCATATCGTCTGTCAGCTACAAGATGTTTGATGGCTTGTCGGGCTTTCGGGCATTTCTGTACTTCGTCAAAAATAACCAATGACTTACGCTCTTTGAGCGACACTCCAAGTCGGAATTGTAGTTGCAAGAAGAAGTAATCCAGATCGTCGATATGATTGAAGAGTTCTAATACGTCATCTCTAACGATTGAAAAATCAATCATGACATACGATTCGTATTCGTTCTCAGCAAACTGTTTTGTCAGGGTTGATTTGCCAACACGTCGGGCACCCTCTATCAAGACTGCTGTTTTTCCGTGTCGGTTGTTTTTCCATTCAAGCAACTTGTCGTATAGTTTTCTTTTGAATATCCTCATAATCTTTATTGTTTTGATGACTTTACTGATGCGAATTTACTCAAAAATATGGTTTCCTCAAAATCTTTTCATGCAAAATCCCGAAGATTCTCAAAATCTTTTCATGTAAAATCCCGAAGATTCTCAAAATCTTTTATCTTTTCACTCGTTCTGACAGTATTGTTTGATATGCAAATTTAATCAAAAATATGGTTACTAAAGATAAAAGATTTTGAGAAGAACGTAATTTTGATTAATTTCGCACCCCCAAAATATTACAAATTGAAAGACAAATAGAACAAATGTTGACAACAGAATTACTTTTCTTGGTTGGCTTTGTGGTGTTCATAGCAGCCATATTGGTATTGGACATGCTGGTGATTGACCGCAAGGCGCACGTTGTATCCATCAAGGAAGCCGGAACATGGACGGCAGTATGGATAGGATTGGCACTCGTATTTGCCATATTCCTGTATTTCCATGGCGACATGGTGCATGGCATACAGAACTTCAACGACCTACAGGCGGTTTCGACACGCTATGCTTCGCATCTGAAGCTCAATCCCGACGACTTTGAGGCGAGTCTGCAGCAGTATCGCCACTACATGACCATATCGTATATATCGGGCTATCTGATAGAGAAGACGCTGTCGGTAGACAACCTCTTCGTGATGATGATGATATTCGCATCGTTCGGCATCGACAAGAAGGAGTATCAGCATGCGCTCAACTGGGGCATTCTAGGAGCTATCGTGCTGCGCTTCGTCTTCATCTTTGCAGGTGCAGCCCTCATCAGCCGCTTCGAATGGATATTGCTCGTGTTCGGTGTGTTCCTGCTGTACAGCGGCGTGAAGATGTTCTTGGACCGCAACAAGAAGGAGGAGATAAACGCCATGAACCATCCCGTGGTGCGATTTCTCAACAAGCACTTCCACCTTACTCCGCTTGTGCTCACCGTAATCTTCATCGAGTTCTGCGACCTGATATTCGCATTCGACAGCATACCAGCCGTCTTCTCTGTGACGCTCGACCCCTACGTAGTGTTCTTCTCCAACATCTTCGCCATACTCGGATTGCGTGCCCTCTTCTTCCTGCTTGCTGCCATAGCCGACAAGTTCCGCTATCTGAAGGTAGGCGTGAGCGTGTTGCTGGTGTTCATCGGTGTGAAGATGCTCATACACAAATACATCGAGATAGGAGCCATCAGCTCGCTCGTATTCATACTCCTGGTGCTGGTAGTAAGTATATGTGCTTCGATATTCATAGCACCGGCAAAGGCTAAATAGTTGACAATGCAAACAACATATATAAGGGAATATCGATAATGCCTTCTTCCTCGTTCTTGTTATATGGCAGCAGACTTGTGCGCAAAGACCATTTTGGCATATACTTCTGTCTGTAGACCTTAAGACTTTTGGCATTCATCGTTATTCCTGCCTTACATTCTAAGGGATACACCTCCATACCGTCAGAGACAAGAAAGTCTACCTCGGCTGATGATGATGAGGTCCAGTAGAAATTAGTTTGAAGACGCTTAAACAATTGCAGCTCTTGACAAACATATTGTTCGGTCAACGCACCCTTGAATTCTTCAAATATCTTACTGCCTTCGAGTATCACCTTAGGCGAAACTCCACTCAAGCACCTCAACAAACCTACATCCAGCAGAAAAACCTTGAAGCTTTTCAGGTCGGCATAGGCTTTGAGCGGAACGTCAGGCTTACTGATATTGTATGTACGTATAATCTCACCGGCATCGCTAAGCCACATCAGAGAGTCTTCATACTCTCTTGCTCGGGCACCATCGCGAACAAGACCATAAACAAACTTCTTGTTTTCCTTTGCAAGTTGCGAGGGAATACTATCCCACACATACCTTATCTTTTCAATCATTTGCCGTGGAGCGTGTTTGGAAAAGTCGTTCTCGTAAGCTGCCAATAATTGTTTCTGCACATCATCAACCTCGAAGAAGTCGTGAGTGTCCAACCACTTCAGCACAGCAGACGGCATACCTCCGATAACGAAGTATTTCTTTAGATAATCCGTAAGCTTTTCGGTGAATGCAGCAAGGTCGCGATGTCCGTCATTCAAGATATAATCCAGCAGCATTTCTTCTCCATTGGCAAGCAAGAACTCGCGAAAAGAAAGGGGATACAGGTCGAGAAATTCCACCTTTCCGACTGGAAACGATGTGCCCTCGTGCAACGCCACTCCCAACAACGAACCAGCACAGCATATTGCATACTCAGGTGCTTCTTCGGCGAAGTACTTTAATGAGGTTAGGGCACGTGGCATCTCCTGCACCTCGTCAAATATAAGCAGAGTATCTGCTGGCTGTATTTTTTTTCCTGAATAAACCGACAACTGTTCGATAATGCGTTGTGGCGACAGCGTACCTTCGAATATAGCACCTAACACATCTTTCTGCTCAAAGTTGATATAGCAGACATCCTTAAAGAATTTCTTGCCGAAATCTTTAAGCAACCACGTCTTTCCTACCTGTCTTGCACCTCTTAAGATAAGTGGTTTACGGTCGGATTTATTCTTCCATTTATGTAATTCGTCTATCAGTACTCTTTCCATATATGTTCAGTTTTTGCAAATTTACTAATTATCAATGTATTAACAAAGTGTCATCACATTTTCGGGACGACTTTTAACTACTCTTATCACATTTTAGGCACGACTTTTCTTGGTGTTCATCACATTTTCGGGACGACTTTTTGTGGTGTTCATCACATTTTCGGGACGACTTTGCAGAAATGTATGCCAATTCTTGAATACTCTCCCCTTTTACTTTTTTACTCTTTTACTTTTTTACCCTTTTATTACTCTTAAAATAAGTAAAAACCCCACTCCTCTCGCTTGTTTTAGGTAATTTTGCAATTTACAAAAATATAGAAAAAACGAAATACAAATGAGCTTAACAGGCATCATACGCAATGCGTTCATTCCCCGACAGCACAAGCTGGAACGTCATTTCACCGAACCAGAGGCACTGCAGCACGAGGTGTTGCAGCATCTGCTGCATACAGCGGCAGGTACAGAATACGGCCGAAACCACCTTTTCGGCAACACACGCTCGTACGACGACTTCGTGCGCAACGTGCCAGTGAACACATACGAAGAACTCAAGGGCGACATCGACCGCATGCGCCACGGCGAATCGAGCATCTTATGGCCAGGCACCGTTAAATGGTATGCCAAGTCGTCGGGCACTACCAACGACAAGAGTAAGTTTATACCAGTGTCGAGCGAGGGACTGCATCGCATACACTATCAAGGAGGCACCGACGTTGTGGCCCTTTATCTGCAGAACAATCCCAAGAGTCGTATGTTCGACGGCAAGGGACTCATTCTCGGCGGATCACACTCGCCCAACTATAATCTGTCTGATTCGCTTGTGGGCGACCTCAGTGCCATACTCATCGAGAACATCAATCCGCTCGTCAACCTCATACGCGTGCCCAAGAAGCAGACAGCGCTGCTCAGCGACTTCGAAGTGAAGCGCGACCGCATAGCCCACGAGTGTCTCAACAAGAATGTCACCAATCTATCGGGCGTCCCGTCGTGGATGCTCAGCGTACTGGTGCGTGTGCTTGAGATAACGGGCAAGGAGCATATTGATGAGGTTTGGCCCAATCTGGAGGTGTTCTTCCATGGCGGAATAGCCTTCACGCCGTATCGTCCGCAGTATGAGCACATCATCACCAGCGACAAGATGCACTATATGGAGACCTACAACGCATCGGAGGGATTCTTCGGCATACAGAACGACCCTGCCGACAAGTCGATGCTGCTGATGCTCGACTATGGCGTTTTCTACGAATTTCTGCCTATGGACGAGTTTGACAGCGACTCGCCCAACATCGTTCCGCTTGAAGGAGTGGAGATAGGCAAGAACTACGCCATGCTCATCTCTACATCGTGCGGACTGTGGCGTTATATGATTGGCGATACAGTCAAGTTCACATCAGTTCGCCCCTATAAGTTTGTCATTACCGGTCGTACCAAATACTTCATCAATGCCTTCGGCGAGGAACTTATACAGGACAACGCCGAGAAGGGACTGGCTTACGCTTGCCAGAAGACGGGTGCCGAGGTGAAGGAATACACGGCTGCACCTGTATTTATGGATCAGAACGCCAAGTGCCGCCACCAGTGGCTCATTGAGTTTGCCAAGCAGCCTGCCGACATAAACGAGTTTGCCGACATTCTCGACCGTAGCATGCAGGACATCAACTCCGACTACGAGGCTAAGCGATTCCACGACATCACCCTGCAGCATCTGGAGATAGTAGTGGCACGCCCCGGACAGTTTGACGACTGGTTGCGCTCGAAGGGGAAGCTGGGCGGACAGCACAAGATACCGCGCCTCTCGAACAACCGACAGTATATCGAAGAGATTATGAATACTCCCGCCTCAGGTATTTAAGCGGTCAATACATTCAAATCCTTACATTATTATATATATGAACATATTCAAAAATCTTTTATATAGAACAATCACATCACTCCCCTCCCTACGGGGGAGGGGCAAGGGGGTGGGGCTTGCAGGGTATGTAGGGCATGTAGGGCTTTTGTTTTCGCTAATGCTTCTGCTCCTTCTTGCCTCATGTGCCCGTATGGGTCGTCCCGACGGTGGATGGTATGACGAGACACCGCCAAGTGTGGTGGGTGCATCGCCTGCCGACGGCGGTGTGAACGTATCGGCAAAGAAGGTACACATCTACTTCGACGAGTTCATAAAGCTTGAGAATGCCACCGAGAAGGTTGTAGTGTCGCCACCGCAATTGGAGCAGCCCGAGATAAAGTCGACCGGCAAGCAAATAAAGGTGGAGCTGAAGGACTCGCTGAAAGCCAACACCACCTACACCATCGACTTCTCTGACGCCATAAGCGACAACAACGAGGGCAACCCCTTGGGCAATTACACCTACAGCTTCTCTACCGGCGACCACATAGACACGCTCGAAGTGTCGGGACACGTGGTGCAGGCAGACAATCTCGAACCCGTAAAGGGAATACTCGTAGGACTGTATGGCGAGATGGAAGACTCGTGCTTCATAAAGAAACCTATGCTGCGCGTGGCCCGTGCCGACTCGCGCGGACACTTCATAATACGTGGTGTGGCACCGGGTAACTATCGCATCTACGCCCTGCAAGACCAGGACGGCGACTACCGCTTCTCGCAGAAGGCCGAACAGATAGCCTTCACGCACGACAGCATTAAACCTTCGTTCTGTGATGCATTCCGTCAGGACACCACTTGGATTGACTCGCTGCATATCAAAGACATAGCACGTGTGGGATACACACGATTCACACCCGACGATATCGTTCTGCGAGCGTTTACCGAAACGCTCACCGACCGCTATTTTCTGAAGGCAGAGCGACAGCAACCCGACCGTTTCAGCATATTCTTCAGCTACGGCGACAAGCAGTTGCCAGTGATAAAGGGGCTCAACTTCAATGCCGACAATGCATTCCTCGTGCAGACATCGCTACATCGCGACACCATAACCTATTGGCTGCGCGACACTATGCTTGTCAATCAGGACACGCTAAGCCTGCAGATGACATATATGGCCACCGATACACTGGGCAACCTCGTAAGCCAGACCGATACGCTTACCGTACTCTCAAAGCTGCCTTACGAACGCCGGCAGAAAGACTTGCGCAAGGAATTTGAAAGCTGGCAGAAGCAGCAGGAGAAGAAACGCAAGCGCGGCGAGCCTTACGACTCGATAATGCCACGCAAACTGCTCACACCACGCATCTCGTCAGGCTCGTCGCTCGACCCCGACCGTAATGTGGGCTTCGCATTCGAACGTCCGTTAGCTGTGGCCGACACGTCCAAGATACATCTATATGCACGTCAGGACACCCTGTGGTATACCATACCGCTGCGTTTCCGACCCGTTGTGCAGAAGATAAAGGGCGACACCCTCAATGCCGAGGGAGTGACGTCGCTGCTCAACTATGAGCTGATGGCAGAATGGAAACCCGACACCGAGTATAGTATAGAGGCCGACTCAATGGCTTTCGTAGACATATACGGCAACGTGTCGCCGGCAATAAAGGAAGGCGTGAAGGTGAAATCGCTCGACGAGTACAGCTCGATAATCTTCACCATTCCGCAATTCACCGACAAGAGCGTTGTCGTTGAACTGCTCAACCAGCAGGATGCGGCTGTGAAGAAAGCCTCGGTAATTGACGGCACGGCACAGTTCTACTACGTCACACCAGGCACTTACTATGCCCGCATGTTTGTCGACGACAACAACAACGGCATCTGGGACACAGGTGAGTATGCCGCCAACCGACAACCCGAAATGGTATATTACTATACCGACGAGATAGAATGCAAGGCAAAATGGGACGTCACGCTCAACTGGAACCCGACACTACGACCGCTCAACGAGCAGAAACCGTCGAAGATAGTAAAGCAGAAAGCCGAACAGCAGAAAAAACTGCAACAGCGCAATCTGCAGAGAGCAAGACAGATGGGAATACCTTACCCCTTCTAAGCGCTTGGAGATTTGTGTAGAACCTATAAACAATATGATAATATGAAAACAAGAAAACTTATACTAGCCATAGCACTGTTCATCGTCGGCGTATGCTCAGTTCAGGCACAGTGCAAGTTCAAGAATACGGCTTTCAAGTCGGGCGAGTTCCTCACATACAACCTCTACTTCAACTGGAAGTTTGTGTGGGTGAAGGTGGGCAACGCGTCAATGTCGACCGTAGAAAGCAAGTATCATGGCAAGCCTGCCTATCGTGCTTCGCTCATCACACGCACGTCGGCAAATGCCGACAAGTTCTTCAGCATGCGCGACACGTTGCTCTGTTATAACACTACAGAGCTTGAACCGCTCTACTTCCGTAAGGGAGCACGTGAGGGCGACCGCTATACCGTAGACGAGGCTTTCTACACTTATCCCAACGGCAGAGTACACGTGAAGCAGCATCGTCAGAAGAAGGACGGCACACACGTGTGGAAGAACCACACTCCTGATGCTTGCACATTCGACATGATAAGCATCTTCCTCAGAGCACGCTCGTTCAATCCCGAGGGATGGGAGAAGGGCAAGCGCATCAACTTCCCCATAACCGACGGAGTGAAGATAATAAATGCCGTGCTCGAATATAAAGGCAAGACTACTATCAAGGCCGACAACGGACACAAGTACCGCTGTCTGCAACTCTCATACAAAGAGCGTGAGGACAACAAGGAGAAGGAAATCGTGCGATTCTTCGTAACCGATGATGCCAACCACGTGCCCGTACGTCTGGATATGTTCCTCAAGTTTGGCTCGGCAAAGGCTTTCCTCGTAGGTGCCAAAGGTGTTAAGACACCTATGAGGTCAGTTGTGAAGTAATACTGCGCCATACATCCAACACATTAATACGTCCGACAAATGAGATTTCTTATAATAATAGCAGCCTGCTTGCTCGCATCATGTACTGATTTCAATATAGGTAGAAACACGGATGCCGGCAATAAGCGAAAATTTACCAACGAGACATTGCTCGGATACACACCCGTGAAGCATCAGGGCAGTAGTCCGCTGTGTTGGGCTTACGCTATGCTTGCCACAATTGAGACCGAACACATACAGATGGGCGACTCGGTCAATCTGTCGGTAGACTATGTGGTGCGTCATCTCCTTGCCGAACAGGCGCGGCAGCATTTCCTCTCAAGCGGATACGGTCGCATCACGCTGCGTGGCACAGCTCCGTTATTGCTGAGGCTGATAAGCGAGTATGGCGTGATGCCGTACGACGCCTACAATGCGCCGTCGCTCAACTACAAGGTTCTGGCACGACGCTTGCAGACTATGTCAGAAACCTCTCACGACTTGAGCCAGCTGTCTGACCGCGCACAGCGACTCTTCGACGAACGTATAGGCTACATGCCTAAGAATGTGTATATGCTCGGAGCCGAATATACCCCGCAACAGTTTGCACATAGCGTGTATATGCTCGGCGAATATACAGCCCTGACAAGCTTTACACATCATCCCTTCGACCAGACATTCGCCATCGAAGTGCCCGACAACTATAGCGACGAACTCTTCTACAATGTGCCTATCGATGTGATGATGCGGCGCATAGAGAGGTCGCTGCGTTCTGGACATCCTGTATGTTGGGAGGGTGATGTGTCCGAACCTGGATTCTCCTTTGAGCGTGGCATAGCCGAACTGCCCAACGATATTCCCTGCACACAGCTGCAACGACAGAAGGCTTTCGAGACACGACGCACTACTGACGACCATTGCATGTGCCTCATCGGCATTGCTCACGACAACAAAGGCCGCCGCTACTACATAGCCAAGAACTCGTATGGCACCGACAATCCATACGGCGGACTGATGTATCTGTCCGAAAACTATGTGCGTATGAAGACCGTAGCAGTTGTTGTCAAGAACGTGCATTAATCGATATCATTATTTCTCAACGCCCTTAAAATCTCCGTTCCGTGTCACTGAATGTACGTTCCGTGACACGGAATGGCCGTTCAATGACACGGAACGGAACTTTATATTGCTATCCGGACATTAGTATCCCAATCTTGACGAGACACCAATGCTGCATGGTTACAAAAACAAGACCATTCCATTTGAATGGTTTTGTTAGCCGACAAAAGGTCTTTGCCGTAGATTTATCAGCCTTTTTAACTTTTATTTCACAGTTTTTAGAAACAACGTGTTCATAAAAATTGTATATTTGCCCAAAATAATACGAACTACTTGCATATTATCAATATAGAATTGATTAATGTGCTGAAATGCTGGCTATCTTCGGATAGATTAATGATATTGCTTTAAGACCATCTTATCACAAACTAAATAACTAACCAAACCCTTAAGACTATGCAGAAAAAACTTTTTCTTACAGTCGTAATGTTCCTGATAGGAATGTTAATGACAGGGGCGTATGCACAGACGCATACAGTTTCTGGTCTCGTTAAAGACAAAGAAATGGGCGACCCCCTTGTTGGAGTAAGCGTGTCTGTCAAAGGCACGAAGAATGCAACCATGACTGACCTGAACGGCAACTACACTATCCAAACCGCTCCTAACGATATATTGGTGTTCAAATATGTCGGTATGAAGGATGCTGAGGAGAGTGTAGGCAATCGCAAAATTATCAATGTGCTTCTTGTTCCTAACGCTGAGAGCCTTGGCGAAGTAGTCGTTACTGCCATGGGTATCAAGCGACAGTCGGAGACCCTTACCTACTCGGCACAGACCGTAGGCGGCAAGGATGTCAACGACATCAAGTCAATCAATATGATCAACTCTCTTCAGGGCAAGAGTGCTGGTCTGCAGATTACGCCTAACTCTACCGGTGCAGGCGGCTCTTCAAAGATTCTGTTCCGTGGCAACAAGTCAATCTCGGGTAGCAACCAGCCGCTTATCGTTGTCGACGGTGTGCCGACAATGACCAATACCACTTCTTCACAGGTGGCAAGCGACTACGGTGGCGAGCGCGACGGTGGCGACGTTATGTCGACCATCAACCCTGACGACATCGCTTCTATCACCCTTCTGAAGGGTGCTGCCGCTTCTGCTCTTTACGGTGCAGTGGCTGCCAACGGTGCCATCATGATTACCACCAAGTCGGCTATGGCTGGCAAGGTGAGCGTCAACGTATCAAGCAACACCACAATGGAGGCCCCGATGGTATTGCCTGAGTTCCAGACCACTTATGGCGGCGGTGCTGACGGCACATTGTCATGGGGCGACAAGCTCTCTGCCGCTTCGAAGAACTATGCTGAGGAATTCTTCCGCACAGGATTCACCACCAACAACTCTATCTCGCTTGCAGGTGGCAACGACAACTTCAAGTCATATTTCTCTTACGGCAACGTCTACTCTCAGGGCATGACTCCCGAGAATACATACCGCAGCCACAACCTCAACTCGAAGGTTGACTTCAAGGTGCTCGAAACCATACATGTCGACTTCTCTGCCAAGTACAGCAACCAGTACTCTAAGAACCAGGCTGCTGCCGGCTATCTGTGGAACCCGCTCACAGGCGCTTACCTCGTACCGCGTGGCACCGACTGGAACTACTATAAGGATAACTTCGAGATTTACGACGCTGAGCGTGGATGCAACATCCAGAACTGGACCAATACCAAGCAGCAGCAGTTTGGCAACCCATATTGGATGCTCAACCGTCAGACACCTATCTCTGAGCGCAACCGCTACGAGTTTGGTGGCTCTATCAAGTGGGACATCACTCCCGACATCAACATTCAGGGACGTATTCGCTACGAGCGTGGCGAGGACCACTTCATACACAACGCTTACGCTTCGTCTGTAGGCGACCTCTATCCGATGGGACGCATGAAGGACAACCGCTACTTCAGCGACCAGCTCTATGGCGACGTTCTCGTCAACTACAACCACACATGGGGCGACTGGGCACTCACAGCTACAGCAGGCTCAAGCTTCACAAAGACCAAGACTTCTCACGTAGACCTCTGGGGCGAAGGCAACAAGTATAAAGGTCCGGGCGACGGCAACATCTACTATCCTAACATCTTCACTCCGAACAACTACTATGGCAATATGTCTACTACCGACGCATTGAACACCGAGAAGCGCCTCAACGCTGTATTCGCAACAGCTCAGGTAGGCTTCAAGGAGGCAGTGTTCCTCGACCTCTCAGCACGTAACGACTGGTCGTCGGCTCTCGCATTCACCGACGGCTGTTCATTCTTCTATCCGTCAGTAGGCGCCAGCGTGCTGCTCAACAAGCTCATGCCTATGGGCGAGCAGGTGAACCTCTTCAAGCTCCGTGGCAGCTATTCTATCGTAGGTAACGACGTGCCTATCTACATGTCTAACCTTCGCTACACTCTCGGCTCTGCTGGCACAGTGACGGCTCCCGACAAGGCTCCGTTCCGCACATTGAAGCCTGAGAAGACACACTCTCTCGAATTCGGTTTCGACGGTACATTCTTCAACAACCGCCTCGACCTCTCTTTCACATACTATAAGACTAACACCAAGAACCAGTTCTTCTCAGTATCGGCTCCTTACGAGAGCGGTCTGCGCAACCGTTACGTCAATGCCGGTAACGTACAGAACCAGGGATTTGAGTTCTCAGCTGGCTGGCATCAGCAGTTCAACGACGACTTTGCATGGTCTACCAACTTCAACATCTCTTACAACGACAACAAGATTAAGGAGCTCGTAGAGGGATTGGAGAACGGTCTTACTATTGCCTCATGGTCAGGTGCCAAGGTTGTGCTCAACGAGGGTGGCTCGTACGGCGACCTCTACGTTCGTCAGATCAAGCGCGACGAGGCTGGCAAGCCAGTCAAGAACGATAAGGGCGAACCTATACTTATGGGCGACAACATCGACGAGATGAAGTATGCAGGCAACATGAACGCCAAGGTCAACTTCGGTTGGAGCAATACATTCCATTATAAGGACTTCACACTGTCGTTCCTCATCGACGGTAAGTTCGGTGGCAGAGTGCTCTCAGCTACTGAGGCTGCTCTCGACGGTTGGGGCGTTTCACAGCGCTCTGCCGATGCACGCAACGCAGGCAAGGTAGTGGTAGACGGTGTTGAGTTCGACCCGCAGGCATGGTACACAACAGTTGGCGCTTCCAATTTCAACAGTCCGTATGCCAACGAGTTCTACGTATACAAGGGCACCAACGTCCGTATGCGTGAGCTGAGCCTCGGCTACACCTTCCGCAACCTTTTCGGCAACGGCAAGAACCTCACAGCAGCACTTATAGCACGCAACCTCTTCTTCTTCTACAAGGATGCTCCTTGCGATCCCGACGTATCTATGGGTACCGGCAACGGTGTGCAGGGTGTTGACATCTTCAACCTTCCTTCTTCAAGAAGCTTAGGTCTGAACTTGAAGCTGAACTTCTAATCATTGAGCGAGTAAAAGACTATTTTTACAACCGTTTAAAACCTAAGGAATTATGAAAAAGAAAAATATATTCGCGGTGTCATCAATGCTGGCACTGGCTGTGATGGGTGGCGGAATGTTAAGCTCATGCACAGGCGATTTCGAAGATCTGAATACTAACAAGACGCAGGTGGATCCTGATATATTGCCATTCTCAGCACAGTGTGCCGAGCCAATGAACTATTGCTATCCGCCTCATCAGAATATGTTCCAGTTCTGGACCAACCTTACCATCGACCTCTATGGTGGCTACTTCCAGACTCCTCACGGCAACTTCACCAACTGCGATATGGGCGAGAACCGCGGACACAGTGGCGGTATGTACGAGAACTACTATCTGCACATCTTCAACAATACGCGCCGCAACATCGCCAGCCTCGACAAGCAGAATCTTGAAGGACTGGCTGGCACAATGCGCATCGTGCAGGCTGTAGGCACTATGCAGGCAACCGACGCCTACGGACCGCTTGCCTACTCGTCAATCATCAACGCCGAGAGCGAGTCGAGCTATCGTTTCGACAGCCAGCAGAAGCTCTACGAGTATATGCTCGACGACCTTGACAAGGCGATTGCCGGATTGCAGAAGATGGACAATGTAGAGAAAACTTCACTTGCAACATACGACACTTGGGGTGGGGGCGACCCTGCCGTGTGGGTTCAGATAGCCAACACAATGAAGCTGCGCATCGCTCTCCGCTTGTCAAAGCGTGAGAGCGAGATGGCTGCCGACGGCTACGACCTCAAGGCGATTGCTACAGCTGCCGCTGCCAACACCCTCGCCGTTTCGGGCAAGGACATCGTGGTTAAGGACCAGAGCAATGAGCTGAAGCGTATGTTCGACTGGCAGGACTGCGGCATGAACGCTAACCTCGTAACGCTCATGGTGGGCATGAACGACCCGCGTCTGCCTCTCTACATGACAAAGAATGCTGACGACATCACCAACGAGAAGGGCGTCACCACTCCTAAGGGATCCGTTTACTGCGGCATCCGCTACGCAAGCGGCATGGCACAGAAGGGTTCTGACGGCTCATACGGCTACAAGATGTCGCAGTGGGTTGGCGCTTACAACACTCCGCTGCCTATCTTCAAGGCTGCCGAGGCTTACTTCCTCCTCGCTGAAGCCAAGTTGCGTTGGGGCATCGGCTCTGAAAGCGTAAAAAGCCTCTACGAGAAGGGCATCCGCCTCTCTATCAAGAACGAGCTTGCTTATAAGGGTTCGTTCGCTGGCATCGAGAACATCAGCGACGCCGACATCGACGCTTACATCAACGGTACAACCGGACAGGCTGACTATGTAGACCCGGGCAACTCTGCCAACAACTGCAAGGCTGTCAACCATCTCGGTGTGAAGTGGAACGACGCTGCAAGCAAGGAAGACCAGCTTGCACGCATACAGACACAGAAGTACATCGCTCTCTTCCCGCTCTCTAACGAAGGTTGGGCTGAGCAGCGTCGTACTGGCTACCCGAAGTTCTTCGTGGCACTGGTCAACAAGAGCAACGGTGCTGTCAATACAGAGGAAGGCGTTCGCCGTGTAATCTACAGCAGCAATGCTTACGACACCAATGCTGAAGGCATCAAGGGCGGTCTGGAACTCCTCGACAAGGAGAATACCAGCAAGAATGGCATCTCTGGCGACAAGGGCGGTACTCACGTTTGGTGGGACAACGCCAACAAGGGAAATTTCTAAAACCTATAGCTGATAATTTAAGGGGCATACCTTTCGGGGTGTGCCCCTTTTTTCGGCATTTTTTTGTTACCTTTGCAGTGACGTTAAAACCACAACGTCTGCATTATGAAGAAAATAGCAATACTCGATTTCGACGGCACCATAGCCGATACACGCCCCGTAATACTCAACACATTCCACCGTACTCTCGACGCCATGCACCTGCCCCAGCACACCGACGACGAGATTGCGGCAACCATCGGATTGCCTCTGATGGAGGCTTTCCCCGTGCTCGAACCGATGGACGAGCGTATGGCGGCTGAGTGTACAGCCACCTACCGGCGCATATTCCACGACGTGAATGCACAGATAGGTGTGCCTATGTTTCCGCACGTCGACGAGACGCTTCGACTGCTGCATTCGCGCGGAATGATTCTCACCATAGCCACCAGTCGCAGCCATCAGTCGGCTGCCGACTTCATCAGTTCTTTTGCTCTTGACGACATTGTGACATACATCATCGGTTATGAGGATGTGAGCCATGCCAAACCCCATCCCGAACCCGTATTGAAGACACTAAGCCACTTCGGCTTGACGGCTGCCGACGCAGTGGTAGTGGGCGACACCCATTTCGACATTCTCATGGGTCGCAATGCCGGCTGCGCCACAATCGGCGTTACCTACGGCAACGGTTCGCGCCAAAGTCTTGTTGAGGCAGGGGCAGACAGCGTTGTCGACGATTTCGCTGATATATCAAGGATATAAGAGAAAGTGTAGGGAAAATAATTGTCCTTTTGTCTCGCTTACTCGGATTTTTGCACTAACTTTGCAAAGTAAGATAAAAACTAAAAAACATATATAATTATGAGTACACTTAAAAAGCTATTCGCATCAAAACTTCTTGAAGTAAAGGCTATAAAGCTGCAACCCAACGACCCGTTCACATGGGCATCTGGTTGGAAGTCGCCTATCTATACCGACAACCGCAAGACTCTGGCTTATCCGGAGCTGCGCTCGTTTGTTAAGCAGGAGTTGGTACACCTCATTCACGAGGAGTTCCCTGAGGCAAATGCCGTTGCAGGTGTTGCTACAGGTGCCATCGCACAGGGTGCGCTCGTAGCCGACGAGCTGTTGCTGCCTTACTGCTACGTTCGTCCGAAGCCGAAGGATCACGGTATGGGCAACCAGATTGAGGGCACTATCCCTGAGGGTGCAAAGGTAGTCGTAGTAGAGGACCTTATCTCTACAGGCGGTTCTTCGCTCAAGGCTGTTGACGCTCTCCGCAAGGCTGGCTTCGAGGTTGTAGGTATGGTAGCAAGCTATACATACGGTTTCCCCGTAGCCGAAGAGGCTTTTAAGGCTGCTAACGTGCGCCTCATCACACTCTCTGACTATGAGCACACCACAGCTATCGCAGCAGAGACAGGTTATATTAAGAAGGAAGACCTTGAGGTGCTCGCCGAGTGGCGCAAGGATCCCGCTAACTGGAAGAAGTAAATTATGACAACATTCGAAAGTTCCATACGACAGATACCATTCCCACAGCAGAACGTTTACGACAAGCTGAGCGACCTCAACAATCTGCAGAAGCTCAAGGAACGCTATGAGCTGATGAAGGACAATATGCCTGAGGAGGCTCGCAAGCAGGCAGAGAAAATCAAGGATCTGGAATTCGACCAGGATTCTTTGTCGGTAAATGTGCCGCCAGTGGGCAGCATCAAGTTGCGTGTGGTAAATCGCGAAGAACCCAAGTGCATCAAGTTTGAGACCGAGCAGAGCCCTATCCCGTTCAATTTCTGGATTCAGCTCCTGCCCGTTACTTCTACTTCATGCAAGATGAAACTCACCATCAAGGCCGAACTCAACATGTTCATCAAGCAGATGGTGAAGAAGCCCCTGCAGGAAGGCATCGAGAAGATTGCCGACGTGCTTCAGATGATTCAGTATAACTAATATATAGGCCCTCCCCCCGGCCCCTCCCCCATAGGGAGGGGAGTGGTATGCATAGGAGGCTATGGCGTCCTCGCCGTTGCCTGCTTAAGCTAATCGAACATATTACTCCCCTCCCTGCGGGGGAGGGGTCGGGGGTAGGGCTTTCTTTTAAACCTTTATAATTATTATGGCAAGCAAACTTTGGGAAAAGAATTTCTCTGTTAATGAGGAGATAGAGCGCTTCACTGTAGGACGTGACCGCGAACTTGACATATACCTCGCCAAGTATGACGTGCTTGGTTCAATGGCTCATATCACCATGCTTGAGTCGATAGGACTCATGCAGAAGAACGAGCTTGTACAGCTTCTGGCTGAACTGAAAAACATATACGCTGAGTGCGAGCGAGGCGAATTCGTTATTGAAGAGGGCGTTGAGGACGTTCACTCGCAGGTGGAACTGATGCTTACACGCCGCTTGGGTGATATGGGCAAGAAGATTCACTCAGGTCGTTCACGCAACGATCAGGTGCTGGTCGACCTCAAGCTCTTCACACGTCACGAATTGCGTGAGGTAGTAGAGAGAGTTGACGCTTTGTTCCGCGAATTGCAGAAGAAGAGCGAGCAGTATAAGAATGTACTTATGCCGGGCTATACACATTTGCAGATAGCCATGCCGAGTTCGTTCGGACTTTGGTTTGGCGCACATGCCGAGTCGCTTGCCGACGACATGCTCTTCCTTCAGGCTGCCTATCGACTCACCAATCGCAATCCCCTTGGTTCGGCTGCCGGCTATGGCTCGTCGTTCCCGTTGAACCGTGAGATGACTACACGTCTGTTGGGCTTCGACTCAATGGACTATAATGTGGTGTACGCACAGATGGGACGTGGCAAGATGGAGCGCAACGTGGCATTTGCCTTGGCTTCAGTAGCTGGTACAGTATCAAAGCTGGCATTCGACGCTTGTCTGTTCAACAGCCAGAACTTCGCCTTTGTAAAACTTCCCAAAGAATGCACCACCGGCTCGTCAATCATGCCGCACAAGAAGAATCCCGATGTGTTTGAGCTGATACGTGCCAAATCGAACAAACTGCAGAGTCTGCCTACACAGATACAGCTCATCATGAACAATCTGCCTACGGGCTATTTCCGCGACCTGCAGATTATCAAGGAAGTATTCCTTCCTGCCTTTGCCGAATTGAAGGACTGCCTTGATATGGCTGCTTACATCATTGAGCGTATCGAGGTGAACGAACACATACTCGACAATCCGATGTACGACCCGATGTTCTCGGTAGAGGAGGTCAACCGTCTTGCAGCCGCCGGAACACCGTTCCGTGATGCCTACAAGCAGGTAGGACTAGAGATAGAGAACGGCACTTTCCATGCCGACCACAACATTCATCACACTCACGAAGGCTCAATGGGCAATCTGTGCAACGACCGTATTGCAGCACTTATGGACCAGACGCTCGCCGAGTTCCATTTCGAGCGTGTGGATGAGGCTGAAAAGGCGCTGCTTTCATAATTGAAAGTTGAAAATTGAAAGTTGAGAGTTATGATATGCATTATTGTTAATGCGTTTTTATTACGTATACCTTCAAAGGTAATCATAACTCTCAATTCTCAACTTTCAACTCTCAACTCAAAGAACTCTCAACTCAAAGAACTCTCCCCCAATGAACCGCTTCCCTTTACTTCTTCTATTCGTCATGTTCCTTGTTTCGTCATGCTCGAATACAGACTTCGATTACTCATCGCTTCATGCATACTTCGTGTTCGACAATAGTCAGCACCAGGATGCTACGTTGCAGAGTGCGCTCAACCCATTGTCGCCGGGCGTGTTCTGCCGTATTAGCGAGGGTCAGGAGGGAGCGGTAACATACTTCTATTTTGAGAGCAACGAAGGACTTACGACCAAGCAGAAAGCAAATGCCGATGACATGCGTCGTACGCGTGCCATCGGCTTATATAACAAAACCGGTATCATTGTGGGCTATGGCAATCTCTCGTCGCCTGCCATTCTCTATGTCTTCGACTCGCAATGTCCCAACTGCTATGACGAGACCAATATGCTTAACAACAAGCTTGCCTTCACGTCGAACGGTATAGTGTCGTGCAACCGTTGCAAGCGTCAGTACAATCTCAATAACAACGGTCTGTGCGTCAATTCTGATGGCAAGAAACTCATAAAGTACCGTGCCACATGTAGCGGACCACTCGGCATCCTCTCGATTATCAATTAGCGGGAGGACTGATAGGGAGTGTTCTTTATGACAATATTTGCATTTCTAAGCGCTCAAAACTGCGAGTTGAACGCACAAGGAAATGTTTTGCCCGAAATTCTTGAGTTTTGAGCGTGCAGCCTTATGTGCTTTATTCACAATGCGTTAGGCGTATGTGAGTGGTGAGTGTGCAAGTTCTATCAATGCAATAGTTATCCTTTTCGCCCCCAAAAGGGCAACTTTAGGGTTACAATTAAGCCCCCGCTGCATTGCAAAGGTAGTCCTTTTAGTACACAACAGGACTACTTTTGCAATGCAACGGGGGCTTATTTGATTAAAAATATGATAAGAAGCGCCGTCTAAACTGATAAAAACGCGTCTTGAATTCTCTATAATTGAATTTTCATTTGTAACAGTTTTTTACTGCTTGTACGATATTTGCATACTGCAAACAGTGCCTTTATTCTTCGCCTCCGTTATAGTCCATCGGCATGTCGTTTTCGCTGTTATGGCTCTTGTTGGGGCGTTTCTTCTGTTTCATGTTACCGAAGTTCCACGTCAGCGTCATGCTCATACGTCGTCCGCCACGTCGGTTAATTTGGTGGCGTGTGAAGTTAGGTCCGCTTGTGAAGGTCTCGAAGCGACGTGAGTCAAGCAGGTCGCGGCAGTTGACCGATAGCGTAAAGAGCTTGTTGAAGAAGTTCTTGCGAGCACCGAAGTCAATGCTGTAGTTGGCCTTGCGATAACCCTGTGTGATGACCTGACGTGCCGTGTAGCGTCCGGTGCTTTGTATTGAGATGTCGTATGGCAACATAAGCGATGCCGTCATGCGGGCGTTCCAAGTGAAGTTATGGTCGGAATTGCCCGTTACGGTCTGTCCGTCGATGTCGTACGAGAATCCGTTAAGACGATAATAGTAGGCATTTGCCGACGTTGTGAGGTCGAGGATGCGCCACAACTTGTTCTTTACCGTCATTTCCAATCCCGTCGACACACTCTTTGCCACGTTCATAGAGGTCTGGTAGAACAGTCCGTCTTCCTGGTTCTTATAGCTTATGCGCTGTATAACGTCCGTAGTAGGACGATAGTAGGCGCTGACGAGCAGCGAGTGGTCGTTCCATTGCTTAAGATAATTGAGCGAGAATGAATTGCTGAATTCCGGTGTCAGATACGGATTACCGAACGAAACCGTTGTAGCATCACGTGTGTCGCGGAACGAGTTGAGCTGACCGCCCCACGGACGGCGCAGACGACGGGTGTAGTTGAGCTGCAACTGCTGTGTCTCGGTCATCTGCCATGACATGAATACCGACGGGAACAGCTGGAAATAGTCCTTCTTGAATGGTTGTTCGCGTAGCGATGCGTCGTGCTCCTGCTCCCATGTGTAGCTCTCGGTATTGACACGCCAGTATTCGCCACGCAGTCCGCCCATCAGACTAAGCGCCCCGAACTTATAGCTGAGCGTGGTGTAGAAGGCGTGCAGATCCTGCTTGTAGATGAAGCGGTTGAAGAACAGTTTGTCCTCAGAGGCGTTAGTTCCGTCAAACGACGTATTGTCCATATACGATTCCTGCGGTGTGTTCTCGCGCGAGAAATTGCCGTTATATCCAGCTTCTATCTTGAAGTTCTTGGTCACCTGGTTCTCATATTCGAGTTTCAGTTCCTTGCGGTGGTTGTTGATATACTGCGGACGATACTGATAGCTGTACGTAACGTCGTCGATGCCCACCACTACGGTAGAGTCTTGATACCAGTTGTCGCCATTCATCTTCCAACTGCTCAAGTCGGCAGTGAAGTCAATGAAGTGCTTGTCGTTGAACGAGTGGCGGTAGTTGAACTCGCCGTAGCGCATGTCCATACCCGTACGTGAGCGGTTGATACGGTCGAGCTGATAGTTGTTCAGGCCGTTTGCCACTGCTGTATATATATAAGGTGTATAGCTGTGGCTGTTTCCGCCTCCGTGCATGAGCATGCCGCTGAGGCTGAAGTCGTCCTTTGTCGTAGCGTGCAGCGTCACACCGGCACGTGTGAAGAAGTTGTTGCCACGCTGCTTGCTGTCGCTGTCGTATGTCTGGTTGTACGTATTGCTGGTCTGCTGGCTCTCCATGTGTCCTGTATTGGCACGATGGCGGTAGCCGATGTTTAAGTAAGAGTCAATCAGTCGGCTGTTGTAGTTGACGTTGAAGCTTGTGTTGGCACCGCCGCGAGTGTCGCCACCAGCCTGCACCGAGCCGTAATAGCCAGCCTTGCGGTCTTTCTTGAGCACAATGTTGATGATACCAGCCGAACCTTCAGCCGAGAATTTAGCCGAAGGATTGTCAATCACTTCTATACGGTCGATGCTTTCAGCCGGCAGCTGCTGCAGAATCTGTGCACGGTTATCGGAAGTCAGTCCCGATGCCTTGCCATTAATCCATACCTCTACGCTTGAATTGCCACGCAGCGACACATTGCCGTCGTTGTCAACCTCGATAGAAGGTACATTGTCGAGCACGTCCGAAGCCGATTGTCCGGCATTGCTGATGAGCTGACCGACATCAAACGACTTTCGGTCAACCTCCAGTTTCATTGTGGCGCGCTGTCCTGTCACGGTCACTTCGTTCAGTTGCTTGGCATCTTCAGCCATATACAGCAGCTTGAATTGCACTTCACGTTTGGCTGGAGTAATCTCAAACTGACGTGTCACGTCCTTATAGCCCATGAAGGTGAGCGAAAGCGTGTACTTGCCGTCCTTTAGTCCCGACACGTTGAAGTTGCCGCCAGCATCAGTAATGCCACCGCCAGCGAACTTGTCGCTACCTTGTTCAGTCACTTTGATATTGACAAAACCGAGAGGTTCAGACTTCTGTCGGTCCAATATCTTGCCTTTCACGATGCCTTGCGCCCATCCGGTGTATGCACACAGACAGAGCAGGAAGAATATTATAAAACGTTTCATATATGTGTATAAGACGGATTAAGTGTAACGAATGTTTAACCGGTATGTATGATTTTAACAAAAAACAGGCGTTTTCTTGCCGATATCGGCAAGAAAACAGCTATATTTGCATAAAGTTAGTTAGTTTCTTGCCGATAATATATGGAATACCCCATTACAAGGCTTTGCTCGATTATTTTACGATAAAGTATTAAGCAACAAAACGCCCTGTAAGTGCAAAAGCATAAACAATCAATGCTTTTGCATTTACAGGGCGCATTGTTTATAAGCTTACAAAGCATACCACTCCCCTCCCTACGGGGGAGGGGCAGGAGGTAGGGCTTTTTAGAGCATTATTTATTCGGCAAATGCCGCTGCTTCGGCAGCAGCGATTATCTCCTCACGACTCTGTTGGCGTGCAGAGATATGGCTCAGGTCAAACTCCTTGTCGTCGAGATTGAGCATATCCTCGTCGCTGTTCTCGTCGTCCGAATTGTCGGCTGTTGTGTCAGCGGCATTGTACGGCAGGCTTTCAGCCGTTTCTTTTACAGTCTCGTCCTCCTCGCTTACGTTGCGATACATAGGCGAGCGTCGTCCTTGCTTTGTCTTCTTGCCGCCATTGAGAGCTTTTACAGCAGCCTCGGCATGGGCTTCCACCTCAGGATTCTTGATGATGAACTCGTCAGCCTCAGGCTCTATAGTCGGAACGTTCTGCACCGGTTCTTCCTCCATTTTTGTGCGGTCGGTCTTGGCAGCAAACACTTGGTCGATAAACTGTGGTTCCTTGCGCAGTCGTTCGAGCGTCAGCTTCGAAGCCATCTGCTGGCTTTCCTTCTTGCTGAATCCCGTACCGGTGCATCCCTCTACTGTCTCAAGCATCACCTGATAGTTGAACACGGGCGATCCGGTCTTGTCTTTTTCCTGCGAGAGGACGCGGAAGTCAATGCGCACGCGGTTCTTCTGACTCCATTCGATGAGCTTGCTCTTGAAGTTTACTTCCTTATAAGCAACCTTGTCGATGTTTATCATTTGTGTCAGTATTCGCTTGCGCATAAACTCCATGCATGCGTTGTAGCCACGGTCGAGGTATATTGCTCCCACAAGAGCCTCGAAGGCGTTGCCTCCCATGTATGAGTTGTGCGACGAAGAGCGTCCGTTAGACAATATGAGCTGGTTGATGCCCATTTCCTGCGCCAGTCGGTTGAGGGTTTCGCGCTGCACGAGTTTGGAGCGTGTATTGGTGAGGAAGCCCTCGCGTTTGCCTGGGAAGTGGCGGTAGACTATGTCGCCAACGGTGGCGTCGAGGATTGCATCGCCAAGAAATTCCAGTCGTTCGTTGTTCACGGGTTTGCCCTTGGCGTTGCGCTTGAACATGCTTTTGTGCATAAGCGCCAGCTTATAGTAGCCGATGTCGTGCGGATAGAAGCCTATGATTTGGCGTAAAGACAAATAAAGCTCCTTGTCCTTACGGAAAGGGAGCTTCATTCTGTCGATGAGATTACTCAGCATATTTCTTGAATATTACACATGCATTGTGGCCTCCGAAACCGAATGTGTTGCTCAGTGCAGCACGTACCTCACGCTTCTGTGCCTTGTTGAAGGTGTAGTTGAGGTTGTAGTCGATCTCCGGATCCTGGTCGTCATCTGCGTGGTTGATGGTAGGCGGAACGATGTCGTTCTTCACTGCAAGCACCGAAGCAAGAGCCTCCACAGCACCGGCAGCGCCGAGCAAGTGTCCAGTCATAGACTTTGTAGAGCTGATGTTGAGCTTGTAAGCGGCCTCGCCGAACACCTGCTTGATGGCCTTAGCCTCAGAGATGTCGCCCACGTGGGTAGATGTGCCGTGTACGTTGATATAGTCGATGTCTTCAGGCTTCATGCCTGCGTCCTCAAGAGCGTTCTCCATTACGAGGCGAGCGCCGAGACCCTCAGGGTGAGAAGCTGTGATGTGGTGAGCGTCGGCAGACATACCTTCGCCAACCATTTCTGCGTAGATTTTGGCTCCGCGTGCCTTGGCGTGCTCAAGTTCCTCAAGGATGAGGCATCCTGAGCCTTCGCCCATGATGAATCCGTCACGGCTTGCGCTGAACGGACGTGAAGCGTGCTCCGGATCGTCGTTGCGTGTAGAGAGTGCGTGCATGGCGTTGAATCCGCCTACACCTCCAGGTGTGATGGCAGCTTCTGCACCACCGCTTACGATTACGTTGGCCTTACCAAGACGGATGAGGTTGAAGGCGTCAGCAAGAGCGTTGGTAGATGATGCGCATGCCGAAGTAGTGGTATAGTTAGGACCGTGGAATCCGTACTGGATTGAAATCTGGCCTGCTGCGATGTCGGCAATCATCTTCGGGATGAAGAACGGATTGAACTTAGGACCGTTCTCCTTGTGCAGTGCATAGTAGCCTACTTCTTCCTCGAAAGTCTTGATGCCACCGATGCCAACGCCGTAGATTACGCCGATGCGGTTCTTGTCTTCTTTGTCAAGATCCATGCCCGAGTCCTGAACTGCCTGCATTGCTGCGATGATAGCGAGCTGTGCATAGCGGTCCATCTTGCGTGCTTCCTTGCGATCGATGAAGTCGTTCACCTTAAGGTTCTTCACCTCGCATGCAAACTGAGTCTTGAAATCAGAAGCGTCGAACAATGTGATGGGGGCTGCGCCGCTTACGCCGGCGACAAGGTTGTTCCAAGTCTCTTCAACAGTGTTGCCCAATGGGGTAACGGCTCCAAGACCTGTAACTACTACTCTTTTTAATTCCATTTAAAATAGTTTCGGGTTATGGTTGAAAAAAATGGTTTATGGTTTATGTACACCATAAACTATAAACCATAAACCTTATTTATTTTGCGTTCTCCTCGATGTAAGCGATAGCGTCGCCAACAGTGCCGATCTTCTCAGCCTTATCATCAGGGATAGAGATGCCGAACTCCTTCTCGAACTCCATGATGAGCTCTACGGTGTCGAGTGAGTCTGCACCAAGGTCGTTTGTGAAGCTTGCTTCAGGCTTAACGTCTGCTTCGTCTACACCGAGTTTGTCAACGATGATAGCTTTTACTTTTGATTCGATTTCTGACATAATTTCTAATTTTAAAGTGTTTATAATGTAATTTCCTTTTAAAAAACTTTGCAAAGGAAATAATTTTTATTCATATAGGCAAATATTTTTCTACAAAAAGACATTCTGTGTGCACAAACACCCTATAAATGTGCATATTTTTTGCCCGTTTCGTTACTGTTTCAATGTTTTTACAATGACATTGAAGCAGTTACGAGATATGAATTTTGAGTTTTGAATTTTGAATTTTGAGTTGGTCGGCTGCGCCGATGTTGAGTTTTTGAGTTTTGAATTTTGAATTGGAAATTGATAATTCCTAATTCATAAATCGCGAAGCGACCAATTCAAAACTCAAAACTCAAAATTCAAAATTGTCAATGCCGACCAATTCAAAACTCAAAACTCAAAATTCAAAACTCGTATTATCCCACCTGTGAACCGGGCTTAACGTTGCCCAATACAGATGTCACGTTGAGTGTTCCGTCGAAGTTGACAGCCGAGAGAATCATGCCCTGGCTCTCTATGCCCATCATCTTGCGTGGAGCGAAGTTGGCTACGAAGAGCACGTCCTTGCCGATGAGCTGTTCAGGCTCGTAGTAGGCAGCGATGCCGCTGAGTATGGTGCGGTCTTTGCCCGAGCCGTCGTCGATGGTGAACTGAAGGAGTTTCTTCGACTTCTTCACCTTCTGGCAGTCCTTGATGTGGCCTACGCGGATGTCCATCTTCTCGAAAGTCTCGAAGTCGACGTTCTCCTTGACGGGTGCAGCCACGTACGATGCAGCCTCGTTAGCCTTCTTGGTGTCCTCAAGTTTCTGGAGCTGTGCGTTGATGGCGTCGTCCTCAATCTTCTCGAAGAGCAGGGCAGGAGTGCCGAGCTGGTGTCCGGGCTTGAGGAGTTCGGTGCTGCCGAGCTGATCCCATTCTGTATTAGCCACGTTGAGCATCTCGCGGAGCTTTGCCGAACTGAACGGAAGGAACGGTTCGAACGCTATCTCAAGGTTGGCTACGAGTTGCAGTGAGATATAGAGTATAGTCTTGACGCGCTCCATATCGGTCTTGGCAACGTGCCAAGGCTCGCAATCGGTGATGTACTTGTTGCCGATACGTGCCAGGTTCATTGCCTCTTTCTGGGCGTCGCGGAACTTGAATGCGTCAAGCAGTGCCTCCACCTTCTGCTTCACGTCCTTGAATTCCTTGATGGCAGCGCGGTCAACGTCCTGCAGTTCGCCACATTCGGGCACGATGCCGTTGAAGTATTTCTTGGTGAGCTGCAGTGCACGGTTGACGAAGTTGCCGTAAACAGCCACCAGTTCGTTGTTGTTGCGGTCCTGGAAATCCTTCCATGTGAAGTTGTTGTCCTTGGTCTCCGGAGCGTTGGCTGTGAGCACATAGCGCAGCACGTCCTGCTTGCCGGGGAAGTCAACGAGGTATTCGTGGAGCCATACAGCCCAGTTGCGTGATGTAGAAATCTTGTCGTTCTCGAGGTTGAGGAACTCGTTTGCCGGTACGTTGTCGGGCAGGATGTAGTCGCCGTGAGCCTTGAGCATGGTTGGGAACACGATGCAGTGGAACACGATGTTGTCCTTGCCGATGAAGTGGATGAGTCGTGACGACGGGTCCTGCCACCACTTCTGCCACGGTCCCCACTTCTCTGGCTGAGCGTCGCACAGCTCCTTGGTGTTGGAGATGTAGCCGATAGGTGCATCAAACCATACGTAGAGCACCTTGCCCTCGGCTCCTTCTACGGGTACGGGAATGCCCCAGTCGAGGTCGCGTGTCATAGCGCGTGGCTGCAGATCCATGTCGAGCCACGACTTGCACTGGCCGTAGACGTTGGGTCGCCACTCCTTGTGCTCGTCCAGAATCCACTGCTTCAGCCAGTTCTGATAGTTGTTGAGGGGCAGATACCAGTTCTTGGTAGCCTTCTTTACGAGTCCGTGTCCGGGATTGTTCTTGTTTGTAGGATTGATGAGTTCATCTGGCGATAGCGTGGCGCCGCACTTCTCGCACTGGTCGCCGTAAGCGCCTTCGGCACCGCAGCGCGGACATGTGCCCACGATGTTGCGGTCGGTGAGGAATTCGCCTGTCACCTCGTCGCAGAACTGTTCTTCAGTCTTCTCCACCAGTTCGTGCTTGTCGTAGAGTGTGCGGAAGAAGTCGCTGGCAAACTTGTTGTGAATCTTTGATGTGGTGCGGCTATAGATATCGAACGAGATACCGAAGTCTTCGAACGACTTCTTGATAAGGTTATGGTAGCGGTCTACCACTTCCTGCACGGTGATGCCCTCCTTGCGGGCGCGGATAGTTACGGGCACGCCGTGCTCGTCGCTACCTCCGATGAACATAACCTCCTGCTTCTTAAGGCGCAGATAGCGTACGTAGATGTCGGCAGGAACATACACGCCGGCCAGGTGGCCTATGTGTACGCCACCGTTGGCATACGGCAGAGCCGCGGTGACGGTGGTGCGTTTGAATTTCTTATCTTCCATTATAATGTGTGATTTTTGTTTTCTGGGTGCAAAGTTAGTGCAAATCGAACACAATTCAAAACAAGCAGCTCGTTTTTATTGTCAAATTGATATTTATTATATATAATAAGGTGTAGCCATAAGACTAACTATTTTCCCGTTTTTCTTATCTGCTTTCCGGATAAATGAGGGTGGCGGTTGCTCATTTCGGCTTTCTTTTGTAACTTCGCAGCGTAATTAGGATCCTATGAAACTTGACAGACAAAAAGACAGATTGCTCTCCATGATACGTCATGGCAAGCCGATGACGCTCGGCGAGCAGGCGCGTCTGGTGCTGAGTCTTGCCATGCCAGCCATTCTGGCGCAGCTCACTACCACCATGATGCAGTATATAGACGCGTCAATGGTGGGCAGTCTGGGTGCCGAGGCTTCGGCGGCTATAGGCTTGATAGAGACCACTACGTGGCTTATGGGCAGCCTCTGTTCGGCTACGGCAGCCGGTTTTTACGTTCAGGTGAGCCATCAGTTGGGTGCCGACGATGCCTCCCAGGCGCGTTCCACATTGCGCCAGGGCATCATGTCGGTGCTCGTGGTGAGTGCGCTCATCGGCTTGGTGGCGCTCGCCATCAGTCCGTTCCTGCCCTCGTGGTTGGGCGGCAACGCCAGCATCAACGCCACGTCGTCAGCCTATTTTGCCATCATAGCCATGGCGATGCCCGCATTCCAGTTCTCGATGTTCAGCCAGGGCATGCTGCGCAGCTCCGGCAACATGCTCGTGCCGAGCATAATGAGCGTGGTGATGATGTCGCTCGACGTGGTTTTCAACTTCTTTCTCATCTTCCACACGCGCACCGTCGACGTGCTGGGCATGTCGCTCACGCTGCCCGGAGCGGGCATGGGAGTGGTAGGAGCGGCAATAGGCACGGCTTCAGCCGAACTCGTTGCGGCATCCATAACGATGTACATACTCTGCTTCCGCAGCAAGGAGCTGTCGCTGAGAATTGACCGCGGCCGCTTCCTGCCTACATGGCAGGTGGTGAAGCGTGCCCTGCACATAGCCCTGCCAATGGGCATACAGCAGACCATAATGACCTCGGCATACATCGTCACAACCATCATCATCGCTCCGCTGGGCACCTTCGCCATTGCCGCCAACTCGTTTGGCATCATCGTCGAGAGTCTGTGCTACATGCCGGGCTACGGCGTGAGCGATGCCGCCACGACGCTTGTGGGACAGAGCATGGGTGCCGGACGCTACGAACTGATGAAGCGCTTTGCGTGGCTCAGCGTCGGACTGGGCATGGGCATTATGACATTGATGGGCGTAGTGATGTACGTCGGAGCGCCGTTTGCCATGGCTATGATGACGCCTTCGCCCGAAGTGCGTCTGCTCGGAGTGGAAGTGCTGCGCATCGAGGCGTTCGCCGAACCCATGTTCGGTGCCGCCATCATCTGCTACGGAGTGTTCGTAGGCGCTGCCAAGACCATAGCTCCGAGCGTGATGAACCTCATATCGATGTGGGGTGTGCGCATCACGCTTGCCGCCATGCTCGCACCGTCGATGGGACTGCGTGGCGTATGGCTCGCCATGTGCCTCGAACTGACGTTCCGTGGAGTGATATTCCTCGTGAAGCTGGCGAGATTCAATCCCACCCCCAAACCCGCCTCACGTAGCGAGGGGGTGAATAGTACAGCAGATGAAATAAGAAACAAATATTAATAAGCAACAATTTTTTTACACCTCTATCCCTATCACCAGTCAGTACATACTACTCCCCTCCCTACGGGGGAGGGGCGAGGGGGTGGGGCTTTTGAATTATGGAAAAGATAACAGACAAGGTTTTCGGCGGAGAGCGTCCTCTCTTCGAAATCCACAACGTGGAGCTCGACCACGTTCGCATCACTTTTGGTGAATCGGGCATCAAGGAGTGTAGCAACATCGTGTGCCGCAACTGCTACTTCGAGGGCAAATACCCGTTGTGGCACGTCAAGGGTTCGGACATACGCAACTGCTATTTCGCGCCCGGATCGCGTTCTGCCATCTGGTATTCGGACGACATGCACATGGAAGACTGCGTCATCAACGGTCCCAAATTTTTCCGCGAGATGAAGAACCTCTCGCTCAAGAACGTCACAATCAACGATGCCGACGAGACATTCTGGGGCATTGACGGGCTGACGCTTCAGAACGTGGTGCTGCACGAGGGCACATATCCCTTCATGCACTGCCGCAACATCAAGGTTGACGGACTGCAATCGGATGCCAAATACGTGTTCCAGTACTCGCGCGACATCGAGATACGCAACGCCAAGATTGACACCAAGGACTCGTTCTGGGAGGTTGACAACGTGACCGTGTACGACTCGGAGCTCAACGGCGAATTCTTAGGATGGCATTCGCGCGGACTGCGACTCGTCAACTGCCACATCTCGGGCGAGCAGCCACTGTGCTACGCCAAGGACCTGGTGCTTGAGAACTGCACCTTCGACCCCGAATGCGACCGCGCCTTCGAATATTCCACCCTCCAGGCAGACATTCGCGGACACATCAAGAGCATAAAGAACCCCACATCGGGCAAAATAGTGGCAGACAGCATAGGCGAAGTAATAATCGACAAGAACATTAAGCAGCCTGCCGACTGTCAGATTCTGACACGCTAAGAAAGCCCCTTTATAGAACGTTAATATCAAAAATGTGCAATTTTGCCACTTTTTCATATCAAAAATGTGTAACTTTGCCGAAAAAGGATATTAACCAATGGAAATAAAGAGAGATATAATAGAGAAACTGAAAGCGTGGAAAGAGAATCCACGCCGTAAGCCCTTGGTGTTGCAGGGTGCTCGCCAGGTAGGCAAGTCGTGGGCATTGAAGAAGTTTGGCAAGGAATGTTTTGAAGACATTGTTTATATAAACTTCGACACAATGCCTGCCCTAAAAGAAGACTTCAGACGAACCAAGGTGCCGGCACAGCTCATAAGGCAGATGGAGATAATGACGGGCAAGCCGATAACTCCTTCGTCTACGCTTATAATTCTTGACGAGATACAGGAGTGTAACGATGCATTGAACAGTCTGAAGTATTTTTGCGAGGATGCTCCGGAGTATGCTGTAGTATGTGCCGGTTCGCTCTTAGGGGTGGCTTTAAATCGTTCGGGGGCTTCCTTTCCGGTAGGAAAGGTGAATTTCATGACTCTATACCCAGTGTCGTTTGCCGAATATCTCAGAGCAATTGATGCCCAGCTGTATCGTGCCTATGAGATGATAGACACCATTATGGCTGTGCCGGAGGTGATACACCAACAACTGACAGATGCCCATAAGGCGTATCTTGTATTGGGAGGTATGCCCGAAGCTGTGAGTGCGTATATTGACACCAAGGATTGGGATGAGGCTAAGGCCATACAGGACGGCATACTCCAGTCTTATTCATTAGACTTTGCCAAGCACATCAACAATAAGGACATTCCGCGAGTGTTTCAGGTGTGGGGCAATTTGCAGGACCAATTGGCACGTGAAGACAAAAAATTCAGATACGGTGACGTTCAAAAAGGAGCCAGAGCACGTGAGTACGAAGGAGCTATAGAATGGCTGTGTCTTGCCGGATTGGTACATCGTGTGTCGGCATTGGAAACTCCAAGGCTTCCTTTGTCTGCCTACAAGAAGAGCAATGCATTCAAGCTGTATCTTAATGATGTGGGATTGTTAGGGCGTAAGTTCGACTTGGATGTGCAGACTGTATTGGCTGGAGACAATCTGTTTACCGAATTCAAGGGCGTTATGGCAGAAAACTACGTGCTGCAGTCGCTTGTTCGTCAGTTTGGCAACTCACAATACTATTGGACATCGGGTAACATGGCCGAAGTGGAGTTTGTATTACAGGCTGATGGCAAAATCATTCCGATAGAAGTGAAGGCAGATAAGAATGTAACGGCTAAGAGTCTGGCGTATTATCGTAAGCAATACACCCCTCAATTGTCTGTGCGACTTTCCACGCTCAATATGCGTAAGGATGACGATTTGCTCAATCTGCCGCTGTATCTTGTTGACAAGATGAGCCGTTTCGTCAGCGTGGCAGATTGAAATGTAGTCCTTTTGCCTTTCAAATGTAGTCCTTTTGCCCTGTAAAAGGAGTCCTTTTGCACTCCAAAACGAGTCCTTTTACAGGGCAAAAGGACTACATTTTCAGAACACACCGAATTGAGTGGTATAAACGAACCGTAAAAACAACGATTTATGACTGATTTATTACACAATACTGCCGACTGCCAGATTCTGACACGATAATTGATTATGAAATAGCCATACCATCCCCGCAATATTATATATTGTGGGGACGGTAAATGGTAATATAATGTTACTAAGTTTTTTATTTTAGAATTTGAAAATAAAAATATGAAATTGTTTTCGTTAAATAAGTGATTTTCTCATATTTTATATGTACCTTTGCCACATCTTATAGATTTTCATGTTGTATCAATGTAAATGAATATCAAGGATATATTGAATATTGTACGACTAATATGTGCTAACCATATATTTCCTGAAAGATAATTGTGTAATAGTTTGATTGTGTAATAATAAAAGGTAAGATTATGATGATGCCTAAATTTTTTTCTCCTTTAAAGGAACCACTCACAAGTCCTGTAACACTATTCTTGTTGCTGTTACCTACAACGTGTTGTTTGGGTATAGGTTCTATGTATATTAAAAATCAGATGATAATACTATTGTTGTTATTGTTGTCTTTGCTTATTTCAGTACTTTTATATTGTTTTATAAAAAATAAAAATTATGGAAAAGATTAGAAAAAATGGTTGCAGTGTTGGTTTGTAATGTATTATATTATATGTTAATAACAATTTTGTATATCAGAGAAAACATACCTTTAATCAAGTCGTTGATAGCTAGTTTACTTCCAACAATATTTGTCATTATGGCCAGTTATATTATCACAAAATAATCTTTAAATATTTATTATGTATTATGAGTTATAAGCTTTCTGCGCCATCCCGCCGCGGCACCAACTCCTACAAGTGGGACTCGGCTCCTTCGGACGACGTCATACCCCTCTGGGTGGCAGACATGGACTTCGAGACCTATCCCGCCATAACCCAGGCGTTGCAGCGCCGTGTGGCTCACGGCATATTCGGATACACACGTGTGCCCGATGCCTACTACGAGTCGGTGTACCGATGGTTTGCAACCCGGCACCAATGGCAATTCGCGCCGTCTGACATCATATACACGTCGGGCGTAGTGCCCGCCATATCAGCCGTCATCAAGGCGCTCACCCTGCCCGGCGACCAGGTGATAGTGCAGGGTCCGGTGTACAACTGCTTCTATTCGAGCATACGCAACAACGGCTGCGAGACGGTGTCCAATGCCCTTATATATAATAAGGTGGCGATGCGCTACGAGATAGACTTCGACGATCTGGACCGCAAACTCTCGCACGAGCGTGCCCGGCTGTTCCTGCTCTGCAATCCGCACAACCCCGGCGGACGTGTGTGGACACGCTCCGAGCTGACGCGTGTGGCTGAGCTGTGCCGCAAGCACGGCGTGCGCGTGCTGTCGGACGAGATACACTGCGAGCTGACGCTATACGACAACAAGTACACACCGTTCGGGTCGCTGCCCGACGAGCTGAGCTACGGCTCCATAACATGCTGTTCGCCGTCGAAGGCGTTCAACATAGCCGGTCTGCAGATAGCCAACATAGTGTGCCACGACGCCCAAGTGCGCGAGCGCATCGACCGTGCCATCAACATCAACGAGGTGTGCGACGTCAATCCCTTTGGCGTTGAGGCGCTTATGGCAGCCTACACCGATGGGGGAGAGGAGTGGCTCGTGGCGCTCCGCCGCTATCTCACAGCCAACTATGAGTGGCTCCGCCAATACATGGCAGAAGCCTTGCCCCACCTGCCCGTGATGCGTATGGAGGGCACATACTTGGCTTGGGTGGACTGCTCGGCATTGGGCGTGACATCCGAAGCGATAGAGGAGCGCCTGCTGCGCGAGCATAAGGTGTGGGTGAATGCAGGCAGCATGTACGGCAGCGAGGGCGAGCACTTCATCCGCATCAATATGGCGTGCCCGCGCGAAAGGCTCGTAGAGGGGGTGAAGCGGATAGTTGAAGGGCTGGCTGATTGGAATAAAGATTAAAGGAAAAAGTTGCGGTTGATAGAAAAAATCAACTTAAATGAAATTTTTTTCTGCCAAACACTTGACATCGCTTGCGCCAGATTGTACCTTTGCAAACGTAATCAGAAACACAGTTTGCTGATGAAACGCAGAGCAGAACAAATGGATGCATCCGCCGGACCCATGTCGACCAAGTCCGCCCAACTATGCTCTACCATGAAAAACACAAACAACTTAACACTTAACATTTAACACTTAACATTCAAACATTAATCGCTTAACATTCAAACACTCAAACACTTAACATTACAACACAAACAATTACCAATTAAACATTAATCATTAATAATTAAACATTAGAAAAACATGGCAGTAAATTTCAAGATCTATCAGAGCAATCGTAAGGGCAACACCAACGGAAAGTTTTATGCACGTGCAGCCCATCGTGAAACAATCAACACCAAGGACCTTGCCGAGGTGATGCAGAACAACAGTACAGTGAAGCGCTCGGACATCGTTGCCGTGCTCACCGAACTCTCGGAAGTGTTGCGCCAGGAGCTGCAGCGCAGCAACAAGGTGCACATTGACGGCATCGGAACGTTCAAGGTAGGCATACGCTCGAAGGGCGCCAAGACCGCCAAGGAGTTTAATGCAACCGACAATATCGTAGGCTCGCACATACTCTTCATGCCCGAAACCACCATCGACGCCAACGGCAACCGCGTCAAGGCGCTACTTGCCGGACTCAAGGTGAAGGAGGCTGCAAGCTACGAGAGCCTCAAGTCGAAGGAGCCTGAAACCCAGAACCCGGGCGTGTAGCACCCTATACACCCATATATACACCACAGCTTTTGGCTGAACGAAACCGCCTGCTGGCATATTTTGAGCCGTCATTGAGTGACTATACGGTGAAAAATATGGCCGGCAGGCCTTTTTTGTGAGAAAAATACTATAATTTTGCACGTCAGGACAATACTCTCCCGACGTAAAAGACAAGAAATAACAATAAGCAATCAGTATATGACAACAAAAGCTTTAAGGCGCGCATTGTGTCTTGTCGTCATGCTATGCGTGGCGATGAGTGCCGGTGCCGTGCTCAAGGAGAAGAACCTCAAGTCGACACTCTCGGTGCTGCGTGCCGAACTGGAGACATCGTTTGGCGAGCAGCGACAGAACATGGCGCGCTATGCCGCATACAACCAGCAGCAGCACAAGCAGATGATCTCGCTCATGCAGCGCAGCGACCAGATAGCCCTGATGCTCTACTCGCAGAAGCAGGACTTCACGTTCGACATGACATACGCATGCCATGAAGCCACCGAGCTGTATCGCGAGTTCAGCAAGCGACGCATGCCCTACGACCGCATAATGAAGCGTATGGATGCCGAGATAGCACGCTATCAGTACCTTATGGAGACGCTCGGCAACATACCGCCGTCGCTCAAGATGCAGCGGGACATCAAGAACGGCAAGGTTAAGGGCCCGAAGTACATACTCGACAAGAACGGCAAGCAGAGACAGCTGCCCTTCATGCTCGACGAGGCGGGTCAGGCCGACCGCAAGGCGTGCCTTGCCTACGCTACAGCCCTGTGCCGCAACCTGACCAACATGCGCGCCTCGGTGCAGAAGGACAACGAGCACTACCAGCGCATATCGCTACGCCTCAAGAAGGTGAACGACTATGCCATGCAGCGCTACAACGAGATACAGCACAACATATTTGTCAACGGCGACCAGAACTATCTCGAGATTATCTCCTCGATGCCTATGTCCTACCATAACGCTAAGGCGGATGTGAGCGAGAAATACAACACCGAGAAGGTGAAAACCGTCAACGGCACCGAACGACAGGTGTATTCGCAGTGGCGCGGACCGATAGTGATGGGTCTGAGCCTGTTCGTTCTGTTCTACATCATTGTGGCAGCCCTGCTGAGCAACGTGCTCGTGCGCTGGCTCGTGCCGCGCCGCTTCCGCACCGACAACTTCATGAAGAAGAAGGTGTGCCTCATACTGTTCGTCGCCATGTTCATCTTTGCCGTGTCGGTGATGGTGGCGCGCTCGTTCATGTATCACAACTTCTTCCTCATGGCGTCCAAGCTGCTCATAGAGTACGCCTGGCTGCTGTGTGCCATCTTCTTCTCGCTGCTTGTGCGCCTCACGGGCACTCAGATAAAGAGCGGTTTCCGCATCTATACGCCCATTATGCTCATGTCGTTCATCGTCATAACGTTCCGTATAGTGTTCATTCCGAACAATCTTGTGGCGCTCATCTTCCCCCCTATACTGCTCGTGTTCACACTGTGGCAGTGGAACGTCATAACGCGCCACAACGACAACATACCGCGCTCTGACATATTCTATACATGGATATCGCTGCTCATCATGACTTTCTCTACGGCATCGGCCTGGTATGGCTACGTGCTGCTGTCGGTGCAGGTGCTGATATGGTGGATGTTCCAGCTCAGTTGCATACAGACCATCACTTGCGTATACGACATGCTCGGCGTGTACGAGCGCCGATGGCTCAGCCACCGCATCCACTCCGAGAAGGAAGCCGAGAAGGCGCGCAAGGGCTCGCTGCTCAGTGTCATCACCGTAAGTCACGGCGCACACATCAACGTGACGTGGTTCTACGACTTCATATACATGGCACTGGTGCCTGTGCTGAGCGTGTTCTCGGTGCTGCTGTCGATATGGTGGGCTGCCAACGTGTTCAACCTGACCGACACGGTGTGGAAGATATTCCAGTTCGACTTCCTCAATGTCACCGGCGTGGTGCAGCTGTCGATACTGAAGCTGGTGATGGTGGGCTCGCAGTTCTTCGTCTTCCGCTATCTCAACTATCTCATCAAGTCGCTCTATCATAAGTATCACCGCTCTAAGATAGTAGTCAACGGCAAGCCCAACTTCACGCTCGCCAACAACATCATAGCCATCTGCTGCTGGGGACTCTATGCCATCATTGCCATCAAGATGCTCAAGATACCCTCGACAGCCATCTCCGTGATATCGGCAGGATTGGCTACAGGTGTGGGTTTTGCAATGAAAGACCTGCTCGAGAACTTCTTCTACGGCATATCGCTTATGACAGGACGTGTGCGTGTGGGCGACTTCATAGAGTGCGACGGCATACGTGGCAAGGTGGACAGCATCACCTATCAGAGCACACAGGTGCTTACGGCAGACGGATGCGTCATTGCCTTCCTCAACAGTTCGCTCTTCAGCAAGAACTTCAAGAACATCACCAAGAACCATTCGTACGAGATGGTGAAGGTGCCCGTGGGTGTTGCCTACGGCTCAAACGTTGAAGAAGTAAGGCAGATGCTCGTCGCTGCCGTCAAGGCGCAGGCCCGAAAGAGTGCCGACGGACGCGACGTGATAGACCTGAAGAAGCCCGTAAGTGTGGTGTTCGACGAGTTCGGCGACAACTCGGTCAATCTGTTCGTGACCTACTGGGTGCTCGTCGAGGAGAAGTTCGGAATGACCGGACAGGTGAAGGAGGCTATATACAACACGCTCAACGAACACCATATCGAGATACCTTTCCCACAGCGCGACATACATATTATTAATTAGGAATTAGGAATTAGGAGTTAGGAATTGGTTGCCTGCGGCAATTTTGAATTTTGAGTTTTGAATTTTGAATTATTCTCGGCAGCGTTTGCATTTTTGAATTAAGAATTTTAAAAAATATAGTTTTATGGTAATGAAGAATTTTAAGATTGTATTCGTGATGGCACTTATGTGCCTGTTCGCATCAAGCGTAAAGGCTCAGAGCATTGGCGACATCCTTAAGGGTGTAGTAGGTAGTGTAGTGGGCGACAAGATGACAAGCGAGTCGTCAATCAAGGGCACATGGAAGTATTCCGCACCGGCTTGTGAGTTTGAGAGCAGCAGCGTGCTGGCTCAGGCAGGAGGCGGCGCCATTGCCACAAAGATGGAGAACAAGGTGGCGCCGATACTCAAGAAGATGGGCGTCAACGGCATCGCCTACACATTCGACGGCGAAGGCAACTACACATCAAAGATAAAGAAGCGCGAAACCAAGGGCAAATATGTCTTCAACAAGGAGAACAAAACCATCACATTCACTCCCACCTATGGCAAGGCATACACCGCCTACGTGTCTACACAAGGCTCGACAATGACGCTTACATTCAATTCCAACAAGCTCATGACGGTGCTGAAGACCATCAGCAACTCTACTGCCGGACTCAGCACAAGCGCTGCCGTAATCAATTCGATTATAAAGAATTACGACGGAATGCGCCTGGGATTCGAACTCAAGAAATAATAATAGCAATGCAAAACGACGAACTTGGCGTGCTCAGACGCCGATACGTGCGCTATCTCCGACTCGAACGTGGATACTCCGACAATACGATAGAGGCATATACTCACGACATCGACTATCTGCTCAACTATCTGCGCAACGAAAACCTGAAGGTGGAGGACGTGAAACTCGAACATCTTCAGAACTTCGCTGCCGTGATATACGAGTTTGGCATCGCTTCGTCGTCGCAGGCAAGAATACTGTGTGGAGTGAGGTCGTTCTTCAAGTATCTCGTCATCGACCGCATATTAAGGGACGACCCGTCCGAACTGCTTGAGGCACCAAGCGTAGGCGAACACCTGCCCGAGGTGCTTTCGACCGAAGAAGTCGACCGCATGGAGGCAGCCATCGACCTCTCCAAATGGGAAGGCCAGCGCAACATGGCCATCATCGAAGTGCTCTTCTCGTGTGGACTGCGCGTGTCCGAACTCGTCAACCTCAAATTCAACGACGTGTTCGAACGCGAGAAGTTCCTGCGCATCGTAGGCAAGGGCGACAAGGAACGGCTCGTGCCCATATCCGACACTGCCCTGCATGAGATACGGCTGTGGCTCTACGACCGCAATCTGATGAACGTCAAGCCCGGCGAACAGGACTATGTGTTCCTCAACAGGCGCGGTGCCCACCTCACGCGCACCATGATACTGATAATGATAAAGCGCACTGCCGACGATGCAGGCATCACCAAGACAGTGTCGCCACATACGCTGCGCCACTCGTTTGCTACCGAACTGCTCAAGGGAGGTGCCGACCTGAGAGCCATACAGGAAATGCTGGGCCACGAGAACATTAAGACAACGCAAATCTATACTCACATCGACATAACCACACTGCGCGAGGAAATACTCACACATCACCCGCGTAACAAAAGAAAAAACACCCGTGAATAATTAATTAAAACTAAGAAACGTAGCTTTTCCATGGCTTAATGCTAGTATATCAAACTAATGTGTTAATTTTGCACGTACGCTTAATGGTATGTGTACTAAATCGAACTAAAATAAAACTAAATAAATATTTCATGAAACTCAGAAAACTTTTGGTAGCCGTCCTCGCCGTGTTTGCAGGACTAGCCCAGGCACAACAGATGCCGCCGATACCCAATGATCCTGACGTACGTGTAGGAAAACTGGATAACGGACTGACCTACTACATCCGTCACAACAACTGGCCTGAGAACCGAGCCGACTTCTACATCGCACAGAAGGTGGGCTCAATACAGGAAGAAGAGAGCCAGCGCGGATTGGCACACTTCCTTGAGCACATGTGCTTTAATGGTACAAAGCACTTCCCGGGCAATGAAGTGATTCGCTATTGCGAGAGCATCGGTGTGAAGTTCGGAGCCGACCTCAACGCTTATACTTCTATCGACCAGACCGTTTACAATATATCTAACGTTCCTACAGCACGCCAGTCGGCTCTCGACTCATGTCTGCTTATCCTCAGCGACTGGTCGAACGCTCTGCTGCTCGACCCCAAGGAGATTGACGAGGAGCGCGGAGTTATCCACGAGGAGTGGCGTCTGCGCACCAGTGCTTCTAACCGTATGTTCGAGCGCAACTTGCCAAAACTCTACCCAGGATCGAAGTATGGCGAACGCTTCCCTATCGGACTCATGTCGGTAATCGACAACTTCAAGCCGAAGGAATTGCGCGACTACTACGAGAAGTGGTATCATCCCAACAACCAGGCTATCATCGTTGTAGGTAACGTAGACGTTGACTACACCGAGAAGAAAATCAAGGAACTCTTCGGCGCGTTCAAGAATCCTGCCAACATCGCACCCGTCATTGACGAGCAGGTGCCCGACAACGCACAGCCTATCGTAATCATCGACAAGGACAAGGAGCAGACCACCAATATGGTGCAGTACATGGTGAAGCACGATGTCTATCCAGACTCGCTGAAGCACGACATGAACTACATCGTCTACGACTACGCCAAGAGCGCTGCAGTGAGCCTGCTCAACAACCGTATGTATGAGAAGGGACTCGACGCCAACTGCCCGTACGTGTCGGCAAGGGCAAGTGACGGACAGTACATATTTGCCAAGACAAAGGACGCTTTCAGCATATCTGTAGCACCTAAGGAATTGACGGATATGGCTGTGAGCCTCAAAGCTGCCTACACCGAGGCTCTGCGTGCAGCCAAGTTCGGATTCACCGCTACTGAGTTGGCACGCTTCAAGGAGAACTATCTCAGCCAGCTCGACCGCGCATACAGCGCCAAGGACAAGCGCACCAATGCTGCTTTGTATGCTCCGCTGCTCGGCAACTTCCTCTCTAACGAGCCTATGCCGTCAATCGAGTTCACTTATCCAGTAATGAAGCAGGTTGTGAATGCCATCCCAGTGGAGGAAATCAACAAGATGATGAAGGAAATGCTGCCCGAGAACGACAGCAACACCGTAATCATATCATTCTGCAACGAGGCTGAGGGCAATGTCTATCCTACAGAGGCTCAGCTCCTCGGTGCTATAAAGGATGCACGTTCGGCTGAAATCACAGCTTACGTTGACAACGTGAAGAACGAACCGCTCATCGCCAAGATGCCTAAGCCAGGCAAGATAAAGAGCGAGAAGAAGAGCGACAAGTTCGGCTATACTACACTCACACTCTCTAACGGTGCTACCGTATTGCTTAAGAAGACCGACTACAAGAAGGATCAGGTCATCATGAGCGCACGCGGCATCGGCGGTACAACTCTCTACGGTCCGAAGGACTATACCAACCTGCAGGTGTTTGACGCAGTAATCGGTGGTAGCGGACTCGGAGCATTCTCGTCAACCGACCTCTCAAAGGCTTTGGCTGGAAAGATAGCCAACTTCGACATCAGTCTTGGTTCGGAACTGTACACTACAGCATCGGGCGCTTCTACACCTAAGGACGTTGAGACAATGATGCAGCTTCTGTATCTCTACTTCACCAACATCAGCAAGGACCAGAAGACATTCGACAAGCTCCTTACACAGATGGAAGTGACGCTGAAGAACCGCTCGCTCGACCCGGAGACAGCGCTCAGCGACTCGCTCAATGCAACTATCTACAACCACAACCCACGTCTGGAACCGCTCACCATTGAGCGTATTAAGGACATCAATTACGACCGTATCCTCCAGATAGCAAAGGAACGTACAGCCAATGCAAAGGCTTGGACATTCACCATTATCGGCAACTTCGACGAGGCTACAATACGTCCGCTCATCTGCCAGTACATCGGCTCGCTGCCTTCAGCAGGCAAGATCGTGGCAAGCAAGCGTGAGGTTAAGCCCGTGACAGGCGTTGTGGAGAACATCTTCAAGCGCAAGCAGGAGACTCCCAAGTCGACAGCTTACATGATGTGGCACAATGAGAATATGCCGTACAATACCAAGAACGCTCTCTGCGCAAGCATCGCCGGACAGATTCTTTCAATGGAATATCTCGACAAGATTCGCGAGAAGGAGAGTGCAGCATACTCGGTTGGAGCCAACGGCGGATGCTCAGTAGGCAAGGACAACTATCGTATGTTCCAGATATTCGCTTACTGTCCGATGAAGCCCGAGAAGAAAGACGTGGCTATGCGCATCATGAACGACGAAGTGAAGAACCTCGCCAACACTTGCGACCCTGCCAAGCTGGATAAGTGCAAGGAGTATATGATCAAGTCATATCACGACTCGCAGAAGAGCAACGGCTACTGGCTCAGCATAATCAATCAGTATCAGAACCTCGGAATCGACCAGTATAGCGACTACCTGAAGACCCTTGAGGCTCTCACTCCGCAGGACATCTGCAACTATATGAAGGAATTCAACAAGTCGGGCAACCACATCACAGTGGCAATGCTGCCCGAGGAGTAAGCTCAAACGGATTTTACGCGCAAAATAACGCGATATAAGTGGACTGCAAGCATTTTACCAGCTTGCAGTCCTTTTTTTGACTAATGCCAACACAACAAAAACACTAAACAACCTTAAAAATAAGACTATTAATCAATAAATTGCATAATTATAAAGACAAAAGAAGTTCTATTTGGAGAATTCTGATTAATTTTGCAGCTAAAAACAATAAGTTAGAGTATAATGAAAAGTAAGTTCGCAGCTTTTACACTGCTGCTCGCGACAGTATTTTTGATGGCATCTTGCCTTGATAGCGACAACGATTACACATACACAGACGATTGTGCAATCTCAAGCTTCTCTGTAACGACGGCTAAACAGAAAACATTTGTGAAAACTTCAGACGGACTGCGCGACAGTCTCGTCGTGAAAGAACTGTCATTGAGCAACTATAAGTTCTATATTGACCAAATAAACGGTAAGGTATACAATCCCGACTCATTGCCATGCGGTGTTGATGCCAAGAAACTTCTGTGCTCGGTATCCAGCAGTTCGTCAGGACTGGTGGTCATTAAGAGCACGACAAGCGACTCGCTGAACTATTTCAACTCAACCGATTCTACCGACTTCTCTGTAGATCGCGAAATCCAGGCAGTAAGCAATTCAGGACTTTCGGTGAAGAAATACACCGTACATGTGAACGTACATAAGGAACAAGCCGACTCGTTCGCATGGCATGCCACGTCTATATGCGCCGAACTGAAGAACCTGCAGGCCGTAAAGACAGCTGCTGTCAACGGAAAACTGCTGCTCCTCGGTACTGATGGCAATGCAACTCTTGTATATGCCAATGACGGAACACAATGGACAAAGTGCCAGACTAACCTCGGACACAATCTCGCAGCCGATGCTTACAAGAGTGTTGTGGCAAAGGACGACTACGTATACATAAGCGATGGCGGCAATATAGTACGCACCAACGATGGAAAGACATGGAACACCGTAGCCGAAGCTACTGGCGTGACACGCCTCGTGGCTGCGAGCCGATACAGCCTGTACGGTTATGCTTCTGACGGACGACTCATGGCTTCTAACGACAACGGCGCAACATGGGCAGTAGCCGAGGTTGACGACAACCTCTCGCTTATGCCTTATGCTGAAACTACATACGCAAGTGTTGAAATAAACGGCTATGCCAAGACCGACCGAGTTATGCTCTTCGGAACACGCAACGCTGATACATACCCCAACGATAAGTATCTTACCATCTGGGGTAAGATTGATGAGGCTGCCGACAATAGCGAAAACCAGCCTTGGGCATACTACGGTGTGTCTGAAGACAATACCCATGCAGCACCATTACTCAGCGGCATCAGCGCCGTAGCATACGATAATGGCGTGTATATGATGGGTCAGGAAGAAGGCAAGGCTCCTAAGTTCTACAAGTCATTGGACAACGGCATAACATGGCGTGAGGATACAGCTATTGTGGTTCTGCCCGCCAACTTCAACGAGAACGTAGCCGGTGCAGTCACCACAAAGGGTGTCTATGCTCTGACTGTCGACAAAAACAAGAGTCTCTGGCTTGTCAATGCACGTAACGGTATGACTTGGCGTGGACGCATCAACCGACTGGGATGGATTAAGGAGCAGACCTCTTTCGAGAACTAATACACATTATATATATAAGCATGATTAGAAACCTTGTCGTCTCACTCGCTTGTGTCATATCGGCAACGTGCCTGGCACAATCCGACTATCAATACCGTATGGAGATAGGAGCGGGCGTTGGTGTAGTGACATACCAAGGTGACTTCGGCGGAAGCCTTATCAAAAACATGCAGCCAATGGCCTCGGTGGTGTTGCGACGAGTGTTCAATCCATATATGGCGTTGAAATTTTCGGCAGCTTATGGCAAGCTGAAAGGCTCGTCGGCCGACTCCAATACATACTATCCCGACTATGCCACAACGCCATACAAGTTCAATAAGACGCTTGTTGACGCTGGCGTGACCTACGAATACAACTTCTGGCCATACGGAACAGGGCAGGACTATCGCGGAGCCAAACGCTTTACGCCGTTCATCTTTGCCGGATTGGGTGCCACATATGCCGGAGGCGATGGCGACAATGCCTTCACAGCCAATGTTCCGATAGGGCTCGGCGTGAAATACAAGGCTGGCAAGAGGCTGAATGTAGCACTTGAATGGGCCGAACACTTCTCGATGAGCGACAAACTCGACGGAGTGAAAGACCCGTACGGAATAAAAAGCAGCGGACTGTTCAAGAATACCGACTGCTATTCGGCAATTCAGCTCACGCTGACATACAGCTTTATGCCTAAATGCCGAACATGCCACAACGAAGACGATTAAACAATAAGCAACAATGACCAACCAACTCGATAAAAACAATATACCACAACACATTGCCATAATAATGGACGGCAATGGACGATGGGCTACCGAACGCGGTAAACCGAGAAGCTATGGACATCAGGCAGGTGTGGAAACCGTAAGGCGAATCACATCTGAATGTACACGACTCGGCGTGAAATATCTCACTCTATACACCTTCTCTACCGAGAACTGGAACCGTCCGGAGACAGAAATAGCCGCACTTATGGGGCTTGTGCTGTCGTCGCTCGAGGACGAGATATTCATGAAGAACAACGTTCGCTTCAAGGTTATTGGCGACATTGAACGTCTTCCAGCTGAAGTGCAGCGCAAACTTCAGGAAACAATCGACCATACTGCCAATAATACAGCAATGACAATGGTGGTAGCTTTGAGCTATTCGGCAAGATGGGAGATAACAAAGGCTATGAAGGATATAGCACAAAAGGCTCTCGACGGACAACTCTCTGTCGGCGACATCACCGAAGACACCGTGTCGCAAAGCCTCACTACGGCATCAATTCCCGACCCCGACCTGCTGATACGCACCGGTGGTGAACTGCGAATCAGCAACTATCTGTTGTGGCAGATAGCTTACTCCGAACTGTATTTCTGCGATACTTTCTGGCCCGACTTCAACGAAGCCGATCTGCACAAGGCCATTGCCGACTATCAGCATCGCCAACGCCGCTTCGGAAAGACCGGCAAACAGGTGGAAGCAGAAGAAAGCAAGTAATGAGTATACGCCCAGGATTAACAAGATAAAAACAATAAGAAGACAATGAATATAAGAAAGGTGTTGACCACACTCTGCATCATTGCATGCAGCATCATCGCAAAGGCGCAGGACAAAATCGTATACCCGGACATATCCTATGCCGGAACACCGCGCACAGTAGAGATTGCGGGCATCGCAGTTACTGGAGCTGAAGGCTACGAGGATTATATGCTCACGGGCATATCCGGACTTTCTATCGGACAGGAGATACAGCTGCCAGGCGACGAGATTACCGACGCTGTGAAGCATTACTGGAAGTATGGCCTGTTCTCGGAGGTGTCTATATCCGTAGACTCGCTCGTACACGACAAGGCTTATCTGCACATCCATCTGCAGATGCGTCCGCGTGTGTCAACTATCAATTACATTGGTCTGAAGAAGTCGGAGCGCACCGATATGGAGGAGAAGCTCGGACTCCTTAAAGGAGCACAGATTACGCCTAACATGATTGACCGCGCCAAGATTCTTGCCAAGAAGTATTTCGACGACAAGGGATTCAAGAACGCGGACATTCAGGTGGTGCAGCGCGATGACGTTGCGCAGAAAAACCACGTCATCCTCGATGTCATCATCGACAAGAAGGAGAAGATGAAGGTGCGCACCATCACCATCGAGGGCAACGATGCTTTGCGGGCAAGCCAGATAAAGGGCGGTCTGTTCAAGAAGGGTGCGTTCTCCAAGACTCACGAGGCGGGCAAATTGTCATCATTCCTCAAGTCGAAGAAGTTCACTCCCGAGCGTTGGAAGGCCGACAAGCAGAAACTTATCGACAAGTATAACGAGCATGGCTACCGCGACGCTGTAATCTTGAGCGACAGCGTATGGAACGTTGACGACAAGCACGTAAGCATAAATATAAAGGTAGACGAAGGCAAGAAGTACTTTGTACGAAACATAACATGGGTGGGCAACACTGTTTACAGCTCTGATTATCTTGCTTCCGTTCTCGGCATGAAAAAGGGCGACGTTTACAACCAGAAGCTTATGAACAAGCGACTCACCGAAGACGAGGACGCCGTGGGCAACAACTACTGGAACAACGGATACCTCTTCTACTCGCTTCATCCTACAGAGATAAACATCGTAGGCGACTCTATCGACCTTGAGATGCGTATCTTCGAGGGACCGCAGGCCCACATCAACCACGTACGCATCAACGGTAACGACCGTCTGTATGAGAATGTAGTGCGTCGCGAGCTTCGTACAAAGCCGGGCGACCTCTTCTCGAAGGAGGCTCTGCAGCGTTCGGCACGTGAGATTGCATCAATGGGACACTTCGATCCGGAGAAGGTCAATCCGCAGCCTGTGCCCGACCCAGAGAACGGAACAGTAGATATCAACTACGATCTTGAGCAGAAGTCGAACGACCAGATTGAGTTCTCGCTCGGATGGGGACAGACTGGTGTAATCGGACGAATCGGACTCAAGCTCAACAATTTCTCGATGCGCAACCTCTTCAACAAGAACAAGGAGCATCGTGGTATCATGCCGATCGGCGACGGTGAGGTTCTCTCTATCGGAGCACAGACCAACGGTACATACTATCAGTCGTACAACACCTCTTATTCAACCAACTGGTTTGGAGGCAAGCGGCCGATACAGTTCTCGGTAGGAGCCTACTTCTCTAAGCAGACCGACGTTTCGAGCAACTACTACAACAGTGGTTACTTCAACAACTACTACAATTATATGTACGGTTATGGCAGCTACGGCAACTACAACAACTACGAGTCGTACTACGATCCCGACAAATACATCAAGTTGTTCGGTTTCTCACTGGGATGGGGCAAGCAGTTGCGCTGGCCAGACGACTACTTCCAGTTGTCGCTCTCGCTCTCGTACACACGCTATATGCTTAAGAACTGGAGCTACTTCCTCATGACCAACGGTAATTCCAACAACCTCAACCTCAGCATACAGCTGTCGCGTACATCTACCGACAACCAGTTGTTCCCACGTCGCGGTTCAGAGTTCGTAGCATCGGTTACCGTTACTCCGCCATGGTCGGCATGGGACGGCAAGGACTACGAACACCTCGCCACCAACGCTAAGTCGGCTACCTATAATAAGGAGCAGCAGGAGAAGTACCGCTGGGTAGAATACCACAAGTGGAAGTTCAAGGGTCGCATGTTCACCGCACTCACAAGCGGACAGAAGTGTCTTGTGCTTATGACCCGACTCGAATTCGGATTGCTCGGCTCGTTCAACAAGTGGAAGAAGTCGCCGTTCGAAACCTACTACATGGGTGGTGACGGTATGACTGGATACTCTACATCATACGCCGAAGAGACCATCGGTCTGCGTGGATATGAGAACGGTTCGCTCACTCCATACGGCTACGAGGGCTATGCCTACGACCGCATGACACTCGAATTGCGCTATCCGTTCCTCCTTGGCAACACCACCATCTACGGCCTCGGATTTATCGAAGGCGGTAACTCATGGACCGAAACCAAGAAGTTCAACCCGTTCGATATGAAGCGTTCGGCAGGTATTGGTGTGCGCATCTTCCTCCCGATGGTAGGATTGATGGGTATCGACTGGGCTTACGGCTTCGACAAGGTGTTCGGCACCAAGGGCGGTTCGCAGTTCCACTTCATCCTCGGTCAGGAGTTCTAATCCTTTTGCCTGAACGGCAGAAGGAGCGAGGAATTAAGAGCCAGGAGTTAGAAATAAGGAATTGAATGATAACATAATTGTTAAAGATATGAGGAAATTAATGCTTATCTGCCTCTTTGCCATAACGGCATTGACGGCAAGTGCGCAGAAGTTTGCGCTGCTCGACATGGAATACATTCTGAAGAACATTCCGGCATACGAGCGTGCCAACGAACAACTCAACCAGGTGTCGAAGAAATGGCAGGCCGAAGTTGAGGCGCTCAACACCGAGGCTTCAACGCTCTACAAGAACTACCAGAATGAGATGGTGTTCCTTTCGGCAGAACAGAAGAAAGACCGCCAGGAGGCAATAATGAAGAAGGAGAAGGAGGCAAGCGACCTTAAGCGCAAGTACTTCGGACCCGAAGGCGAGCTGTTCAAGAAGCGCGAGAGCCTCATGTCGCCCATTCAGGAGGAGATATACACAGCGGTGAAGGAGATATCCGAACTGCGTGGCTACTCGCTCGTGCTCGACCGTGCTTCCGACTCAGGCATAATATTCGGTTCGCCCAAGATTGACATCAGCAACGAAGTGCTGCAGAAGCTCGGCTATGGAATTTAGAATTAGGAATTAGGAATTTTGAATTTTGAGTTGTTCTCGGCTTTGCCTGCGATTTTGAATTATTCAATTTGAATTGTTAGGCTTTGCTGATTCGGAATTAGGAATTTGTAATTTTGAAAATTCATTTATAGAGTTTGGAAAATAATTAATAACAAAAAAAATAGAAAATGAAAAAGCTTATCTTAATGCTTATGTTGTGCATGCCATTGGCAACATTCGCACAGAAATTCGGACACGTTAACGCACAGGACATCATGCAGTCAATGCCTGAGTTCATCAAGGCTCGTGGCGAGGTGGAAGCCGCTGCCAAGCAGTATGACAACGACCTCAAGGCTATGCAGGACGAGCTCCAGCGCAAGGCCCAGGACTACGACAAGAACGCCTCGACAATGAACGAGACCAAGAAGAAGGAGACAGAGGAAAGCCTCCAGCAGATGTATCAGAAGATACAGCAGACCGCCCAGGACAACCAGCAGGCTCTCGCCAAGCTCCAGCAGGAGAAGATCAGCCCTATCACCAACAAGCTCGTTGAGGCTATCAAGGCTGTAGGCAAGACAGGCGGTTATGTTTACATCATGGACATCACATCAGGCATACCTTACATCAGCGACACTCTGAGCAAGGATGTTACTGCCGAGGTTAAGGCCCAGCTCAACAAGCCGGCCGCTGCCAAGAAGTAATTGACACTATAAGCAAATACAATACAAAAGGAGGCTATGGCTTATAAGCCGCAGCCTCCTTTTTTCTTTCAAGCCAAATACAGCGTAAGGAGACGGCTACTCCATTTATTCCAAGAATCCCAAAAGCGACAACATTTATGAAGAAATTATTCTTACTACTCTTCGTGCTTGCCCTTCCGTTGCTGGCGAGTGCGCAGATACGGTTCGGTGTTTGCAGTTACAGCACCTTACTGAAGTCGATGCCCGAATATCTCATGGCGCAACGCAGTATAGACGACCTGCGCCAGAAGTACGAGAGCGAGATGAAACGCTCTGAACAGGAGTTCAATGCCAAGTATGAGGAGTTTCTCGACGAGCAACGCGACCTCGTTCCGGCAATCCTTCGCAAGCGTCAGACCGAGATACAGGAAATGATGGAGAAGAACGTAGCCTTCAAGCAGGAGGCACAGCGACTGCTCAGCCAGGCAGAGGCAGACGCCCTGACTCCCGTGAAGCGCAAGCTCAACGATGCTGTTGCAAAGGTAGGGGCGCAGCAGGGTTATGCCTTCATACTCAACACCGACTGCGACGCCTGCCCGTACATCAACCCCGAGATGGGCGAGGACGCCACCGAGGCAATCAGAGCCGAATTAAACAAATAGCCGTATGATGACCTTTCCGCAACAACCAGGCCCCATCGGCGTGTTCGATTCGGGCTACGGCGGACTGACCGTGCTGCACGGCATACGCCAGCTACTGCCGCAATACGACTACATGTATCTCGGCGACAACGCCCGCGCACCCTATGGCTCGCGCTCGTTTGAAGTGGTCTACCAGTTCACAAGGCAGGCCGTGCTCAAGCTGTTCTCCATGGGTTGCCATCTCGTGATACTCGGATGCAACACCGCATCGGCAAAGGCTCTGCGCACCATACAGCAGCGCGACCTGCCCATGCTCGACCATTCGCGCCGCGTACTGGGCATAATCCGCCCAACGGCAGAGACGATAGGCAATCTGACCGAGTCGCGCCACATCGGCGTGCTCGCCACCGAGGGCACCATAAAGAGCCAGTCGTACTCGATGGAGATACGCAAGCTGTTTCCCGACATACACGTCTCGGGCGTGGCATGTCCGCTTTGGGCAGCCATTGTAGAGGCAGGCGAGGCCGACTCGCCCGGTGCCGACTACTTCGTGAAGAAGCGCATCGACCAGCTCATGCGCAAGGATCCGCTCATCGATACCATCATACTCGGCTGCACACACTATCCGTTGCTGATGAGTTCGGTAGTGAAGAATGTGCCCAAAGGCGTACGCATCATGTCGCAAGGCACATACGTGGCAAATTCGCTTGCCGACTATCTGAAGCGTCATTCCGAAATGGAGCGCAACATCACGCAAGGCGGAACGTGCCGCTATCTCACCACCGAGAGTGAGGAACGCTTCAGCGAGACAGCCCGCATATTCCTGCACGAGGACGTAACTGTGAATCATGTCGACCTGACAGAATAGTCCATTGCCCTGCAAAGGCAAAAGCATTTGTCAATCTATGCTTTAGCCTTTGCAGGGCATTTTTTTTGCTCATCCGGAAAATGTAGTCCTTTTGCACTCCAAATGTAGTCCTTTTGCACTCCAAAAGGAGTCCTTTTAGCAGGCAAATGTAGTCCTTTTGGGAGGCAAAAGGAGTCCTTTTGGAAAGCATGCCGATTCTTGTTTGACTGAAGTTTCGCAATCGAAAGTAGTCAAGAAGTTCAGTTATTTAACAGGAAATATTGCTTTATCTCAAAATAAAGCAGTACCTTTGCACCCGATTTGATAAATGTATAACTCTGTGGAAGAATTTGGCTGCTTGCAACCACACTAAAAAATGCTAAAACTGCACACTCCAACTATGCGCCGGTGCGCACAGACAGAACAGGTTGGATAGCGGTAATTGGTGTTTTTCCACTAATTTTTTAATTTTAAAATTTGGAAAAAATGAATTATCTTTTTTCATCAGAATCAGTTTCAGAGGGCCATCCCGACAAAGTGGCCGACCAGATTTCAGACGCTCTTGTTGACCAGTTCCTCGCCTACGACGCGAACGCACACTGCGCCATCGAGTCGTTCGTCACAACAGGCCAGGTGGTAATCATGGGCGAGGTGCGCTCAGAAGCCTACATCGACCTGCAGACCATCGCACGCAAGACCATCAACCAGATTGGCTACAACAAGTCAGAATACCAGTTCGACGGCAACTCCTGCGGCGTGCTCACTGCCATACACGAGCAGAGCGACGACATCAACCGCGGCGTAAGCCGTGCCGAGGAGGAAGAGCAGGGAGCCGGCGACCAGGGAATGATGTTCGGCTATGCCACCAACGAGACCGAGAACTATATGCCCGTGACGCTCGACCTGGCACAGCTCATCATGCGCGTACTTGCCGACATACGCAAGGAGGGCAAGCAGATGACCTATCTGCGCCCCGACTCAAAGAGCCAGGTCACTGTAGAATACTCAGAAGAAGGCATACCGCAGCGCATCGACACCATCGTAGTGAGCACCCAGCACGACGAGTTTGACGACGACGACGAACGCATGCTCGCCAAAATCAAGGACGACGTGCTCAACATCCTCATGCCACGCGTCAAGGCCGAGATACACAGCGAGAAGGTGCTCGCACTCTTCGGCGACGACATCAAGTACTTCGTCAACCCCACCGGCAAGTTCGTCATCGGCGGACCTCACGGCGACACCGGACTCACCGGACGCAAGATCATCGTCGACACATACGGCGGCAAGGGCGCACACGGCGGCGGAGCGTTCTCGGGCAAGGACCCCTCTAAGGTAGACCGCTCGGCAGCATACGCCGCACGCCACATAGCCAAGAACATGGTAGCGGCAGGCGTAGCCGACGAAATGCTCGTGCAGGTGAGCTACGCCATCGGCGTGGCAGAGCCCGTCAACATCTATGTCAACACCTACGGACGCTCACGCGTACAGATGAGCGACGCCGAGATAGCGCAGAAGATAAGCAAGCTCTTCGACCTCCGTCCGAAGGCAATCGAGCGCACACTCAAGCTGCGCCAGCCCATCTATCGCGAGACAGCAGCCTACGGACACATGGGACGCAAGAACGAGATTGTCGAGAAGACATTCACATCGCGCTACCACGACACCAAGGTCATGAAGCTCGAACTCTTCACATGGGAGAAGCTCGACCGCGTCGACGACATCAAGAAGGAATTCGGACTGTAATACTTCAAGCCGGGCGTGCCACAAGGCATGCCCGGCAAACATATACCAACCAACCCACAATTAAATGATTCACACAGCTTCTGACTCCATACACGTAGAGGAAATAGTGCTCGGCGAAGACGGACAGCCCGTAGCCGCACCCCAGCAGCGCCAGCACTTTCAGCCCACGCCCGCACAAGTGCTGTCGTGGCTGCCGCGGAACGCCACACCCGAGCAGCAAGACTCCGCCATTCAGGCCAATATCAAACCCTCGGAGATAACATGGAGCCAGCAGCCCGACACGCTGCATCTGCCCGGACACAGCAAGGGCAAGTCGTGGCGCGACGTGAACATGCCCAAGTACTACCGCGAGTCGTACTTCACCGGCAAGCCCTTCTTCCATCCCGAACTCTTCGGCGGACGACTCGGAGTGGCAGGCGACCCCGTACCCTACAGCATAGCGCGCGACAACGTCATAACACTACTGCTGCTCGGATGCTTCGTGCTCGCCCTCATAGCCTACGCCAAGTCCAAAGGATTCATACTGCGCCAGGCCAAAGACTTCTTCCGTCCGCCCCACAACGAGAAGCTGACATCCATCAGCGAGACATCAGGCGAACTGCGTTTCCAGCTCTTCCTCGTGCTCCAGAGCAGCCTGTTGATGGCACTCATATTCTTCTTCTACGTACAGCGCAACATCACTGACACATTCATCATTGACCAATACCAGGCCATCGGAGTGTTCGCAGCCATCATCACCGCATACGCCATGCTCAAAGCCGTGGCATACAGCGTCACAGGATGGGTGTTCTTCGACCGGCGCCGCAACGACCTGTGGATGAAGTCGTTCCTCTTCCTGCTCGCAATGGAGGGAGTATGCATATTCCCTATAGTGATGCTGCGGGCCTACTTCGATATGCCCGTACACACGACACTCCTCAGCACCGCCATAGTGCTCGGCATATTCAAATTGCTGTCGCTTTACAAGTCATATCTCATCTTTTTCAGAAACGGAGGCCATTCTCTGCAAATTTTTTTGTACTTTTGCACACTTGAAATAATACCCCTTGCGATGCTCATCGGAGCACTCATGATAACAACGGCAAACCTGAAGGTGGATTACTGACAAAACGCCTGCTCAACAAGCCCCGCACCCCTCGCCCCAAAGGCACAATGACAATTACGAATAATCACGACATACTTACATATACAAAGAGAAATGATTAAGAAGATTCTGATATCCCAGCCCGAACCGTCAAGCGAGAAATCACCCTACTTCGATATCGCCAAGGACTTTGGCGTAGAACTCGTGTTCCGCCCGTTCATCAAGGTCGAGGGATTGAGTCCCAAAGAATTCCGCCAGCAGAAGATCAGCCTGCTGGACTTCACAGCCGTAGTCTTCACATCGCGCCACGCCATCGACAACTATTTCAACCTCGCCAAGGAGATGCGCATCACAATCCCCGAGGACATGAAATACTTCTGCGTCACCGAAACCATCGCACTCTACATACAGAAGTACGTGCAGTACCGCAAGCGCAAAGTGTTCTTCGGCACAACCGGCAAGATCGACTCGCTCATACCAACCATGGTGAAGCACAAGACCGAAAAGTATCTCGTGCCGCTCAGCTCTGTACACAACGACGACATCGAACGCCTGCTCGACGCCAAGAAACTGCACCATAAGGAATGCGTGATGTACCGCACCGTAAGCAACGACTTCACCGAAGAAGAAGCCAAGTCGTTCGACTGCGACATGCTCGTATTCTTCAGCCCTTCAGGCATCAAGGCGTTCACCAAGAACTTCCCTGAATTCACTCAGGGCGACGTTCGCATCGCCACATTCGGACCCGCTACAGCCAAGGCCGTGACCGATGCCGGCTACCGACTCGACCTCGAAGCACCCACCAAGGAATTCCCTTCGATGACAGGAGCGCTGCAGCACTATCTGGAGAACAACAAGTAAGTTGAGATGTTAACATGACAACATCCAAATACAGCCTCCCACAGTCGGAGCGCATTAACAGCAAAAAGCAGATTGACCGCCTCTTTCGCGGAGGCGGATCAAAGGCTATGACAGCCTCACCGCTGCGTATGGTGTACATGGCCGACAGCCGACAGACAGACTCACAGCCTTCTGACGGACATCAGCCCATGGCGCAGATGATGGTGAGTGTGCCCAAGCGCTACTTCAAGCGCGCCGTCAAGCGCAACTACGTCAAGCGTCAGGTGCGCGAAGCCTACCGGCTCAACAAGCACATACTCGTCAACCATCTCACACAGAAAGCCGACAAGACAGTTTCGCTCTGCTTCATCTGGACATCCGACCGGCTTCTGCCCACAGCCGAAGTGATGAAGCGCATGGCCAATCTGCTTACCCGACTCGTTGAGAAGCTGTCGGCAAATGACAATAAAAACACCCCGCAATGAACCGAATCTCACGCATACTCGCCTGGATTGTGATACAACCCATCAGATTCTATCAGAAATTCATCACTCCCTACACCCCGGCTTCATGCCGGTTTCAGCCCACATGCTCCGAATACGCACGCCAGGCATTGCTCAAGCACGGATTCTTCAAGGGCATGGCACTCTCCATATGGCGCATCCTAAGATGCAATCCGTTCGGAGGCTCGGGCTACGACCCGGTGCCGTAAGTGGAATCTTGAGTTTTGAATTTTGAGTTTTGAATAAAAGCCCCTATCAAAGGCTCAGCAAAGGCCCAGTAAGGCTTAGTAGGCTCAGTAAGGCCCTGCACCCCAACAAGCCCCAACAAGCCCCAGTAAGGCTCAGAACAATAATAACAACAATAAAATGGCAAAAAATTTCGTTGAAGAACTGCGCTGGCGCGGCATGCTCGCGCAGATTATGCCGGGTACTGAGGAATATCTCAACACCCACATGGTGTCTGCGTATCTTGGCACCGACCCTACTGCCGACTCACTTCACATCGGACACCTCTGCGGCATCATGATGCTGCGCCACCTCCAGCGTTGTGGCCACAAGCCATACCTCCTTGTAGGCGGTGCAACGGGTATGATTGGCGACCCTTCGGGCAAAAGCCAGGAGCGTAACCTGCTCGACTCGAAGACACTCTACCACAATCAGGAGGCCATTAAGAAACAGGTGGCTAAGTTCCTCGACTTCGACGGCAACGAGCCTAACAAGGCCGAGCTCGTCAACAACTACGACTGGATGAAGGACTTCACTTTCCTCGACTTCGCACGCGAGGTAGGCAAGCACATCACCGTAAACTATATGATGGCGAAAGACTCCGTACAGAAGCGTCTCAACGGCGAGGCTCGCGACGGACTCTCATTCACCGAATTCACATATCAGCTGCTCCAGGGTTACGACTTCCTCTATCAGTATCAGAAGTATGGCGTACGCCTGCAGCTCGGAGGCAACGACCAGTGGGGCAACATGACCACCGGAACTGAGCTTATCCGCCGTACACTCGGCAACGAAGCCGAAGCCTACTGCCTCACATGTCCGCTTATCACCAAGAGCGACGGCAAGAAGTTCGGCAAGACCGAAAGCGGCAACGTATGGCTCGACCGCAATCGCACCACACCTTACGCCTTCTATCAGTTCTGGCTCAACGTCAGCGATGTCGAAGCCGAGAAGTACATCAAGATATTCACCGACCTCGACAAGGAGACAATCGACGCTCTCATAGCCGAACACAACGAGGATCCGGGCCGTCGTACTCTGCAGAAGCGCCTGGCTGAGGAAGTTACCACAATGGTACACTCACGCGAAGACCTCGAAATGGCACAGGAAGCATCAAGCATCCTTTTCGGCAAGGGAACCAAGGAAACACTGCAGAAGTTCGACGAGGCAACACTTCTCTCCATCTTCGAGGGAGTGCCACACTTCACATTGCCTGCCGACCAGCTCGGACAGCCCGCAGTCGACCTCTTCACACGCGACGACGTTAAGGTGTTCAACTCAAAGGGCGAGATGCGCAAGCTCGTTCAGGGTGGTGGCGTATCGCTCAACAAGGAGAAGCTCGCAGCCTTCGACCGTGTAGTCACAGCCGAAGACCTCATCGATGGCAAGTATCTACTCGTACAGCGCGGCAAGAAGAATTATTATCTCATCACAGTGAAATAATCCGAAAAATTTGGTTGCAAAGCGAAATTTTATTACCTTTGCAGCCACATTGTCCTATGGTGTAATGGTAGCACAACAGTTTTTGGTTCTGTTTGTGGTGGTTCGAATCCGCCTGGGACAACAGAAAAAGCCTTGCTTCTTAATCGGAGCAAGGCTTTTTTGTTTGATTACACTTTTTTCCACATAATTATATTTATTATAAGCTAAAAGTCGTAACTTTGCATAAAACTGAAAATAAATAGCTAAAAAAAGATACAATGGAATACAATTTCAGAGAAATCGAGAAGAAATGGCAAGCCCAGTGGGTGGCAGACAAGACCTATCACACCACAGAGGACCCTAACAAGCAGAAGTTCTATGTACTCAACATGTTCCCCTATCCGTCGGGAGCCGGTCTGCACGTAGGCCACCCGCTCGGATATATAGCATCCGATATCTATGCACGCTTCAAGCGTCTTGAGGGCTACAACGTGCTCAACCCTATGGGCTACGATGCCTACGGACTCCCTGCCGAGCAATATGCCATTCAGACAGGACAGCACCCTGAGGTGACTACCGTTGCCAACATAGCACGCTATCGTCAGCAGTTGGACAACATCGGTTTCTCTTTCGACTGGGACCGCGAGGTCCGCACATGCGACCCTAAGTACTATCACTGGACCCAGTGGGCATTCCAGAAGATGTTCCAGTCGTTCTTCTGCAACTCATGCCAGAAGGCCCAGCCTATCGAAAAGCTCATTGCACGCTTCGAGGTGAAGGGCACCGAGGGACTGAACGTAGCCGAAAGCGAGCACCTCGAATTTACAGCCGAGGAGTGGAAGGCTATGAACGACGTCGAGAAGCAGAAGACATTGATGAACTACCGCATCGCCTATCTGGGCGAGACAATGGTAAACTGGTGTCCGGGACTCGGCACTGTGCTTGCCAATGACGAGGTAGTGAACGGTGTGAGCGAGCGTGGCGGCTATCCCGTAGTGCAGAAGAAGATGCAGCAGTGGTGTCTGCGTACCAGCGCATACTCACAGCGTCTGCTCGACGGACTGGAAACAATACAGTGGAGCGATTCAATCAAGGAGACACAGAAGAATTGGATAGGCCGTTCGGAAGGTACCGAGATGCAGTTTAAGGTGGCAGGTCAGGACTTCGACTTCACCATCTTCACCACACGTGCCGACACCATCTTCGGCGTTACATTCATGGTATTGGCTCCCGAGAGCGAACTCGTTGAGAAGCTCACCACAGCCGAGCAGAAGGCAGCGGTGGACGAATATCTCGCCTACGTGAAGAAGCGTACCGAGCTCGACCGTATGGCAAATCACTCCGTAACGGGCGTGTTCTCTGGCTCGTACGCCGTCAATCCGTTCACCGGCGAGAACATTCCAATCTGGATTTCAGAGTACGTTCTTGCAGGGTACGGCACAGGTGCCATCATGGCTGTTCCGGCTCACGACTCACGCGACTACGCCTTTGCCAAGCACTTCAACCTGCCTATCATCCCGCTCATTGAGGGTGCCGACGTAAGCGAAGAGAGTTTCGATGCCAAGGAAGGCACCGTTCAGAACTCGCCCGTTGCAGGCAAGCAGACCCTTGACGGTTTCTCACTCAACGGACTGAGCGTCAAGGAGGCCATCGCTGCCACCAAGAAGTTTGTCACCGAGAAGGGATTGGGCCGCGTAAAGGTCAACTATCGTCTGCGTGACGCCATCTTCTCACGCCAGCGTTATTGGGGCGAACCGTTCCCCGTATACTATAAGGACGGAATGCCGCAGATGGTTCCCGAGGAGTGTCTGCCTCTCGAACTGCCCGAAATAGAGACATACAAGCCTACCGAGACAGGCGAACCGCCATTGGGACGCGCCAAGATGTGGGCATGGGACGTAGAGAAGAAGCAGGTAGTAGACAAGGCTCTGGTAGACAACAAGACCGTGTTCCCGCTCGAACTCAACACCATGCCGGGCTTCGCCGGATCGTCTGCATACTATCTGCGTTATATGGATCCGCACGACGACAACTGCCTCGTAAGCAAGGAGGCTGATAATTACTGGCAGAACGTCGACCTCTATGTAGGCGGATGCGAGCACGCTACGGGCCACCTCATCTACTCTCGTTTCTGGAACAAGTTCCTCTTCGACCTCGGCGTGAGCTGCAAGGAAGAGCCGTTCCAGAAGCTTGTCAACCAGGGAATGATTCAGGGACGAAGCAACTTCGTATATCGTATCAACTCCGACGACCACTCTAAGGCTCCCGTCTTCGTGAGCGCCGGACTGAAGAAGGACTATGACGTGACACCAATCCACGTTGATGTCAACATCGTATCAGCCGACGTGCTCGACATTGAAGCTTTCAAGGCATGGCGTCCGGAGTATGCCGATGCCGAGTTCATACTCGAAGACGGCAAGTACATCTGCGGATGGGCAGTTGAGAAGATGTCGAAGTCGATGTTCAACGTTGTCAATCCCGACATGATTGTCGAGAAATACGGAGCCGACACATTGCGTCTTTACGAGATGTTCTTGGGTCCGGTAGAGGCAAGCAAGCCTTGGGACACCAACGGAATTGACGGATGCTTCCGCTTCCTCAAGAAGTTCTGGAATCTCTACTATGAGAATCGCACCGACAACTTCCTCCCTTCTGCCGATGCCGAGGCATCAGCCGACAGCATGAAGACTCTGCACAAGCTCATCAAGAAGGTGACCGACGACATCGAGAACTTCTCTTACAACACCTCAATCTCGGCGTTCATGATAGCCGTAAGCGAGTTTGCACAGCAGAAGTGCCGCAACAAGCAGGTGCTCGAACAGCTCGTTGTGCTCATCGCACCGTTCGCTCCGCACATTGCCGAAGAGCTCTGGCACGTGCTTGGCAACGAGACAACCGTATGCGACGCACAGTGGCCTAAGTTCGAAGCCAAGTATCTTGTAGAGAGCGAAGTGCAGCTTACAATATCATTCAACGGCAAGGCACGCTTCCAGAAGAAGTTTCCTGCCGATGCCACAAACGATGCAATACAGCAGGCAGTGCTCGCCGACGAGCAGAGCCAGAAGTATCTTGACGGCAAGACAGTAGTAAAGGTGATCGTTGTGCCTAAGAAGATTGTGAATGTCGTTATTAAGTAATACGCGGCGACATTCCGTATAACTTATATACAGCAAAGGAAGTTGCCGACTTAAGGGTGCGTCAAAACTCTAAGCAGCGCGCCCCGAAGGGGCAGAAGTCCATAGCCCAGGGCAACGCCCTGGGTAATAGCAATCAATAAACATTGCGCCCTGTAAGGGCAACTTTCTGTGGCGCAATAGAGTTGCCCTTACAGGGCGATAGATCCAATAAACCTTTTCACCCAGGGCGTTGCCCTGGGCTATGGAGGTCATTGGGCTTTCAGCCCACTTTGTTAGAGTTTTGACGCACCCTTAAGTTGACGACTTCTTTTGCTTAAAATCAAATGAAAATAATGTTTTAACTATAAAATCCAATGACAATCGACCGTAAAATTATCTGGCAAGAAACGAAGGATTATTTCAATATCACACTTGGTCTGATGCTCTATACCTTCGGATTTACCGTTTTTCTTTTGCCATACGAAATTGTAACTGGAGGTATTGCAGGTATAGGAGCCATTATCTTCTATGCCACAAAGTTCCCCGTTCAGTGGACTTTCTTCATCATCAATGCCATACTTATCGTAGCCGCGCTGAAGGAACTTGGACTGAAATTCCTTGCCAAGACCATATATGCCACCATTGCACTGACCGTATTGCTCGAACTCGCACAGAAGATTGTGGAGCAGCCCGACGGCACCTTCTACAAGCTGATGGGTGAGGGCAACGACTTCATGTCGCTCATTATAGGATGTATGCTCACCGGAACGGCGCTGGCAATAGTGTTCCTCAACAACGGCAGTACGGGCGGAACCGACATCATTGCAGCCGTAGTTAACAAGTACTACAACGTTTCGCTTGGCAAAGTACTCATCATGGTAGACCTTGTAATCATAGGCAGCTGTCTCGTCATCGACTCTTTCGGCGAGTTCCCACAGCGTTGCCAGATGGTGGTATTCGGTCTGTGTACGATGGTCATCGAATGTACTATGCTCGACTATGTGATGAACGTGCAGCGCCAGTCGGTGCAGTTCATGATATTCTCGAAGGAATACAAGAAGATAGCCGAAGCCATAACACGCAAGACCGACCATACACTCACCATCCTCGACGGCCACGGCTGGTACACAGGCAAGGAGATGAAGGTGATATGTCTGCTTGCCAAGAAGCGCGAATCGGTGCTCATCTTCCGATTGATAAAGATGATCGACCCGCGCGCCTTCGTCAGTCAGAGTAGCGTTATCGGCGTATATGGCGAGGGATTCGACCAGATAAAGGTTAAGGTGAAGAAGCATGAAACCCCACAAAGCCAAAAAAGCCCCACTCAAACCCCACAAAGCCCCACCCCCGAACCCGCACAAAGTGCCACTCAACCCCCGCAAAGCCCCACCCCCGAACCCCTCCCCCGTAGGGAGGGGAGTGATATGCAAGGCTCCTCAAACGAATAAAAAAACAATACATCTAAATAAATATAACTCAACAAATATGCACAACCAGTCAATACATACTACTCCCCTCCCTACGGGGGAGGGGCAAGGGGGTGGGGCTTTTGGGGCTTCGAGTGGGGCTTTTGGCGCTATCGTCTTTGCCACCAACAACAAGCACAAGCTCGACGAGATACGCTCCATACTTGGCAATCGTTTTGAAGTGTTGTCGCTGAGCGACATCAATTGCCATGCAGACATACCCGAAACAGCCAATACGCTTGAAGGCAACGCCATACAGAAGGCTCGTTATGTAGTGGAGAATTACGGCTACGACTGCTTTGCCGACGACACCGGACTCGAAGTGCCGTCGCTTGGAGGCGAGCCGGGCGTACATTCTGCCCGCTATGCCGAAGGCACCGACCACGACTCGGAGGCCAACATGCAGAAGCTGCTCAGCCGTCTTGAGGGCAGCGACGACCGCTGTGCGCAGTTCCGCACAGTAATCTGCCTCGCCCGTAAGAACGACATAGCCGACTACATTTTATTTGAGGGCATAGTACGCGGAACCATTTCCACCGAGAAGCAGGGCACCGAAGGATTCGGCTACGACCCCATCTTCGTGCCCGAAGGCTACACAGAGTCGTTCGCACAGCTCGGTATGGACATCAAGAACGGCATTTCGCACCGTGCACGTGCCGTAGCGAAGCTCGCACAGTACCTATGTTCGGATTAATTGAAAGTTGAGAGTTGAGAGTTGGGAGTTGAGAGTTATGATATGTTTTTAAGCTTCTATTATGTCGATGTTCAATGTAAAACATCGGTAATCATAACTCTCAACTCCCAATTTTCAACTATCAACTAAAAAAAAGGAGTCCTTTTGGCTTGCAAATGTAATCCTTTTGCTTGCCAAAAGGACTCGTTTTGCAGTCCAAAAGGACTCCTTTTACAACGCAAAAGGGCTCCTTTTGCAGACTGCCCGTTTTACGTCGTAAAAATAGTTCTCTTACAATCTGTTTGCTGTATTACTTGATAGCGTCAGCAAGCTCAGCGCCAGCCTTGAACTTGGCAACCTTCTTTGCTGCGATAGTAATCTTCTCCTTGGTAGCAGGGTTGATGCCCTCGCGTGCCGGACGCTCAGAAACGCTGAATGTACCGAAGCCGATGAGCTGGATCTTGTCACCATCAACGAGAGCGTTCTTGATTGCTTCAATTGTAGCCTCAAGAGCCTTCTTGGCATCTGCCTTGCTCAACTCAGCACCTACTGCTATCTTCTCAATTAATTCTGTCTTGTTCATAATCCTTTAAGTATTAAATTGTTTGTGAAAATTCTAATGAAAACAACTCGGAAAAAGGTGAAAATCACACGTTTGACTCCTTTCCGAAAGCAAATTTAGACTATTCCTTTCACAAATCAAACAAAAATCGGAAAAAAGTGCATAATTTAATGAAAAAAACGTCCCCCAACCCCCATTTTATGCCTGTTTACGGGGATTTTTAGTAATTTTGCCACCTGTTAATAAACAAATTGAACACATTAAAGTATGAACAACATTCCAACAGTAACACGCAACCTGCTCATCATAAACGTAGTGGTGTTTATTGCCACTTACCTGATGCAGATGATCGGTGCCGACCTCAACAGCATTCTCGGCCTGCACTTCATCCTTGCACCCGACTTCCAGGCCTATCAGCTCCTCACATACATGTTTGCCCATGGCGGATGGAGCCACATATTCTTCAATATGTTCGCCCTCTGGATGTTCGGATGCATAGTCGAACGCACATGGGGAGCACGCAAGTTCCTGTTCTATTATATCGCCTGCGGCATAGGAGCCGGACTGTTTCAGGAGCTGGCACAGATGGTACAGTTCTATCTGCTTGCCGCCGAACAGATACAGGGATTTACGCTTTCGCAGACCATGCTCGTAGTCAATGCCAACGCAATGTTCCTCAATGCGTGGACCACGGTGGGCGCTTCGGGAGCCATATACGGCATACTGCTCGCCTTCGGAATGCTCTATCCCGAAGAGCGGCTGTTCATATTCCCCCTTCCTGTGCCCATCAAGGCAAAGTGGTTTGTACTCATCTATGCAGCCATTGAGCTGTTCATGGCATTCTCAACCACCGGCGACGGCGTGGCACACTTGGCACATCTCGGAGGTATGGTTGTAGGATTCTTCCTCATACGCTACTGGCGCCGCCGTCCCGACATCAACTACAACCGTCGTGGCGGACAGCAGTTCTTCGACTCTCTACGCTCGGCTTGGGAGCAACGCTCACATCGCAACGCTTCTGACTATAACCGTCAGCGCCGTGACTATGGCAACGCCACAGACCGTACAACCCAACGCCCCGAAACGGATGCCGAATACAACGAGCGCAAGCGATGGGAGCAGCAGCGCACCGACGCCATACTCGACAAGATCAGACGCTCGGGCTACGACAGTCTGAGCAACGAAGAGAAGCAATGGCTGTTTGACAAGAGCCGCAAATAAAGCCAACGCCTGCCGTAAAATATGAAGGAATTTACTTTCAGGATAATCGCCGGAGCCAACATCGCCACCATCGTGGTGATGTTGCTTATAGGCTATAGCGACCGCGTCAACCCCACTGCACACCCGCTCATAGCCAACTTAGGACTGCTTTTCCCCGTCTTCCTCGTAGCCAATCTGGCGTTTCTCGCCTTCTGGCTGATGTTCAGGGCGAGGTGGGCGCTTATTCCCGTGGCAGGACTGCTGATAGGTTTCCAGCCCATACGCATATATACGCCGTTCAACCGCAATGCCGCCACCCCCGAAGGCAGCATAAAGGTGATGTCGTACAACGTGTTCTACTTCAGTACGTGGGACGACACCGACGGGCCTTCCGAAATTCTCAGCTACATAAAGCGTCAGAATCCCGACATACTCTGCATGCAGGAGTTCGGGTCGACGGGCCGTAAGCGCGAGATAGCCGACTCCACGCTCTCGGCATTCTATCCTCATCACGACTCTGCCGACTCTCCCGAGGGCGGCGACGAGATATGCATCTACAGCCGCTTTCCTATCGTAGGCAAGGAGAAGATAGAGTATGCGTCGAAGGGCAACAACTCGGCTGCCTTCCGTGTCGTTACCGCCAAGGGCGACACAACGATAGTCGTGGTCAACCATTTTGAGACTACCGGACTCTCGCTCGACGACCGTTCGAAGTTCCATGCCATGATAAAGGGCGAAATACGCAATGGCGAAGCAGAACAAGAGTCGCGCCGTCTGTGGCACAAGCTGGGCGAGGCTTCCGCCATACGCGCACCCCAAGCCGATGCCGTAGCAGATTACGTGGAGCGCCATAAGGGACAGAGCATCATACTCGTAGGCGACTTCAACGATTCGCCCATATCATACGTGCGCCGCCGGCTGGCTTCGGTGCTCAACGACTGCTACGTTGCCTCAGCCAACGGACCGGGCATAAGCTATCACTACAACGCCTTCTATGTGCGCATCGACAACATCATGTGCTCCGACCACTGGACGCCCTATCGCTGCCATGTGGACAACTCCATCAAGGCATCCGACCATTATCCCATCATCTGCTGGCTGAAAAAGGGGTGAGATTTGTTTGGAGTTTGGAGTTGAGAGTTGAAAATTGAGAGTTGAGAATTGAAAATTGAGAGTATAGAGTTGGATATTGTAGGAGGCTATGGCGTCCTCGCCATAGCCTGGGCAAGTAGTCCCGACCCGTGCCAACTGCCTAATATTGCGCCTTAAACTAAATAAATAAAGCTATAAATTTCGCAAAACGAAAGAAAATCAGTAACTTTGCACGCTATCTATGCTTAATAAAAACAATATTAACAAAGAAAAACAATAATAACAAAAAATAAAAATCAAAATGCAGAACAAAGGTATTGTAATTGTAACAGCCGTCCTTCTGACGCTTGCAAGTATCTTTTATCTCTCGTTCTCGGCTGCCACTAAATACTATGACAGCCAGGCTGCGAAGATAAAGGACCCAATAGCACAGCAGGACTACAAGGACTCTGTGAAGTTCCTCGGGCTCTACTCATACCAGAAGTGCCTCGAGACACAGATCGGACTTGGTCTTGACCTCAAGGGCGGTATGAATGTAATCCTCGAAGTGAGCGTTCCTGACGTAGTCGAGAACCTCGCCGACCACAAGACAGACGCTGCCTTCACCAAGTCGATGAAGGAAGCACGTGCCGAGCACGAGGTGTCGCAGAGCGATTTCATCACTCTTTTCATCAACGCTTACAAGAAGAACGCTCCGGGACATCACCTCTCTGAGATTTTCGCTACACAGCAGCTCCAGGGCAAGGTGTCGCCCAACTCTACCGACAAGCAGGTAGAAAAGGTGCTCCGCGACGAAGTTCAGGCAGCTATCGACAACTCGTTCCTCGTGGTACGTACACGTATCGACAAGTTCGGTGTTGTTCAGCCTAACATCCAGAAGCTCGAAGGCCAGCAGGGCCGTATCATGGTCGAGATGCCGGGTATCAACGAGCCGGAGCGCGTTCGTAAGCTTCTCCAGGGTAGCGCAAACCTTGAGTTCTGGGAGACATACAACTCTGAGGAAATCATTCCTTATCTCCAGCAGCTCGACCAGCGCGCGGCAGCAGCCCTCTCGGGCAAGAAAGAAGTGGCTGACACTACAGCTGCCGATACAGCTGCAGCCGTTAAGGCTACTGCTGAGGCCAAGTCAGGTGCCAAGCTCCAGCTCAAGAAGAGCGCTGACGAGGCTACTGACACTAAGGAGACTTCTTCACAGCTTGCACAGGCAAAGAAGGAGCACCCGCTCCTCTCTGTATTCCAGCCCACTGGTAGCGGTGCATTGAGCCTCGTAGGTTATGCTTCGGCACGCGACACAGCTGCTGTCAACAAGATAATCTACTCTGCCATCGCCAAGCAGGTGCTCCCTTCAGACCTTCGTCTGCTTTGGGGCGCTAAGCCAGCCGACGGCATCCAGGCTAAGAACGTATACGAGCTCTATGCCATCAAGGTTACTACATCTAACGGACGCGCTCCTATCGAGGGCGACGTTGTGACCGATGCCAAGGACCAGTTCAACAACCTTACGGGTACTCCTGAGGTTTCTATGACGATGAACTCTGACGGTGCACGCCGCTGGGCAGCCCTCACCAAGGCCAACGTAGGCAAGGCTATCGCCATTGTTCTTGACGGAACAGTATATTCAGCACCTCGTGTTAGCGGCGAAATATCTGGCGGTCAGTCGTCAATCTCGGGTAACTTCACCATCGAAGATACAAAGGACTTGGCCAACACATTGAAGTCTGGCCGTATGCCGGCTCCTGCCCACATCGTTCAGGAGGAAGTAGTAGGTCCTACACTCGGTGCACAGTCAATCCAGCAGGGCTTCATCTCGTTCATCGTAGCCTTCATCATCCTGATGATCTACATGGTTGTGATGTACGACTTCATCCCGGGTATGGTTGCCAACGGTGCTCTCTTGCTCAACCTCTTCTTCACAATGGGTATCATGGCATCGTTCCAGGCTGCACTCACAATGCCTGGTATCGCCGGTATCGTGCTTGCCCTGGGTATGGCGGTGGACGCCAACGTGCTCATCTACGAGCGTACCAAGGAGGAACTCAAGAAGGGACTCGGCACAAAGCAGGCTCTGGCTCTGGGCTACAGCAACGCTTTCTCAGCCATCTTCGACTCTAACTTGACATCAATCCTCACAGGTATCATTCTGTATGTGTTCGGTACAGGTCCTATCCGCGGCTTCGCTACCACACTTATCATCGGTATCTGCTGCTCGTTCTTCACAGCTGTGTTCCTGACACGTCTCGTTTACGAGAACCGTCTGGCTCACGACAAGTGGACAAAGCAGACCTTCTCTACCAAGGTTTCGCGCAACTTCATGGCGAACAAGAACTATGGCTTCATGTCTGGCTGCAAGAAGTCGTTCGGTATCTTTGCCGCTATCATCGTAGTTATGATTGCCAGCTTCGCCATCCGTGGCTTGAGCAAGGGCATCGACTTCACCGGTGGTCGCAATTATGTTGTAGTGCTTGAGAAGCAGGTACAGCCTGAGGAAGTAAAGGCAGCTCTCGTGCCCCAGTTCAAGGGAGCTACTGTCAACGCACTGGCACTCGGTACTGACGGCAAGACCATACGTATATCAACCAACTATAAGATTGAGTCGAACAATCCGGCTGTAGACAACGAAGTGGAGAACATCCTATACAAGGGTCTGCACGGTGCAGGTCTCGTAACACAGAGCAGCGTTGAGGCATTCAAGAACCCTGACGTTCGCGCAGGCGGTTCAATCGTATCGTCTACAAAGGTAGGTCCGGCTGTGGCTAAGGACATCACTCACGGTGCCATCATCTCAGTGATCATCGCCCTCGCCGCTATCTTCCTCTACATCTTGATACGTTTCCGCAACGTGGCTTTCTCTATCGGTTCTACCGTAGCACTTGCCATCGACGCAACCATCGTTATAGGTTTCTTCTCACTGCTATGGGATGTCGTTCCGTTCTCGCTTGAGGTAGACCAGACCTTCATCGGTGCTATCCTTACCGTTATCGGTTACTCTATCAACGATAAGGTGGTGGTATTCGACCGTATCCGTGAGAACCTGACACTGCACAAGAAGATGGATCTGCAGGAGCTCTTCAACAAGTCGCTGAACGAGACCCTCGCGCGTACCATTAATACATCACTCTCTACGCTCATCGTATTGCTCTGTATCTTCTGCTTCGGTGGCGAGAGCACACGCAGCTTCTCATTCGCTATGCTGCTCGGTGTAATCTTCGGTACACTCTCTTCTATCTTCATCGCTGCTCCGGTAGCTTATATCACTCTCGGCCGTAAGGTCAAGAAGGAAGAGGCTGCAATTGCAGAGGCAGTTGAAGTGAAGTAATATCGCTAACACACTTATATCAAGGCGTAATTCCAAGTGATTGGAGTTGCGCCTTTTTTCGTGCCCGTCAGTTTCTTAGGCAAATCCTTAACCCATTGTGTTAAAGAGTCTTGTTAGCCATTGTAGTATGCTGGAATTTTTGTAAATTTGTATCCGAATAAATTAAGACGTAAAACGATAATGTTTCTATATAGTTTTAAAAGAGAGTATTTTTTTACTGTTATACGACAAGATTTTAATTAACTATTTAATCCAATTTGTTTTTAAGTTATGAGCAAGAAGAAGTATCTGGCCCCCCAGATTAGTATCATTATGTTTGAACCGCAGGCAATTCTTGCCGGAAGCGGACCTGCAACAGGCAGCATTACAACCCAAACTGAAATAACAGCAGGTGATGACGCTGACTGGGAGGAATAAAAAACAACTTAAAACGGTAATACGAATAAAACGCTAAGAAGTAAAGGAAATGAAAAAGATCCTATCATTCGTGCTGGCTGCTGTAGCCCTTGCTTTCACAGCATGCAGCAACGACGAAACTATCGAAACCTCCGGCAATGGACAAAACAACAAGGGAATGGTGCTTGTAGCAACTGTTTCGCAGCAGAGTTCGCGTGCAGCTATCGATGTAAACGACAAATCCGGCACGTGGAAATTCACTTTCGATGACAACGACAATGTTGTGGTTGGCAACAACACCATCAACGATTATTACACATTCACTAAGAGTGGCGACACTTTCTCAAGCACCGACGCTAAGGTGACATCATCTGCCGCCGACTGGTATGCTTACTATCCCAGCACCAATATCAACCTTACCAATCAGGAAGGCACATCCAAATCAGCTGCAGATCTGTATGCGTTGGCAGGAAAGACCGAAAAAGCTACAACCGGTGCCGAAGGCCTCACCATCAATATGAAAGCCCAGGCTGCCGTGCTCCGCATCGTTAAGGTGGACAACTTTGGTCCGTGCGACATCTATCTGAAGACTAAAGACGGCTATGTGTCTGGTCTGACAGCTAAGAAGAACGAAGATGGCTTCGATGTAAAAACAAGCAAAGAAAAAGTATCTGTATTCAAGAAAAACAACACCGATAAAGCCGGAATATATTATGTTATTGTTCCTGCTGGAGTGAAGATTGAGGTTTGGAATGATACGAAACTCATCAAGACCACAAAAGATAAAGGCCTTTCTGCCGGCAAATACTATACTCTGACTTCTGGTCCTACTTATGGTACTGCTACAGCAACCATCAATGGTGAGACACAGACAATAGATTGGGTACAGATGCGGATTGGTGGTCCGAGATTTGCTAAAGAAGAGAATGTAGAAGGCACAATGAATTGGACCGAGGCAGCAAAGACTGGTAGTGACTATGTATGGGGTGCTAATTGGCGCACACCCCAAAAAGACGAAATGGACTTTGTTGACCAAGATGGTTTTACTACAAAAACAGAGAATGTAGAAGTAGACAATGTTATCGAAAACAATGTTGTAACAGCCTTTAAGTATATAGGCGTTCAACCTGGATATACAAATAACATAATGTATCTTCCCTCTACTGTTCCCCAATCACATGGTGGTGTGTATTGGTCATCAACTGATGCTGGATACGACAAAGATCGCCATGAATTAGGCTGGTGTTTAAATATGATTGTTTATAATAAAGATTCGCATTCACATTACTTTATGTCCTTAAAGAAAGATGCTCCGTACGCTGTTCGCCCAGTCCTCACAATAAAAACCGTCTTATGGGGAGAACAAAATATTCAATAACCCCCAATTAGGTTAATCAGCTTGCACGTCATACTCCCGTCCGACGCGTAAGATAAACCCTAATAAAACAATGCGCCCAGTAAGTGCAAAAGCGATAATTGGCAATGCTTTTGCATCTACTGGGCGCATTTTATTATAAGTTAAGGCTTCAGATTGCGGTTTTTTTTAGGCTCATCCGTGAATATTCGGCTATGCCAATCAAATTGTATTCATCATTGATTGGGCGTTGTCTTATGTAAGAGGAGGGTGTATCAAAAGTCTAACAAAGCGGGCTGAAAGCCCAATAAGCTCATAGCCCAAGGCAGCGCCTTGGGTAAAAGTATCCCAAATAACAATGCGCCCTGTAAGGGCAAAAGCGTTAATTATCAATGCTTTTGCCCTTGCAGGGCGTTTTGCTTTTTTCAATCCGCACACCCAAGGTGCTGCCTTGGGCTATGAGCTTATTGGGCTTTCAGCCCGTATAACTGACATTTGACTGCACCCTTCTCCTACTATTTGAAATCAGAGGAAATTAACCCCTAAATATAAAGGACTCCTTTTGCCTTCCAATAGTTGTCCTTTTGCCCTTCAAAAGGACCCCTTTTGCTCACCAAAAGGATTCGTTTTGCAACCCAAAAGGACTCCTTTTCAAAACGACAGCGAAACACAGTTATCTGTAGGAGGAGTGAGTGTCAAAACTCAAAGAATGCGGGCTGAAAGCCCAATGACCTCCACAGCCAAGGGCAACGCCCTGGGTGAAAAAGGTATATTAAATCTAACGCCCTGTAAGGGCAACTCTCAGTGGCTCAATAGAGTTGCCCTTACAGGGCGCAATGTTTATTGAATGCTATGTACCCAGAGTACCGCCCTGGGTAAAAGTATCGCAAAAACCAATGCGCCCTGTAAGGGCAAAAGCGTTAATTATCAATGCTTTTGCCCTTACAGGGCGTTTGGACTATATCTATCCGTACACCCAGGGCGGTGCCCAGGGCTATGTGCTTCTGCCCCTTCGGGGCGTGCTGCTTAGACTTTTAGCACGCCATCCTCCTACATTTGTTGCATTCAACCCATATAACTGACATCTGTTGAAGCATGCTTTCGGAAGCAATACGTATTCATCGGCAAAGTAATACGTATTCAAAGGCAAAGTAATACGTATTCAAAGGCAAAGTAATACGTATTCATTTTGCAAGTATCATTAATATACTTTTATCCTTATATATTCTGCCTTCAATCCTTATTGATTACGACCGTCCCGTTATTATCTTCTTCACCTCATTCAGTTTGTTCAAAGCTTCAACCGGAGTGAGATTGTTTATGTCAAGACCGAGAATCTCGTCGCGTATCTGGCATAGCACGGGGTCGTCGAGTTGGAAGAACGAGAGTTGCATACCTGCTGCCGACGACGAACCGAGATTCTGTCGCGACTCCACTCCAACGCTTGCGTTGTCAGTCTCCAACTGCTTCAGAATGGTGTTGGCACGGTTGACGATAGACTTCGGCATACCTGCAATCTCAGCCACATGAATACCGAACGAGTGTTCCGAACCGCCTCGCATCAGTTTGCGCAGGAAAATGACCTTGCCGTTCAGCTCCTTCACGCTGACGTTATAGTTCTTGATACGACCGAAGTTCTTCTCCATTTCGTTCAGTTCGTGATAGTGAGTGGCGAAGAGTGTGCGTGCCTGCGCACCCTTATGATCGTGCAGATATTCCACAATAGCCCACGCTATGGAGATGCCGTCATAGGTAGAAGTGCCTCGTCCAAGCTCGTCGAAGAGCACGAGCGAGCGTGGAGTGACGTTGTTGAGAATGTCAGAAGCCTCCGTCATCTCCACCATAAAGGTCGATTCACCTAATGATATGTTGTCCGATGCACCCACACGGGTGAATATCTTGTCTACAAGACCAATGCGTGCAGCCTCGGCAGGGACAAAACATCCCATCTGAGCCATGAGCGTTATGAGCGCGGTCTGGCGCAACAGAGCCGACTTACCCGCCATGTTAGGGCCCGTAATGATCATTATCTGCTGCTGTTCGGCATCCAGTTCGATGTCGTTAGGCACATATTCCTCGCCCATAGGCAGCTGCGTTTCTATCACTGGATGACGTCCTGCCTTAATCTGAAGCACACAGTCATCAGCCACAACGGGGCGCACATAGCGGTGCTCTTCGGCTGCCTTTGCAAACGAGAGGAGGCAGTCGAGACGTGCAATGATGTTGGCGTTGATCTGTATCTGGGGTATGAACTCAGCCATGTCGGTGACGAGTTCGGTGAAGAGACGGGTTTCTAAGGCGAGTATTTTCTCATCTGCTCCCATTATCTTCTCCTCATATTCCTTCAGTTCCTGAGTTATGTAGCGCTCGGCATTGGCAAGAGTCTGCTTGCGAATCCACTCCTGCGGCACCTGGTCCTTGTACGTATTGCGCACCTCAAGATAGTATCCGAACACGTTGTTATATCCCACCTTGAGCGACTGAATGCCCGTTTTCTGCGCTTCTTCTTCCTGAATGCGCAGCAGATAGTCTCTTCCTCCACGCGAAATCGATCGCAGTTCGTCGAGTTCGGGCGAGAATCCGGCTGCAATAACGTCGCCCTTGTTGATGAGCTGTGGCGGATCGGGCTGTATTTCACGCTCAATGCGTTCGCGAAGCGACTCGCATAGGTTAAGACGTTCGCCTATTGAGCGTATCTCTTCATTGTCGCTGTATAGGCAGGCGGTCTTTATCGGGATGATGGCTTGCAATGCCAGCTTCAGTTGTACAACCTCGCGTGGCGACACTCGTCCTACAGCCACCTTGGATATAATGCGCTCCATGTCGCCGATACGATGCAGATTGTCGTCAATGGTCTGTCGGAAGTCGGGCTTACGGAAGAATGTCTCCACCACATCCAGGCGCTTGTTGATAGAAGCAACGTCCATAAGCGGGAACACAGTCCAGCGTTTCAGCATACGCGCACCCATTGCTGTCGTGGTGCGGTCGATAACGTCGAGCAGCGAAACGCCGTCGTCCTGCATCGACTGCAGAAGTTCCAGGGAGCGTATGGTGAACTTGTCGAGTCTGACATAGCGGTCTTCCTCAATTCGGCGCAGCGATGTAATGTGTCCCAAGTGGGTGTGCTGCGTCATTTCAAGATACTGCAATATGGCTCCGGCTGCAATCACTCCGAGCTTCAGATGTTCTACGCCGAAACCCTTGAGCGACTTCGTTCCGAAATGTTTCAGCAACTTCTGTCGCGAACTTTGCTCCGTAAGCATCCAGTCGTCGAGCTGGAATGTACACCAGCGGTTGCCGAAATGCTCCTCAAACTGCGCCTTCATCTGCCGGTCGTGCAGCACCTCCTTAGGCTGGAACGAGGCCAGCAGCTTCTCCACATAGTCAAAAGTGCCCTCGCCGGTTAGAAATTCTCCGGTAGAGATGTCGAGAAAAGCCACGCCACACTGGGCCTTTGTCATGAACACGGCAGCAAGGAAGTTGTTCTCCTTATAGTTGAGCACGTTGTCGCTCATAGCCACTCCGGGCGTGACAAGTTCGGTTATGCCGCGCTTCACGAGCGTCTTTGTGAGCTTAGGGTCTTCCAGTTGGTCGCATATAGCCACACGTTTGCCAGCCCTGATGAGCTTAGGCAGATAGGTGTCGAGAGCGTGGTGAGGAAATCCCGCCATCTCCGTAGCCGCCCCATTTGGGTTCTTTCCGTTGGAGCGTCGGGTCAGAGTGATACCAAGAATCTTAGCCGCTTCGACGGCATCGTTGGCATACGTCTCGTAGAAGTCGCCACAGCGGAAGAGCAGCAGTGCGTCGGGATGCTCGTTCTTGAACGTGTAGAACTGTCGCATCATAGGTGTCAGTCCGTCGTCATTCTTCTTCTGAGCCATATAATGTAGTAGTGGTTCTTTTGTAAGCCTTTATTGTCTTTAATCTTTTTTTCTAATCAGCGTCAGTCCGTCGCGCAACGGCACAATCACCTGCTCAACACGGTTGTCGGCAGCAACGTGGTCGTTGAATCGTCTGATGCCTTGTGTCTGATGGTCGTGGTCGTAAGCCGGGTCGGTGACATGGCCGTCCCACAACGTGTTGTCGGCTATGATATATCCGCCGGGGCGCAACAATCGTAGCACCATCTCGTAAGTCTCGACATACGTACGCTTGTCGCCGTCGACAAAAGCGAGGTCGAACGTCACGCCAAGCTTAGGTGCTTCAATGTTGGCATCGCCTATACGGAAGTCTATCTTGTCTGCAACTGGCGAGTTTTCAATCCACGGACGGGTGAAGTCTTCCATCTCGTCGTTTATCTCAAACGTCCACACCTTGCCGCCTTCGTCCAATCCTTCAGCCATGCAGATGGCGCTATAGCCCGAGAAGGTGCCCACCTCAAGAATGTTCTTGGGGCGTATCATGCTCACGAGCATCTTCAGCAAGCGTCCTTGCAGATGTCCTGACGCCATGCGTCCGTGTATTGTATGGATGTTGGTGGCGCGGTAGAGGCGGTACAGATAGTCGCCCTCGGGTTCGGAGTGGGCGAGAACATACTTCTCTATATCTTCTGTCATAACGCTTTGATTGCTTCAAGTGCCAGACGGTAAGAGTCCATTCCGAATCCGCATATTACGCCCAGGCAGGCGCAAGAAATCATCGACTTGTGTCGGAACTCCTCGCGTTTGTGCACATTGCTTATGTGTACTTCTATTACCGGACTCTTCAGCGAGCGTATGCAGTCCTGCAATGCAATGCTGGTGTGGGTGTAAGCGCCGGCATTGAGGATTATTCCGTCTGCCGAGAACCCCACTTCCTGCATCTTGTCGATGAGGCATCCCTCTATATTGCTTTGATAATAGTCTATCTGAACGTCAGGATACTGCTTGCGCAATGTGTCGAGATAAGCCTCGAAAGTGCTGCTTCCGTATATTCCGGGTTCGCGTGTTCCCAACAGATTGAGGTTGGGTCCGTTTATGATTTGTATTTTCATAATTCGAATTTTGAGTTTTGAATTTTGTGTCTTGAGTTGTTGCCGATGGCAATTTTGAGTTTCGAATTTTGAGCTTTGAATTCCTAATTTATCAATTCCTAATCGGCGCAGCCGACAATTCAAAATTCAAAACTCAAAATTCCTAACTCTCTTACCATCCCGATGTAGCTCCGCCGCCACCCGTTGAGCCGCCTCCGAAGCTTCCACCGAAGCTTCCGCCACCGAATCCGCTGCCTCTATTGCCACCGCCCAGCATCGAACCGAGCATGGCACCGGTAGCCATAGCGCTGCCGTGATCGTTCTCGTCGGTGTCCTTGGTTACGGTGTTGCCGCAGTGTTTGCATACGTATGTGGTGCGCAGAATGCGTCGTATGATGCGTCCGTTCTTGTTCTTCACCACCAAGTGCTGCTCCTTCACCTTGCGCAGGGCACTGCGTTTCTTGCATTTTGGACAGCGTTGCAGCGAGCCCATAGCATAAATGAATATCAGCATTGTTACTACTATGGCCAAGAGAGTAATCATGATCGTCGAAATGTCGTCCTCGCCGCTGCCCTCTTCTGCCTGCATCGAGCCGTCGAGAGTTTTCGCCACGGCACGGACGCCGCTTACCATACCGCCATCCCAGTTGCCATTCCTGAAGCGTGGTATCATTAGGGTGGTCTGGATGCGCTTCGACATGGCGTCGGTCATAGTGCCTTCGATGCCATAACCGGTAGTAAACCTCACCTTCTTCTGGTCCATAACGAAGAGGATGAGCAGTCCGTTGTCGCTCTTCTTCTTGCCTATTCCCCACTTGCGGAACAGTTCGTGGCCAAAGTCAAAGATGTTTTCGTCGCCTATGCTTGGCAGCATTACCACGGCAGTCTCAATGCCCGTGCTCTTCTCCAAGCGTCCGAGTATGGCGTTGATAGAGTCGCGTGCTGTAGCAGAGAGAATGGCTGAAGGGTCGGTCACATACTGGCGCACGTCGCTGAGGCGCACGTTGGGCACGTCGTCGATGGTGTATTGCTTGGTCTCTGCGGCAGCAGTTGCCGTAAAGACAAAGAGCAGGGCTGCGATAAGAAGCCCCGCTCCCTTGCCCCATCCTTTAATGGACGGGAATAGAAAGTTAACGATGTTCATTGTTTAGAACTCCACTTTAGGAGCCTTGTCGGCTCCAGCCTCTGCCTCGAAGTAGTTCTTCTTGTCAAAACCGCACATGCCTGCAATCAGGCTTTTGGGGAATCGGCGTATAGCCACGTTGTATTCCTTGGCAGCATCGTTGAAGTCTTTGCGTGCCACGTTGATGCGGTTTTCGGTGCCTTCCAGCTGCGATTGCAGTTCGAGGAAGTTCTGGTTGGCCTTGAGGTCGGGATAGTTCTCGGTGATGGCGAGCAACTTGCCCAGGGCATTGGTAACGTCGCCCTGCGCCTTCTGATACTGTGCCAGCTGCTGCGGAGTGCAGTTAGAGGGGTCAATCTTCACCTGAGTGGCCTGCGAGCGTGCAGCCATTACAGCCTCCAGAGTCTGGCTCTCGTGCTTGGCATAGCCCTTGACGGTGCTCACGAGGTTAGGTATGAGGTCGGAGCGGCGCTGATACTGTGTCTCAACGTTAGCCCACTTGCCGTTCACGTTCTCGTCCATCGATACCAGTCCGTTATATCCGCTAATGCCCCAGAGAGCTATCACCAGAATCACCACACCTGCGATGATCCATCCTTTTTTGTTTGATTTCTTTTCCATTTTCGTTTAATTTGGTTGTTGCACAAATTTACTCATATATGAGTATTGTGCAAGTTGTTAATTTATAGTAACTTTGCCAGCGTGATGATGACAGTGGCTGATGCCGATGGCATTGCCGCCACACGTTTCAAAATAGCCAAAATTATAAATTCATAATGTTATTGTATAATAGACAAAGGGGGTCGGCTGTGAAGTCGGTCCCCTTTTATTGTCTGCACCACCACACCATCTCAACCTCAATTAAAGCAGCGCTTTAATCTCAGCATCGATGTCCTTGATCTGTGCATCGCGCTTCACAACGTTGCAGTTGCGGTCGAGCAGGAAGAAGGTGGGCACCTGCTGTACGTTGTACAGTTGCAGTACGCGTGTGTCGTCGCCTGCACGTGTGCTTATCCAAGGCAGGGCAGCAGTCTGAGTCTTCCAGAAGTGCTCGTCAGAGTCGACGCTTACCTGATATATCTCGAGTCCGGCAGCGTGATACTTGTTGTACAGTTCGCGCAGCATCATGATGCGCTGCAACGACTTTTCGCCCGCAAAGAGGTGGAAGTCGAGCATCACAACCTTGCCCTGAAGCGACGACAGGCGGCGCTCCTGACCCTTATTGTCGGTCAGTGTGAAGTCGATTATGCCCGTAGTGTTCACCTTGTCGGCAGCCACGAGGCCCTGCGCCTGCTTGTTCTTGATGATGCGTATGTCCTTCATGCCCTCGATGGCTATGTTATGGAGGTTCTCGCCACGCTCCTCGTTAGGATAGAAAGTGTCCCAACTTGTAGCCACGGCAGCAAAAACCTTGACATCCTGCTCTGACGAACGTGGATTGAATATCAGCACCGACTGTCCGCCAGCGTTCAAAGTCTGGAACAATGCGAAGTAAGACGAGGCCTTCATAGGCTCCTTGAAGATGTAGTCGGTCTTCACGCGGGTCTTGTATGCTTCAACAACACGTGCCACGCTGCCGTTGACTGCATCGGCTCCGAGCTGCGGATTGTTTGCAATGGCGTTGAGCTGTGTCTGCAGTCCCATCTGCATGAGCGTAAGCTCCTTGATGCGCGAGCACTCTTCCGATCCGCTTACCTCATACTGCGACGCCATACCTGGATATTCTGCCTTTATGCTGACCGTCTCAGTAGAGTCAATGGCAATGTTTATGATTTGTCCGGCAATGCGCAGGCGGTAGAACTCGGGTGCTGTAGGGGCCTTGTCGTCAAAGTCGAAGGTGCCGTCGGCCGATAGTTTCACCGAATCGATTACCACCGGACCGTTCAGACTCATATTCTCAAAGTAGAGCGTTGAGTCGGCAGCGTTGCCGATAGTACCGTTGACGTGGAACTTCTTTTCGTTGCATGAGGCCATGCCCAGCACTGCCACTACCGCCAAAGCGATGGCGAAGAGGCTGTTTAATGGTTTTATCTTCATTGTTTTTTGTTATTATGCTATATATAAAAATGTGTGTCTATTGACTAATAGACTGCAAACTTACACATTTTTATCCACATTTTCGCGATTTTCGGGCGAAAAACGCTCCTCACGTCCGAGGAATTTGATGAGTCCCCAGCGCACGCTGCGCAGTCCGAACTGTTCCGTATGTATGTCGCCGGGTGCTATCCACATGCATTCAGCAGCGTCGTCGTTGGCTGTGAGCACGCTCTCGTCTTCCACCTTACACTCAAAGAACATGTCGAGTGTGTGTATGTCGATGCGGCTATAGCGGTAGATGTTGGGCAGCGAGAAGAGGTATTTCGACTCCGTAACCTTCAGTCCTGTCTCTTCCATAACCTCACGTGCAACGCCCTGTTCGGCAGTTTCGCCCAGTTCGGCAAATCCTCCTGGCAGGTCGAGCGTGCCCTTGGCAGGTTCGTTGCGACGGCGTTCTACGAGTATTTCGCCCTTGCTGTTGGTGATGATTGCTACGTTGGCAGAGCTGGGATTCATAAAAAACTCAAATCCGCAGTTCTCGCATTTCTTACTTGCTTTGCTGTTCTCTACAAAGTGATGACTGCCGCACATGGGGCAATACTCAAATTTCTCTAATGGATGCATGTGAAGTAAATTTTAAAAACGTCTGCAATATTACTAAAAAATGGTTACCTTTGCAAGACAAAAGGCAATTATTAGTAAGATAAATCTAAAAACTTATATCAGAAATGAGAAATTTGAAATCTTTCGCTTTACTCGTTGTGCTTCTTGCCGTGTCCGTGTCGGCTATGGCGCAACGCTCATTCGATGTTAACCTATGGACTGCCAAGGCCCCTAACAAAAACGGACTGCAGGACACCGCCTACATAAAGGTGTATCTGCCTGACGCCAAGCGTGCCACCGGACGTGCCGTGGTGATTTGCCCGGGTGGCGGCTATGCTCTTCTGGCAATGGAACATGAGGGAACCCAGTGGGCGCCCTTCTTCAACAATATGGGTATTGCAGCCATTGTTCTGCACTACCGCATGCCCAACGGCAACGTAAAGGTGCCAATCAGCGATGCCGAGGAGGCGATGCGCATTGTGCGCCGCAACGCCAAGAACTGGCACATCAACGCTTCTGACGTGGGCATAATGGGATTTTCGGCTGGCGGACATCTCGCCTCAACCATAGCCACACAGTCGAAAGCCGACGCCAAACCCAACTTCCAGATTCTCTTCTATCCCGTCATAACCATGATGCAGGGCTACACCCATCAGGGCTCGCACGACAATCTGCTGGGCAAGGACGCCCATAAGAAGGACGAGCAGAAGTACTGTTCCGACCTTCAGGTGACGCGCGTTACGCCCCGTGCCTGCCTGCTGCTTTCGGACGACGACCATGCAGTTATGCCCATCAACAGCGTCAACTATTATGCCGAGCTCTACCGCCACGACGTTCCGGCATCTATCTACGTATATCCTACGGGCGGACACGGATGGGGAATGAACACCTCATTTGCCTTTCATGCCGAGATGCTCACCAACCTTAAGGGATGGCTTGAGAGTTTTTAAGACCTAAAACCAAATCAATCTATGAAGACAGAACACCTCTTGATAATGCGTTTTACGGCCCTGGGCGAAGTGGCAATGCTCGTTCCCGTGGTCAGCTCGCTTGCCCAGCAGTATCCCGAACTGCGCATCACAGTGCTCAGCAATCCCTTCGCACGGTCGCTGTTCGACGGCATTGCGCACAACGTAGGCTTTATGGCTGCAGACCTTAATGGCGAGTATCATGGCGTGAAGGGACTCAACGCCCTATACCGCCGACTTGTAGCCAAGAACTTCACAGCCATTGCCGACATGCAGAGCATACTGCGCTCGTCCTATCTGCGCATGCGTTTCAACATATCGAGCTATCGTGTGGAGCATCTCGACAACCATCGTCAGGACCGCCGCAAGCTTGTGGCTACCAAGGACAAGTGCCTCAGGCAGCTGCCGTCGCTGTTCGACGACTATATAGACGTGCTCGCCCGTCTGGGCTACAACGTACGGCTCGACTTCCAGTCGCTATTCCCGCCTACAGGAGGCAATCTGCGACTGGTGAGCGACCGTATCGGAGAGAAGAAGATGTTTCAGCAATGGATAGGCATAGCTCCGTTCGCTGCGTTCCGCGGCAAGGTGTATCCTGCCCAGCTTACCGAACGCGTCATAGCCGAACTCATACGCCGCCATCCCTCATGCCGTATCTTCCTGTTTGGCGGAGGCGATGCCGAGATGGCGCAAATCGACCGCTGGTGCGCCCAATACAAGAACTGCACCAACGCCTCGCAGCTGCTTGGCAGCGTGCAGCAGGAACTTATAGTCATGTCGCATCTCGATGTGATGCTCTCGATGGACAGCGTCAACATGCATCTTGCCTCCATAGCCGGCACCCGGGTGGTAAGCCTTTGGGGGGCTACGCACCCTTATGCCGGCTACTTGGGCTATGGTCAGAGCCACGACGATGTCATACAGGCCGACCTCGGTTGTCGTCCGTGCAGCCTGCATGGCAACCGTCTGTGCAAGCGGGGCGACTATGCCTGCCTCACACAAATCGATCCTATTACCGTTGCCGATCACGTCGAGAAGCATTTGAAGCATTAATCCATGCCTCATGGCGGTTGTTGCCGTCGGCACGGTAGCTCACGTGCATCCATCGCGCGCCCGTCTTCGACCGATACTCGTAAATAAGCTGGTCGAAGTCAAGACTACACCTTATATAATTATACATCTTCATGCCCACCTCATCGTTGGGCACGTAGATGTCGGCAGCCTCGCCCATGGTGTGTTGCGATGTAGCCACGCCTCCCACCTTCTCGTTTACGATTGGCGAGCGGTAGCCGCTCGTAATGCGCAACACTCCAAAGCGCAGGCGCAGCGGTTCAAGCACTTTCTCGCACAGCACCCTCAGCCGCGCCACCGCCTCGTCGGGCGGCGTGTTGTCAATGCCAAAGCGTATTGCAGTGGCTGATATGACAAACTCGCGCAAGCTGAAGTGCCGGCTCAACTGAATGGTTGGCAACTGGTCGAATACTGTGTCTGCGACCATAATCTGTTGTACGTTTGTACAAGTGGCTGCCACCAGGGCGACAGCCATTTCCGTGTTTTTCATTGTGGTTTGAATTTTTAATGTTAAGATGTCAAGTAAACGGGTCCTTTGCAGACCCTGATTGTAATATATCTTGAAGTTTTTGTGTCGGTGGTATTTTAGGTTTGATTCTTTTGATGGTGCAAAGATATTATGCAATCGGGAACTAACACTACCATTTCCGAAAATCTTCGTTTACGAAAGTTAAATGTATTCCATCCGAAACCTGAACATCTAATGTTGTTACTCGAAAATATTGCTGTCCGGTAAAACTAATAATGTGGTCAAAGACGGGCTGAAAGCCCAATAAGCACATAGGAGGGCGTGTCAAAAGTCAACAAAACGGGCTGAAAGCCCCAAAAGCACATAGCCCAAGGCAGCGCCTTGGGTGTACGGATTGAAAATAGCAAAACGCCCTGCAAGGGCAAAAGCATTGATAATTAACGCTTTTGCCCTTACAGGGCGCATTATGATTTGCGATACTTTTACCCAGGGTGTTGCCCTGGGCTATGAGCTTCTGCCCCTTCGGGGCGTACTGCTGTGAGTTTTGACACACCCTCTGTACGGTCGTTTTGGAAAGGAGTCCTTTTGGATTGCAAAACGAGTCCTTTTGGTGAGCAAAAGGGGTCCTTTTGAAGGGCAAAAGGACAACTATTGGAAGGCAAAAGGAGTCGTTTTTGAATTTTGAATTTTGAGTTTTGAATTTTGAATTGTTCTCGGCTACGCCTGCGATTTTGAATTATTCAATTTTGAATTGGTGTAGATGGCAATTTTGAATTTTGAGAATTGTTTGCCAGACAGCAATAATTTGAAAAGGGTATTTGTGTCACCCCACACGAAAAAAGCCCGCTGAAGGAACTTGTCCTTCAACGGGCTTCGCATTGTTAAACGTATCTGAGAGGTTATTGACTATATCCTAACCGTTGCGTATTGTGTCTGATTCGTCACGAACCGTATCTGTGATGTTGCCTGCTACTTTACAACAATCTTGAATGTTTCGGTCTTGTCGTCCATAGTTGTAGCCTTGACGATGTACACACCGGGCTGCTGTACGCTGAGCTGGCAACGCTCGCCGGCTGTACTGCGGCTGCTTGTGACGAGAGCTCCTGCCGTATCGTAAACCTTAGCCTGCTTCACCTCACCGTTAAGTACTGCCACTACGATGGTGCCTTGCGCCGGTGAGAAGCAGCGGATGGCGTTGATGCCGGTCGGAACTACCCAGTTGTTGGTTGTGATGTAGTAGCGTCCGTGGTCGTTTGTCATCATCTCTATCTGCATACCGTCGGCTATCTCGCTGAACTTCTTGCTCGTTGCGTCGTAGATGAAGAGCTTGCCGCCCTCGTCGTTCATCTTGCGCAGCATCTTGCTGTTGAGGCTTACGGTAACGTTGGTACTGCGGCTCTTGCCTGCCACAACGCCTATAGGCATCCAGTTGATGTCGTCGGTGGCGTTAAGGGCTACTGCCTGCGAGCCTGCTACAGAGTAAGCCTGGGCTATTTCGGCAATGTTGCCCTCGCCGAGCATGTCTACATCCTCGCCTTCTACGTAGTCGCGGCTTGCCTCAGCGCTTACTATCAGCTCCGACTGGCTGCTGCGTGTGCCGTCCGATGTGCTCAGTATGATTGTAGGTTGAGGCGTGAGTGCCTTCTCGCCGCCAGTCACCCATCTGTTGATGAGCATCGAAGCGTTGAACAATACGTTGTCGGGTACGGTCTCGGCTGACTTCACCTTGACAAAGAACGCTTGTGTAGGAGGTATGATTACGTCCTTCTTCTTGTCGTAGTCGAGGCTGGTGTCTATGGCGTGAGCCGTAAACTTGCCGTCGGCAAATGTCCATACGCTTCTCTCGAAGGCTGTGTTGGCCTTGAGGAAGCGATACATACTCAACGAAGAGGGGTAGGGGTTGCCTACAAGATGATAGCTGTTGCCCTTGTGTACGTTCTGGTTGAGCGGCTGCAAGAGCTGCATTGTGTGGTCGTTGGCATCGTCGCCCAGCTGCATACGATAGTTGTCGGCGGTCTTCTGTACAGTAGCCGATACGTTGGTCTTGCTCTGGCTGTCGTAGTAGTTGTACTGTGTGTCCGCCTTAGGCAGACGAATCAGGGCGTAGGCATTGTTCTGTGCGCCTGCGGTGTACTTGTCGCCCGCTTTTACCGCGAACGCCTTACCCTTGGCATACGCCTCGTCGGCCTTGTTGTAAACGTGTGTCCAGTATGCCGACTTCAGTGTAAGCTCATTCTCCTGGCTCTCTACAATAGTGCCGTCGTGGTTGGCCTTGTAGGTGGTAGTCGTGCTCACTTCCTCCACGTCGCCGTCCCAGCTGCGCTGGAAGATAGGATAGGCGTTGCGGTCGTTCACAGCCTCATTGAATGTCATCGGCTTGAATGCCTCCGACAGTTCCTGTCCGTTGTCCTTCGGAACATAGAGGTCGCCGGCGTAGGTCTGCTTCAGTGGCGACGACATTACGCTCCATGTGTCTGGCGTGAGCAGCTTGTCCACGTAAGCCTTGTTGTACGTCAGATAGTTGGCGTAGAGCAGCTCAGCCTCCGGCTTGAAGTAGATTTGGTCGCAGAGGTTGCCGGTCCATTTCTCGCAGTTGAATGTGCCGTTGCCAGTGTCCGAACCGTCAGCAGTAGCGTCGTTCCATTTTGTCACTATGTCGTAAGCCATGTCGCCTACGCTGTTGGCTATACCGTTGGTCTGATAGCTCAGCTCCTTGAGGTTGGGATAGGTGCTGTTGGTGAGTGTAGGCACCGTCACCTTCGTAAACTTCATCGGCATGAATGCAGCCTCGCGAGTTTCGTTATATTCGGAATAATCAGCCTTATATATCTCAGCCTTGTTAGAGCGCAGCCAGTTGGCATCGTTGTTCCATGCCGAGTTGGTAGCAGTCGAAGGTTGCCATGTGGCATATTCAGGCACTACAAGCATCTTTACGAACACTTCGCCCGGACAAGAAGCAGTGCTGCTGCTCTCGTTGTTGCTGAAGCTGAAGTTAAGCTCATACCAGTAGCCCTCACGCAGACGTGTGGCTGCGTCGCTGTTGAAACGGATGCCTATCGTCTCGTCGCTCTTGCTGATGGTAGCCGAGGTAACAGTACCAACGAATTGGTCGTTGCCATTTGCGAGTACCATCTGCGGGTCGTTGGTGCTGGCAATCCATACCTTTCCTCCGTTCTCTAAGGTCACCTTGTCGGCATCCTCCATACTTGTCATAGGCAATTGCAGTGTGCCGTTGGCTATAGCCTTTATCTGTGGCAAGCCGATGCGCAGTGTGCGGTCGTCCGACGGATAGGTCACATCCTTGAAACCAGTGTATACACGCGGACCATCCTTTACGATGCGCAATGGGAAGAGCATCGGGTCGGGACATACGTCATACTGCTGTCCACCCACGGTGATTGAAGTGGCAATAGGTACGGCAGCTACTTCAAAGTTGCCGAATGTGGTGAACTTGCTGATGGTGCTGCTTGCCGAGATAAGCAGTCGTCCGTTGTCGATATACTGCTTCAGCAATGCGTGGTCGGCAGTGGTGAAGCTGTTTTTAGCGCTTTGCAGCGTTGTGGCGTTAGGATATACGTAGCGGAAGTGGTTCAGTGCCTCACGCACACCATTGGTGTTAATGTCGTTGCTCTTGTTGTTCTCGCTGAAGAACCAGTCGAACTTGACATCGGGAAGTTCCACCTTTCCACCGTTCACCTTGTCGACAGTCTCAAGCTTTATGTTGACGCTGACGTTGCTGGTATTCGATCCGTCACACTTTACGCGTACCGAAGTTATGGCAGTGCCGTTGGCGTCGGTCACCTTGATGCTTTGCTTTACAATCTGGAACGGGTCGCTGTATGTAGAGCATACGTCGGTAGGTGTGCCCCATGCTTTTGGCATTTCAGCGTTGTCGTCGCTCGGATAAGCTATAGATACGTAGAAGTTCTTGCCCGGCACGATGTTGAAGTTGCGGTTGGCGATGACCAGGCATCGGTTGCCGCTGTTGTCGTTCTCAAACATAGGCACGTTAGTCAGCCCGTCGGCAGCTTCTGCCGGAAGCACAGCCGCTGCGTTGTAAGTGGCAGGAATACGTGCCACTCCGTAGTTCTTTCCGTTGTTGTGGTAGTCGATACCTTCAACAGGCTTGCCGTTCTCGTCGCAGATGCGATAGAACAGTTTTGACTCTTTCATGTTCACCATAGCCTGGAAGGTCTCGTAGATACCGCGGAGTTTCAGCGTTATCTCCTTAGGAGCCGTCTCATATCCATTCTCGCTTGGACAGAGCGGACGGTTCTGCAATACGTCAAGCTTTGATGTCTGGGTGTAGAGGCATAGGTCGTCAATACAGTAGTCGGCACCTCCGGTGCTCTTACACATATTGTCGAGCACAATGCGGAAGTCGGTGAAGTTGCTCACGCCAGTAGACTTCTGAAGCACCTGCTTGCTGAATATCTGATACCACTTGCCGTATTTATGGTCCTTTGTATTGGTGGCAAAGTCGCCTGATGTGAACGACTGGATAAGCTTCTGGTCGATAACGTTTCCGTTCTTGTCCTTATTGATGCCATAAAGGCGGAACATCACCTGAGGTGCAGCTGCGTTTGCAGCTGTGTACTCGGCAACGGCACCACTGAATACCAGCTGCGAACCGGTACACAAGTTGGCTTGGAAGTCGGCAGACGCTATCTGTCGGCTCTCGTCCGATGCGTCTACATAGAGGAAGTGTCCGTATTGCTTTCCGCCGGTCTTTTCGTAAGTGCGGTCGTAGATGGTTGGCGAGCCGTATGCCCACCAAAGATATCCGTTTTCTCCATTGGCTGATATACCAGAGAGGTTGCCCGACTTATATAGTCCGTAGTCGCCATGAATCGGTGATCTGCCGTAGCGAGTACCACCGTTGTAGTAGTCCTTGTTGGCAAGTTCGGCATAAGTGAATCCGTAGGCACGTGATTTGAAATCCGACGGCTTCAAGCTCATGTTGTTCGATGCGTTTGTAGGTCTGGCGAATGTGAGGTCAGGATTGTCCTTGTCGAACGAGATAGGATCCATCGCCCTATTGTATTTGCTTTCGAGATATGAGATAGTACGGTCTACGTCACCGTCGCTGTTTATCTCGCTCTTCATCTTTGGGTAGCCTTGATGTATAAACACCTCGAAGTTGGCAACCGGACACATATTCGTTCCGTCGTAAGCATAAGCTACGATGTAGGCAGTGTGTCCATAGCCTATGTCGGAAGGTGTGCTTGCCGACGCGTTGCCTTCTACATTCATCCATCCCGAACTGTTCATGAGATCGCTGATTGTGAAGTCGTAGAACTGATTGCCTTTAGCTGCAAGTACGCAATACTTGGTGCGGTCTTCGTTGTACGCAATCCAGCGGATGTATTTGGCTTGCTTGATAGTGCTCTGAAAGTCAGACTCCTTTATCTTCTGATTCTCGGTGGTAGCATATACCGACTTGCCGTTGGTGGCATTGCTGAGAGGATAGAACCAGTAGGTCTGTCCGCCAGAGTTCTTCAGATTGGTGCGCAGTGTCATTTTTGCTGCATCATTCTTGGCACCGAACACAATGCGCTTGTTGTCCTCAAGAGTCAGGTCGGCATACTCATTGGCACTGCCGTTGCACAGCGCTTCCTTAATCTGATTGGCAAGATAAGCTGCCGAACGGATGTGGAAGATGTAGCGTATGGAGAGTGTAGGCTCCTGGCTGATGTAGGTTACTCTACTGCTGGTGGTGGTCTTATAGTCGATATATCGGCTTACATCGCAGGCAATGGTTTCGCCAGCCCAGTCGGCTGCATCTGCTCCCGAAGGCTTGTTGTAATTGACACCTACATACTTTCTGCCTGAAGCTGAAAGAGTGCCGGCAATAAGACCTATGTCCTTCTTGCTGGTATAGTCTTTCCTGCTGCTCAGCACAGAATATCTTGAACTGTATACACTCAGTCTGTCCGACTTCAGGTCGGTAGTATAGTCGTACCAGCGAATCCATCCGTAAGGCTCAAGGTCGTTGGTCGTACTGTTCCATCCTACAAAAGGTAGTTCAAGTTCCATTGTGCTGCTACTGGTGGGCAGATAGTAGTTGTAGTGCCACTCGGCAGTCTGCTGCATTCCGCGGCTGTCTAATGGCATACCGCTGTGACCCTTATAGTGGAAGCCTAAGCTCTGCGCATAAACACAGTTGGGCGCTGCCGCAAGGGCTATCATCGCAAAGAGCTGCAGCAACAGTCTTTTGGACTTTGCGGGTCGGTTTATATTGTTATTGCGAATCTTCATAGTCGTAAGGTGTTATGTTCGTGATAGTTTAAATGAAAAATGGGTATGGCAGGAATGCCATACCCACCTATATGTTCTAATCCTTGATTATCTGCAAGCGATACGGAATGACGTAGCCTACGCCGTCTATCTGGACGTTGATTTCGTGGATAGCGTATCCCTTGCGGGGGCTTATGTATCCCTCGATCGTCTTGGTGCGGGTGTCGTAGGTTGGTTCGTCGTCGTATATCCAGACGTCTTCGGCTTCGGCAGGATTGGCTTCGAGCGTCGTAACGCCAGTAACACTCCATGCTGTAAGTTCCTCATTATTGCTGCGCTTGTACACATGCAGCTTCAGATGGAACTCTCCGTACGACTTGAATGTGGCTGTGATGCGGTCGTTGCTGTAATTCAATTCGGGTTTGACACCGATGCCCGTGAATACTTGCGGTTCAATCTCTATGCGGTAGTCTACCAGTTTTACGGGTATAATCAAGTAGTCGTTGCGTGCAATTCGGTTCCACTTGGTCATTGCTATACGCTTCGTCACGGTGCCTTTGTCTGTGTCGATGCTCAGAACGAAGTAGTTCGGAGTATGGGCGACGCTCTCGTTGACGTAGAATGTGGTGTTCAGTTGTGCTCCGTTCTTCACCTCCTTGCCGTTGGTTCCGTCCATTGTCAGGGTGAAATCGGCGTAAGTGGCAGCGGCATTGATGTTGGGTACAATCTCGTTTGCTTCGATCTTGGGCAGCAGACTGACGTTGTTGGCAGCGTTTTCGGTTATGTCGGTCAGCGTGACGCTCTTAACGTTGAGGTCGTAACCGGTGTCGTTGCTGAACTGTAGTTGCACCTTTGCCATCATACGTATCACCTCCAGGCTTACGGTTCGGGTGTTGTCGTCGATGATAGCGGTCTGCTTGTTGCTCATCGGGATGCCGTTTCCGCTAATGGATGAAGTGTTGCCGTCTACCTTATAATACATGTTGTCGAATCCGGCAGGCAATTCGGCAGGGAACGAGTTGATGCCTTCGAGACCTATGTCGGCACGGCTGATGTTGGCAAACGAGTAGAAGGTAGCGGCACCCTTAGCCACTACCGTCTTTATTGTGGTAGCTTCCTGCTCGCCATTGGCAGAGAAGTCGCGTTCCACAATGTTCTGTATCTTGCCGTTCTGGACGATGACAACGAAACAATTGTGCATCATCTCTCCTTCAGGGGCAGCGTTGGGGTCTACCCATGTCGCTCTTGTAACGCCGTTGATGTTGCCACTGGCGCGAGTTGGCGAACTGGCAGAAGCGGCGAGCCTTAGCTCCACCTGCGTCTTGCTGCTCTCCGCCTGGCCTTGGCAGTCGTCGTTACTATCCTCGAAACAGCCAGTAAGGGCAAGCGTCGAGAACAGCGCGAGCATGTATGTGAATATGTTCTTGGCGTGAGTCATCGCTTTGTGGTTTTTGTATTTGTTAAGTCTGTCGTTTTACATAATAATCTCGTCGTGTTGACGGAGATTCCATTCCTTCACATTCAGCACTATCTTCACCTGGTCGTCGGTACGTCCTACGGTGTATTCGTAGTAGTGATTGCGCTGTATGTTGTAGGTTGAGGCTGCGTCGGGAGCTCCTTCGGGAGTGTAGTTGCAGAAGTGCAGCGTATAGTTGCCTTCCTCTTCGCCGTCGCGCATGAGCTGTAAGCTTATGGTAGCCTTACGGTCTGTGGCGGCATTGATGTTGTCGTATTCGGGTATGTAGAGCATTATGCTCTCGTCGTCATTGTTCGTCATTGTTATCGACTGAGCCCATGAGCTGTTGGCATGAAGCGAGTTGCCGAACCGAATGGCTGCTGTGCTGGCAACGGTGTTGTATGTCAGCGGCAGCGTATAGCCCGAAGTGTTGTAGTTGTTGAGCTGCATTGCGCCCAGCGAGTACTTGCGTGACTTCATGCCGTCGGCAAGTTTCACCTTCACTTTGGCAAGCGAGCGCAGCAGATCAATAGTTCCGAGGTTGTTGCTCTTGCCCACCACCAGCTCGTTGGTTAGCGTTGTGACGCCCCACATGGGTATATATTGTGTGGCATCAGCCTTGTTGAAGGCGAGTGTATGGATGTTGTTTTGCGTCACCATGTTGGTTCCGCAGTTGGCAAACACCATAATCTTCTTGGCTTTGGATAGCTTGTCGGCGGCGTTTTCCCATGTTCCGGTGATGGAATAGTCGGGATTGGTGTCGGTACCGTTGTTTATTGCAATGACGTTTTCAACGTCGCCGATGATTGTTCCGTTCTCGTCGCACACCTTAATCTGCAACTGTTCGGTATTGATGGCATTCTCGTATGCAGTTCTGTCGTCCTTCGGGTCGTAGTCGTCCCATCCCTCGTTGGCTGCTCTTGTATTGCCGTTGGCGTACGACATACGGAAAGCCACCCTCACCGCGTCGTCGTTTTGGTCCTCATTGTCGTAGCCGTCGTCGAAGCCGCACGACATAGTGGACAGCAGACAGAACATGAGCGAAACTGTCAGCGTTGATTTATAGCGGTTTATTCTAAGCATAGTCAGTTTCTTTAAGGGTTATTTGAAGTCTGTGTTGTTGAGCACCACTCTCCACGAATTGATGTAGATTTGAGCGGAGAGCCAGCTGTGGTTGTCGTCAATGAAGAATACAAAGTTGTACTCGTCTTGTCGATCCAGATACTCCTGATTGGACATTGCCTTGTTGTAGTTGCCCTTCACGAGTAGAACATAGTCGATGAGCGGAATCTGAAGAATCTTCTCCTGGGTCTCCTTGCTGTAGATGCTGAGTTGCGGATTCATGTTTTCGAAGAGTCGGTTGACTGTCAACTCAGCCACGACAGCCGATGTCGGCGTCACGCTTCCGTCGATGTCGGGTATCAGTTCCGATCGTGTGCCGTTGATGATGCCGTCGTACTTCGACCATGCCACATACGTAACGTCGTTCTCTGGCTGTGCCGTTGAGCGTGTGATCGGCTCGTTGTTGTAGGCAAGGAATGCATTGCCGTCGTCGATGAAGAAGTCGAAGTCGGCAGCGTTGAGAGTTTCACCCGACGTGTTCTGCAGCACTACGCGCACCACGTTGGTGTTCTTCATCAGGTCGACAGTGGCCGTCTTCACTCCGAAACCTTCAAGATTGAGGTCGGCATCCTTCAAGAGTCCGTGATAGAGCGAGGTGAGGTCGTGGTCGACAATGCATTCAGAGCGGTTGATACGACATGTGAGCGAACTGATGTCCTGGCTGTTGGGCTCGCCGTAGATGTAAGAATCGGCATATCGTTCCTCACCTTCCGCCCACACCTTGAGTGTGTAGTGTCCGGGCTTAAGCTCGTTGACCGACATATATCCGCCACGATTTTCAATGTCCTTCACGCTTTCCTTCTTCTGCAGGGCGAGTTTTCCGTCCTTGTCGAAGGCATAGAGCGTGACAGTCTTCACCTCGTTGGGGAAGGCGTCGGCAAACTTCATGTTCATGTCGTACTTGAAGTTGACGCGCAACTCCTTCGGGCAGTTCGACTGATCGTCCTCCATCATTCCACACGAGGTCACGGTGAACATCATAGCCATCACAGCTGCGAGGGCCTTGAGGCCACTAATTATTTGGCGCTTGTTGTGTTTCATATCGTTTAGTTTTTGTTTCGTGAAGTATGTGAGAGTAATATATTAATAATGTGAGAGTATATATTAATAATGAGTATAGTCTGCGTCGGTTGATGAGAGCCGCTTGTGTGGCCTCATATTGCCGTCATCCTTGTGGTATCTGGCGGCGCGATACCTCCGTCCTTGTTGTTCCGGTGGCGGAGTCGCCGGGCGTTTGTGTGGGGTAGGGTAGGTGGGTATGGCGGTAGAGTCATACCCACCTACGATTGGTTTACGTCTTTAGTACGTAGTATTTCTCTTCTCTATTAATAGAGTCTTGTATCGTTCGGCTTAGCTGATTATTTGCCAAGGTCGACAGTCTGCTTAACGATTCTCCAAGAGAGAACGTTGATACGAGCTGCGAGATAAGTCTGTGTATCTTCTGGAACTACAGGAACGAACTCGCTATCGGGATCATATACCGGAGTACCGAAGCCCTTGATAGAGTTGACATCAATCTGATAGTAGTGGTTGCGTACAATACCCTTAGCTGTGCCGAGGTGTGCTACGTCGGTGTAGTAGTAAGCTCTACCCTCTTTACGGATTTCGGCAAGCGACTTGCCCATATTCTCGTTGCACTCAGCTGTAGCATTTACTTCACCCTTATATACTGTAACGCCCTCCTTGAGCTGTGCCTTAACCTGATAACCTGTCACTACGAAGTGGATGTCATTGACTGTAAGACCTGTGATTTCGGTACCAGTCGCAGTTGTGGTATGCTTCTTGTAATCCTTGTTCTCAGCCAAGATGGCATTCTTCACAGCCTCTTCCGAGAGATACTCAACGCCCTTGTACTTGCAGATTTCGGCTTTTGTACCGTCTTCATACTGCAACTCTACGGTAGCAACGTATTGCGGCTTGTTGTTGTCAGAGGTGTTAGGATTGGTGTAGTAAACATCGCCAATCTGAGAAGTGTAGGCGTTGTACGACTTGCCCTGACTCATTTCGCTTCTTGATGTCTCCCAATAGCAGCGGAAGTATGCAGGATGATTCCACTGAGTGATGCCCAGGTCATTGTCAGTCCATGTAGCGTCAATCTTCTTGATGAGGTAAGCGTCGGTAGTCTCCTTAGCGAGTCCCCAACCCTTGATGACAGCATATACCTTCTTGCCGTTGGTAGTTTCGCCTACAAGGAACTTGTCGCTTTGGCCAGCACCAGTTGCTGTAGAAGTGAGCTTGGCAGCAACGCGCTCTACGTAGATGTCTACCGGATTCTGCATTGCAGTATTCTGGTCTGTAGCAACGTGTCCTGTGATGTCGGCAACCCATACCTTGTTTGTTCCGTCAGAATACACCGAGCTTGACATTACGAAATCCTTAGCGTCAGCACCTTGTGCATTGAAGTTCTGTCCGGCTACGGCTGCCTCGACTTGTGCCTTTGTCATCTTGGCTCTAAGAACGCCTTCTTCAATCGTTGCGGGGTTTACAACAGCTATCATAGAGTGAGGAGCGGTCTTGGTTTCGCCCTCAATAACGAGCATAGCGTCTGTAATCTTCTCTACGTTAGGGTCATTCTTTGTTGTACTAGTAACATTATTCTTCTCAACGTAGCTCTTTCCATTCGTCATATTGTAGGCATCGCCATTCTCCGTGAAGAAGTAGAAGCGTACGGCGTTAATCTTGTTCTCGTTGGCCGAACCGTCAGCATAGTCGCCGTCAGCACGCGAACCGCTGGTTCCAACGCTATTGATATTGACAGCTACATAGCTTGTTGTTCCTTCACCAGTGGAAGAGTTGTTCTCGGCAACCTCTTCGGATGTACAAGCACTAAATGCTATTGCAGCCAGTGCGAGAGGGAATAGATTAAACTTTCTCATAACTATAAAGTTTAAGTGGTTATTAATTTTTGTGTTTGAATAAAAGTCTTTTTTTAAGTCTGATTGCGTTCAGTCTGAGTTTAGTCTGTCTGTTCTGGTTTGCCAGTCAAGTCCAGTTTAGCATTGTGTCGGTGTATGTGTATTGTGTCTATTGGATGTCTTCGAGATTCCTTCGGGCTGTGTCGCAACCCTTGTCGGCAGCATTCTTGAAGCTTTCTATAGCCTTAGTCTCGTTGCCTATCTGCCAGTAGCATACGCCTCTTGCATTGTCTGCCTCTGCAGAATCGCCTGCCTTGTCGAGCTTGCGCAGAGCGTCAGCCCATTTGTCGGCATTGATGTCGGCGCAGGCGGCATTGAGATTGGCTGTAGGATCGTCGGGATACATGAGGGCGGCGATGGCGAACACCTCGTTAAACTCCTTAGATCCCGGCTCGTAAGTCTGTGCCACCATGTACATCTCGTTCTGCGACAGCAGCTGAGGCTTGGTCTTGATGAGCTGCTTAGCCTCTTCAACAGAGAACGGGCGCACGTTGCACGTGATGACATAATCGGAATGGCGCAGAGCCGGATACCATGTAGCGAGCATTGTGCGGTACTCCTCTGGGTATTGCGACTTGATGAGCCACTCGCGTCGGTCGGGTTCCGTTGCGTTGTCCTCGGCAATTTTCAGAATGGCGTTGCGGTTGTTGAGATTGCTCTCGCGGATGTATTTGCATAGTCCTTGCCAATCCTCGGCAGTCGACTTTACTGTGAACAGACGGTCGTCGAGCTTGACGAGCTGTCTGACGTAGTTCTTCAGCGTAGCCGCACGGTTGGCAGCGAGATACTCGTTGTGCTTGTATGGAGCTTCGGGCGAGGCGTAGCCGTGGATCTCGATGCTTGTGATTGTCATGTTGGCATCCTTCTTTATGATGTTGATAGTGTCGACAATCTTGGCAAGTTCGCGTGGGTTGTTGCGGTAATTGGGATGAAGTTCGGTGCGATCGATGGGGAAATCGACGTAAGCACGGCCCGACATAGAGTACGTTTTCTGCTCTACAGCCACCGGAGCGATGTAAGCCACCTTCGGCTGGCGCATCTTCTTGATCTGTTCGCTCTCCTGCTCGTCCACCTTTCCGCATCCGCAGAGGTCCTCTTTCATTACAATGTCGGCATTGCGCATCCAGTCGGCGTATTCGGTCTGTGCCTGATATGAGAAGCTTTGAGCCTTGCCGTTCTTGCGAGTCACCGCCATTGCGTCGGGATATTTACGGTTGTCGCGGCGTTCGTACATCACCTTCTGCCTGGTTCCGTTGATGACGATGGGCTGCAGAGCCACGCTGTTGTCGCCCGACTCGATAGTCGGCGTCAGAACCACGCGTCGGTTGGCAGGCATATTCAGCTCGTCGAGGCAGAAGTCCATACCTACGAAGAACTGGTTGTCAGCCCTTGTAGCCATGATATTCTCCACCGCCACCTGTCGGTTGAGGATTCTTGCCGACCGCTTCGTCTGTGCCGTCGCATTGGCGGCACTTAAGACGAGAGCTGCTAATAATATAATGTAATGTTTCATATATTGAAGTCTTTGTGTTAGTTAATAGAGTCTGTAGCCGGTTTAGAATATGTAGATTAGTTCGATGGCAGCCTTAGTTGGGCCCACATAGTTCTTGTGTGCCTCGCCTTTCTTGTTGCCACACGTCTTGCATTCAAACTTCTTGTAGTGGATGTAGTCGTAGCCTACACCGAGCGAAGTCTCCAGGTTCCAGTGTTTGGACAGTGGCCACTGATAGCCGGCTGTGAGTCCGCCACCTGCAAACCATCCTTCGTATCTGTGATTCTTAAACTCTTTGAGCAATCCGAACGGCATCTTGATGCCTCCGGCATTGAATTGTCCGCCCATAGCATGCACGCCGAGAAACCAGCCGTTGAACGTCTGGCAGAACCAGTAGCGGTATTCCGGCTGGATGACCCAATGGCGTATGCTCTTATTGTCTTTAAACTTCCAGGGGTTGATGCCGTAGAAGGCCTGGATGGTATGCTTACGACCGGTCTGAAGTTCAAGTCCGATGTTTGGGGTAGTAGTGGCCCAATAGAGCAAATTGGTCTTTAGTCCCAGTTGCTGGGCGTTAGCCGATACAGCCACGAGCAGAGCTACTATGAGCAGCCTCAATCTGTATGTTACGTGTTTAGCCATATTACATTCTTTTTTTAAGTGTTCTAGTTTTGTGATGTTATGTGTTTGAACTTATCGTTAAGGGTGGGGTGTCTTTTAGTCAAAGTCTGTTAGCTTTTTTAAGAGGTTTGTTTAAGACTTAATTAAGTCTGTTTAGTTTGTGCTGTTGTTTTACCCTTGTACTGTTATACAATTGCAAATTTAGAGATAAATGGGATTTGTCGCTTGTTAATTTAACGTCCAAAATGCGCAAATCTGTATTTTTTTGTACATTTTATTAATCCTACATAGGAATAAGACGGCTATTTTCGTATTTCGCCACCTGATTTAACTATCGTAAAAAAAAGGATTTTTATCGTATGAAGGGGTGCATATAAATTATGTAGGGGGTGTATATATATAATAATGTCAATTTCTCTGCCGGTAGACCGAAGGAGGCATTCCCTCTATCTGCTTGAATATTCTCGACATCGAAGCGAGGTCGGCAAAGCCCATACGATAGGCTATGTCGCTGAGCGGGAGCGTACGGTCGGCGAGTAGCACAACCTTGGTCTCCTGCACTTTCAGGAAGTTTATCCATGCGTTGAAGTTGCGTCCCTTCACGTAGTTGATATAGTTGGAGAGCAGTCGGGTGTTCAGTCCCATCTGTTCAGCCACCTGCGTTATGGTGATGCTCTCCTTGAGATATGGTTTGTCGTCGCGTCTGATCCACTCGTTCACTATGTCATCGATAGAGTTGGAGTCGAATGTGGCCCGCTGCGTCATGGCATCGGTCTCTCGCTTCTGCTTTGATTCGTCGCTGCTGTGCTGAGCTTTGTCTGCATCAGTGGCGTTGTCGGTTGTGGCAGCTGTTGTCGGTGTGTTGTCGTTTTCGGCAAAAGCCAGTTGAATTTTCCAATAAATGTTGCGGCACATAATGAATGCCATACTGTTGGCGATAACAATCAGCGATAGAACCCAGAGCACGTAAGAATCCAACATGGGGTTGGATGCGCAGAGGTCAATTATACCTATTAACCTGAGTTCGGGATAAGAAAGTCTTTGTAAAAGTTGGTAATCTCAATAATTT
>CAJJOL010000005.1:0-99718 GCA_905193385.1 uncultured Prevotella sp. | reverse complement strand
TATTTGTGAGACTACCAACTTTTTTATGAACTATTTCTTATCCCGAACTGGGGTAAAACTTGAAACTTTAAACCCCACTACTATGGCAAGTACTGACAATCATATACTACATGACGGCAGGCAGCGAAAGACCGACGAGGCGCAGGAGTTTCTTGAAGAACGCGCCCATCTGCTCGATACTATACGCGAAATGATAAACGTGGAGATGGATAGACGCAGAGTCGGGACCGACAATGGCAACTGCCAAAGCAGACATCCATCCGAAACCAAGCCACGCAAACTCACGTTTATGCAATGGCTGCGCAGTCTGCTGTGAGGCATCTGACATTTGCAACAACACAAAAACTATCACAATATACAATCAATTCTAAAAACCATACGACTATGAGAACATTAAGATCTATTCTGTTAGCCGGCGCGATGCTGCTGGCGACACCTATGTTCTTCAGCTCTTGTGAAGAGGAGGGCTCTCTCATAAAGTTCAAGACTGAAGTGCAAGTAGTTAACGACTTCAACGATGTGGTTAAGGCTATCAACGACGGTAAGCTTTCGAGCGAGCAGGCTATTGCACAGCTTGTTACTGCCATTGACAATATCAAGGGCGACCAAAGTGCAAAGCTTCAGGCCATTACCGATGCTCTTAACAACAATAACAACACGCTCGACACCAAGTTGAACGTGATTGCCGGTGCGATGAAGTCTTTGAGCACCGAGATGCCTACCAAGATTGACGCTCTCGCCAAGGCTGTCGAAAACATGCCTAAGTACGATGAGGTTCTGAAAGCTGTCGAAACGGCTCTTGTCAATATCAATCCTAACGAACAGCTGAAGCTTCTTGAGGGGGTTCTCGACAAATACTTCAGCGATGAACTCAAATATCCTGATGATCCTTTATCTTATAAAGGCAAGTTGTATTACTGCATAGGAGAAATAGAGGGTACATTGCGTTATATGACGTATACAGACGATAAGTTTAAGGCTATTCGAAAAGCTATCGAAAAACTTGCGGGCGAAAATGCCAAGCTGGATGGCATATTGGATAATATGACAAAGATAGTAGAGGCAATAAAGGCTGGCAATACTAACGAAAAGGAAGGTTGGGCTGAGATTGCCAGGCAGCTTGCACTGCTTAAGGCGGCTGCTGGCATTGGCGGTTCTACTGACAAGGTAGAGTATGTTGACCTCGGTTTGCCGAGCGGCAACTTGTGGGCAAAGTGCAACCTCGGCGCTTCTTCTCCGGAAGCGTATGGCGATTATTACGCTTGGGGCGAAGTGGAGCCTAAGCAAGAATACACCAAATCCAACCATAAGTGGTATAAGGAGGGTGCTCCCAGCCAGGGATTCACCAAGTATAACAATGAAGACGGCAAGCTGACGCTTGAAGACGAAGACGATGCCGTAATACAGAAATTAGGAAACGGTTGGCGCACGCCTACCTTGGCTGATTTCAGAGAATTGACCAATCAGAAGTATACCACAATTGAGAAAACAACGCTTAACGGTGTTGCGGGCTATCAGATAACGAGCAAGAAGAACAAAAAGTCTATCTTTATCCCTTGCGCCGGCTTTAAGAATAGTGAAAAGCCACAAACCAGATTCATCTCTGATGACGAAGAAGTAGCTGTATGCATGACGAACCTTCGTCGTATAGACAACATGGTATATAATGCTTGGACCTTTGCTTTCCAGAATGACCGCATTGGCCGTTATGGCAAACGTCGTCCTGACGGAATATCAGTTCGTCCGGTTAAGGGTCCTGGCGTGCCGGTTCCTAACGATTGCGTTGACCTTGGATTGGCAAGCGGACTGCTGTGGGCTAAGTGCAATATGGGTGCAACCGAGCCTACAGACCGTGGCAATTACTATGCCTGGGGAGAGACTTCTACCAAGAAGAAATATGATGGGGAAACTTACAAGCATTATAAATGGGGTGACTATAATTTAAAGAGAATAAAAAAGTATAATGCGGAAGACGGCAAAACGGTGATTGATCCCGAAGACGATGCTGCAAGAGTTAATTTAGGTGTAGGCTATCGCATTCCTACACAAGAAGACTGGAAAGAGCTGCTTGACGAGTGTAATTGGCAAGCCGTTACTATCACACTTCCAGAGATAATGGATCCGTCGCAGACGAAAACCATTGCACGATGGAAAGTGACAGGACCAAACGGAAACTCTATCATTCTACCGATGACCGGTGGTTTCGAATTTGCTGGAGGGTATAGTCATAATGACAAGAACAACACCTACTATACTACAGCTAATTTATCTCCGGCTGAGAAATTGCCAGATGACGACAAATACCGAGAGGCAGTAGCGCTGACATGGTCTTTCTTTGCTGAATCAGACGGAAGTGTCACGTATCCATGGTTTGCATCTACGCGCCGTGTATTTGGTATCGTGGTACGACCGGTCTTCGACCTCTACTCAAATAAATAAGTGTCTGAAAAAAAAGATAACGTTTTTAAAAAGAAATTAAGTATGAACACAATACGAACCAAAAAGCTCATTACGCTATCAGGTGGCAGATGGGCAAGAATAGGGTTCAGCGTATTGCTTACATCGCTCTTCACGGTAGGCGCTCAGGCGCAGACCGTGGGCGAGGGCAAAGCTGATCTGCTGCGCAATACCAATAAGGAGCTGCGCACTAATACTTGGAGCATTTACGCTCAAGGCGGATTGTCGTGGGCTAACGGTGTGTGGTATCCCAATATCGACGCCAAGTCGAGCTACAAGCAGTCGCCTGCTGTAGGTGGCGGCATCGACTTCACCATTCGTCCGTGGGTTCGCATAGGTGCCGACTATATCTGGTCGCGCTATCGTCGCGAACAGCGATTCGACGCTATCGACACCAAAGCCAATCTTGCCAAGACCTATGGCAACTACGTCATGAATACCCACAACGTGAAGCTTGGCGTTCAGTTCAACTTCATGGAACTTTGGCCCATGCGCAAGGCTCAGTGGTTTAATATCTGGATGGGAACCGGTATTGGCGGAACATTCGCACGTGGCAACGAGTATGGCATTTGGGTTGGAACCACAAAGACCGAGAATGGCACCACTACTCCTGTATATGGCGACATCAACATCAGCAACGATGCTACGGTCACCGTCACCGGAAACGTGCTCACAGCCAACCGCCACGAGAAGTTCAACAGACTCTTCATCCCTGCCACTCTGCACATCGAGGCTGACGTAAGCCGCCGTTTCACATTAGGCATTAAGGGCGAATTCGACTGGCTTCTCAATCGTAAGGAAGTTGCCCCAAAGCATCTCATCTACGCCATGGCTACCGTTCGATACAACTTCGTACCGAGTCGTGCAAGCAAGATGCGCAACTATTACGACGGCGAATTGGCTGCTCTCAACGACCGTGCCAACAATCTGCGCCAGGAAGCTGATGCCGAAAAGGCACGTGCCGACCGTGAATCAGCACTCCGACAGAAGGCTGAACAGCACAACAACGACCTCCAGCGCCAGCTCGACGACTGTCAGAAGAGCAAGAAGACAGCCATTGGAGGTCCCGAACACTACGTTCAGTTTGCCCACAACAGCTCGTACATGAGCCGTGAGGAAATGGACCGACTGCGCTCCTTCGCCCGCAGCGTAAAGGGCGAAAAGCTCTCTATACTTGCCGAAGCAAGCACTCCAGGCACACCGGAGTACAATCAGACCATCTCTGAGCGTCGCCTGAAGCGAGTGGTTAAGGTATTGCTGAAGGAAGGATTCGCCCCCGAAGACCTCCATCCGCAGACAGCCATAGGCTCAAAGAACGGCAAAAAGACCTACGAGGGAAGAAGAGTAACCATAAAGGTAAAGCCCTAACAAGCCCCAATCCCCTCTTTTATCAAAGGCTTAGAAAGGCCTAAAGAGGCCCAGAAATGCTCAATCCCCTCTTTTTATCAAAGGCTTAGAAAGGCCCAGTAAGGCTTAGAAAGGCCCAGCAAAAAAATCACTAAAAGATTACAACTATGAGAACATTTAAATCAATACTATTAGCTGGCTCAATGTTGCTGGCTATACCAGCGTTCTTTAGTTCATGCAAGGAGAACGCTCCCGAATTAGACTACGAGATGAAAGTCACCGTAGTCAACGACTTCACCGACGTGGTCGATGCCATCAATCAGAGCAATGTAAGCAAAGAGCAGGCTATCAAGAATATCGCTGCTGCCATCGACAATATGAAGGGCGACCAGAACGACAAGCTCCAGGCCATTGTCGCAGCTCTCAACAGCACCAACACCACACTCGAAAAGCAGCTTAATGTCATTGCGGGTGCCATGCAGTCTATGAGCATCGACTTGCCGGCAAAGGTAGAACTCATCAAGACGGCTGTTGAAGGCAGACCCGATTACAACGAAAAACTTGAGGCTGTCAAAGCTGCCTTTGAGAACATTAACCCCAATTCACAGCTCGAAACTTTAAATGCCCTTCTTGATAAATATGGTCAAAACTTCACAAACAAACTCGCTGCTATCTCAGGATGGTTCATGGAAATTGGGAACGGAAATGGCAGTTTGGATCAAATTAGAAAAGCTATCGAGTCTTTAGGTGGCTACGGCGGCAAGCTTGATGCTATCAATACACAGATGACAGCCCTGCTGCAGGCTCTTGAGAGTGGCAACATGAGCGATAAGGAAGCTATGGCAGAGGTTGCCAAGAAGATTAAAGAACTGGAGCTGAATGCTGGTGTAGGTATACCTAAGGAAACCATGGAGTATGTTGACCTCGGCTTGCCAAGCAATATAAAGTGGGCAAAATGCGACCTTGGCGAAACAAGTCCTGAAAAGTATGGCGACGGATACGGTTGGGGCGAGACCAGGACAAAGACCTCTTGGGAATATTATTATTACTTCACTGACATAGTAAAGGGACAATTCACGAAGTACGATAGCCGTGACAAGAGATATTTCCTTGAGAAGGAAGATGATGTAGCCTATCTGCGACTTGGAGAAGGATGGAGATACCCGACATGGAACGAAGTGCAGGAATTGTACGATAACTGTACGGTTACGGAGTCTACACTCAACGGATGGCCGGGCGTGATGTTCGTATCTAAGAATAACAACAACTACATCTTCTTCGGATACTGGAAGAAAAGTTCAAGAGGAAGTCGCCGTTGGTCAAGTGCTTTGGTACCAAGCGATCCGTCACTTGCTAAGTGTATGTATTTTATAAAGGAAGGAGATAGAATCGTTTTAAAGCAAGATAATGTAGGAAGAGATGAAGGTCTTTTACCAGTTCGTCCGGTTTACGTAAAAAGAGCAGCAAAAGAATAACAGAACAGAATAACCATATCAACTCCTCTTCCTCCAGTAGGAAGGGGAGTTTTTTCGTTGTACACAGCTGTAGGAGGTTATTATATTGTTATGTTGTTATGTTGTGATTTGATTTGCAAGCTCTGAGCAAGGGAAGTGGGTTATTTGTTGTTTTGTTGTTATGTTATGTTGTGTTGTGTTGTTGTAATCGTATCACTAATGTCTGCATCGTGATATAATGCACTCTTTCGTATCATGAAATGACCATGTCATGCCATGAAATGACCGTATCATGCCTTGATACGACCATTTCATGCCATGATACGACGTTTTTTATTATGTCAACTCATATTGACAGAGTATTACTATGGCCTATTTGGGATAAATGAAAAAATGTGATTAATTCGCTGTATTACACCCCAAACAACAATTTTTCACCATATATATTCGGATTTTACATTAATAATGAGTAATTTTGCACTTCCGTGGACGAATTACAATAATAACAAATATAATTTTAGACTGAACAAAAATGAACATTTCATTTGAAAATCCCGACAAAGTGAATGGTCTGTTGACTATCACAGTCGAAGAGGCAGACTTCCAGGACTCTGTCGAGAAGACTCTCAAGGACTATCGTAAGAAGGCCAACATCCCCGGTTTCCGTCCGGGTCAGGCTCCTATGGGTCTCATCAAGCGTCAGTTTGGTGCTTCAGTGCGCTACGACGCAGTTAACAAGTTTGTAGGCGAGCAGCTCTACAAATATATCCAGGAGAACAATATCCAGATGCTCGGCGAGCCTCTGCCTTCTGATAAGCAGGAGACTCCGGCCGACATCGAGCAGCCGGCTCCTTACACTTTCGTATTCGACATCGCTGTTGCTCCTGAGCTCAACATCACTCTCGATGGTCGCAACAAGATCGATTACTACACAATCAAGGCTGATGACAAGCTCATCAACGAGCAGATTGAGATGTATCAGGGCCGTGCCGGCAAGTACGAGCAGGCTCAGGAGTATGACGCTTCTTTGAACGATCTGCTCAAGGGCGACATCCGCGAGCTCGACGCTGAGGGCAATACAAAGGAAGGTGGTATCACTGTAGAGGGTGCTGTGCTTATGCCTTCATACATCAAGGTAGAGGATCAGAAGAACCTCTTCAATGGTGCTAAGCTCGGCGACATCGTCACTTTCAACCCACGCAAGGCTTATCCGGAAGGCACAGCCGAGATTTCTTCACTCCTCAAGATTGAGAAGGACGCTGTAGAGAACCTTGAGTCTGACTTCAGCTTCCAGATTACTGAGATCCAGCGCTTCAAGAAGGCCGACCTCAACGAGGAACTCTTCGACCAGGTATTCGAAAAGGGTACTGTAAAGAACGAAGAGGAATTCCGTGCTAAGATTGCCGAGAGCCTGCAGCCGCAGCTTGAGGCTAACGCCGACTACAAGTTCATGCTCGACGTTCGCACATACTGCGAGCAGAAGGTTGGTGAGCTTACTTGGCCGGACGCATTGCTCAAGCGCATCATGCTTGCTAACAATAAGGACAAGGGTGAGGACTTCGTTGAGAAGAACTACGCTGAAAGCATCAAGCAGCTTGAGTGGCACCTCATCAAGGAGCAGCTCGTTAAGGCTAACGATATCAAGGTTGAGGACGCTGACATCAAGAACGCTGCCAAGGAGATGGCACGCATGCAGTTCGCTCAGTACGGCATGTCGAACGTTCCTGATGAGTACGTTGACAACTACGCTAACGAGCTTCTGAAGAAGCGCGAGGCTATTGACAACTTCATCGAGCGTGCTATTGACGTTAAGCTCGCTGCAGCTCTGAAGTCTACAGTTACTCTGAACAACAAGGAGGTAACTCTCGAAGAGTTCAACGAAATGATGAAGTAATACAATACTACATTATCAAATACAATAAAAAAGGACTGTCACAATCGTGTGACAGTCCTTTTTTTTATTGTTGAGAGTTGATAGTTGAAAATCGAAAGTTATGATTACCTTTTATAATTATAAAACCGATAATGTTATCAACAAAAGCATATCATAACTTTCAAGTCTCAACTCTCAATTCTCAACTTTCGTTAGAAATAGTACGCCAGTCCAATCTGCCATGCGTTGGCGCGTCCGTTCTTCTTGAATACTTTGTCTACTGCATCCGAGAAAGTGACGTCGCCAGTGCGTCCGCAAGCGATGTTGTAGTTGGCATAGAGTTCGAAGTGGCTGGCAATGGTAACGCCGGCACCTACGTTTACGCTGAAAGCCGACGACTTAAGATTCCATGTGGCATCGTCGACAAGCTCCTGATGCTTCTTGCCAACATTGAATCCGAACTGCGGACCGGCAAAAAAGTTGAGGCTGGCAACCGAACCCAGTCCGATGCCATAGCGTAGGTTGATGGGTATGTTGATGTATTTCGAGTCAAGCGAACGCTCTTCTCTATAAATCTGTTCGTAGCCTACCTCGCCCTTAACCTTTGCCTGACGCTGGTCGTAGAGTGCTGCTGCATCGATGCCCAGACCAATAAGGGGCAATGAGAACTTGACTGTCGGACCGATGAAGAAGCCTGCCTGATTGTCGGCGTTAAACACTTCTTTGCTCAGACTCATGTCGGTCACGTTAAGACCGCCCTTCAATCCGAACTTTATCTGTGCCTGAGCACTTGTGGCAGCAAGCAACATAACGATTGCAACTGCCGCTGATGTGAAGATTCTTTTCATACTCTAATAGTTTTTATTGTTGTTATTGTTATACTATATAATATATAAGGTGTATTAGTGGCGCTGGCGTCGCACGGTGACACGAGCCGAAGAGCCTGACGAAACAGACGAACTGCGCGACGGACGCGAAGCCTTCACCTTTATTGCCTTGCTTCTTGTGGCACGACGATTGCGCTTGGCAAGAGTCCTGGCAGCCTTCTTGTCCAACTGTGCTATGCTGTCGAGCGAGTCTTTAGGTTCCGGTTTGCCCCACACACTCTGCTGCACATCCTTCAGCTGTTTCTCAATCTTGCGCTGCTCTTTGGCTACAGCCGAGTCGTTAGGGCAGTACTGTGCAATGGTTTTGCCGAGCATATTGGTGGTCTTGTATATCTTGCCACGATACATATTCTTGGTGAAGAAGTCGTCGACAGACATTGTGGCGGCATTGTTGAGATTGCTCGTCATGATGGTCTGCTTGGTGAGATATGGAGCCAAATCGTCGTAGCGCACCCAGAAGAGCGGATAGCTTGTGGCAGCATCGCCGAAATCGTCCTCACGCTTAAGTATAGGACACAGTGCCAGAACCTTGGTATGGAACATGGCGTTATGGTCGTCGTAGTAAGCCGACTCCTTGATGTAATAGGCAGTAACCTCGCGCGACGGGATGTCGCTGTCGTCGATATGGGTGCCACGATCGGTACGTTCGTAGTAGATGTGGTAGTTGTCGAGAAACGCCTTAAGGTTGATCTTCGAAGCCTCGTCGAACACTTCGTTGCCGTCGAGACGATACTCGTAGGCAGGAATGGCGCGTCGCATCACCAGCTTGAAGATGTAAGTGAAGAGGCTCATCTGCTGACCAATAGGCTCAACGGGGTAGTACAGTCCGGCATTAGCCTCGTTGTTGAGATCGAGTTCGCGATAGATATCACGTCGCCAAGCCACATCCTCATCGGCAGCCTTCTGCGTAGGGAAAGATATCTGAGCGCGCAGACTCAGTCCCTGAGTAGTCTGCTGTTGCTTTTTAGCCTGCTCGCGAAGGCGTGCAGCGGGCTGCGCCGACACCATATCGGTGCAGAGCAGAGCAATGAACAATATAGAGAGTAGTCTTTTCATTGTGCTTTGTTTACGTTTATTTCATTTCTACGATAATTCATTACGTTTATTTCACAATCACCTCCATAGCTCCGTTGAGCTTGCGTGTGATGCCGTCGGGACCCACAGCAGTAATGCGCGATATGTAGAATCGCTTGCCGCGTGACAGCTTGCGGAACGTTTCGCGCTGTCGGTCGGTGAAGTTGGCGCTGTTGGAAGCCATTGGTACGGCGTTGCCCATATTGTCGAAGAATACGGTTTCGAATCCCGTCACGCGGAACTGTATGTCGAGTATGCCGTCGTCGATGGCTGCCTTGATGCCGCTGGTGCCCATAAGCGAAGCCTTAGACATTGAGCCGCCACGGAAACGGTCGCTGCCTATCTGTATATAAGCAGCCGGATCGGGCAACTTGCGTACATGGAATGTGAACTTGCCCATCTGTCGTGAGCGTCCGTCGTTGTTGCTTGCCACATTAATGGTGACATCGCTGCCTACCGTTGTGGGTCGTGCTATGTAGCGGCCCATACCTATGCTGCGCAATGCTCCGCCCGACATAGAAGCCTGAACAGCACTGAGCGGAACACCGGGAATGCTCACGCTGATAGGATTGTCATAGCCTGCGTAGAGCACGTTCATAAGGTCGGCAGACACGGTAGCGCTTGGTGCCACTACAGTGTACTTCTGTGTGAAGTCGCGTCGTATTGTATTGCCGGCTCCGTCGCGCATGGTGATGTATCCTCCAAACGAATGTTCGCCCACGCCATTGGCTGTGAAGCGATAGAGTCCGTTGCTGATGCGTCGTCCGCCAACGTATATCTCAGGTTGCTGTGTGGTGTCAACGGCAGCCATGACAATCTGTGCTGCAAACTGGTCGCCGCTGATTACGGTGCGCGATTCGGGAATGACGAATGCGCTGAGTCGGTTTACACGAATGTCCTTCATGTCGATGTTTGCCACGAGCGAGTGCAACACTTCGCCCTCGGCATAGCGCACATCGCTCTGCAACTTAGACAGAAGTGTCACGGCACCAGCCACAGGCATATCCTCAAACATATACTCCTGCCAGTTCTTGCCCATCGTGTGAGCCTTCGCAGGGAGTTTTGTGGTGAGGTTGCTCTCGATGATTGAGCGCTGATGAGGGTCGGTCACCATCGTGAGAATGCGCTCGCGGAACGAGTTGATGGCACGGAACAGTCGTCCGCCCTGACCCGTGCCGGGTGCCAGCATCACGTGGCTTGCCGCCTCAAGGTCGTCCTTGTTCTTTATATTGGCTACGTCGGCATCCTTGCCATCAGCCTCGCGCACTATTTCGATCTTGAGCTGTTGGGCGTAGTTGTATATAGAATCGCTCATTCGCTTCACCGCCGTAGCCTTGTCAAACCACTCCTTCACCTTCTGCGGATTGGCCTTCATCTGTTCGGCAAAGTCGGCATACAGCACCTCGTTCTCCTTCGATGAGTTGGCTGTAGTGCGGTTAAGACTCTCCTCGACAATAGAGAATCCGTTGAGCACTTCGGTCGAAATGTTCAGCGCAAGCATTGCCATGAGCACCAGATACATGAGGTTTATCATCTTCTGGCGAGGAGAAATAGGTCGTTTCTTTATTGCCATTTATTGGAATTTTGAATTTTGAGTTTTGAGTTTTGAATTGTTCTTGGCTGCGCCTGCGATTTTTAATTATTCAATTTTGAGTTGCTTTTACTCTTTTACTCTTTTACCTTTTTACTCTTTTACTTTTTTACTCTATTACTCTTTTACCTTTAACTGCATGTTCACAGTCATAGCCTCAATCATGCGTGCATAGATGCTGTTAAGCTGTTCGATGTTCTGTGCCATGCGTCGGCTCTGCTCGTTTATCTCGTCGATGGTGCCGATTTGCTGGCTTGCACCCTTGAGTTGCATCTCGTAGACTTTGCAAATTCCGGTGAGAGTACGGTTGAGGTTCTCCATTTCCTCGCTGTCGCGAGTCAGACGTACGCTCTGCTCCGACACCTTCTGCAGAGTCTCGGTGAGACGCTTCAGCTCTTCGAGATAGCCGGTCTGTGCATCTGCCAACTGCGAAGCCATCTCGGGAGTGGTGCCCATATCCAAAGACTGTGCGCCCGATGTGCCACCTATTATAATATTAGCGCCTGCTACGGGAGCGCCTTGAGCGTTCTGAGCATTCTCCACATTATTTATATTATAAGCAGCAGCGTTGGCATTAGGTGCAGCAGCGTTGGTATTGGAAGCAACTGAATTCGTATTATATACCGCTGCATTCACGTTATGAGCGGCTGCCGATGCTGTAGTCTCGCCGCCATACTCGCCCTCCATATCATAATGAGTAGACAGTTCGCGACCGTCTTGGGTCTTGTCGAACGGGCGGTCGAACGCCGAGAGGAAGAACACGATGACCTCCGTGCCCATACCTACGAACATCATCAGATTGGCACCCGGCAAGTGAGTCAGCTTGAACAAGGTGCCGAGAATTACTATAGAAGCACCCCAGCTATAGGCATAGTTGAGGAACGTCTGTCCGGGAACGCTGTCCATCCACTTCTGCAGATGGTAAACTATATTGTATTTGCTGTAAACTGTCATAGCCTTATGTTTTGTTTAACTATCCCTTTTTACTTTTTTACCTTTTTACTCTTTTACTTTTTTACCCTTTTATCTTTTTCCATTTTTACCCTTCATCCGCTCCTTGGCGCTTGAGGTAGTGGCAAGGCTGCGCACACATCTGAATCCGATGTAGCTGCGCGGTTGGTTCTGATACTCCCAAGTGCGCCATGCCGAGCGTATGAACGATTCGGGGTCTTTCCACGAACCTCCGCGTACGCTCTTCTTCTTGAGTCGGTAGGGGTCTTCCTTGGCAGCGTTGTACACGAGCGTTGGGTTAAGGTCGTTCATAGCTTCCACTCCAGCCTCGGTGTATATGGTGCTGGTCCATTCAGCCACGTTGCCCGCCATGTCGAACAGTCCGTTGCTGTTGGCCTGGTAGATGCCCACCTTCGAAGTGATAAGGTTGCCGTCCTTGGTGTAATTGCCGCGGTCGGGCTTGAAGTTAGCGAAGAAACAGCCGTCGCCACTCTTCACGCTCTTGTCCTCCCAAGGGAATTCCGTGCCCGACTTTCCGCGTGCTGCATACTCCCATTCTGCCTCTGTCGGCAGACGATAGCGCTGCACGTAGCGTGCCTCCGGGCCCAGACCCTTCAGCAGATATTCCGTGCGCCATGCGCAGAATGCGTTGGCCTGCTCCCACGTTACGCCCACAACGGGATAGTCGTTGTATGCGGGATTAGAGAAATAGTTGCGCAGATAGGTCTCGTTGTCGGCGTTCTGGAAGTCGTTGACCCAACAGGTGGTGTCTGGATAGACGTTGACGATGTATGTGTTGAGGAAGTCCCACGGACCCGAGAGCTGTCGGTTGATAGTCTCGCGAACAACACGTCCCTCGTCGTCGACGTAGGCTGTGTCTTTCGAAATCATCACTACCTCGTTCGGGTCGATTTGAATGTCGGTGTTGAGCACACGCTCTTCGGGGCGCAGACGATTGCGGCGCAGAGCGGCAGCTGTATAGTCGTACACCTCATATCGGTAGTTGAGCTGACGATAGTCGAGCATCTTCTCGCCCGTAATGGGATTGCGGGTGTAGACACTCTCAATGGCGCGCAACTCGTCCTCGTTGGGTTTGCGTGGCAGCGGTTTCTTCCAGTTGATATGCGGAGTGACGGGTTCACCGTAGCGGTCTTCGGTTATCATGTACGTCTCGTCACCTCCATACTGCGGATCGGCAAGACGTGTGCGTATAATGCTGTCGCGCACCCACGTGATAAACTGCTTGTACTTTGAGTTGGTCACTTCGGTCTCGTCCATCCAGAATCCGTCTACCGAAATGTCCTTTACAGGTGTCTGCTTGCCCCACAATGAGTCCTGGGCATCAATGCCCATGTGCAGGTATCCGCGCGGCACTTTCACCATGCCGTAAGGTGTAGGTTCGACAAAGCTGCGGCCACCTACGCCTACAACTTCGCCTCCGCGTCCGCCCGACGTAGCCATTTTGCCGCCGAAGCAACCGCTGAGTATCATGGTGAACACCACGATGCCCGTAATCAATATGCTTTTTCTTGTATTCATCTATTTTGTATTATTAATCTTTTACTGAGCCTTTTTAAGCCTTAATGGGCATTGCTGGGCCTTTCTGAGCCTTTCTTTAAAACCTTACTGGTCATTGCTGAGCCTTGCTAATTCAAAATTGAACAATTCCTAATCGGCGAAGCCGACCAATTCAAAATTCAAAACTCAAAATTCAAAACTCCTACAGCGTCCTCACGCTCTTGTGCAGATTGCGTCCTTTCTTGCCGAGATTGAGGTCAACCTGATAGCCCACGTACAGTTCGTGACTGCCGTTGCCGGGATTTACGCCCGACGTGTACATCTCGTAGGAGTAGCCCAGCAGCACTCCGTGGACACGTCCGCCTACGAGAAACGTCACCGAGTTGGTAGGCGAGTAGCTCACGCCGCCGTACATCATCTTGCGGTCGGTGGCGTAGACTATGCGCCCCGTGACGTCGGCTCGCCATGCCGTTGCGTCGGTACGAACGAGTAGCGAGGGCTTTATCGTGACGAACGGGTTGCGCAATCGTATGTTGCATCCGCCCGTGAGATAATAGGTGGCGTCAACCTGCAATTCATTTTTGTCGCCCAGATTGATGAGCGGCGAGTTGAGGTGCTGCACCGACAGTCCGGCGTACCAGTTGCGGTGGGTATAGTATAGGGCAGCGCCCAGGTCGAGCGAGTTGCCGTCGAGTTTCGACGAAGTGAAAGCCGGGTCGCTCGTGTCTTCAAGGTCGATCTGGGTTCCGTCGAACGTTTCGCTTAGCAGACCGGCAGATACGCCCGCCGCCAGTTGCCCGCCGAACATCTTAAGGCGCAAGGCATACTGTAGGGCGAGACGCTGATGGGTGAACAGTCCGATCTTTTCGTTCATGAACTGCAAGCCCACTCCGTGATACGACTTAAGGAAATACAGCGGCATATCCGCCCCGACGTACATGGTGCGAGGGTTGTGCTTGAATCCGGCAAAGTCCATTGCATAAGCCGCCGAAACGTTGAGCTTCGACTCCTTGCCCACGGATGCGGCATTGAACGACGGCTCCATGTCGAAGTAATGGCTGAAAGCCACGTCGTATTGCGCATGGCTCCGTAGGGAGACAAGCGTAAGCGTCAGAGTGGCTATTATATATATGTATATGCGTTTAAACACATTCGTATAACGCCCCTTTTATATAATTATTGTGGAATATGAACGAAAAGTTTGCACCTATTACAACTATAAATAGCAATCAAAAATTAAACATTAATCATTAAAAATTAAACACTAAAAAAAAAGGAGTCCTTTTGGTGTGCAAAACGAGTCCTTTTGATGAGCAAAAGGAGTCCTTTTGGAAGGTAAAAGGAGCCCTTTTGGAGGGCAAAAGGAGTCCTTTTGAAAAGTTTTTTTGATTTTTCTTGAAAAAAGACGGAAAAACATTTGGAGGTTACAGAAAAAAGCTATACCTTTGCACTCGCTTTAAAGAACTAAGCAATACTGCTAAGAGTAATGATTGAAGCTATCGGGCGTTTAGCTCAGCTGGTTTAGAGCATCTGCCTTACAAGCAGAGGGTCGGCGGTTCGAATCCGTCAACGCCCACTCCGATAAGCGGACAGGTTTTCAAGACTTGTCCGCTTTTTTTTTGTGCCCATACGTCAAGTTTACAAGGCTTTATGAATGTTTTAAACGGAATTTCCGTAACTTTGCAAGAGTTATGATAATCCAGCACCCCACGATGTAGAACCCAAACTCAAGCCGACATGACCGATATAGCCAGTTGTTTTCCAATAACCGACCCCACACTCATCTTCTTCGTGGTGATGCTCATCATTCTGTTTGCCCCGATAGTGATGGGCAAGCTGCGCATTCCGCACATCATCGGAATGGTGCTGGCAGGTGTTGCCGTGGGTCGGTATGGTCTGAACATACTGGTGCGCGACGACTCTTTCGAGCTGTTTGGCAAGGTAGGACTCTATTATATCATGTTTCTTGCCTCGCTCGAGATGGACATCGAGGGCGTAAGGCGCAACAAGGGGCGCTTCGGAGTGTTCGGACTGCTCACCTTCGCCGTGCCCTTCATCATGACATACGTGGCATGTATGACGGTGCTGCACTATTCGGTGCTCGCCTCGTTGCTGCTGGGTTGCATCATGGCTTCAAACACGCTGATAGCCTATCCCATCGTGGGCAGATACGGACTGCAGCGCAAGCCCAGCGTCACGTTGTCGGTAGGCTCGTCGATGATATCGCTGCTTATGGCGCTGGTGTCGTTGGCTGCAATAGTGGCGGCATACGGCGGCAACACGGGAGTGATGTTCTGGCTGTGGTTTGTGGGCAAGTTTGTGGGCTACTGCGTGCTCATGGTGGTGCTCATACCGCGCCTGGCACGATGGTTTCTGCGCCGTTACAGCGATGCCGTGATGCAGTTTATCTTCGTGATGTCGATGCTGTTCATGAGCGCTGCGCTAAGTGAAGCCGTCGGACTGGAGGGCATCTTCGGAGCCTTCGTGGCAGGACTCATCCTCAACCGCTTCATTCCGCACGTCTCGCCGCTGATGAACCGCATCGAGTTCATAGGCAATGCGCTATTCATACCTTATTTTCTTATAGGTGTGGGCATGCTCATCAATCTGCGACTGCTGTTTGCCGGAGGCGGCATAGTGGGCGTAGTGATAATGATAGTAGTGTTCGGAACGGTGGGCAAGGCAGTGGCTGCCTATCTCGCCGGTAGGCTGTTCCGCCTGCCCGTATCGTCGGGCAATATGATGTTCGGACTCACGTCGGCACACGCTGCGGGCGCCATTGCCATGGTGATGGTGGGCATGAAGATGGAGGTGGAGCCGGGCGTGCCGCTCGTCACCGACGATATGCTCAACGGAGTGGTAATAATGATACTCTTCACGTGCATCATCTCCACCATAGTGACCGAACGCGCGGCGCAGCAGATAACCTTGCGTGACAAGGAAATGCCCGAAGACACTACGGCAAACGAAAGCGAGGAGAAGGTGCTCATACCCATGCGCTATCCTGAATATGCCCAGCGACTGGTCAATCTGGCTATGATGATGCGCAGTCCAAAGAACACTACGCAGATGGTGGGACTCAATGTGGTGTACGACGACGATGACATGCCGCGCAAGCAGGAGCAGGGTCAGCGCCTGCTGGAGCGCATGACGCAATATGCAGCGGCTGCCGACATACACATGCAGACCCAAGTGCGCGTGGCGGCGAACATCGCCAACGGCATACGCCATGCCTATAAGGAGTTCCGCGCAACAGAAATACTCATCGGTATGCACATGCATCCCGAGGTGTCGCAGAAATTCTGGGGCGAGTTTCATCAAAGTCTGTTCAACGGACTCAACAGCCAGATCATCATGGCACGACTCACCCAGCCGCTCGCCACAATACGCCGCATACAGGTAGCTGTACCTTCAAGGGGGCAGTTTGAACCGGGATTCTACCGATGGCTTGAACGCTTGTGCCGGTTGGGCAGCAATCTGGAGTGCCACACGGAGTTCTTCGGTCGCGAGGATGTGCTGCCGCTGATAGAGAACTATGTGCTCAGCCGCCATCACGACATGCGCGTGTCGTACACCAAGATGGCGCACTGGGCAGAGATGCCAAGCCTGGCTGCATCCATATCAGCCGACAATCTGTTTGTAGTAGTCACCGCGCGCAAGGGCACAGTGTCGTATAAGAACGCGCTGGAGTTCCTGCCCGACGAGATAACACGCCACTTCTCGGGCTCCAACATCATGATAATATTCCCCGACCAGCACGGCGATGCTATGGACGAAATGACCTTCGCACAGCCGCAACATACCGAGGAGCATAGTGCATACGAGGCTATCGGCAAGTGGATAAAGAAGAAGCTGTAATTGAAAATTCAAAAATGAATAACTCAAAATCGCAGGCGTAGCCGAGAACAACTCAAAATTCAAAACTCAAAATTCAAAATTGAATAATTCACAATCGCAGGCGTAGCCGAGAACAATTCAAAATTCAAAACTCAAAATTCAAAATTCAATATGATTGACATTAAAGGAATAACAAAGAGTTTCGGCTCGCTTCAGGTGCTCAAGGGCATCGACCTCCACATCAACAAGGGTGAGGTGGTGAGCATTGTCGGTCCGAGCGGCGCCGGCAAGACAACATTGTTGCAGATAATGGGCACACTCGACAGTCCGGACAGCGGCGAAATCGTTGTCGATGGGGTAGATGTGCGCAGCCTTTCGACAAAGAAGTTGAGCGATTTCCGCAACCGTCATATAGGATTCGTGTTCCAGTTTCATCAGCTTCTGCCCGAATTCACAGCCCTCGAGAATGTTATGATACCGGCATTCATAGGCGGCAAGAGCCAGGCTGAAGCCAAGAAGCGCGCCATGGAACTCCTTGAGTTCATGGGACTGGCTGAACGTGCATCGCATAAGCCTGCCGAACTGTCGGGTGGAGAGAAACAACGCGTTGCCGTAGCACGTGCACTTGTCAACAATCCGGCAGTAGTCTTCGCCGACGAACCGTCGGGTTCGCTCGATTCAAAGAACAAGGCCGAACTCCACCAGCTCTTCTTCGACCTGCGCGACCGCTTCGGCCAGACCTTCGTCATCGTCACTCACGACGAGCATCTGGCAAGCATCACCGACCGCACAATACATATTGAGGACGGACAGATAAAGGATGCAGAGGAAAGTGAAGTGAAGAACGATATAGTGTAATAATAGAATAGTTTAACAAGGATAAGACAATTGGGACGCAAGCAGTACGCCCCGAAGGGGCAGAAGTACATAGCCCAGGGCAGCGCCCTGGGGAGATTAATTCCAAATAACAATGCGCCCTGTAAGGGCAAAAGCATTGATGAAAAGAGCTTTTGCCCTTGCAGGGCGCAAGATTGTGCTTGTTCTCTTACCCAGGGCGTTGCCCTGGGCTATGTGATTATTGGGCTTTCAGCCCGCATTTGTTGAGCTATTGCATTTCGGTCTATAAACTATTAGGGCTTTCAACATGTTGTATTGTTGCTGTCCTATAGCTAATTAATTGTTTAACTGTTTACAAATAGAACTTTATGATAAAACTTGGCGATTACAATAAGATGACCGTTGTGAAGGAGGTAGACTTCGGATTGTACCTCGACGGCGGTGATGAGGGCGAGATATTATTGCCCAAACGTTATGTACCGGAGGGTACAAAACCAGGCGACGAACTTGAAGTGTTCGTATACCTCGACCAGGAAGAGCGTCCCGTCGCTACTACTGAGCACCCGCTTTGTAAGGTCGGCGACTTCGCTTATTTGGAAGTCTCGTGGGTCAACGAGTACGGAGCTTTCCTCAACTGGGGACTGATGAAGGACCTCTTCTGCCCCTTCCGCGAGCAGAAGAAGCGTATGCAGAAGGGCGAAAGCTATATTGTGCATGTGCATATCGACGAGGAGAGCTATCGCATCGTGGCTTCTGCCAAGGTGGAACGCTACTTTGCCGAGCGCCATCCTTTCTACAATCACGGACAGGAAGTTGACCTGCTGGTGTGGCAGAAGACCGAGATGGGATTCAAGGTGATAATCGACAACTGCTATCCGGGACTTGTCTACGAGGACCAAGTGTTCCGCTATCTGCACACAGGCGACCGTGTGAAGGGATATATCAATACGGTGCGACCCGACGGCAAGATTGATGTGACGCTGCAACCTACCGGACGCCAGCAGACACTCGACTTCTCGGAGACGCTGTTGCAGTATCTTAAGGACAACGGAGGAGTGTGCGACCTGGGCGACCGCAGCGATGCTGAAGACATAAAGCGACGCTTCCAGGTGAGCAAAAAGGTGTATAAGCGTGCCATTGGCGACCTATACCGCCGCCGGCTGATCAACATCACTGATGGCGGTATAGCCCTTGTGTAATGATAAGGTAGGGCATCACCGATGGCGATGTTGCCCTTGTGTAATGATTAGGTAGGATTAGAAGCTGCTGAAACGGTCGATCAGTTTCTTGCGGAAGAATCGTCCTACCTTCACTTCTTGCAACATATCGAATGGAGGATAGAAATGACAGGTGTTGTCAGCCACTTCCATCAGATATATGATGTTTATGATATGCTTCTGGCTTACACGCACAAGTGTGTCGTTGAGAGCCAGAAGCATATCGCTGTTTATGTTTCGTTTCAGTCGGATAGGGTGTTTCTCGCCTGCCAGAGTCACCTCCCACACACGCAAATCGCTGTTGTATGCGAAGAGTCCGATGTCGTTGATGTCTACCAGACGGAAGTCGACGGTATTGGTATAGACAATGTATTTGCCGTCGTTGCGCCTTGCTATGCCGTCGCCGATGATTGTCGGGGCTGCAGGAGTGGCTGGAGTGGACGGCGTGCGTGGCTGTTCGGTGCTCATGTCGATGCACACCCGGCGTATGATTGTGCGCAGTTCGGCATCGTTGATGGGTTTCAGAAGATAGTCGAAAGCCTTGTTGCGGAATGCCGACAGCATGTATCGGCTGTGTGCAGTGTACATAACGACGCGGCAATGGTGGCTCGCATTCATGTCTATGCGCTCAAGAAATTCAATACCAGAGATGTCGGGCATGTCCACATCGAGAAACATCAGATCGGGTTTGCTGTCGTTATACAGCCTTAGTCCGTCCATTCCGTTGTGCGCCATACCGATGATTTCTATTTCATCGTATTCTGTCAGCTTGCTCTTAAGGGTCTCAGCAGCCTTCCGGTCGTCGTCAATAATGATGATGTTCATATCCTAGTTTGTTTATATTGTTGGTTTTTTATTGTTTGTTTCACTCAGTAGCTTTGTTTGTTTCACTCTATTTTCACTCCGTCGGGCACTTTCAGCATAGCCTCGCACCCCTTGATTTGCTTTCCGTCAGAGCTGTAGATGTTGTGTATGTCAGACCTTATTTTGTCCTTGTTGTGCAAATTTATCACAGCTATGGTTTGCGAAATGATGTTCATACCGGTCTTGCGGCGTAGTGTGACTGGATTGAATCCCGGTCCGTTGTCGGTCACTCTTATCACCGTATTGTTGTGTTCGTGTCTTACGGTAATGCTCAATAGCTTGATGCCTTCCTTGTTTCGGAGGGCGTGTTTGATAGAGTTCTCGGTCATAATCTGTATGAACATCGACGGAATCCTGACGCTGCTGGCATCCACATCGGGCGCAATGTCGATGTTGAAGTGGAAGTCGTCGCCCATCAGATAGCTTTCCACGCGTACGTATTGCTGCACAAACTCCAGCTCCTTTTGCAGTTCTGCGCCCAAAGTGCTCGACATATCGAGGTTGGCACGAATCAGTTGTGCCAGCTCGGTAAGCTCGTTGGTCTCCTTGGCGTCCGACTTTATGATTCTGTTGTTGAGCACATTGAACATGAAGTGGGGCGATATGCGGTTGCGAACGTTGTCGAGCTTGAGGTTCATCATGCTCAGCTGCACCTTGAAACGGCGTTTGCGAAGATACAGAACCCACAGTATGAGCAGCAGAATGGATGTAACGGCGATTGAAATGGCCAATGTGCTGGTGAACTTTATGCTCTGTATCTCGGCGTTCTTGTGCTCAATGGCGAGGTCGTGGTGCAACTGCAGCGTGTCGGTAGTGAAACGCGACATTATCTCGGCGGTTCGCATTTTGGAGAGGTTGTGTTCGATAGAGTCGTTGTAGGCTATCGACCTGTTGAGCAAAGCGTATGCCTTGTCGTAGTCGCCGGTGAGTTCGTAGTATCTGCGTTTGTATTTGTTGCGTATGTTTACAAGCGTGTATGGTATGAGCGAGTCATCGGTCTTGTCAGCCATAATGCGCTCGGCTTCGTGCATTCTGCCTGCTCTCACGGCAATACCGAAGCGTATTGTGTTGCAATAATAAATGGATGTGTTGTCGCCTTGCGCTCTGAAGTAAGGTTCTACATCATCCAGCATGGCAGTAGCATCGTTCAGTTTGCCGAGGTTAAGGTACACGTCAGCCAGATTGATCTTGCACAAGTACATGTCGAACGTGCGCATCATGCCGTGCTGTTCGAGCATTTTCTTCATGCGCAAGAAGCTCTGTAGCGCATTCTTATAGTCGTCTTGGTAGTAGTAGTTGCCCAGATTGTTGATATAATAAGCCTGCATCGAGGGTGACATTTCCTTGACGTGAGGTTCGGTCTGGTCGTAGTAGAGCTTGGCTTTGTCGTAGTTGCGCAGCGTAACGTAAATCTGTGCCAGTCCCATGTATAGCGTTATGTTCTCCTTTTGGGGCAAATTGAGCGAGTCGACGAGAAAAAGCGCACGCCTATACCACTTGGCTGCGTTGGGAAGGTCGTTGCACAACAGGTAGGCGTCAGCCATATTGGCGCACGTCTTGGGCAGATTGTGCTTGCTGTTGCTGTTGAGCAGCAGATTGTAAGTTTCTTTATTGAGGGCTACAATGCGTCGCGGGTCGCGATGACAACTCATGTCGCGCGCCGCCTGGCAAGCCTTTGCGCCAGCCATAAGCGAGTTGAGCCGTGGCGAGAGGCACGTTCCGTTGGTGGCGTAATAGCCGTCGTCCTGCTGTGTTACGAATGTCTTGACGCTGTCGATGAGCGTGTCGGCACGCTCGGGGTGCTCAGTCAGACTGTAGAAGAAAGCCTTCCGCAGCATGTACTCGTAGTAAGTCGTGCTGTCGCCGACCTCGTTCATGCCACGCTCTATGGCTTGCAGAGCCGACGGAGCGAGTGCTGCAATAGAATCGTCGAGCCACCGCATGTTGCCGTTTTGCGCCATATCGTTATTGCTTTGCTTTGGATTGCATACCAGTAAGGTTATGGTTACGACCGCTATACATGCTATTATTGTAGCTTTAAGCTGTTGCTTTGTTGTCGTGTTCATATTGTTCATTGTACACGTTTCCTCTTTTTTAGTACATTGATATTGCAGCAAAGCGTAATGAAAAAGGCTTCAATAGCCAGGATGCAGTTTATCTGCTGCAAATATACAACAAATATTGCAAACCTGTTGATACAAATCAATAAAATACTTTGAAATTGTGCTCGTTAACAAAAAATTGTAATCAAAATTTTGCCGTATCTTAAAATGAGCGTATCTTTGCAATGTTTTTCATGGTATTAGATTTAAGGTTAACAAAGGTTGGGACTCAGCGGAGCCCCTTTTTTTGTGCCCATACGTTTCATAATATATCATTTTAAGCCCTTTTTACGGTAGTTAGGGCTACTATTTCCTTTTATTTTTGTATTTTTGCACAGTCGCACAGTCATTTCGACCACACTCGTATGGCGTGGAAGACGACAGAAGTGCAAAATCCATAAAAATACCTTATAGAATTATGAAGATACTAACAGGAGCGCAGATACGCGAGCTCGACAAGTATACAATCGAACATGAGCCGATAGCATCGATAGATTTGATGGAGCGTGCAGCGCGTGCCATCACCGCAGCCATTCAACAGCAGTGGCCTCAAGGCACACCGGTTGTGGTGTTTGCAGGTCCTGGCAACAATGGCGGCGACGCATTGGCGGTGTCGCGCATGCTTGCTGAGAAGGGCTATAGCGTTGATGCTTATCTGTTCAACGTACACGGTCATCTCTCGGATGAATGTGCCAAGAACCGTGACCGACTCGTTAGCGAGGGCTTGATACACCGTTTCACAGAGGTGTCTACCAATTTTGACCCGCCAAAACTCACCGAACAGACGCTGATAGTAGACGGATTGTTCGGTTCGGGACTCAACAAACCATTGGAGGGCGGCTTCGTCTCGCTCGTAAAGTACATCAACCAGTCGCCGGCACGCGTTGTCAGCATCGACATTCCGTCAGGACTGATGACCGAAGACAATGCCGGTGTGCCGTCGATGGCCATAGTACGCGCCGACGTTACGCTCACTCTGCAGATGAAGAAGCTGGCAATGCTGTTTGCCGATTGCCAGCAATACCTCGGAGTGGTGCGTGTGCTCGACATACGTCTGTCGAAAGATTACATCAAGAGCATTCCTTCCGCCTACTCAACAGTTGAGGCCGACCTCGTGCGACAGATGATGTTGCGCCGCGACGATTTCGCCCATAAGGGCATGATGGGCAACGCGCTGCTCATAGCCGGAAGCGAAGGCATGGCTGGAGCTGCCGTACTCGCCACACGGGCATGCTTGCGCAGCGGTGTGGGCAAGGTGACTACGCTCACTCCACGTTGCAACTACGCGATAATGCAAATGTCAGTACCCGAGGCAATAGTTCATCCCGACAGCGAGAACTATTATTCGGAGGCGATATCAACCGAAGAGTTCAACGCCGTAGGCATAGGTCCGGGACTGGGTCGCGACGAAGGTTCGGCGCTCGCATTGATGTCGCAGTTGCAGCAGACACAATGTCCGGTGGTGCTCGATGCCGATGCCTTGAACATGCTCGGGTCGCACGGTATGTGGATAAGCCAGCTGCCCGACAACATGATTATGACCCCGCATCCGCGCGAGCTCGACCGCCTGGCGGGCACGGCAAGCCACAGCGACGGCGAGCGTCTGGCTGTAGCGCGCGACATGGCAGAGAATCTTCGCGCCTATATATTGCTGAAGGGTCATCACACGGCGCTTTGCATGCCCGACGGCAACGTTATGTTCAACACTACGGGCAATTCGGGTATGGCTACAGCAGGCAGCGGCGACGTGCTCACCGGAATCATCACGGGACTTCTGGCACGTGGATATTCGCGCAAGAACGCCTGCATTGTGGGCATGTATCTGCACGGATTGGCAGGCGACATAGCCGCGCAGCGAGTGGGCAAGGAGTCGCTCGTGGCAAGCGACATTATCGCCGCGCTGCCCGAAGCGTTCAAGGCTATGTATTAAGAGAAGACATAAGTTGACAAGATACGAGTTAACAAGATATAAGTAAATATGAAGATACTATCAACTATATTACTCTCAGCCTTAGCCGCAACGTCGGCAATGGCTGGTGGCGACAAGCCCGTTGACGGTTTGTCGTATTCGCTGCCCAAGACAGCGGTGCGTATGCAGGTGCTTGTAGAGAAAACCGTGACCCAGCCGGGACAGCTTGCCGGATTCTCGCAGCTGTACTTCGGCAAGGCAGGTGTAAGCACCCAGCAGACTGCTTATCGCATCGTCGGCGTGTCGTTCAGCTCGGAGGGACGTGCCGATGCCGACCGCCGGTACACAGTAGCTATCGACAAGAAGCACAGTATACTCTCAGTCGACTGCGCACCCGACGGTTCGTTGCTCGCAATCAACACCAAGGCGCAGCGTGCCAAGGCCCCTGCTGCCTTCGTGCCGTCGCCCCGCAAGGCTCCGCTCAACCCCCGCGACTATATGAGCCAGGACATTCTCTCGGCTGGCAACCTGCCCAAGATGGCACAGCTCGTGGCACAGGAGATATACGACATACGCGATTCGCGCTCGCAGCTGTCGCGTGGTGAGGCCGACTTTATGCCGAAGGACGGCGAGCAGTTGCGCCTGATGTACAGCCAGCTTGCCACTCAGGAGGCGGCACTCATGCAGCTCTTCCAGGGCAAAACAACCGTCGACACCACGGCAACCGTCATCAGCTTCATTCCGACAAAGGAAAATCTGCGTCCCATAGTGTTCCGCTTCTCAAAGAGTTTCGGCCTTTGTGCTGCCGACGACTATTCGGGCGAACCCGTGTATGCCAACATTGAGGACACAGAGTCGTCGAAGCCGCTGCCCGAAACACCTGCCGAAGTTGCCAAGATGAAGGACGGCTTCAACCTCGGCGTGGCACGTCCTGGACACATCCGCATCACGTTGGCTACAGCAGAGGGCAAGCCGTTGGGCTATTACGAGACCGATGCCGCACAGTTCGGCACCGTTGAGATGCTCAATGGAGCCTTGTTCGGCAAGAAGTTTACATCGCACATCATCCTCGACCCTGCAACGGGTGGGGTAGTGGAGTTGAAGACCGAGCCGCTGGATTAGTATAAAGAGTCGGGCGGCTGCGCCTCAGTTGAGGTGTAGATACGCTGTAGATACATCACGCATATTTTTTAATGATACATCAGCTGTGCTGCATGTCATCGCAAAAAGGAGTCCTTTTGCATTCCAAAAGGGCTCCTTTTGCATTGTAAAAGGACTCCTTTTGCAGTCCAAAACGACCCCTTTTGCACTCCAAAAGGACTCCTTTTGGAAACCGGGTATATTTATGTTGCTTCATCCGACATTTCGAGTGATGATGTTAATAGTTAAGTTTGAGATTGAATAGGCAATGCAAATAGTAGGAGGAGGGTGAGTCAAAACTCAATTATACGGGCTGAAAGCCCAATAAGCACATAGCCCAAGGCAGCGCCTTGGGTGTACGGATTGAAAATAGCAAAACGCCCTGTAAGGGCAAAAGCATTGATAATTAACGCTTTTGCCCTTACAGGGCGCATTGTTTTTGGTGGCTTTTTACCTCAGGGCGTTGCCCTGGGCTATGTGCTTCTGCCCCTTCGGGGCGTGCTGCTTAGACTTTTGACTTTACCCTCCTGGGCAGTTAATCAATACATTACGTTTTACTCCAGTATCACAATATTTTAATCGTATATTTTCCTGTTTTTTTCTTTTTATTCATCCTTTTTTACTAAATTTGCATCGTAATATACAATGAGTGAAGAACGCTTCGTTTATTGAAAGAGAGAGCTAACGGATTGTCAAACATTAAATTAGGTAATAAGAAACAGACAGAACTAAACAGATTACAACACAAAAAGTGAATACGTGTACGATAGACACATCACAACTGAGAGTTATACAAATGACTTCTGAAGAAAGTCGCAAATACGAAAACTTAGATAAAGCGTTATCGTTCTGTACTTAATGTATTGTAGGGACATTATGCCCTATACCTTATTATATATATGGCTATACCTTATTTATATATATGGCTATACCTTATTATAATGATACCGTGTGTTTGCAACGTGTGATATATATATGTACGGAATGGCGTGACGCTGCTTTTATTAAATTAGGCAAACTTTACAATGAAAAAAATCTTTTTATTTGTCATCGCATCAGTTTGGGCTTTAGGTATGTCAGCACAAAAGGATGTGAAGGGAACAACTGAATTCGGCATCAACCTTGGTTATGATTTCGGTCTGCAAAGAGGTGGAGGTGGCTTCTTCTCTTTACAGCCTGAATTCGGCAAACACTTCTCCAACCAGTTCTATTTGGGCGTGGGTACAGGTGCATATGTCGATGACAAGTTCAATTCGGTAAGCATTCCGGCATTCGTTCGTGCCCAGGTCGATTTCCCGATGAAGGGTATCACCCCCTATGTTTCGCTGCAGGGAGGCTACGACTTCTTCACAAGTGGCGAAGGAACAGGCTGGGGACGTATCAATCCTTCTATCGGTGTGAAGGTGCCGGTGAGCAAGAATGTTGACTTCAACGTAGGCTTTGGCTACACCCGCACTATCATGGACGGCGGTGGCATGGACATGCTTGGATTCAAGGCTGGCCTTAGCTTCAATTCAAACGGACGCGGTTTCTCACAGTTCTTGAAGTCATTGGACTACAGCGTTGAACTGGAAGCGCATACGCCGATGACCGTCACAGCAGAAGAGTCGAATGAAACAGATAAGGTGAAGTTTACAAATATGATAGGTGCACGATTCTCGGCATTGGCTCCGCTGCCCGTTGAGAACCTTTATGCAGGTTTGAGTGTGGGCGTAGGCAGATACACCGAGAAGAATACTTTTGACAATCACAGTGGCATTCAAGAAAATTTTGACGAGTCGGGCATTTATGTGAATGCTATGGCACGTGTAAAGTACAAGGCAAAGCAGATTGCCATTGCCGATAGGGTTTACCCCTTTGCGCAGGTAGACGCAGGTGTCGATGCTTTGTATGATGCCATTTTCAGCGTTCAGCCGGCTGTAGGTGTGTCGATAGCAACCAAGGGCGACCACAGCATTGATGTCTCTTTGGGTTATGCTACCAAGCGACTCGACTATGAGCAGAACAAGGGTTGTATGCGTATAGCAGTTGGCTATACATTCTAAATAAAACGAAAAAAACTCGTTGAACATCCTTAAGCGGATGAGCAACGAGTTTTTTTTATGTGTGTATTTATTGTTCTATTGAACTTACAGCTGAGCCATCTCGACTACCTTGTCGACTGCTGCTGACAGTCCGTCCTTGTCCTTTCCGCCTGCCTGGGCGAAATGTGGCTGACCGCCACCGCCTCCCTTGATGAGCTTGGCAGCCTCGCGTACCATCTGACCGGCGTTGAGTGAGTGGTCCTTAACGAGATTGTCGCTCATTGCAACGTTCAGCATCGGCTTGTCGTGAGATACAGTGCCGACGACGGCGAGCATGTTTTCGGCTACAGTCTGACGCAGCTTGAACATCAAGTCCTTAGCGGCTGCCGGCTCCATGGGCAGCACGGCGGTGATAACCTTAACGCCGTTCACCTCGCGAGCCTTAGCGATGAGTTCGCTCTTGGTGCGCTCTACAGCCTGAGCCTGGAACTGTTCGATGCTCTTCTTCATAGCGTCGTGCTCCTCGATGTACTTGCCTATGACAGCCTGAAGGTCCTTGGCGTTGTTGAAGAGAGTGCGGATAGCCTTCAGAGAGTCCTCAACGTTGTACATAAGCTCCTCGCATTCCTTTCCGGTCTTTGCCTCGATACGGCGGATGCCGGCTGCAACGCTGCTCTCAGAGATAATCTTGAAGAATCCGATGCGGCCAGTCGACTGTGCGTGGATACCGCCGCAGAACTCGCAGCTGGGTCCGAAACGCACCACGCGTACCTTGTCGCCATACTTCTCGCCGAAGAGTGCGATGGCACCGAGCTTCTTTGCCTCCTCAAACGGAGTGTCGCGATGCTCGTCGAGCGGCAAGTCCTGACGTATAAGGTCGTTGACCAGACGCTCTACCTTGCGCAGCTCCTCGTCTGAAACCTTAGAGAAGTGAGAGAAGTCGAAGCGCAGAGTGGTGGGCGAAACGAACGAGCCCTTCTGCTCAACGTGGTCGCCGAGCACCTGCTTCAGAGCGTAGTCGAGCAAGTGTGTGGCTGTATGGTTGGCTGCCGAAGCCTCGCGGGCGTCAACGTCGACGCATGCCATGAAGTCAGCTTCAGCGTTTTTGGGCAGTTCCTTTACGATATGTATCGACTGGCCGTTCTCGCGCTTGGTGTCAGTAATGTTCACTGTCTCGTTCTCGCTTACCAGAACGCCGGTGTCACCGACCTGACCACCCATCTCACCGTAGAACGGTGTGTAGTCCAATACGAGTTCGTAGTATGTATTCTTCTTCTGTGTCACCTTGCGATAGCGCAGGATGTGGCACTCGTACTCGGTGAAGTCGTAGCCCACGAACTGCTGTTCGCCCTCGCGCAGGTTCACCCAGTCGCTGTTCTCAACGGCTGCTGCGTTGCGTGCGCGTTCCTTCTGCTTCTGCATCTCGGCGTTGAATTCGTCCTCAGCTACAGTAAATCCGTTCTCACGGCAGATGAGTTCGGTGAGGTCGAGGGGGAATCCGTAGGTGTCGAACAGGCGGAAAGCCTGCACGCCGTCGAGCTGTGTCTTGCCCTGCTTCTTCAGCTCTTCCATAGCCGAAGAGAGGAGGTTGATGCCCTTCTCAAGTGTGCGGAGGAACGAGTCCTCCTCCTCCTTGATGACGTGGATGATGAGGTCGTGCTGAGCCTTGAGTTCGGGGAAAGCCTCGCCCATCTCGTTTGTGAGCACGGGGATAAGCTTGTAGATGAACGCTTCCTTCTGTCCGAGGAAGGTATAGGCGTAGCGTACGGCGCGGCGCAGGATGCGGCGGATGACGTATCCGGCCTTGGCGTTGGACGGCAACTGTCCGTCGGCGATAGAGAAAGCTACCGCACGCAGATGGTCGGCACATACACGCATAGCCACGTCGGTGTCCTCATTGACGCCGTACTTCATGCCGGTGATGGCCTCTTCCTGCTTGATGATAGGCTGGAAGATGTCGGTGTCGTAGTTGGAGTGCTTGCCCTGCATGGCGCGTACAAGACGCTCGAATCCCATACCGGTATCAATAACGTGCATAGGCAGCGGTACGAGCGAGCCGTTGGCCTTGCGTTCGTACTGCATGAACACGATGTTCCATATCTCGATAACCTGCGGGTCGTCCTTGTTTACGAGTTCGCGACCTGGAGTCTTGGCCTTCTCTTCAGGAGTGCGCGAGTCGAGGTGAATCTCCGAACATGGTCCGCAAGGACCCGTATCGCCCATTTCCCAGAAGTTGTCGTGCTTGTTGCCGTTGATGATATGGTCGGCAGGCACGTGCTTAGCCCAATATGATGCAGCCTCGTCGTCGCGTTTCAGTCCTTCTTCTTCGCTTCCTTCGAATACGGTAACGTAAAGATCGGCGGGGTCAAGCTTCAATACGTCTACCAGATACTCCCATGCGTAGTCGATGGCGCCCTCCTTGAAATAGTCGCCAAACGACCAGTTGCCGAGCATCTCGAACATGGTGTGGTGATAAGTGTCGTGTCCTACCTCTTCGAGGTCGTTGTGCTTGCCGCTCACACGGAGGCACTTCTGGGTGTCGGCACGGCGTCGCGGCTCCGGTTCGCGAGTACCGAGAATGATGTCTTTCCACTGGTTCATACCAGCATTGGTGAACATCAACGTTGGGTCATCCTTGATTACCATCGGTGCACTTGGTACGATGGTGTGTCCTTTCGACTCGAAGAACTTTTTGAACGAGTCGCGGATTTCGTTAGCTGTCATCATATTATATAATATTATGTACTTTGTATTAAATTCTTCCTAAAACGTTTGCAAAGGTACTCTGTTTTGGTTATTTTTGCAAATAAATTAAGACTAATATGGCACTGAATACCAACAAGAATGTGAAATTATACTACTCCATCAAGGAGGTGGCGGCTATGTTTGACGTGCGAGAGTCGACGTTGCGCTACTGGGAGTCGGAGTTTCCCCACCTCAAGCCCAAGACGGTGGGCCAGAGCGTGCGCCAATACACCGAGAAGGACATTGAGCAGATACGCACCATACACAATCTGGTGAAGGTGCGCGGCTTCAAGCTGGCGGCGGCACGCAAGATGCTCAACAAGAACCGCGCCGGTGTGGACAAGAGTTCGGACATTCTTGCCACGCTGATATCCGTGCGCGATGAGCTGAAAGAACTCAAGCGCAGGCTCGACTCGCTCGTGTAGAAAAGCGCACTTTGCACCCCTGCAGAGCCATAGAAATTAGGCCGTTTCGCAAAAGGACTCCTTTTGCACCCGAAAAGGACTCCTTTTGCACTCAAAAAGGACCCCTTTTGCAACCCAAAAGGACTCCTTTTGAAACCCAAAAGGACTCCTTTTGAAAAGCAAGCCAATCCATTTGAAAAATGGAGACGTAAAAATATATGCAATAATAAATCGGATTACAAGATATTTTTTGTATCTTTGTATAATGTAGGGCGATAAGTTATGAACTCTACATTATTTATATATATAGATAGAAAAGTAAACACTTATATGAACGACTTCAGAAAATTCGCTACCAGCCGCGGCATGAGCGGAATGGTGCTCGACGACGTAGTGAGAGCCCAGGCGCAGTATCTCAACCCGTACATACTTGAGGAACGCCAGTTGAACGTCACTCAGATGGACGTGTTCTCGCGCCTTATGATGGACCGCATCATCTTCCTCGGCACCGAAATCAACGACTACACAGCCAACACCCTGTCGGCACAGCTGCTGTATCTCGACTCGGTTGACCCGGGCAAGGACATTTCGATATACATCAACTCGCCCGGCGGAAGCGTTACGGCAGGACTCGCCATATACGACACAATGCAGTTCGTCACCAGCGATGTTGCCACAATGTGTACAGGCATGGCAGCCTCGATGGCAGCCGTACTGCTCGTGGCAGGCAAGGAGGGCAAGCGCTCAGCCCTGAAGCACAGCCGCGTCATGATACACCAGCCTCTTGGCGGCGTGCAGGGACAGGCTTCGGACATCGAAATCGAAGCACGCGAGATACAGAAGTACAAGAAGGAGCTGTACACCATCATCTCCGACCACTCGCATACACCATTCGACAAGGTGTGGGCCGACTCCGACCGCAACTATTGGATGACAGCCGAGGAGGCAAAGGAGTACGGAATGATTGACTTCGTGATGACAAAGAAGCCGGGATTTGACGCAGCCGGCGAAATGACACCAATTGCAGGAAAGGAGTAGAACGTAGCAATGCCAAGAAAAGTATGTAGCTTCTGCGGAAGAGCAGAGAAGGATGTCAACTTCCTTATAACCGGACTCAACGGATTCATCTGCGACCAGTGTGCGCAGCAAGCATATCAGATAGTGTGCGAGGCGGGCATGGGACCCGGCGGCAAGGGCAAGCGCAAGTCGAAATTTGACGTAGCGATGAGCGATGTACCCAAGCCGATGGAAATCAAGGACTATCTCGACCAATATATAATAGGACAGGACGAAGCCAAGAAATATCTCTCGGTGGCAGTATACAATCACTACAAGCGTCTGCAACAGCCGCAAGACGACAACGGAGTGGAGATAGAAAAGAGCAACATCATAATGGTAGGCTCTACCGGAACGGGCAAGACTCTCCTTGCACGAACCATTGCCAAGCTGCTCAAGGTGCCATTCACCATCGTAGATGCAACGGTATTCACCGAGGCAGGCTATGTAGGTGAGGACGTGGAGAGCATACTCTCGCGTCTGCTGCAGGTGGCCGACTACGACGTAGCGGCTGCCGAACGAGGCATAGTGTTCATCGACGAGATTGACAAGATAGCACGCAAGGCCGACAACCCCAGCATCACACGCGACGTAAGCGGCGAGGGTGTACAGCAGGGACTGCTCAAGCTGCTTGAGGGAACAATGGTCAACGTGCCTCCGAAGGGAGGCCGTAAGCATCCCGACCAGGACTATATCCACGTAGATACACGCAATATACTCTTCATCTGCGGCGGTGCCTTCGACGGCATCGAGCGCAAGATAGCACAGCGAATGAACACTCACGTTGTGGGATTCAATTCGGTACAGAACGTGCGCCATATCGACAAGGGCAACCTTATGAAGTATATCCTGCCACAAGACCTCAAGTCGTTCGGCCTCATTCCGGAGATAATAGGACGCCTTCCGGTGCTTACCTATCTCAATCCGCTTGATCGTGAGGCGCTGCGCCGAATACTCGTAGAGCCCAAGAACAGCATCATCAAGCAGTATGAGAAGCTGTTTGAGATGGACGGCATCAAACTCCACTTCAACGACGACACCCTGGAGTTCATCGTCGACAAGGGCGTTGAGTACAAGCTTGGAGCACGCGGACTGCGTTCGATAGTCGAAGCCATCGTCATGGACGCAATGTTTGAGGTGCCGTCGAAGAAGGTCGACGAGTTCACCGTAACACTCGACTACGCCAAGAAGCAACTTGAAAAGTCAAACTTGAAATAGAAAAACTCCTTTGGAGGAAGTTTTGAGTTTTGAATTTTGAGTTTTGGATAAGTCGTCTACGGCAATTTTGAGTCTTGAATTTTGAGTGTTGAATTCCTAATTCATCAATTCTTAATCGGCGCAGCCGACAATTCAAAATTCAAAACTCAAAATTCAAAACTCATATTAAATATTACTACTATGACTGGGACAATTAACCTCAATGAACAACTGAAACACTACTTCGGATTCGACTCGTTCAAGGGCGAACAGGAAGCCATAATACGCAATCTGCTTGCAGGCAACGACACGTTTGTGCTCATGCCTACTGGAGGTGGCAAGAGTTTGTGCTACCAGTTGCCGTCGCTCATCATGGACGGCACAGCCATTGTCGTATCGCCGCTCATTGCCTTGATGAAGAACCAGGTGGATGTCATCAACGGACTGAGCGAAGAATCGGGTGTGGCACACTATCTTAATTCATCGCTCAACAAGGCAGCCATCAATCAGGTGCGCAACGACATATATGCCGGACGCACCAAACTGCTGTATGTGGCTCCGGAATCGCTCAATAAGGAGGACAATCTCGAGTTTTTCCGCTCGTTCAAGATTTCGTTCTACGCTGTTGACGAGGCACACTGTATATCGGAATGGGGTCACGACTTCCGTCCCGAATACCGCAACATACGCCCTACAATACAGAAAATAGGCAACGCTCCAGTCATAGCACTCACCGCTACTGCCACCGACAAGGTGCGCATGGACATAAAGAAGAGCCTCGGCATCACCGAAGCGCAGGAGTTCCGTTCGTCGTTCAATCGACCGAACCTATACTATGAGGTGCGGCAGAAGACCAACGACATCGACCGACAGATAATAAAGTTCGTGAAGCAGCATTCGGGCAAGAGCGGCATTGTGTACTGCATATCGCGCAAGAAGGTAGAAGATCTGGCGGCAGTACTCAAGGCCAACGACATCAAGGCAGCACCCTATCACGCCGGACTCGACTCTGCCACACGCTCGCAGACCCAGGACGACTTCCTCATGGAGCGCATCGACGTCATCGTGGCTACCATAGCATTCGGCATGGGCATTGACAAACCCGACGTGAGATTTGTCATTCACTACGACATACCGAAGAGTCTGGAGGGCTATTATCAGGAAACTGGACGCGCCGGACGCGACGGTGGCGAGGGCATATGCCTCGCTTTCTACTCGCATAAGGACCTGCAGAAACTCGAGAAGTTCATGGAAGGCAAGCCAGTGGCCGAACAGGACATCGGCAGACAACTCCTTCAGGAGACCGCAGCTTATGCCGAGTCGTCGGTATGCCGCCGCAAACTGCTGCTGCACTACTTCGGCGAGGACTACACCAAGGACAATTGTGGCAACTGCGACAACTGTCTGCATCCCAAGGTGAAGCGCGACGGCAAGGAGGCATTGCTCATTGTGCTGCGCTCGCTGCTTGCCGTTAAGGAGGGATTCCGCCAGGATTACGTCATCGACTTTATCAAAGGACGCGCAACGGACGACATTGTGTCGCATCATCACGACCAACTTGAAGAGTTCGGAGCTGGCGAAGACATGTCGCCGAAGACGTGGAGCCCAGTGATAAGGCAGGGAATGATAGCCGGATACATACATAAGGACATCGAAAGCTATGGCTTGCTCAAGGTGACGGCAGCAGGAAAGCGCTACGTCCGCAATCCGCAGCCGTTCACATACGTCGAAGACACCGACTTCACCGACAATGCCGACGAAGAGACTGACGACCATGGAGCAGCCGCACTCGACCCTACGCTCTACAGCATGCTGCAAGACCTGCGCCGCAAGATGGCACGCAAGCTGTCGCTTCCGGGCTACGTCATATTCCAGGACATATCGCTCGAGCAGATGGCAACGATGTATCCCGTATCTGTCGAAGAACTGCGCAACATCCAGGGTGTAGGTCAGGGCAAGGCAAAACGCTACGGCAAGGAGTTCTGCGAACTCATACGCCAGTACTGTTCGGACAATGAGATAGAGCGTCCGGAGGAAATGTTCGTGCGCACCGTTGCCAAGGACTCGATGAAGAAGATAAAGATAATCCACTATCTCGACCGCCGCATGCCGCTCGACGACATCGCTTCGGCTCTTAATCTGGAGTTCAGCGACCTGCTTGACGATCTCGATGCCATCGTCTATAGCGGTACAAAGGTCAACATCGACTACTTCCTTGAAGACGTGATGGACGACGACCAGATAGACGACATATACGAGTACTTCCGCGAATCGGACACCGATAGCATCAAGGCTGCCCTGGAAGAGCTCGGCGACGACTATGAGGAGAACGAAATCAGACTCGTTAGAATCAAGTTTATGTCAGAACAGGCCAACTAAAAGCGCTTGTCTGAGTTTATCATACGACAAATACACCTTATATAATATATAGGTTTGGCATAGCCCGGGGCATCGCTCCGGGCTATGTTGTTTTAATGTTAGTCAGAGATTTAGAGCAGTGGTGTATCCCCGAAAATTCTCCTTGAAATCCCCGAAAAATCCCCTTGCATTTCAAAAGGAGTCCTTTTGCATTCCAAATGTAGTCCTTTTACATTCCAAAAGGAGTCCTTTTGCACTCCAAAAGTAGCCCTTTTGCAATGCAAAAGGACTACATTTTTAAGGCAAACTTCTTATAATTCAGTATTTTTGTCTAATTTTGCAAATTATGAAAGAAAACAAGTTATCATTGAGCAGCAAGCAGTATGCCGTGCCGTTCATTCTCATCACCTCACTCTTCTTTATGTGGGGCTTCGCTCGCGCCATACTCGACGTGCTCAACAAGCATTTCCAGACCGAGCTCGACATCACCATAACACAGTCGTCGCTGATACAGGTGACCACATATATGGGCTATTTCCTCATGGCAATTCCTGCCGGACTGTTCATCAACCGTATGGGCTATCGACGCGGAGTGGTGACCGGACTGGTGCTGTTCGGATTAGGGTCGCTGGCGTTCATACCGTGTTCTATGGCTGGAACGTTCTATCCCTATCTGGTGGCGCTGTTCGTAATAGGTTGCGGACTCGTCTTCCTTGAGACCTCAGCCAACCCCTACGTCACCGAGCTTGGACCAAAGGAGACAGCCACGGCACGACTGAACTTCTCGCAATCGTTCAACGGAGTAGGCTCGATGTTTGCCACACTCGTCGTTGGCAGCTTCCTCTTCCAGAGCGAATCGGCAGGCGACGGCAGCAACGCCGTTATACCTTACTCAATCATGGGAGCCCTCGTGCTGCTCATAGCCATAGTATTCTCGCGCGTCAACCTGCCCGAGATACAGCACACCGATGACAAGGAGACACAGCAGGGCGGCCACAACATCTCGCGACTGTTCAAGAACCGCAGCTTCGTTTTCGGACTCTCGGCGCTGCTCGCTTATGAAGTGGCAGAGATATCAATCAATTCTTACTTCATCAACTATGTCACCGGACAGGGATGGATGGAGCCTGCCACTGCCTCTACGGTGCTGACCGTAGGTCTGGGACTGTTCATGCTGGCGCGCTTCATAGGCGCTGCCGTGATGAGCAATATGGCTGCCGAGAAATATCTGCTCATCTGTGCAGTGGGTACGGTGGCGTGTATCGCTGTGCTGCTGCTCGATATGGGCCGCAACATTTCGATGGCGGCGCTGATGATGAACTACTTCTTCGAGGCCATCATGTTCCCGACAATCTTCGCACTCGCCCTGCGCGGACTCGGAGGATTGACCAAGAGCGCCTCGTCGATACTCATGATGACGCCCGTAGGCGGCTGCGGATTCCTGCTGATGGGATACGCTGCCGACCACGCAGGCAACTTCGTGCTGCCGTTCTTCATTCCGCTCGTGGGCTATGCCATTGTGATGGCTTACGCCTGGAGCACGGTGAAGAAATAGAAAAGGTGAAAACACAAGGTTTTTAGGATAATCAATACATCAACGAAAAATGAACATCAAGGAGATACTCAACAGCACCGACGGAAGCAGACACTTCTCGTTTGAGGTGCTGCCACCGCTGAAGGGCACCGGAACAGAACGTCTGTTCTCGACGATAGAGAAGTTTAAGGAATTCAATCCGGCGTACATCAACATCACAACCCACCACAGCGAGTATGTATATCGTGAAGTGGAGGGCGGACAATACGAGCGTTTGCGCCTGCGCCGGCGTCCGGGCACGGTGGCTATAGCAGCCGCCATACAGAACAAGTTCGGCATTCCCGTCATCCCGCACGTGATATGCAGCGGAGCGAGCGCGTTCGACATAGAGTACGAACTCATCGACCTTCAGTTTCTCGGTATCGAAAACCTGCTGCTGTTGCGTGGCGACAAGGCGAAGGAAGACAGCCGCTTTGTGCCTACACCGGGCGGCTATTCGCACACGACAGAGCTGATAGAGCAGGTGAATAGATTCAACGACGGATTCTTCAACGACGGAACTCCCATAAAGAACCCGTCAGGCAAGTTCGGTTTCGGTGTGGCGTGCTATCCAGAAAAGCATGAAGAGGCACCCAATATCGAGATGGATATGGAGTATCTCAAGCAGAAGCAGGACCTCGGAGCCGACTATGCCGTTACGCAGCTGTTCTACGACAACCAGAAGTATTTTGACTTTGTGGAGCGTGCCCGTGCAATGGGCATAACGATGCCAATCATTCCCGGACTGAAGCCATTTGCCAAGTTGTCGCAGCTGACGGTAGTGCCCAAGACCTTCCATTGCGACCTTCCGCAGGAACTGGCGCAGGAAGTGCTCAAGTGCAAGACCGATGATGACGCCCGGCAGTTGGGCATCGAGTGGACCACTGAGCAATGCCGACAGCTCTACGCAGCCGGAGTTCACAACATACACTTCTACACCGTGTCGGCAGTCGACTCGGTTAGGGAGGTGGCAAAGAGGTTGCTGTAAGATATTTGAATTTTGATTTGTGAATTTTGAGTTTTGAATTCTTCTCGGCTTCGCCTGCGATTTTGAACTGTTCAATGTTGAATTTTTCAAAATCCAATACCGAAAACTCATAATTCCAAATTCAACATTGCGAAGGAAGTCGCAATAATTCACAATTCAAAACTCAAAACTCACAATTGCCATCGGCAACAATTCAAAACTCAAAACTCAAAATTCAAAACTCAAAATATGCAGTTTGACGAAGTGATAGGCCAGAATGAGGCCAAAAGGCAGTTACGCCAGCTCATCGAAGAGGGGCGCGTGCCACATGCAATGCTCTTCTGCGGTCCGATGGGCTGCGGCAAAATGGCCCTTGCCATGGCTTTCGCATCCGAACTGCTGGGCCATAGCCGACTGCTGAAGCAGTGGACCCACCCCGACCTCGTGTTCAGCTATCCCACCATAAAGAAGCCAAGCATGGGCTCGGAACATCAGCCCACGAGCGACGACTACGCCACTCAGTGGCGCGAAATGATAATGCGCGGACCATACTTCACGCTCGAACAGTGGATGGCAGAGATGGATGCCGAGAACCAACAGGCCGTAATCACAGGCGCCGAGAGCGACGCTTTGTCGCGCAAACTGAGCATGAAGTCGAGCCAGGGCGGATACAAGGTGTGCATAGTATGGCTGCCCGAGCGTATGAACCAGACAAGCGCCAACAAGCTGCTCAAGCTGCTTGAGGAACCACCTACGCAAACAGTGTTCATACTTGTGAGCGAAGATCCGGGCCGATTGCTTGAAACCATACGCAGCCGAACGCAACGGTTCGACTTCAAGCGCATAGCCGACGACGACATAGAGCAGGCTCTCGTGGCACGATGTGGAATCGAACCCGACCTCGCACATCGCATAGCACGCATAGCAGGCGGATCGTGGACCGACGCTACAGGAGCGCTGCAGGCAGGCAACGAGAACAATATGTTCTTCGATCTGTTTACAATGCTCATGCGATTGGCATACGCCAAGCGCGTCAAGGAACTCAAGAAGTGGAGCGAAAGCATTGCGGCGTTCGGCCGCGAGAAGCAAAAGCGACTGCTTGTGTACTTCAGCCGTATGATACGCGAGAACTTCATGTACAACTTCCACGACCCTCGACTCACCTATATGACTGTAAATGAAGAACAGTTTGCGTCGCGCTTCGCACCGTTCATCAACGAAGGCAACATCATCGAGTTCAGCGAGATGTTCGAACGGGCATTGCGCGATATCACACAGAACGCCAATTCCAAGATGGTGCTCTTCGACATAGCTCTACAATCAATAATATATATAACACGCAAATAGATGAAAGAATTCAAGGACATGCAATTCCATATATCCCGCGACACCGATCGCGGGCTCTGCCACTGCGCTTGCGGTAGGCAGGACAGACAACTCAACACCTACGACTGGTTGTATGACGTGCCCGGAAACGAGGAGGATACCGACCTGGTTGAGGTGCAGTTCAAGAATACACGAAAGGGTTACTATCACAATGTCAATCATCTCGACCTGCAGAAGGGCGACACCGTGGCTGTAGAAGCAAGTCCCGGACACGACATCGGAGTAGTGACGCTGACCGGACGACTTGTAAAACTGCAGGTGAAGAAGGCAAATCTGAAGTCACCCGACGAAATAAAGCGCGTCTATCGCATTGCGAAGCCAACCGACATGGACAAGTATTATGAGGCAAAAAGCCGCGAACACGGCACCATGATACAAAGCCGTCAGATAGCAAAGGACCTCGGACTGCAGATGAAGATAGGCGACGTGGAGTATCAGGGCGACGGCAACAAGGCGATATTCTACTATATCGCCGACGAGCGCGTTGACTTCCGACAGCTCATCAAGGTTCTGGCTGACACCTTCCATGTGCGCATTGAGATGAAACAGATTGGTGCTCGACAGGAGGCAGGACGCATAGGTGGAACCGGACCGTGCGGCCGTGAGCTTTGCTGCGCAACCTGGATGAAGAATTTTGTGAGCGTAAGCACTAACGCTGCACGCCTTCAGGACATCTCGCTCAATCCGCAGAAGCTTGCCGGAATGTGCGCAAAATTGAAGTGCTGTCTCAACTATGAGGTTGACGATTACGTTGAAGCAGGACGCAAAATGCCTGCACGCGACATCGTATTGCAGACCATTGACAGCGACTGGTATCTCTTCAAGACCGACATTCTTGCCGGACTGGTGACATATTCTACCGATAAGTCGATAGCAGCCAATCTTATCACCATCTCGGCAGAGCGTGCGCGTGCCGTGATAGAGATGAACCGACGTGGCGAAAAGCCCGAAGCGCTCGACGAGGGTGACGCTGTCAGCACGCAGAATCGTCCCGCCGACCTTCTGGCAGATGCCGACATCAGCCGTTTTGACAAGGCTAAGAAAAAGAAGAAGGCAAAGAATCGCCCCAACCGACAGCCTGCTCCTCAGCAGCGTGAGCCGAAACAGAACAAACAGTGCGAACCAAAACACCCCAAACAGGCTCCTGCCGACAGACAGCAGCAGCCCAAGCCACAGTCGCAGCAGCCCAAGCAGCAGGCCCAGCAGCCTAATCCTCAGGGTCAGCAGCAGCCCAAACCACAGCAGCAACAGCCCAAGCATCAGCCACAGCAGCCTAAGCCACAGGGTCAGCAGCAGCCCAAACAAGCACAGCAGCAGCCAAAACAGCAGCCGCAAGCTAATGCTGACGCTCAGAAATAGCGGTATCGCAGAAATGCATAGCAAAGGCTATGTAACATGAAATATGTGCTGATTGTACGAGTAGGAAAGCCAAAACGTACAGTCAGCACAGCCTTGTATCTGTTGATATCGGGCACACCCATGCTTTGAAAAGTAATTCGGAAGTAAAATGAATAATAGCAAATGTATTGCACTATTGGCAGCGATGTTGCTGTTGGTATTGTCGGCTTGCAACCGCAAGCTTGTGTACGACCGCTACTTATCGACACCAATATCGGGATGGGAGAAGAACGACACCCTGTCGTACGACATCCGTCCGGTCAGCGGAACAGACACATACGACATGTGGCTCGGCTTGCGCACCAGCGAAGCCTATCCGTTCACAGCTATAACGCTGATAGTAGAGCAGCATATTTATCCAAAGGATACCATTGTCAACGACACGGTGAACTGCAAGCTTACCGACCGTCACGGCAATGCATCGGGCACTGGTGTCAACTTCCACCAGTACCGTTTCCCCGTAACCGAACTGCAATTGCAGGACGGCGACTCAATACACATACGTGTACGTCACGATATGAAGCGCGAGATATTGCCGGGTATCAGCGACGTAGGCATTTCGCTACGACGCAAGTAGGGTAGGAGCTACTCGAAGTAGAAGCTGAGTACTATCATCTTCGTGCTCGCCTTGCTCACCGCCTTGGCATACTTGAGCATATTCTTGTCGCGCAGTTGGTCGGCATGTTTGGTGTCGAGCGAATTGCCAAGGGCGTAGACGAACTTCAGTTCGGGGCGCAGCTTGAAGAACGGCAGGTAGAAGTCGCAGCCCACGCCAGCCTCTACCGCCATGGTGTAGCGCTTCAGACGCAGATTGTCGCTGCGCTTTGTGTTGAGATTTATCATCGGAGCCACTCCCGCCATGAGGTAAGGTCGATGGTTGTTGAAGCGCGGTGCGGCGAAAATCACGTCCGCCGAACACGATATGTAAGCCGACTTGATGTCCTGGCGCGATTCCTCGGCACGTCCGTCGGCATCGGTCTTGCCCAAATCATGGAACACTATGTGGCGCGAACCGAAATACATCATCGGTGCCACACGTACCTGAAAATGCTCCGTAAGGCGTGCTTCGCCGAGCACTCCGACATTGATTCCGGGGTCCCAACGGCTCTGGTCGACCGTGACAAGCGCCTGATGCTCCTGTCCGTCTTCACCTATATACGTCTGCGGTCCGACGTTTGTCAGTTCCATATCCTGCAAGTGTGTGCCCACAACGACACCGAAGTGAAACGGGCGCAAGTCGGTATACGGGCGGTTCTGAACCGTACGTATCTGTGCGTGAGCCATGCCGCCAATCATGTAGGGCATGGACGATAGAAATAACAGTATAGCTGCGAGTCTCATATTGATATATAACGCAGTTTGGCGGATGTTATTGCTTTGGCTTGTCATCAAAAATTGCAATACAGAAGTGGCAAAACGGCGTGGAATGTGTAAATAAGTTAAAATCATTACCTATTTGTAGGTATTTCAAAGAAAAACGCTATCTTTGCATCATCTAAATATAGGTAGTATAACATTAATAACATTTAAATAGAATTTAATTATGGCTTATGTAATTGGCGATGACTGCATCGCATGCGGTACATGTATTGGTGAGTGCCCGGTAGAGGCTATCTCTGAAGGCGAAAAGTATTCAATCAACCCTGATCTCTGCACAGAGTGTGGCACATGCGCAAGCGTATGTCCTCAGGAGGCTATCAGCCTCGGCGAGTAAGGATTTACTACAGAAATATCAAGGCGGCAAATCGCAGCACCCGGTGCTTGCGTTTTGCCGCCTTTTCGTTTTAGCTTACTGGAATCATAATATAACGCTCGCAGAGCGGATGAACCCCACTTGCTTTTCAAGTGATAAGTGAAAAGGAAAAAGGGAAGAATCAATGTGAAAAGAGAATAGTGAAAAGGGAAAAGGGAAAAATCCGATAGCTTTTCAAGTGAAAAACTAATGTTTTACAAAAGGGGTCATTTTGCCTTCCAAAAGGAATCCTTTTACTCTTCAAAAGGAGTCCTTTTACCTTCCAAAAGGAGTCCTTTTACTCATCAAAAGGAGTCCTTTTACTCATCAAAAGGAGTCATTTTGTTTGGCTCATCCGATCTTTGGAGTGATACTATTGTTTTGATTAGTGCAAACTGTAGGAGGCTATGGCGTCCTCGCCGTAGCCTGAGCAAGCTGGTAGTGCAATTTATCAATAACAAGAATGCACGGACAAACTGCACAGACTATGGCGGGGACGCCATAGCCTCCTATTGTTTCCTTTGCCAATTGACTTACAGGATTGGACTTATAACATTATCATTCGAAATATCGGATTAACCTTTTGCTTTTCGCAAGAAACAACCCGTAAAAACAGCAGGAGGCTATGACATCACTGCCATAGCCTCCTGTTAAGTTCAGCGTTGCTGCTGATGTATATTTCTTACGCTCGTTTTACTTCACCGAAGGAGTAAAGCGCAATGTCACTACATGCTCGCCGGTAGGTGTCTGATACTGCGGCAGGCATGAATCACCGCCACATGAGCGGTTGCCGATGCCACGCTGCCAGTAGTCGAAGTGTGCGAATATCTGACGGCTCGGAGTGAGATCGTAAGGATGCTTGCCTCCGTAGAACACGTCGTAGTTGAACTGACGGTCGTCAATGTGCGAGAGCGAGAAGGCTACCTGGCCCTCTGTCTGCACGTTGAGCTGCACATCTGCGCCCGAGAGGGTAAGGTCGCGCAGTCCCTGATGGTCGCCCATTATCTGCGGTGCGCTCTGCTCCTCAAACATTCCGGCTACGGTTGTGGTGTAACGGCCGAGCAATGAGCCGCGCTGGCGGTCGATATAGTTCGACCACGGACCCTTGGCATAATACTCTACATTCTCCAGTCCCGGAGCAAACTGCATCGTTACGCCTACACGACGTGTCTCAGAGCTTGAGTTGTTGAATGCTATACGCATGTCAACACGTCCGTCGGGATAGATGGTATATTGTATGTTGTGAGTGTCCTTGCCGTTGCTTACCGATGTCTGTGCAACCACATTCTTGCCAACACGTTTCGGAGCGCTTACGAGGTTCTTGCTGCCTGTGAGTGCGCCTTCCTCCTTATTGTCGTTCTCGGCAACTCCGCCTGTAGCTCCAAGCGAAATGTTGTCGTTGGCAATGCGACGGAATCCGTTGAAGTCGGGGCCCTTGCCTGGCTCAACGAGGCTCTTGCCGTCGTACAGCCATTCTGCTATTGTGCCGTCATCGGCAAAGCTTATCTTGAAACGCTCGCCCGTTACGCAGTTGCCCTTTACCTTCAGCTTGCCCTTCTCGGCAATAGCTGGCAACTGACGGTGCTGCTGCTGTACGAATGTAGGGTCGGCTACAGACACGCAGCTGGCGTTGGCGTCGGCGTTGAGCTTGAACTGCTGCTCTACTACAGCGTATCCGCGCTTGGTCCATGGGCAGTCGTTCTTCATGCGAAGGCTGAATGTGATGATGTATTCGCCGTCGTTCTTCACCTCTGTAGTATAAGGAATGCTTACGTGGCAGATTTCGCCCGGAGCGCAGTTGGGCAACTGCAGGTCGCCATGCTCTACTGAGCGTCCGTCCTTGAGTACCTCGTACGAGAGATAGAGCAGGTCGGCAAGGTCGGTGAAGTTGTACTTGTTGCGGAGCACAAGGTTGTGATCCTTAAGGCTCTCGAAGTTGACGTAGCGGTAAACGTACTTCACCTCGGTGAGCTTTGCAGTCCATTCACGTCCAGGAGTGATGATTCCGTTAGACATAAAGTCGCCCTGGAAGCCCAGATGTCCATGATTCATCTTTGTATAATCATAACCTGAGGTGTAGTAATGGAGTCCGGTCTGCGGGTCGACGAGCGGTTCATGCGCCTTGATGCGGCGTGTGTCGTATATACCCTGGTCCACCCAGTCCCAGATACAGCCTCCGATGATGCCGTTAGAACCCTCGATGATGTCCCAGTATTCCTGCAAGTTGCCTACAGCCTGACCCATAGCGTGTGCATATTCGCAAATGAAGTAAGGCTTGCCGTTGAGTCCGTCGCGGTGTTTTATGACATTGTTGATGATGGGATACATGTCCGAACCGAAGTCGGAATACTTCTCGCCATGCTTGTAGCCCTCATAATGCACCCATGCATCGCGTCCGGGGAGGAGTCGCTTCACCTCATCGTAGGTGGTCTGGAAGTTCTGTCCGCCTCCCGACTCGTTGCCGAGCGACCAGAATACAACGCTCGGATGGTTGCGGTCGCGCTGCACCATGCGTCGTGTACGGTCTACATAAGCGGCCTGCCATGTAGGGTTGTCAGACAGAGAGTGGTTGTTGTGGCACTCGACGTCGGCCTCGTTCATGCAGTACAGACCATAGTAGTCGAACATTGCATACATCTTAGGCTGGCGCGGATAGTGGCTGGTGCGCACGGTATTGACGTTGGCGAGCTTCATAAGCGTTACGTCCTTGAGCATTGTGGGCACGTCGATGGCGTGGCCGAGCAATGGGTGGATGTCCTGGGTGTTCACTCCCTTGAAGTATTCGCGCTTGCCGTTGACGTAGATAAGATTGCCACGCTGCTCAACCGAGCGGAATCCGTAGAGTGTAGAGAACACCATCTCCTCCTGACCGGTGTCCGTCTTCTGACGTACAATGACGGTGTAGAGGTTGGGATGTTCGGCCGACCACGGCTTCAGGTTGCTCAGATTGTCGAATTTGACATTCAGTTTCTTCTCTGCATCGGCTGCGGCAAATGCCAGATCAGCGCTTTGGCTTGCCACGCGCACACCGTTCTGGTCGAGCAGTTCCACCTCGACGGTCTTCTTGCCCTTCTGGTGCTGGGCGTTGTTGAGGGTCAGCTCTACGTTCATAGAGCCTGAAGTGTAGCCGTCGTTGAGGCTTGATGTGATGTAATGGTCGCCTATGAACGCCTTGGGAGTTGCCACGAGATACACGTCACGATGAATGCCTGCGAGGTGCCACATGTCCTGACCCTCAAGATATGAGCCGTCCGACCAGCGGTAAACGCGTACCGAAATGTTGTTCTCGCCGCCGCGCACCAATGACGTAACGTCAAACTCGGCATCGGTGTTGGCTCCCTGTGAGTAGCCGGCATAGTGTCCGTTCACCCATACCATTATTGCGCTGCACGCTCCGTCGAAGTGGAGGAACACGCGCTTGCCGTTCTCCCAGCCTTTAGGCAGAGTGAAGTTGCGGCGATAAGAACCAACGGGGTTCTTGTCGAAATTGTCGTCGAAAGCGGTAATGCGTGGAGGCTCGTTCTTGAACGGATATCCCACATTATTATATACAGGCACATCGTAGCCAGCCATTTCCCAATTGAGGGGCACAGCTATGTTGTCCCAGCCGCTCACGTCGGCGTTGTCGCCGTAGAAGTTCTGCTCTTCTGGCACGCCCTGCGACTTCCAGTCGGCTGTGTAATGGAATTTCCACTGACCGTTGAGCGACAGCCAGTCGGCATGGTCGGGATTGAGCCATGGGAATCGGAAATACTCGTCCTTCATCATTTCCGAAGTCGACGAGTAGGGCATAAAGGTGGCATGAGCCTTCTCTTTGCGGTCTTCAAACTTGGTCTCATCCTCGACCCACGCCACTGAAGGGCCTGCCGCCTGAACGGTGTATGCCTTCACTGCCGTTGCTTTTCGTGCCGCCTTGCGTGACTTTGACTGCGCACTGGCTCCCTGCCATGCCATCAAGCCCAACATTGCTGCGACACAGAAAATAAGATTCTTATTCATATGTACTTAGGTTTTATGTGGTTTGTTTATGAAAATTGTGGTTCATTTTGATGCAAAGATAGCTCAAAATAACCAAAAACACTACTTTTAATGCATTTTTTTAATAAAATGTGCGGTAATATCCATTTTATTTTATACCTTTGCACTCGCTTTTAAGAAGCAAGGGTGGTTACCAGAGTGGCCAAATGGGGCAGACTGTAAATCTGCTGGCTATGCCTTCGGTGGTTCGAATCCATCACCACCCACTACGAACATAAAGGTGTGTCATTTACATGGCGCACCTTTTTTCGTATAGACACATCCGTACAGCATTTTCTAAAAACTAAAAACAAAGTATTATGATCAGACTATTGACATTGATTGCAGCCATGGTGCTGTCGCTCAGCGCAATGGCTCAAGGCGTGTATACACATCCGTGCCAGGACAAGAAACTCGAGAAGAAGGCTATCAAGTGGAAAAACTCAAACAAGTGGCGCAACGGATTTACGGCAGCTTCGCCTCACGAAACTGTCAACGCTGCCGAATTCTACACACAATATAAGCGCAACCCGCAATGGAAAGCTCTCTTCGCATGGCTCGCTAAGACCGACCTTATGGCTCTGCCGGCAGGCCAACACCCCATTCCCGGCACCACAATGAAGGCCAATGTGGAAGATGGCGAGAATGGCGACCTTGAAAAACGTGGCACCGAAAGCCATCGTCAGTATGTCGACTTCCAGTATGTCGTGAAGGGCAGCGAGCGCTTCGGACTGCTCGACCACGTTACAAGCCGAGCCAAGGCACCGTATCGTCCCGACATCATCAACTACGATTACGAGGTGGACAAGACCCTGTTCGTTGACTCAACTCCCGACAAATTCTTCATATTCTTCCCCGGCGACTGGCATATTGCAAAGATTAAGACCGACAAGGCCGATCAGAATATCCGCGTCGTCGTGGTGAAGGTGGAGTATAAGGACAAGTAAACCGCAAGGGAACAAAAATCCAATCGTAAAACAAATGTAGCCCTTTTGGCTCTCAAAAGGACTCGTTTTGCAAGCTAAAAGGACTCCTTTTACAGGGCAAAACGAATCCTTTTACAGGCCAAAAGGGCTACATTTGAAATGGTACTGTTCCATGGGTCATTTTATATATATACATACGTCTATCAGTATACATATCTATACCTTATTATATATATAGATAACGCGATGAAAGAAGGCAGAAAACAGCACGATTCTGTTAAATAAATGTAAATATATAGTGTGCTTAAAAGCATCATTTCTCTATATAATAAAAAATGAGTAATTTTGCGGACCGATTATTTGGGGATACACTTAGAGTCCCCTGCATGAGGGTGTTAATAGCGCTCGTTATAGAAAAGGCCAAACGGCGTGGTTAGTGAATCGCTCGTGCAATAAAAATAAAACGTTTTTTAGTAGTAATTTTTAAATTAAACAATGAACACTTTAAGTTACAAGACTATTTCCGTAAACAAGGAAACAGCTAAGAAGGAGTGGGTGGTAATCGATGCCACAGACCAGGTAGTAGGTCGTCTCTGCTCTAAAGTAGCAAAGCTCATCCGCGGAAAGTACAAGCCGTCATTCACTCCCCACGTGGACTGTGGTGACAACGTTATCATCATCAACGCAGCCAAGGCTGTTTTCACAGGTAAGAAGGAAACAGACAAGGTTTACACACGTTATACTGGCTATCCTGGTGGACAGCGCTTCAACACTCCGGCAGAGCTCCGCAAGCGTCCTGACGGAATGGACAAGATTATCCGTCACGCTGTGAAGGGTATGCTCCCCAAGGGTCCTCTCGGCCGTCGTCTGCTTGACAACCTCTACATCTACGATGGTACAGAGCACAAGCACGAGGCACAGCAGCCTAAGGCAATTGATATTAACCAGTATAAATAAAGAATAGAAGATGGAAATGATAAATGCAATTGGTCGCCGTAAGAGTGCCGTAGCTCGTGTTTATCTCACAGAGGGCACCGGTAAGATCACAATCAATAAGGTAGAACTCGCAAAGTACTTCCCATCAGCAATTCTGCAGTATGTGGTTAAGCAGCCGCTGCTCCTGCTCGGTGTGGAAGAGAAATATGATATCAAGTGCAACCTCGACGGTGGTGGTTTCACCGGTCAGAGCCAGGCTCTTCGCCTCGCTATCGCCCGCGCACTTGTAAAGGTTGACGCTGAGGACAAGAAGACTCTTAAGGGTCAGGGCTTCCTCACTCGCGATTCTCGTGAGGTTGAGCGTAAGAAGCCGGGTCAGCCGAAGGCTCGCCGTCGCTTCCAGTTCAGCAAGCGTTAAAATATGGAGAATGGCTGGGACACCTTATTTATATATATGTGTGGCTTAGCATATCTCCAAAGTTTAGCATCCAAACCCGCAAGACCGAAGAAGAGAATGAGGAATTTGGAATGAGGAATTAGAAGTTAGGAGTCAGGAATTGAATAATTCAAAAACTTCAAAATTCATAATCGGCGAAGCCGATCAATTCAAAACTCAAAATTCAAAACTCAAAACTCTACATGTCGTTACTCGTGGGCTGGTTCAATTTAACTCAAAGGAAAGTAAACAAATTAACAAGAACAAAGAAATGTCAAGAACTAATTTTGACCAGTTGTTAGAGGCAGGCTGTCACTTTGGCCACCTCCGTCGTAAGTGGAATCCCGCAATGGCTCCTTATATCTTCATGGAGCGCAACGGCATTCATATCATCGATTTGCACAAGACAGTAGCTAAGGTTGACGAGGCTGCTGAGGCTTTGAAGCAGATCGCAAAGTCAGGCAAGAAGATCCTGTTCGTCGCTACTAAAAAACAAGCTAAGGACATCGTAGCCGAGAAGGCAGCGAGCGTGAATATGCCTTACGTTATCGAGCGTTGGCCGGGCGGTATGCTCACCAACTTCCCGACAATCCGCAAGGCTGTTAAGAAAATGGCGAACATCGACAAGCTCATGAACGACGGAACTTTCTCAAAGCTCTCTAAGCGCGAGCTTCTGCAGGTGACACGCCAGCGTGCTAAGTTGGAGAAGAACCTCGGTTCTATCGCTGACCTTACACGCCTCCCGAGTGCTTTGTTCGTTGTTGACGTGATGAAGGAGAACATCGCCGTTAAGGAGGCTAACCGCCTCGGCATCCCAGTGTTCGCCATGGTAGATACCAACTCTGACCCACGCAACATCGACTATATCATCCCTGCTAACGACGACGCTAAGGATTCTATCGACGTAGTTCTCTCAGCTTGCTGCGGTGCTATCGCAGAGGGTCTTGAGGAGCGTAAGGTAGAAAAGGCTGACGAGAAGGCAGCTGCTGAGCAGAAAGAGGGCAAGGCTCCTCGCAAGGCTCGCAAGGAGGAAGCTCCTGCTGAGAACGCAGCAGAGTAATCTTACATAACATAAAGATCGGAAATTCTTTAATTCGTAAATCCAAGGTTTTAGAATGGAGAATTTCCGATTTTTGGGTTAAAGACGATTACACCAAATCAAGCATATATTAAATAACTAATAATTAATAAATAAAAAAAGACTATGGCTATTTCAATTGAAGACATCAAGAAACTTCGTGCCATGACAGGTGCTGGTCTTGCTGACGTAAAGAAGGCTCTGACTGAGGCAGAAGGTGATTTCGATAAGGCAAAGGAGTTGCTCCGTGAGCGTGGACTCGCTATCGCTGCAAAGCGTTCAGACCGCGAGACTTCAAACGGTTGTGTACTCGTTAAGAACGTTGACGGATTCGCTGCTATGATCGCTTTGAAGTGCGAGACTGACTTCGTTGCCAACGGTGCTGACTTCATCCAGCTGACTTCTGACATCCTCGACGCTGCTATCGCCGCTAAGGCTCATACTCTCGACGAGGTTAAGGCTCTCAAGTTCGGTGAGGCTGACGTTCAGGCTGCTGTTACACAGCGCTCAGGTATCACTGGCGAGAAGATGGAGCTTGACGGCTACAACGTTCTCGAGGGTGAGAACATTGAGGTTTACGACCACATGGGCAAGCACACTCTCTGCACCATGGTACAGCTCAATCAGAACAACGAGGAGGCTGGTCACAAGATAGCTATGCAGGTTGCTGCTATGAAGCCTATCGCTCTTGACGAGGCTTCAGTACCTGAGGAAGTTAAGGATGAAGAGTACAAGGTTGCTGTTCAGAAGACTAAGGAAGAGCAGATCGAGAAGGCTGTAGAGGTAGCTGTTAAGAAGGCTGGCCTCAATCCTAACCACTTCGACTCTGAGGACCACATTGAGTCTAACCAGGGCAAGGGCTGGATCACAGCTGAGGACGTTGCTAAGTTCCGCGAGATCAAGGAGACCGTTTCTGCAGAGAAGGCTGCTAATCTCAACGAGAACATGATTCAGAACATCGCTAAGGGTCGTGTTGGCAAGTTCCTTAAGGAGAACTGCCTCGTTTGTCAGGAGTTCCAGTTCGGCGACGGCGACAAGCAGAGCGTTGCTGACTACCTCAAGAAGCAGGACAAGGAGCTGAAGATCGTTGCTTACAAGCGCTTCACTCTTGCTGCTGAGTAATTGGAATAATCAATTACACATATATTATATAGGAGCCGTGAGGAGTGAAAACTCTTTCACGGCTTTTTGTTTAATGTAGACGTCGTTGCCAAGATTATCGGGGATAATTCACATTTATGGTCTATAAACAAGTCTGTTCAATAGTCTGTAGAGTCGTTTGCTGCCAACACGTCAACTTGTCAATTTTAATAAAATGAAGATTTTTGCCGTAGGTATGAACTACCTTGAACACAATAAAGAGCTTCATGGCTCGTTATTTAAACCAGAAGAACCGGTCATTTTCACCAAGGCTGACTCGGCGGTGCTCAAGGATCACAAGCCGTTCTTTATTCCCGACCACATGGGACGCATCGATTACGAGACCGAAATCGTAGTGCGCATCAGCAAGTTGGGCAAGAATATTTCCGAGCGTTTTGCCCATCGCTATTACGATGCCGTTACCGTCGGCATCGATTTTACGGCTCGCGAGCTGCAGAAGAAACTGCGTGCGGAAGGCAAACCTTGGGATTTGTGCAAGGGATTTGACGGAAGCGCCGCCCTGGGCGAATGGGTTTCGCTGGACAAATTCCGTGATATTCAGGCCCTGCACTTCCATCTCGACATCAACGGCAACACCGTTCAGGAGGGATGCACGAGCGATATGCTCTATCGTGTCGACCAGTTGATAGCCTACATATCACAGTATTTCACGCTCAAGACCGGTGACATTCTGTATACAGGAACGCCTGCCGGAGTCGGACCCGTACACATCGATGACCATCTTGAGGGATATATTGAGGACCGCAAGGTGCTCGAATTCAATTGCAAATAACAATAGTAAACGAATATGCGCAACATATACATAGTCTTGACCCTGCTTCTTGCCGCTGTTCAGGCAAGTGCCCAGAAGTTCTATAATCTCACAGCCAAGGAGGTGAGGGTCGACTCTGTGCTGCCCATATTCAGTCATACCGAGTCGCTACCAGTAAATTTTCGCGACTCGGTTTATTCTTTTAGCATAGCCTACGCAGAATACGCCGACATGCCACGTGCCGACATTGAAGCCTATCAGCGCATTGAACCCAATTTGCCCGCAGCCCAACCTCGTCTTGAAACAAGCGTTGTGATGGACCGCAAGCGGCCTTCGCTGCTCACAACTTTTTGTCCCGTAGTGATGCGTGAGGGTCGTTGGCAGGTGCTGGTGAGCTTTATGTTGCGCCGATCGGCAACTCCTGTGCGTAGCGCCAACATTATTTCAGATAACGAAACAGGCAATATTGCCAACCATCAAACGGACGATATTACAGAACGTATAAGCCGCATCAATCCGCTTACACGAATGGGTGAAGCCCTCCATGCAGATGCTGTTGCACCGCAAGACCGCTACGCCCAGCACAGCGTGTTGCGCTCCGGACGATGGGTTAAGATACGTGTGCCGTCAACGGGAGTCTATCAGCTCACCTCGGAACTTATGCGCAAGGCAGGATTCAGCAATCCCGACCGTGTCAAAGTATACGGTTATGGAGGCAATTTGCAGAGCGAGACGCTCGATTCCGACTATCTTATAGCTACCGACGACCTCCACGAAGTGCCGACATGTACCATCGGTTCGCGCCGATTGATGTTCGCCCGTGGTCCGGTTTCGTGGAGTAGCAATGACGCTATGCGCCGAACACGCAACCCATATTCAGATTATGGTTATTATTTCTTGACCGACGACGGCACCGAACCGCAAAAATTAGATTCCGCCGATTTTGTTTCTACATTCTATCCGTCGGCAGATTACTATCACGACCTATACGAAGTGGACGGTTTCAGTTGGCATCATGGCGGCCGGAACTTGTACGATTCGCGCCAGGTGCAGTCGGGCGACTCGCTCGTTCTGACCTTCGAAGCCCCCGAAAAGGCTTTGACGGGACGCCTGATGGCTAATGTTACATCGGGAGGAAGCACATCTGTAGAGATAAGATTGAATGGTCATCGGCTCGGTACGCTCAATACTACGGTGAGCGAACCGTTATATGTGTTCGGTTTTCAGAGTAGCGGCACATACGACATAGCGTGTGACGAGTCGCTAAAGCGCCAGACCATCAGTCTGCATGTGCTCAATGGCGAACCTATGCGACTCGATTTCGTGTCGCTAACGTGGAATACGCCCCATCAGCTCGGCAATCTTGCCACCGACGCTCTGCCCGTTCCAGAATACGTTTATGCCATAACCAACCAAGACCATCATGCCGATGAACAGGCAGATATGGTGATAATCATCCCCACATCGCAAAAACTGCTTGCCCAGGCACGTCGTCTGAAGCAGCTGCACGAGAACACCGACGGCATGAGAGTAAACATTGTGCCTGCCGATGAGTTGTACAACGAGTTCTCAAGCGGCACGCCTGACGCCTCGGCATACCGCCGTTATCTGAAGATGCTGTACGACCGTGCCACAACCTTAGCCGACCAGCCCAAATATCTCGTATTGCTTGGAAACAGTATGTGGGACAACCGGCTGCTTACATCAGAATGCCGGAAGATGAAAGCCGACGATTATCTGCTGGCATACGAAAGCGAGGAGTCGTTCGACAAGCGACTTAGCTATGTCGACGATTCTTTTTACGGCATGCTCGACGACGGTGAAGGACTGCGACCGTTGTATGTCGACAAGGTGGATGTAGCCGTTGGCCGATTCCCCGTAACTACAGCGGCAGAAGCCAAGATAATGGTTGACAAGATAGAGAGCTACATGAAGAATGCCGGAGGAGCAGCATGGCTCAACGAAATAATGTTCATGGGCGACGACGGCGACGACAACCGCCACATGAAGGATGCCGATGTAGTAGCCGAACAGGTGATAGCCGAGAATCCGGCGTTGCGTGTCAACAAGGTGATGTGGGACTCTTATCCGGCCGTTATTCAGACTTCGGGAGTGACATATCCCGGTGCCAGCAAGGCGATAATGCGCCAGCAGAACAAGGGAGCGCTCATAATGGACTACACCGGTCATGGTTCGGAACACCAGTTCTCGCACGAGAACGTGTTGTTCCTTAAAGATTTCAGAGAATTTTCGAATACCAACATGCCGCTGTGGGTAACAGTAGGCTGCGACTTCATGCCCTTCGACGCCCCGGTAGACAATATCGGTATCACAGCGATGCTCAACGACAAGGGTGGAGTGGCTGCATTCATCGGCTCGACACGCACCGTATATTCTACATACAACGCCGAGTTGCACTCTCCGTTGATGCGTTTCTTGCTCTCGCACGACGACGACGGGCGCGCGTTGCCTATCGGTGAGGCGTTGCGCCGAGCCAAGAATACCGCCTCATACAAGCGTCTTGCCGAAAATTCGCGTCAGTTCTCGCTACTCGGCGACCCTGCAATGCGACTCTGGAATCCCCGGCCGCTAATGGTCATCGACTCCATCGGCGACGTAGACGTAGCCAAGGGAGGCAAGGCAGCGATGCGTGCCGGAGCGCTGGTAAAGGTGAAAGGCCACATCGAAGGAATGGAAACATTCGCCGGAACTGCAACGCTCTTGGTGCGCGACCGCAACGAAACGGTGCTATGCTACAACAATCAGAATGCAGCCGACCAACCCATGGAGTTCAACGACCGCAAGGCAATGCTGTATAATGGCGAAAGTAAGGTTGTTGACGGGAAGTTTGAGTTCACCTTTGCAGTTCCAAAGGACATCAGTTATTCGGACGAGGAGGGACTCATCAATGTCTTTGCCATCGACGATGCGCACACCAAGGTGGTGAACGGCTACTGCAACAGCTTCACCGTAGGAGGCAGCGACATTGCCGACAACGACTCCATCGGACCATCGGTGTACTGCTATCTTAACTCGCCATCGTTCCAGAACGGCGACAGAGTGAACCCGACGCCGTATTTTGTGGCAGAGATAACCGACCGCGACGGCATCAACGCAGCCGGAGCCGGAGTGGGACACGACATGCAACTCGTAATCGACGGCAAGACGGAATTGACGTATACGCTCAACGACAACTTCCAGTACGACTTCGGATCGTACACCACAGGCTCTACATACTACTGCCTGCCGCAACTTGAGGAGGGCGAACACCGACTGAAGTTCACCGCTTGGGACATACTAAACAATCCCACTACGCAGGAACTCCGCTTCCGTGTGGCAAGAGGACTGAAACCTACGTTCAGCATTTCGTGTACAAACAACCCAGCATCAACCTCTACCACATTTGTCATAGCCAACGACCGCACCGGCAGCAATGTGGATGTGCGCATCGAAGTGCTCGACATGAGCGGCCGTCTGTTGTGGCGTCACGACGAGAGCGGAGTGTCGTCCGATTCCGCCTACACCGTCAATTGGGACCTGAAACTCGACAACGGCCAACAGCTCGACACCGGAGTCTATCTCTACCGTGTACGTCTTGCGTCCGACGGAGCGTCGCGTATGTCGAAAGCCAAGAAACTGATAGTAGTGGGCAATAAATAAAATAATAAGTCGTTTGCATAATAAGCATATACAATATAAAAACTTTCAACGAATGAAACACGGAACAAGATACATCCTGCTCGCAGTCTTCGTGCTGCTGTCGGCATACGCTTCGGCTCAGGATTACAAAAAAGAGATGTTCAACCCGGTAAAGACATCGGTGACATCGCAGACCATTGCGCCCGACGCACGAGCCGCCGGTATGGGCGATGTGGGCGCTGCCACCGACCCGGACGTAGTGTCGCAGTACTGGAACCCAGCCAAATATCCGTTCACGATATCGCGAGCCGGAGTCGCCCTGAACTATACGCCGTGGCTGCGCAGCCTTGTCAACGACATCGACCTTGCCTATCTCGTAGGCTATTATCGCATAGGCGACTACTCGGCAGTGTCAGGCTCGCTGCGCTACTTCTCGTTGGGCGAGGTGTTCACAAGCTCTAACGAGAGCGAAGACCAAATGACCATCAACCCATACGAGATGTCTTTGGACGTAGCCTACTCGCTTATGCTCAGCGAAAAGTTCTCGATTGCAGCCGCAGTACGCTGGATCTACTCCGACCTTACGTACAATCCCACCGACGATACTACTCCAGGTTCGGCATTTGCCGTAGACCTTGCTGCCTACTATCAGAACTATATCAACATCGGACAGCGTGAATGTCAGTTGGGATTGGGCTTGAACATATCCAACATCGGTTCGAAGATAACCTTCGGAGGCGACGACCGAGCTGAGTTTATACCTACCAACATGCGTCTGGGAGCCTCGCTCATGATTCCGCTCGACGAGTACAACCGCCTCACCATTGCTGCCGATGCCAACAAACTGCTTGTGCCAACATATCCGAAGCAGAAGGAAGGCGAGGACACGCAGGACTATGACGACCGTGTTCAGCGCGACTACTACGACGTTTCGTCAATCAGCGGCATCTTCAAGAGCTTCGGCGACGCCCCTGGCGGATTCAAGGAGGAGTTGGAGGAGGTGCAGTGGAGCCTCGGAGCCGAATACACCTACAACGACAAGTTCACCCTTCGCGCCGGCTATCATCACGAGTCGGAGAGCAAGGGCAACCGCAAATACTTCACCGTAGGAGCAGGATTCAAGATGAACGTGTTCTCGCTCGATGCCGGCTACGTCATCGCTACAGCCAAGTCGAACCCGCTCGACCAGACCCTGCGATTCACTCTGGCGTTCGATATGGACGGAATAAAGGACCTCTTCAAGCGTCGCTAACGCTTGAAGAGTTTTGAATTTTGAATTTTGAGTTTTGAATTGTCGGCTTTGCCGTTAAGAGTTCTGAGTTTTGAATTGTTAGTTTTGAGTTTTGAACAGTCGGCTTTGACGTTAAAGAGTTCGGTGTTTTGAAAACTCAAAATTCAAAATTCAAAATTGCCAACGGCAACAATTCAAAACTCAAAATTCAAAACTCCAAATTGCCAACGGCAACAATTCAAAATTCAAAACTCAAAACTCAAAATTCATGAAGATAAGAACCGGATTCGGATATGATGTCCACAAATTAGTAGAGGGCCGCGACCTGTGGCTCGGAGGAATAAAGCTCGACTACGAACTGGGCCTGCTCGGCCACAGCGATGCCGATGTACTGATACACGCAATATGCGACGCGCTGCTCGGCGCAGCCAATATGCGCGACATAGGCTATCACTTCCCCGACACATCAGCCGAGACACTCAATGTAGACAGCAAGATTCTGCTGCGCAAGACAATACAGCTAATAGCCACAAAGGGCTATCGCCTGGGCAATGTCGATGCAACAGTGTGCGCCGAGCGCCCCAAGCTCAATCCGCACATACCCGAAATGCAACGCTGTCTTGCCGAAGTGATGAACACGGATATAGACAATGTGTCGATAAAGGCAACCACTACCGAGCGCCTTGGTTTCACCGGAAGAATGGAGGGAATATCGGCTTACGCAACCGTTCTGATAGAGAAGGACTGAAAATGTAGTCCTTTTGCATTCCAAATGTAGTCCTTTTGCCTTCCAAAAGGAGCCCTTTTGCACACTAAAAGGAGCCCTTTTGGAAGGCAAAAGGACTACATTTTTTTTACACTCATGTCAAAACACGCTGTTTCAGGGCAAAAAACGCAGAAAAACAAGATTTTTTCATGTTTTTCGTAAATTTCTTTTCAAAACATTTGGAGGTTACAGAAAAAAGCCATAACTTTGCACTCGCTTTAAAGAACTAAGCAATACTGCTAAGAGCAGCGAATAAAGCAATGGGGCGTTTAGCTCAGCTGGTTTAGAGCATCTGCCTTACAAGCAGAGGGTCGGCGGTTCGAATCCGTCAACGCCCACAGGGGTGTTTCCTCGTGGTCTTCTCTTCGGAGAGACTGCGGGGATTTTTTTTTGTTTATACACATTTGCTCCTTTTGTCTTTAATAATGTCTAAAAAAACACTATACGGCATTCACTTGTCAATTTAAATTAGTAAATTTGCACAAAAATCATATTATTAAGACTTTAGCATATGAAACTTGATTTGCTGACAGCCATTTCACCAATCGACGGTCGTTACAGAGGCAAGACAGAGCCGCTTGCCGATTATTTCTCAGAGTATGCACTCATTCGCTACAGAGTGCGCGTAGAAATCGAATATTTCATAACATTGTGCGAGTTGCCATTGCCGCAACTCAAGAACTTCGACCACGCCCTGTTTGAAACATTGCGCGGCATCTATCTCAACTTCAACGAGGAGAACGCACAGCGCGTGAAGGACATCGAGAAGGTGACCAACCACGACGTGAAGGCTGTAGAGTACTTCATCAAGGAGGAATTCGACAAGATTGGAGGCCTCGACGCTTACAAGGAGTTCATCCACTTCGGCCTTACATCGCAGGACATCAACAACACCAGCGTGCCCCTTTCAATCAAGGAGGCTCTTGAGCAGACATATTATCCCCTCGTAGAGGAACTTATCGCACAGCTGCAGCAGTATGCCGACGAGTGGAAAGACGTGCCTATGCTCGCCAAGACACACGGACAGCCGGCATCGCCGACACGCCTTGGCAAGGAGATAATGGTATACGTATACCGCCTTACAGAGCAGTTGCGCCAGCTCAAGGAGTGCCGCATGACAGCAAAGTTCGGTGGTGCTACGGGCAACTACAACGCCCATCATGTTGCATATCCCCAGTATGACTGGAAAGAATTCGGCAATCGCTTCGTAAGCGAGAAGCTCGGACTCGAGCGCGAGCAGTATACCACACAGATAAGCAACTACGACTGCCTTGGCTCGGTGTTCGATGCAATGCGTCGCATCAATACAATCATCATCGACCTCGACCGCGACTTCTGGATGTACATATCTATGGACTACTTCAAGCAGAAGATCAAGGCAGGCGAGGTAGGCTCGTCGGCAATGCCGCATAAGGTTAATCCTATCGACTTCGAGAACTCAGAGGGCAACCTCGGCATAGCCAATGCAGTGCTGCAGTTCCTCGCCATGAAGTTGCCTGTAAGCCGTTTGCAGCGCGACCTCACCGACTCTACCGTACTGCGCAACGTCGGTGTGCCCTTCGGTCATGGCATGATAGCCATGCAGAGCACTCTCAAGGGCTTGCGCAAGCTCATCCTCCACGATGAGAAGATAGAGGAAGACCTCAACAATACTTGGGCTGTAGTGGCTGAGGCAATACAGACCATTCTGCGTCGCGAGGCCTATCCGCATCCCTACGAGGCACTCAAGGCACTCACACGCACCAACAAGAAGATGTCGGAAGAGACCATACACGAGTTCGTACAGACACTCAACGTAAGCGACGCAGTAAAGGCTGAGCTTATGGCCATTACTCCGCACAACTATACAGGCATCTAATTTCGGCCTATGTATTGCGTGCCGCACGACATGGCGGCACTTGGCAAAACAGGTTTCAAAATATAGACTATTAATAGTAAGTAACAATTTTATTCAAGAACAGAAGTGCATCTATCCTTCCCAAATCCTAAACAAAGAACAACAAACGGGAGGGAATGGGTGTCACTTGCCGTGAGGCGAAAAAGTAAAGAATTATGGATTCAGAATTGGAAAAGAGTCAGGAACAGAGAACAGCGGATCAAACTACAGGCAATAGCGAGAGCTACGGTCGTCCCGCAGGAAACTATCAGAGAGAGTATCGCAGTGTGACCGGACGCCGTCCGCGCATCCACACACAGCGTCCGTATAATGCCGAGCGCACAAGCCAGGCACAGGGCGAGGATGGCGGTTTCCGTCCTGAAGGATTTGGAAGCAACCTTCAGAGTGGTTCTTCATCTAACGGCGGCTATCAGCCACGTCAGGGAGGCTACCAGCAGCGTCAGGGAGGCTACCAGCAGCGTCCTCAGCAGGGCTATCGTCCACGCTATAACAACCAGGACAGCGACGACCAGCAGCAGGGCGGATACCAGCAGCGTCAGGGCGGTTATCAGTCACGTCAGGGCGGATACCAGCCCCGTCAGGGCGGCTATCAGCAGCGCCAGGGTGGCTATCAGCAGCGTCCTGGCGGCTATCAGCAGCGTCCTCAGCAGGGCTATCGTCCACGCTACAACAATCAGGAAGGCGACGACAAGCAGCAGGGCGGCTACCAGCAGCGTGGCTATCAGCCTCGTCAGGGTGGCTATCAGCGCCAGGGCGGATACCAGCAGCGTGGCGGTTACCAGCAGGGCGGATACCAGCAGCGCGGCAGTTATCAGCAGCGTGGCGGCTATCAGCAGGGCGGTTATCGTCAGCGTTCGGCCGATTACGATCCCAATGCTAAGTATAGCATGAAGAAGCGTATCGAGTACAAGGAGGAGAACATCGATCCCAACGAGCCGATACGTCTCAACAAGTTCCTTGCCAACGCCGGTATTTGCTCGCGCCGTGAGGCTGACGAGTTCATCCAGGCAGGCGTTGTGTCGGTTAACGGTGAAGTAGTTACCGAACTCGGAACAAAGATAAAGCGCACCGACGAGATCAAATTCCACGATCAGCCGGTAAATCTTGAGAAGAAAGTGTACGTGCTGCTCAACAAGCCGAAGGACTGCGTTACTACAAGCGATGACCCTCAGCAGCGCAAGACCGTAATGGATTTGGTTAAGAACGTATGCCCCGAGCGCATCTATCCCGTAGGACGTCTCGACCGCAACACCACCGGTGTGCTCCTGCTCACCAACGATGGCGACCTGGCTTCGAAGCTTACACATCCTAAGTTCCTCAAGAAGAAGGTCTACCATGTTTACCTCGACAAGAACGTTACAGCTCACGACCTGCAGCAGATAGCTGACGGCATAGAGCTTGAGGACGGCGAGGTGCATGCAGACGCTATCGAGTATGCAAGCGATACAGACAAGAGCCAGGTAGGCATCGAGATTCACAGCGGCAAGAACCGTATCGTTCGCCGTATCTTCGAGCACCTCGGCTATCGCGTAGTGAAGCTCGACCGCGTACAGTTTGCAGGACTTACAAAGAAGAATCTCCGTCGTGGCGACTGGCGCTTCCTCACTGAGAAGGAAGTGGAGATGCTGCGCATGGGAGCGTTCGAATAATGTTTGATGAGTAATGTTTAATGTTTTTGTTGTACATATCTATATATGTAATGCTACATATATAGATATGTGGCAATGCAACATTAAGCATTACTCTTTATTGATTAAACATTAAACACTGAATATTAATCAATTAAATAATGGAAACAATAAAGAGAACAAAGATTGTTGACGCTCTCCAGCGCACCGACTTTGGCGCTACCGTCAACGTGAAGGGATGGGTCCGGACCCACCGCAGCTCAAAGGCTGTCGACTTCATAGCACTCAACGACGGTTCTACCATCAAGAACATACAGATTGTTGTTGACCCCGCCAAGTTCGATGCAGAGCAGCTCAAGCAGATAACTACGGGTGCTTGCATCAGCGCCGTAGGTACTCTCGTAGAGAGCCAGGGCAAGGGCCAGACATCAGAGATACAGTGCGAGAGCCTTGAGATATACGGACTCTGCGGCAGCGATTATCCTATGCAGAAGAAGGGCCAGTCGTTTGAGTACATGCGACAGTACGCTCACCTGCGTCTGCGCACCAATACATTCGGTGCCGTTATGCGTATACGCCACAATATGGCTATGGCCATACACACATACTTCCACGAACACGGCTACTTCTACTTCCATACACCGCTCATTACAGCCAGCGACTGCGAGGGTGCGGGCCAGATGTTCCAGGTAACTACCAAGAATCTCTACAATCTGAAGAAGACTGAGGATGGCAAGATTGACTATAGCGACGACTTCTTCGGCAAGCAGACATCGCTGACTGTGTCTGGTCAGCTCGAAGGCGAGCTTGGTGCCACTGCTCTCGGAGCCATATACACATTCGGTCCTACTTTCCGTGCCGAGAATTCCAACACTCCGCGCCACTTGGCTGAGTTCTGGATGGTTGAGCCTGAGGTGGCTTTCCTCGACCTCGCAGGTCTTATGGATCTTGAGGAAGACTTCATCAAGTACTGCATCCGTTGGGCTTTGGAGCACTGCAAGGACGACCTCGAGTTCCTCAACAAGATGATTGACAAGGGACTCATCGAGCGTCTTCATGGCGTATTGAACTCCGACTTCGTTCGTTTGCCCTACACTGAGGGCATACGCATTCTGCAGGAGGCCATCAAGAACGGCAAGAAGTTTGAGTTCCCATGCGAGTGGGGCGACGATCTTGCGTCTGAACACGAGCGCTTCCTTGTTGAAGAGCACTTCAAGAAGCCAGTTATCATGACCAATTATCCTAAGGCTATCAAGGCATTCTACATGAAGATAGATGCCGAGGAGTCTGGTTTCGGCGGCAAGAGCGGCGCTACTGTTCAGGGCACCGACGTGCTCTTCCCGCAGATTGGTGAGATTATAGGTGGCTCGGTACGTGAGGAAAGCTACGATAAACTGATGAACGAGATCGAGGAACGCAACATCCCGATGAAGGATATGACATGGTATCTCGATACACGCAAGTACGGTTCATGCCCTCACGCTGGCTTCGGTCTCGGCTTCGAGCGTCTCATCCTCTTCGTGACAGGTATGCAGAACATCCGCGACGTGATTCCCTTCCCACGTACACCGAAGAGCGCAGAGTTCTAAAAAACTATCGTTTGAATGCAATAAGACATTCGTTTGAATGCAATAGAAATATTCAATAGCTTATAATATAAGCTTCAATTGAATATTATATAATATAAGGTTCAATTGAATATAATATAAGCTTCAATTGAATATAATATAAGCTTCAATTGAATAAAAAACAGCATTGCTCTACATATATTATATGTATGGCAATGCTGTTTTTTTGTGTTCTGATTCAAGAAGAGTTTTTCTTGAAGTCTATTTCTTTATTCCCATGTTCCAAAGAGTGAAGCTCAGGATGTCGGCTTGTTCTTCAAGTCGCTTTGCAAGCGGCTTTCCGCCACCGTGTCCGGCATCTTTTCCGATGCTGATAAGAGTTGGGGCAGAGCCAGCCTGACACTCCTGCAGACGTGCTGCAAACTTGAATGAGTGAGCCGGAACAACGCGGTCGTCGTGGTCGGCGGTGCTTACGAGTGTGGCAGGATACTTAACGCCAGGCTTCAGAGTGTGCAGCGGCGAGTATGCACGCAGATATTCAAACATCTCCTTCGAGTCATCTGACGTGCCATAGTCGGGTGCCCAGTTCCATCCGATGGTGAATTTATGATAGCGCAACATATCCATTACGCCCACTGCCGGCAGACAAACACGGTAGAGGTCGGGTCGCTGAGTCATGCAAGCGCCTACAAGCAGACCACCGTTACTGCCACCCTGGATGGCCAGACGGTTGCTCGATGTGTACTTGTTGTTGATGAGATACTCGGCAGCAGCGATGAAGTCGTCAAACACGTTCTGCTTCTGCAGCTTTGTTCCGGCCACATGCCAGTCCTCGCCATACTCACCTCCACCGCGCAATACGGCGTGTACATATATGCCGCCACGCTCCATGAACGGTATATAATTTGTCAGGAAGAACGGAGCATAGGTTATGTTGAAACCGCCATAGCCGTAGAGCAGCAGCGGATTGCGTCCGTTGAGCTTCATGCCCTTCTTGTACGTGATGAAGAGCGGAGCACGAGTGCCGTCCTTACTTGTGTAGAACATCATCTCGGTCTTGTAGTCGTCGGAGCGGAAATTGATTTTGGGTGCAGCCCAAACTGTGCTCTTGTCGGTGTTTAAGTCGTACGAGTAGACGGTGTTAGGCATTGTGTATGAAGTGAACGAGTAGAACACTTCCTTCTGTCCGCGCATTCCGCTTGCTGAAGTAGAGCCGAATGTCGGCAGCTTGATTTCGCCTATTCGTTTGCCGTCGGTAGTGTAAGTGTACATCTGGTTGCAGTTGTCCTTGGAGTACTGCAGAATCATTCTGTCGTCAGCAAACGTAACGTCGGTGAGCACGCTTTCGCCCTCCGGCACCACTTCCTTCCAATCATTGTATCCCGGACGGTCAACGTCAGCCACCATCAGACGATACTTGGGCGCACCGGCATTAGTCAGTATGTACATCTTCTTGCCCACAGTCTCCACGGTAGAGTATCTGAATCGGGTGTCAGAACACATCTGTATAAACTGCGAGTTGGGTTTGGTCAGGTCGCGAACGTACAGATTGTTGCCGTTGTCCATACCGCCCTCGTTCAGTGTCATCACCTTTTCGTCGTGGTCGATATCGACGTTGTAGAATCGCAGAGGTTGCGTAGGATTCATGAAGAACAGCTGGTCTTCGCTCTGCGGAGTGCCGATTTTGTGATAGTAAATCTTCTGAACCGAGTTCTTGGCAGAAGTCTCGCGTCCCTTTTCCGGAGCGTCGTAGGCACTGTAGTAGAATCCGTCGCCAAGCCAAGTGGCACCTGTGAACTTAGCCCAAACGATATGGTCGTCGATGTCGCGACCCGTCTGGCAGTCCTTTACGTATATCTCCTCCCAGTCCGATCCGCTGCGCGAGATGACGTAAGCCATGTATCTGCCGTTGTGCGAGAAGTATATACCCTTCAGAGCCACAGTTCCGTCAGTGCTGAGAGCGTTGGGGTCGAGCCATACGCGCTGCTTGCTTGCGTCGGCAGTAGGGCTGTCCATCTGGTAGAGCACGCTCTGGTTCTGGAGTCCGTTGTTTCGATATACATACCATTTGCCTTGGCGTTTGAACGGAATGCCAATCTTCTCGTAGTTGGCAGTTTCCTTAAGTCGTTTCAGGATGTTCTTGCGCATGGGGATGTTGTCGAGATATTTGCGTGTCACGGCATTCTCGGCGTCCACCCATTCGGCAGTCTGTGCGCTCATGTCGTCCTCGAGCCAGCGGTAGGGGTCAGCCACTTTTTCGCCGAAGTACACGTCAACAGTGTTGTCCTTATGAGCCTTCGGATAGGCCGTTTGCGCCACTGCGTCGACCGACGACAGCATAGCTGTAGCTGCAATCGATAAAATCAGTTTTCTGTTCATAGTGTTACGCTTTTGTTTTGTAAGAGGTTATTAGTGAATGTTCTTATCTTGTTCGTATCATATTGTGCAAAGTTAGCGATTTATTGGGAGATTACTGAATTTTTGTCTACTTTTGCATTCACTTTTAATTAATGTATTATCACGCCATGTTGTACGTCGAAGTTATATTACCATTGCCCCTTGATGGCACCTTCACATATTCAGTACCCGACACGCTTGCGCCACAGGTGCGCATGGGCGTGCGTGTTGTCGTGCCCCTCGGACGCTCCAAGACGTACACAGCCATGGCTGTTCGTACACATAATGACAAACCCGAGTTTGACACGCGCGACATTCTTCAGGTGGTAGACGATAGTCCCGTGTTGCCCGAACGCCAACTCCGGTTGTGGCAATGGATTTCCACATATTATATGTGTGCGCTTGGCGACGTGTTCAAGGCGGCTCTTCCAGCCGGACTGAAGGCTGAAGACGGCTATCGTCCGAAAACCGTTCGCTGCGTCACGTTGCCAGCCAATCTGCGTACAGAGCATTCGCTGCACATCGCCATGACTGCATTGTCACGTGCGCTGAAGCAGCAGCAGACCTTCTGCAAGTATCTTGAACTGTCGCACTGGGACCAGATTGACGGCGAAACGCCTCCTGAGCACATACAGGAGGTGGCTTGCGACGAACTGCAGAATGCCGCCAATGCCTCCGATGCGATATTGCGCCAGCTCACGTCGCGCCGCTTTCTTGAGGTGTATCATCGTGAGGTGGGACGCATAGGGGGTGGGGGAGAATACTCGCCCGAGAACATCCAGCCGCTGAGTGAGGCACAGCAGGACGCCATGAACAAGATTGGAGTGCAGTTTATGGGCAAGAATGTGGTGCTGCTGCATGGTGTCACGTCGAGCGGCAAGACCGAGATATACATCCATCTCATTCAGAAAGCCATTGAAGAGGGCCGTCAGGTGCTCTATCTCTTGCCCGAGATAGCCCTCACCGTACAGATGACACGCCGATTGCAGCGTGTGTTCGGTTCGCGACTGGGCATCTACCATTCGCGCTATAGCGATGCCGAGCGTGTAGAAATATGGAAGAAGCAACTATCAGACGAGCCATACGACGTGATACTCGGTGCACGTTCGGCTGTGTTTCTGCCCTTCAGCCGTCTCGGACTGGTCATTGTCGACGAGGAACACGAGACATCCTTCAAGCAGCAAGACCCCGCTCCGCGCTATCATGCACGTTCGGCTGCCATCATGCTGGCGCGTATGTACGATGGAGCCAAGGTGCTGTTGGGCACAGCCACGCCCTCAATGGAGAGCTACAACAATGCGCTTACGGGCAAGTATGGCTACGTCAGTCTGACAACACGATACAAGGACGTGGCTCTGCCTGACATACATGTGATTGACATTAAGGACCTTTATCGCCGTAAGATGATGCGTGGACCATTCTCGCCCGAACTTTTGGACGCCATGCGTGCCGCCTTGAAGCAGCACAAGCAAGTGATTCTGTTCCAGAACCGCCGCGGTTTCGCTCCAATGGTTGAGTGTAAGGTGTGTGGATGGGTGCCCAAGTGCAAGAACTGTGACGTGTCGCTCACCTATCACCGCTCCATGAACGTTCTGACATGCCACTATTGTGGCTACACATACGCCGTGCCCCATCAGTGTCCCAACTGCGAGAGCACCGAACTTATGGGTCGTGGCTACGGCACAGAGAAGATAGAAGACCGCGTGCGCGAGCTGTTTCCCGAAGCACGCATAGCACGTATGGACCTTGACACTACACGTTCGGCAGGTGCCTATCAGCGTATCATAGGCGACTTCTCGTCGGGTCGTACCGACATACTCATCGGAACGCAGATGATTTCGAAGGGACTCGACTTCTCGGGCGTGACGGTTGTGGGCATACTCAATGCCGACACCATGCTCAACTATCCCGACTTCCGTGCCTACGAACACGCCTATATGATGCTGACGCAGGTTAGCGGACGTGCCGGACGACGTGACGAGCGCGGACTCGTTATACTTCAGACCAAGAGTCCCGACCTGCCCGTGATACAACAGGTGGTGAGTGGCGACTTCAAGACGTTCGCCTCCGACCTGATGGAAGAGCGTCGCATGTTCCACTATCCGCCCTTCTACCATCTTGTGTACGTCTATCTGCGCTTTCGCAACGAACCGGTGGTAGAGTCGGCAGCTATAGAAATGGCGTCACGATTGCGCCAGCAGTTTGGCGAACGGGTGCTCGGCCCCGACAAACCCGCTGTGGCGCGTGTCAAGACTGAGTCAATACGCAAGATAGTGGTGAAGCTTGAGCTTGGCATCGACCTCGCTCTGGCGCGCCGTTGCATGTCGGCATCGCGCACGGCATTGCTTCAGGACAAGCGCTATGCAGCCATGAGCGTGTTCTTCGACGTTGATCCGCTGTAGCATTAGGATAGGTTGTGCAACGGTCGGAATAGGTTAACTATTCCTAACAAAGTGCCTTAATGTGTAGTAAATTCATTATTTTTGCACTCTATATAAGTGAGATGAGTAACAGAACAAGTTATAAGAGTGACACAAAAAAAGGAACTCAACTAAATAAAAATACAAAATGAAAGCAAGAACATTAATCTTAGCAGCTTCGCTCGCAGCCGCAATGTCGGCAGGAGCGCAGACATCTAAGGGCATCAATCCTGCCTATATGAACACGGCAGTGAAGCCTGGCAACGACTTTTATGAGTATGCTATCGGCGGTTGGCGCAAGGCTCATCCGCTGGATGCAGAACATGCGCGCAACGGTTCGTTCATCGATCTCGACGAATTGAACCAGAAACGCATCTTCGACCTTATCCAGGAGTATTCGTCAAAGCCGCAGACCAAGGGCTCGCTCGGACAGAAAATCGGTTCGCTCTACAATCTTGCTATGGACAGCGTGCGTCGCAACCGTGAGGCTGCCGAGCCTCTGCAGCCAATCCTTAAGACCATCAACAGCATTCAGGACCGTCGCGAATATCAGATAGTAACGGCTCAGCTCGACATGCGTGGAGTGGGTTGCACAATGTTCGGAGTAGGTGTCGGTGCCGACATGAAGGATGCCGCCAACAACCTTGTTAGTGTTGGACAGGGCGGACTCAGCTTGGGCGACCGCGACTACTATCTCTCTGACGACGCACAGATTAAAGCCGTACGTGCCGCTTATGCCAATTATCTGAAGATGGTGCTCTATCTTGCAGGCAACACCGAGCCCGATGCCCAGCGCAAGGCCGACGCAACTATGCGCATAGAGACACGCATAGCCAAGGCAAGCAAGGGCAAAGTGGAGCTGCGCGACGTTCAGGGCAACTACCACAAGATGACTTACGCTGCTATGGTGAAGCAATTCCCGGGCATCGACTGGGGCAACATATTCCTCATGCAGGGCTTCCCCGCATTCTCGCATGTAGACGTAAGCCAGATAGAACCGATACACGAGGTGGAGAAGATACTTGCCGACGAGCCGCTCGACGACCTCAAGGCTTATGCCGAAGCACACGCCATATCAAGCGTTTCGGGCTATCTCGACGACAATTTCCGCAAGGCCGACTTCGAGTTGAGCCGCGTAATGTCGGGTGTTCAGCAGGATCGTCCGCGCTGGAAGCGTGCCACATCACTCGTAAGCGGTGTGCTGGGCGAGGCAATAGGCAAGCTCTATGTCGAGAAATACTTCCCTGCATCGAGCAAGGAGAAGATGCTCAAGCTCGTAAAGAACCTTCAGACAGCTCTGTCGCAGCGCATCAGCGAGGCAACATGGATGTCGCCGGCTACAAAGGCGCAGGCTCAGGACAAGCTCGCCAACTTCATTGTGAAGATAGGCTACCCTGACACATGGAAGGATTACACCAACCTGAACATCGACGAGTCGCTCTCGCTCCTCGAGAACATGCAGAACGTGTCTGAGTTTATGACACGCGACTACATCTCACGCAAGGTGAACAAGCCGGTAGACAAGACCGAATGGCACATGACTCCGCAGACTGTCAACGCTTATTACAACCCAACTACCAACGAAATCTGCTTCCCGGCAGCCATCCTGCAGCCGCCGTTCTTCGACCCCAACGTCGATGAGGCTGTCAACTATGGTGGCATTGGTGGCGTAATCGGCCATGAGATGTCGCACGGATTTGACGACCAGGGCTCACAGTTCGACAAGTACGGCAACCAGAAGAACTGGTGGACCGAAGCCGACAAGAAGAACTTCGATGCACGCACAAAGGTATTGGTAGACTACTTCTCAAAGGTTGAGGCTCTGCCCGGCAAGTTCATCAACGGCAAGCTTACACTTGGCGAGAACATCGGTGACAACGGTGGACTGAACATCGCATTCCGTGCAATGGAGAATGAGTTCAAGGCCAATCCTTCAGCAGCCAAGACCATTGACGGATTCACACCCGAGCAGCGTTTCTTCCTTTCATGGGCTACCGTCTGGGCAGGCAATGCACGTCCTGAATTCATCGACCGTCAGATCAACACCGACCCTCACTCGCCTGCTGAGGCTCGCGTAAACGCTGCCCTTCCGCAGATTGATGCTTGGTACAAGGCGTTCAACGTGAAGAAGAGCGACAAACTCTTCGTTCCGAAGAACAAGCGTGCACAGATCTGGTAATAGCAGGAGCATAGCATATCACTCCCCTCCCTTTGGGTGAGGGAGTGGGGGTATGGCTTATATGCAAATATCGTACATGTAGTAAAAAAGTGTTACAAATAAAAAACCGATTCTGGAGATTTCAGAATCGGTTTTTTTATGCTTTTTGCCGTGTTTTACACCCTCCACTTTCCATTCAGGGCTTCTTTGCATTGCAAATGGACTACAGTTGGAAGGCAAATGGACTACAGTTGCAACGTAAATGTAGTTCAGTTAGAGTGCAAAAGTTGTCCTTTTGCAGCGAAAAGGAGCTTTTTTGCGTTTGTGATTTTTATTGATTTTCTCGTCCGTCGTCATAACTCTCTGTATATAAGCAATATAACTAAACCCCTTCAAAACTCGAGAATTTCGAGCCAAAGAATTCTTTGTGCGTTCAGCACGCAGTTTTGAGCGGTTAGAAATGCAAATATTGTTTGCCTTATTCGCTTCGTTTTGTATTATCAGATATTTTTTGTATATTCGCATCGTAATAGAAAACAACCACGAACATGGCACGAAAATTATATCCTTTAGGCATACAGACTTTCTCGGAGATCCGCACTAATGACAATCTTTATATAGACAAGACTGTCTATGTTTATCGTATGGCGAATTCTGACGGCAAATTCTTCTTCCTTAGCCGTCCACGCAGATTCGGCAAATCGCTTCTTGTCTCTACATTGCAGAGCTATTTTGAAGGTCGCAAGGAACTCTTCAAGGGATTGGCAATGGATGGGTTGGAAAAGGAGTGGACGGAATACCCCGTGCTTCATTTCGACCTTTCGGGTGGCAAGCATCAGGAAGAAGACCAGCTGAACAGATATCTTGACTATATTCTTAAAGAAAACGAGCGTAGGTTCGGCATAGAGTGTGACGCTGTGGATGCCAATGTGCGCCTTGCAAATCTCATCTCTTCCGTCTATAGTAAGACGGGCAAGCAAGTGGTTGTGCTTATCGACGAGTATGACGCTCCGTTGCTTGATGTGGTTCATCAGGACGAGAAGCTCGAAGGTTTGCGGTATCTTATGCGCAACTTCTACAGTCCGTTGAAGCAGTGTGAGCCGATGTTGCGCTTCGTGTTCATGACGGGTATTACAAAATTCTCGCAACTCAGCATCTTCAGCGAACTGAACAACATCAACAATATAAGCATGGATGAGGAATATGCCGGGATTTGTGGAATTACAGAAGAAGAGTTGCTCAGCGAGATGTCGGCAGACATTGATATGCTTGCAGACAAATTGGAGTTGACTCGTGAGAAAACAATCGAAATGCTGAAATACAACTACGACGGTTATCATTTCACATGGCCGTCGCCCGACATATTCAATCCTTACAGTCTGCTGAATTGTTTCTCAAAGCAGAGTATAGGTTCCTATTGGTTCGGCTCCAGCACCCCGACGTTCCTTATAGAGATGATGCGCAAGTTTGGCACTACTCCAATAGAGATAGGCGAAAGAGAGATGGCTGACGTATCCGACTTTGACGCTCCCACAGAAACGATGGAATCGATAGTACCTCTGCTTTATCAGAGTGGATATATTACTATCAAGGACTATGACAAAGCAACCAATCTCTATGAATTGGGTATTCCTAACAAGGAAATACGCATTGGGTTGTTTAAGAGTCTGCTGCCCAACTATCTGTCGCGAAGTTCGCAGAAGGGAAAGGTAGCCATAGCCCAAATGTCTGTTTTGATAAAGAATGGCGATATTGACGGAGCATTAAATCTGCTTCAGACCTTCCTTGCTACTGTTCCATATTGCGAGAACACCAAATACGAGGGACATTATCAGCAGATGCTCTACATCATATTCGCCCTTCTTACAGATTATCGTATCCTTGTGGAGCAGCGAACGGCTAAGGGTCGTACCGACATAACAATGGAGACTGAGGAACACATCTACATCATGGAACTGAAATTCGGCAAGACAGCCGATGAAGCACTTGCACAGATTAATGCAAACCATTATGCTGACGCTTTCGCCATGAGCGACAAGAAAATTGTAAAGGTAGGAATTGGCTTCGATATTAAAGACGAAAGAAACATCACGGAATGGAGAGTGGAGTGATGTCATTTTTATAGTAAGATGAGGGTAAAGTCAAAAGCCAAAAATATGAGAAATATTACTATTTATAGGAGGGTATAGCATCCATACTATACCCTCTCAATCTACAGTAAATAAAGGCAGACTGTTTTTTTCTTGCGATTTATTTTTTTGTCTGTTTTTTTTTATATTTTTGCAAGCGTAATAAACAATTCTTGATATGAAAAATCTAAAATCTTTCGGAGGACTTGTATTAGTTCTTTTTGCATCATTATTTTTTGCATCATGTAATGATGACGTAGAGGAAACAATGGAGCAAGAATGGGCTCATGTATTGGACAATCATGGAGTTGCGTACTCTTTCAGTGACAATGGAAACTGTTTTGGTGATGGCGGTGGCATAGGCCAAGCGGACTTTAACAAGATGTTCATTGGGCATGGATGGAAGCACTATGCCACATGGGAAATAGACAAGAACGGCAAACGACAGTCTGGTAAATATTATAGCAACATGATAGGCGTGACTCCAGAAAATTACTATTTTGATAGTGACACGAAACTGACCACTTACTTCAATTCTGATGCTGACGGTGGCGCTGTAAAGAAGAATGAAGTTACTTATACATTTAATGGTAGGTACAATGGTACGCCGCGTACAGTTTTGTTGCTTGATAACAACGAATACATTCAGATAACAGGATGGACACTAGGCGCTCAACCAACTTTCTGCATGGTTCATCCGTTGGGAATAGAAGCTGATGGAACAACCGTCTATGGTGTCTCTTTATATGTGCAGATGACAGACAAAGAACTGAAGGCTATGCAGGATAGCGCTAAATAAAATATCGGTCAAGCAAAGATGACAGCTCTTTGCTTGACCGATGTCGTTTATTCTTTCTTTATGTATTCTGTAATTTGTTTTTCCAAAATAGGATAAGTGGTATAATAGAATTGGGATATTTGGTATAATAAATTTGGAATAAATGGTATAACAGAATTGGGATATTTGGTATAATAAATTTGGAATAAATGGTATAACAGAATTGGGATATTTTGTATAATAATATATTAAAGCCATTCATTTTCAATGCATTTGAGAAATGGCAGTTATGGACTGATAGAGATAAAATTAGGTGGGGAGAAAAATATAGAAGAAGGAGCGAAGAATCTGAAACTCCTTGCTTCTAAAATAGACACCACAAAAATGAAAGCTCCATCCTTCCTGATGATTCTTACTGGTACAACAAAGTATGCTATACGACGTGAGGATGGGGTGTATGTAGTTCCTATAGGATGTCTTAAAGACTAATTATCTTGTTCTTAGTGTCCCATGCGTGATGTATCCACTTCCTTTACTGTCTTCTCCTTGTAGCCGCCGAACTTATAGATAACTGCGAAGGTGAAGGATGCCCAGTTGTAGTTTACCTTCATACGGTAGTCCTGGTTGCCTTGTACTGAACGTGTGTCGAATTGGTTGTTGAAGATGTTGCTGCCATTAAGGCGCAATCCCCATTTACCGTCATGCGACGACCATTGCAACTTGGCATCCATTCTGAAGATAGGACTTATGTCGTAAACTCCTTGTATTGCCTTTGACTGAATGAACGGATTAAGAATGAGACGCAAGTCCTGTGTGCTGCAAAGTTTTACGGATGCCGTGCCTCCAAGTATAACCGACAGTTTCTTGCGATCGAACGGCAAGTCGAAGAAGTGGCTGCTCTTGTCGTGCTTGTAGGTTCCTACTGCAAACACGTTGCCGTTGAGCCATTTGCCTGCACTGAATATGGCTGATGCCTGCAATCCATAACTATTGGAAAAGTCGAAGTTGGTTTCCTTCATTATCACAGCCATGCGGTCTGTGGTCTGATATGGCAACTGAACGAAATAGTCGGGCTTCAGGCTTGCAAAAGCCATGAGCGTATAGCGTCGCTTTATCTGCCACATCAGGTTGACATTATAATAAGAGAAGGGTTTCAAGTTGGGATTGCCATGTATCTCGGTGTAGGTGGACGAGTAGAACACATTGCTCATAGTGGACCAATAACTCGGGAACTCAGAGTTGGAACTGAATGATAGATTGAGCAAATGGTTGTCGTTGACGTTCCACAAAGCATTAAGCGTAGGATATACGCGCCACTCATCCCATACGGGCGAGTGGTATTGCTCGGCAGCAACGGATGCTTCAACACTAATAGCCTTGTTTATCTGCTTGCTGAAACCAGCATATATGTTCCATATCCGTTCATTATTGTCCACGCTGCTTGTTCCATCAGGCAGGATGGTTCCATCCTTACCAATCGTGGTCTGATAACTCTTATTGCTCGTGAATTGCCCTTTGACGCCATACGACAATCCCCAACCGTGTGCCAAAGAATGAGTTTGGTCGGCTGTGAACATCCATTTGTTGATACTCTGCTCGCTGCCGCTTGTCAGGTTGCGTTCAGTTTCATTTTTGTTTTCCGTGGTCATCGTACCATCGAGGGCTTGTTGCTGAGGCGTGCGATAGTAGGTGTACGAACCGCTAAGGGTAAGTCCGAAAGGAAGCGCGTAGTTAACGTCTACATTGTGCAGATATTCATGACTGTCATGATGCATTCCGCTGATGCTCGATCCGGTCGTATGGCTGTTTGAACTTGTCTTGTCCCATTGTCCAGTATAGGCTACGTCAAGACGATGGTTCTTGCTAAAGGTATAATTCATACCCAGTCGGTAGTCGTGTGTAATGCCAAACGACTTCTGCCCGGTTTCGTCATTATAGTGTATACGATTGTTGCCAAGTGGATGATTGGCTATGCGTGAAGACTCGCCGTATGAATTGCCGTTAACTAATTTATACTGTGCATCCAGTCCGAACTTGCCTCTTTGCATGGAAAGATATAAATCGCCAAACCCTTTGGCGTATTTGTTTTGCACCAAGCCACCAATGATTTGTCCTGATAGTTGATTGGTGCCGGCATAGTCTTTAGTGACGATGTTGATAGCCATACCACGTACATGATAGCGAGCAGGGGCAGACAGCATCACCTCGGCTTTAGCCAACTGTGCGGCTGGCATTGCCTTCAAGCGTTCAGCCAGTTGCTCTTGTGTCAATGTGGTGGCTTGTCCATTGATAATCAACGTTACCTCATTGCCTGAGAAAGATATGCTGCCAGTGGCATCGCTTACACCCGGTATGCGTGTCAATGCCTCATAAGCATTGTCGGCAGGCAACTGCTTCATCAGCAACGGCATATTGTACGACAGCATACCCCGCTCTGCCTTGACAATAGGGCGCGATCCTTTTACCATCACTTCAGGAATATTGTGCATCATGGTTTCCATGGTGAGCGAATCCTTCTGTGCATCGTCTTGTGCGTTGGCAGTTATGGCAGCCGCAATGAGAAGACCAGTAAGTAATAATCTGTTCATTTTAATTCGCTTTATGTTGTATTTCTTCGCAAAAGTAACTAAAATCTAAAAAAAAACGAACAAATGTCAGAAAAATTTCGCGAAATGTACATTTTGTTGTTGTGAACAATGATATTCTTCTTTTATGTATTCTGTAATTCTCATATATGAAATTTGCTATTGCGACAAAAAAACATTAATTTTGTCGCAAAATCTGCGACGTTATTCTATGTATAATGTCGCATTTAACAAAAAAATGCTCTATGTATATACACGAAAGAGATAATTGGACGGCATTCAGATGGACCGCATCGGGACTTACTGCATTATTGGAAGAAGTGAACCGAAAGCAAGGATTGTTGTATGGCAGACTTGCTTCGCTCGGCTTTGACAGTAAATTAAAGGCAATGGCAGAGAATCTGACGTATGACATTGTATACTCGTCGGAGATAGAAGGAATACGACTGAATGTAGATGAGGTTCGTTCATCCATAGCACGAAAACTTGGCATTGAGAATGTCAAGTATACTGCACCGTCGCATTACGTTGACTCTGTCGTATCGGTTATGCTCGATGCTGTAAACAATTATGACCAGCCATTGACCAAAGAGAAACTTTGTGCATGGCAAGCGTCATTCTTTCCGACCGGTTTCAGTGAGGGTTCACAAATAGAAGTAGGTAGGTATCGTACAAACGAGGAACATATTGTTTCGGGTATGTTTGGCAGAGAGAGGGTGCACTATATAGCTCCGTCACCAGAACGTTTGGAGAAAGAAATGGCGGCATTTATTGAATGGTTCAACAAGAATGAGAACATAAGTTCTGTAATACGTTCTGCAATAGCCCATTTCTGGTTTGTCAGCATTCATCCTTTTGAGGATGGTAACGGACGACTTGCACGAATTATTTCTGACATGTTATTGGCTCGTGCTGACAGAAGTGAGTTCCGTTTCTATAATATTTCTTCACAGATAAACAAGGACAAAAATCACTACTACGATATATTGGAGAAAATCCAACATGGTGATGGCGATATAACAGAATGGATTTCATGGTATGCCAATACTCTGTCCACTGCACTCGATGAAGCAGAAACCATAGTTACTACGATTCTGAACAAAAGTTTCTTCTGGCAGAAGGCGTCGTCTGTTGCATTTAGTCAAAGACAAACTGATATTCTCAATCTCTTTCTTGACGGTTATGAAGCTAAAATAACTTCGAAACTATGGGCATCATTGGCGAAATGTTCAAAGGATACTGCAATACGCGATATTCAAGACCTTATTGAAAAAGGCATCTTACGCGAGGATATACCAGGAGCCAAGCGTCCGAGCTATTCCATCGTATACGACCCTGACGATATAACAGTATTCTTCTCTGACATTAACATAACAGAAAACAATAATGCTATATATCTGACAGCATTGTATAAGGGCAAACAACAGGTACGTGAACGGATTTTGCCATTAGATGCAGAGCGCTTCAAGAAGGGTGATTTGCCATTGGAAAATCTGCTTGCCAAGTATTGCTCATATATAAAAATGAGTTAATGATAAAAATTTTACAGATTCTTTCAAACAACAAGGCGTACAACCTGAATCCGTGCGGTTTCGGTTGTACGCCTTGTCGTTATTTATTCTTTGTCTGATGGTTCAGACATTATAAGTTCTTTATTTCAGCACTACTTTTCTTGTTACGGTCATTCCCGTATTTGCGTCGTACGTGCTGCGCATATATACTCCAGACACTGATGGCTTGCCGTTAAGCAACATACCGTTGAGGTCGTACCAGCGTGTGTTGGTGTCGTCATCGGCTGTGATGCCGTCAATGAACGTGGTCTTTCCGAATGTCACCTCAAACGGCAACTTGTAAGAGCCGCATATAGCGTCTTCTGCAAAGTCGAGTGTTACGTCCGAAAGCCATGTCTGTCCGTCCTTGGCAAGCATGAATCTCAGTGTGCACTTGCCATCGCCAGGTACGGTGAAGTAAGCATAGCCATCGGCATCGGTAAACTCTGCCGTGCGACACTCGTCGCCTGCGAATACTCCAACCTCTGCATCTTGCTGCACTGCGCCGTCAAAGGTCACGCGAGCTGTTATGGTCATATTGCTCGGATACTTGTGGTGGTCGATGGGCGAGAAGCTGTACTGCTTACATTGGGCTGCTGCCTTCTTCTGAACATAGGCTGGCAACGATGAAGGATAGTTGAATGTCCTTACGTTTGCGCTTGCGCTCTGCAGCATATATCCCTGTCCGGGAGTGAGAGCCTTCAGCGAGCCTGTCCATTCGTAGCCGTCGAACAAGGCAAATCCATACTGTCCCTTTATCATGTCGCCGTCCTGCGGATCCATTCCTGCAAGAGCGTCGGCTACGGAAGCAGTCTGCGTATTGTTGTAGGCTATCCAGTTCCAACCAGGCACTACAGTGATGGTGCGGTCTTCCTTCGAACCATATCTGCCAATGAGCTTGAGCACCTTGGTGCTTGACATTCTCGCCTTGTACATCGAACGGTTGTCTACGTCGAATGTCTTGCCATACCATGTGCCCTTGTCGCAGTTGGCAAACTCGTCCTTGGTCTTCACCGTCTCCACACCGTCGGCAACACTGGCAAATACACTGCTGACGTTCATGTCGTCGGTATTAACGTAGAACGAAGTCCAGTTCCAACCAGTGCTGAGAAGCGTTGTCTGCTCTATCTTGTCGGCAGTTTCGATGAGAAGCGGAGCTGCGTACTTGCCTATGAGTACGTTGGCGCTGAACGTCACGTCTTGCGATGTTGTAGTGACGGGATACATGATGCCGGTGCTTGCGTCGTACGCCTTGAAGGTGAGCACCTTGCCTGCGTCGTCGTCATTGCCATATACATCGAGCAGCAGGAAACTGTTGTCGTAACGTTCATTGTATGCAGGATGGGCTATGCCGCGGCATTCGCCGTCAACGAATACACCTACGATATCGTCGGCATCATAGCTCGGCTTGCCGAGGATGGAGAGTGTTCCGATTATGCTCATCGTACTCTCATACTTGCCCTTGTCTACAGTCCAGTCAGGCTTGTCGCCTTCCATCGTGAGTGAGAGTGTGAGCGGTGTGGCTATGCCGTCGTTGCCGGTAAGATATACGGTCTCATCATACTTGCCCACAGGTGTAGCCTCTGTCACTTCGAAGCTTATTGTCTCCGTGGCGAGCGGATCGACGGTGCCATACTCAGTGTCTGCCTTGAGCCATGAAGGCATGCCGCTAATGGTCCACATCTGCTGCTTGCCGCTCTTGTTGGTGAAGCTTGCCTCGAAGGTGTGGCTCTCGCCTGCCTTCTTTGTCATCTTAATAGAGTTCTCGCTCCATGCCAGCTCATTGTTGTTGATGTATGCACTCCAGCATACGGGCAGCGAGAGGTTGCCGTTGACGTCGCGCAGGTCGCGGACGGTGAAGTTGAGCGTACATGCTGCAATAGTGGCAGGAGTCTCGTTGAGAGTGATGACAATCTTGTTGTCGCTTGCCGTGAACGAATAGTCGACGTTAGTCTCAGTCTTCTTCTCTCTCAAGGCAGGAGCCTCGTCGGTGAAGGTGAGCGCGTCGGCATATACCGCCTTATGGTCTGTGCGAAGCATGTCGTCGTCGGTGCCCACGGTCACCACCTGATTGTAGGCATCGAGCGTATTCTTCTCAAACGGATAGTATGCCACGAGTCCTTGCTCGGTGCCGTTCAGTCGCATCTTGCGGCGCGACTTCAGAATGTCGGCACTAAGAGTAGCGTTCCATAGGCGTATCTCGTCAATGCCAGCCACGAGCTGTCGGTCGTACTTATACGCTCCGTCCTCTGTAAGTGTTCGGCGTGCGCCAACAATCATTCGGTCGCTTGCCGTTGTTCCGATGCCAGTCACGCTTGTTGCCATGGTGCGCTCACCGTCCACATACACGGCAGCATTGCCGTTGCGCAGGATATTGAGTGCCACGTGGTGCCAAGCCTTGTCTTGCAGCGAACTTGTGCCGGCAGAGAAGGTATTGTCGCCCGAAGTGAGTTGCAACACACCATCGGTGTTCATCCACAGTTCCACCTCGCCAGCCTGCAGCAGCTGGGTTTCACCCTTCTGCTTGTCGGCGCGCATCCACAGTTCGATGGCGCAGTTGTCGGCAGCGAGTGGCGATACGTCGGCGGTAGGAATGTCGAGGTGCGATGTTCCGTCGAGCGTGATTGCCTTGTTCTCGTTGTTGAGATACCAGTTTTCGCCAGGCATGCGCAGGTGTCGGTTGCGGGCATAGTCGGTGATGACGGTGCCTTCGCCCTCATCCATCTTCCAGTAGCCAATCAAGTGGCGCGTTGCCGGGTTCTTAGTCTTGTTCTTCTCCATCAGTGCCGCTGTCATGTCGTGAGCCTCGTCCCACAGTGTGAGTTCGTGAATTGCTCCAGTCATGTGCTGTCCGATGGCGAGTGGTCCGTTGCCTTCGTAGGCAGCCACAGTCTCATCAGTGAAGAGATCGGTGGTGGTGGCGTCTTCTGCCACGGCTGCCTTCAGGGTATTGTCCTTATCGGTAACGGCATAGTTCATTGTGAGGTATGCCCACTTGTCGGTAGGCATCTCTGCCTTCGACGTATAGACGTTGCTGCCGATCTTCACCTGGAGGTGGCGGTTGTCGTCCACGCCTACTACGAGCTTCTGCTGTCCCTTACCGTGTGAGAGCAATGTGCCTGCGCCCTTGAGTTTGACCCAAGCGTCGATGGCAAAGCTCTTGCCTGCCAGATTGATGTCGGCCTCGGTAGAGGCTGTATTGGCTGTGCCGGTCATGCCGAGAGCGGTGGCGTGCGACACCTCAGCGCCGTTGAGCACACCGGTGACGATGAAGTTGGCGGTCTTCGTGAGTTCGCCCTTGAGGAAGTTCTCGTTAAACTCGATGCTCACGTCGTCCCCTGGCGATAGGATGCCGTTGGTAGGCGTAGGCATACCGAGCGGTTGCGGACGCTGCATGTCCTTTACGAGGGCTATCTCCTCACTGGTGTTGTACACCTCCTCATTGCCGTACGTGCTGACGGAGAGAATGCGGAAGGTGTAGTCGCCGTCGCTGAAGTTGTGCATAGGCAACTTGTACGACACGGTGGCTGTGCTGGGCAGCAGCTCGTTGTTCTGGGTCTTGTCGGCCTCGTTGATTACGTATTCGCGAACCAGTGTCCAGTCGGTGTCGCCCTGCTTGCGATACTGTATGCGGAACGCCTTGAGGTTGTGGTAGTCGCGGTCGAACTGGTTGAACGAGATGTTCAGGTCGTCGCCGGTCTGCGAGTTGAGCGTAGTGCGGTCGAGCTTCATCGTCACTGCCGATGATGAAGGCACGAACTGTGCCGATACGTATACGGTGTCGGCTATCTGGTCCCATGTGCTTGTCGGGTCGTACTGCGACTGTGAGGCGAGCACGATGCCGATGTTCTTGTAGTCGAGCACGCTGGTGTTGGTCTGCCAGAGCTGCATGGCCTTGGTGACGGTCTGACCAGCCGGAATCTTGATGATGCGGTTGTCGGTGAGCGGCATGCCGTCGATGGTTATCTTGGCGCCGTCGGGATTGCTCTCGTCAATCATCAGGAGCTTGTAGTAAACGTCCTCGTCAATCTCTGAGGCGTTGGTGAGACGCAGCGTGTAGTTGGCGGCGCTGCCCGTAGGCACATTGCTTACCGTAGGCACATCCACCGTGATATGCGGCACCTCGATCTGCATGGTGGCTTCCATGATGGTGGTGCCCGGACGATAATACTTGGTCTTTACCTCGCCTTCGTACGGACCTGAGGTCTGTCCGCCGCGTGTGCGGAAGATGGGAGAATAAGCACCATACTTATATACGTCCACTGTCAGAGCGTCGTCGTCGCCTTCCTCAGCAAGGGTGTAGCTGAATGACGACAGCTTGGTGGTGCCGCTCTCCCATGTGTTATGCGTTCCACCTCCTGTGCGTGTGGAAATATGCGTTTCGACACCCAACTCGTTAAAGGCGGCAATCCATGTCTTGTCGAGAATGACGTTGGCTGTCAACGTCCAGTCAGTCGTACTTCCATGACTTTCTTCAACCTGTGTGCTCATGTTGACGCTGCTGCCCGAGTCGAACGAGAAGTTCTGGTCGATATGCTTCTCACGATTCTCATAGGCAAGCACCTTCTCCTTCTCGTTGGCGGCGAGCGTATTCTCCCAAATCTGGATTTGTGAGTTGCACCATTCCACTGAGTCGCTATAGCATTGGTTGTTATTGCTGGGCGCAATCATGGTGTACGACGGTCCACTGATGGATACATGCTTGGTGGCTTTCGAACCCCATGCCTTCTTGTCGTGGTTGGAACTTCCGAAGCGTGGGTCGTCGGCGGCAAGCGTAGTGAGGTAGACGGTATGTCCCGTGGTGTTGCTGAATCCCTGGGTGCTGGCAACGGTCTGTAGCAGACTGTTGCGCATGGAGCGCAGGTTGGGCAACAATACGTTCTCCACATAGTTTTCAGTGTAGTTGAACATGGTCTTGAAGTTGAGTCCCGTGGTCACAACGTCTTTCAGTTCCAATGCTGCCTTGTCGCTCGTTCCTTGTCGGCGGAAGTTGACATCGCGTGCCAATCCATAGATGAGATTGGTTGCTGAACCGATAAACACGTCGCCATTGGCACCCACATATTCGGAAGCCGACGAGGTGGATATGGTACGTGTGGTAGTTACGGAACGGCTCCAGGTAGAGGCACTCTCTCCTTGGGTAGTAACGTTCAAGCCGGCTGAAGCATCGTAAGTGTTTTTAATTTCATCTATCTTGCCTATGCCTATGCCTCCGGTGAGCGTTGTGATGTCGAATCCGAACTTGCCTGTGGCTATCACCTCATTCTCAGTGCTCCATACGCCACCATAGCTCGTTGATTTCGAAGTGACGGTTCCGCTGGTCCATTCGGCGCTTGAGCCGGTTCCGGGAGGGTCGCGCAGAATCATCTCCACAACGTCGGGACCGCTCGTCACGAAGTTGTTGCCCGTGGGCAGCGAACCGAGAATGATGCCGTTCATGCCACTGCCGTCCCAGTTGTAGGTACGGTCATCGATGTCATAGCTGATGGAGAGGGTGCGTGTGTATGGCGCGGTGATGTTGGGCAGACCTGCCTTCCATGTGTAAACGGCGCAACCGAGACTGTCGAGTTGCAATTGATTGCTCTCCAGTTCCACCAACGAACCTGCAGGTTTGCCAGCCGTGTTGTTCTCAAGATATACAGATTGCGAGGCTGAGAGGGCGTTGTTGATGGTCACCACATTATTGCTGAGCGGCACGCGCGATGCCACGGGCTGATTCTTCACGTCGTGGTTGACATACTCCTCGAAGCCTTTAAGGTCGAAGGTGTAGTTCTCTTCGCTTTCGAAGATGGCACCACCATAGTTGTAGGTCACCTTGCCGTTGGTGTCGATGGTGTAGATGTCGTCGATGGCGAGCTTGCCGTTGGCATCCTCAATCTCATATTTCGACAGTCCGAAGGCTCCGTCGTCGTGGCCACGCTGGGTGACGGTGAACGAGGGTGCGCTATGATAGGTCTGACGAAGTTTGCAGTTGTAGGCATACTCATGACGCGTTCCATTCTCTGTGACCAAGGTGTCGGTCAACTGCATGAGCGGATTGGTGGCGTCGACGGTGGTTGCATCGCCAACGCTCAGGCCAGTTGCCACGACCTTTATGCTCTCCACATTATACATAAGCGGGGGAACCATGGCAGAGAACTCACCCGTGAGCGAGTCGGTGCGTATGAAAATCTTCTTGGCGGCATCGCCCGCGCCGCGCCATGAATGGCTGGCAATGGTGCTGGTGGCTGACTCTACGGTAGCCTTGGCGGTGTTGGTTTCGTAGCTATACGACGTGCCGTTCACCTTCTTCACCACGTTGAGACGATAGCGGTCGTTGGTGGGGCTGAGAACGAGTTCGGTGATTCCGATGTTGTTATGGCTTGCTCCGAATCCGACAGGCTTCTCGCCCTCAATGCTTCCACCTACCACACGGCCCGTGAAGTTGACGAGCGTCTGGTCGATGAACTCCATGTTCTTTATCTCGCGGTCGAACGTAATCTTCACGCCGGCTCCGTTCGGGTCGGCTGGGTAGCGTCCGGCTGATGCAAACACATGACCGTCCTTCTTCACCTGGATGAAGTGGTCGCCGATGGGCACGCTGATGGTGAATGTGCCGTCCTCAGCCGACTGTATGAGTTCGCCGTCGCGACTGCATATCGTGCCATCTACATAGAATGTGCATCCCTCCACGGGATAATCGGTGCCTTCGTAGAAGACGGTGCCCGATACGGGGAACGACGATACGTCGGTGAAGTCTACTCCGCTATGCACGAGCGACGAGGCGCTGACGTAGCGTGTGGAATAGGTGGGCGAGAATTCGTGTACGCCCAAGGCGGGGATGACCATATAGTTGGTGCCTTCGCCCGTGAACGGTACGCCACGGATGACGAAGTTGCCTTGAGTGTCAGTCAGGGCAAAGAGGCCAAGCTGTTGCGATGTCGGGATGATGCTTCCAGTGGGCAATGTGCCGGCGCCGAGGCGTGCGTGGTTGCCGTTTGCCACGCCACTCGTCTTCGAGTAGTCGTAGGCGGTGGTCTGTCCGCTGAAACCTTCGTCGACGGGCCAGTAGGCCACGAGTGCGTCTTCCGTTCCGCAAAGGGTGTGGTTGTAGTTGGCGAGAATCTCCTCACGGCTCAATGCCTTGTCGCTGAACACGCGCATCTCGTCGATGTAGCCCGTGAAGGCACGGTCGGCCGACGACTGGTAGCTGCCGCCGAGACACAATCCGGTGTTGTCGGCATCGGCAAACTGCACCTTGGCGTTGAGCTTGTCGGCGAGTGGCACGACGGTAACAGAATCGTCAGCGTTGACGGCGGTAACGGTGGCTGCGCCCGCTGCATCAACGGCGAGGGTGAGCGATGTGAAGGCGTTAGGCTTCAGATAGATGCCCGTAGATGCCGAAGCGGATGCGCCCTTGAGGGTGAGCGGATAGCCCTTGCCATCGGTATCTGCCGCACCGAGCGTCAGTTGCAACTTGCCGCCGAGGTCGAGAATGGTTGGTGTGGTGCCCGTCTGCGAATCGTCGGGGCGAATCATCATCTGCAGGGTGTAGGGCTTTGAGGCGAAATACTTGTTGAGCGTCTCGCTGTCCTTGCTAAGGAACACGCCATCGCCGGCTCCCGACACTCGGAGGGCATAGAACTGTCCGCCCTGCTGCTGTGTGCCGTCGCCACGTACCAATGCCACGCGGGTGCCTGCCACGGCTGTTCCGGTGCCGTAGGTGATGCGGCCCGACACGATGCCGGTGGCGCGACTGAATCCGTCGTCGCTCTTCTCAAGGCGCGTGTCGCTGCCGTCGCAAGTGGTGATGCTCACCACCTTGTAGTCGTAATATTGTCCGGGCAGCGCCGTCTGGTCCTCATAGTAATAAGACGAGGCGGTGCCGCTGGTCTTGTAGATGGTTGCCCATGTGTCGGTGCCCTTCACGCGGCGTGCCACCTCGTAGCGTGTCACGTCGGCTCCCACCTGGTCGGCTTCCCATGCCACCTTCACCAGTCCGTTGTAGTCGCCCTTGGTGGCGTTGACCGCTGTAACCTGCGAGTTGCCCGTGATGCGGCCCTCCAGAATGTTGGTGCTTGAGAAGAGCTTGTTCTCGAGCATCGTGGTCTGCACCTTATATATATAGGTGGGGCAGAGCTTTAGGTCGCGCGTGTCGGTATATTCGTATTGCGTCTTTCCCTTGTCGGTAACGTTGACGGTAGCCACCTCCGTCCAGTCGTCGCCAGGCTGTCCGTTCTTACTTTCGGTGCGGAGCAGCTTGAAGGCATAGCTTTCGTTGCCCTTAAACTCGGGGCATTGCCATTTCACCGTGATCGATTTCTTGTCAGACACCACGTCGGTGATGTTGATCGGGAACGAGCGCTGCACGAATTGCGTAGTGCTTTCCATTTGTCTGGACAGCAGTTTGCCTGAAGGCGAATTGGTAGGTACAAAATAAATCTGATAGACGTATTTTTGGTCGTAATCAGGCACATCGTCCGTGTATTTTCGTGTATTATACGGAATGTCGCTTGCTACTTTCGTTTTGTCCTCTGGGTGCCCGTCAGGGTAACGGTAGATACTCCATGTGCCATTTGCATAACAAAGACCACCAGAGGCTTGCCATGTCAATAATATTTGTTTTTTCCACATGTCGGTGGTTGCATCTACATTGCAAGGAGCGTCGTACCTGTAAGGCATATCCATCTGCCAGCCAAATATAATCGTACTGGGTCGATCGTTGGGAGTTACAGTAATTGATTTTTGTCTATATAGATAGAATGAAGACCCATCCGTTTCGTTATACGAAAGCGTCAGTCCATTATAGGTGGATGAGCCCTTGCTGTAGGTCTTGTAAACCGCTTGGTTCATTGTGGAAGGGTCGAAGTAGCGCTTGCCGTTGCCGTAGTCTTTGTAATACGAGCCGTCGGTAGTCATAGCCACGGTGGTTGGGCCGTAGCTCGTGTTGAGCGAACTTCTCGTTACCTTCAGCGAGCCATAGGTACGTTCGTAGTTTGGGCTGTCCGAAAATATGTTCCTGATAGCTTGGGTTCGGAACGTGCGTTCCTCAAACTTGATGCTTCCGCCTGGATTGGAACTATCGCCGTTGAGCTTCCACTTACCGCGAATCTTTACGTCGTGCTCGGTAGCCACAGCCATCTTGTCCATGTAGATGACCATCTCCACCCAGAACTGCCCGTTCACTTTTCGTGGGTCCCAGAAGCGTACAGTGTAGTTCACGCCGTCAACACTGTTGGTGTAGGTGCTGCCCCACCATCCGTTGTTACCGCGCTGGTCATCCAGTCCGGAGGCGTTGCCATTGCCTGAGGACCATGCCAACTCCCAGTCGGGTGAGCAGATGTATTTGCCATCTACATAAACGGCGGGACCTTTGTGGTCCCTCTCTGTTTCGTCGTGCAGAAAATAGCCGTCGCCGCCCCACGTGTCGTAGAACCAAAAATAGACGGTGATCCATGGCTCGTTCACCGTGGGATGGTGCGAGATGCGCGAGTTGTAGGTGTCTCCGTCATAAATAGTGCCGAAATGTGCTCCGGCATACGCCTGCCGCGGCACGACCATAGCCATGACCAGCAGGAGTAATGTCCAAAAGATGTTTGGTAATGAGTAAAGTTTGTTTTTCATAAACGTTTAGTTTTTTTGCAAATTTAAACGATTATGAACAAATGAGAAGCGTAAAAAAGTGCGTTGTGGTTACAAAAAGCGCATAATGTAACCAAAAATAGCCCTAAAGTATCACTATATAGTCTTAGTCTCCCAGTCGGTTGGCGACACGCCCGTCTTGCGCTTGAAGGCACGATAGAGGTTCACTCTGCCTGCAAAGCCCGTCTCTGAGGCGAGTGCGTCGAGCGTGTGCTGCTTGAGCCATCCATTCTCGATGAGTCTTGCTGCCTCTGCCACACGATACTCGTTGATGTATGTCTTGAAGTTGATGCCACGACAATGATTGATGGCTGTAGAGACGACACGATGACTCTTGCCGCATAAGGTTGCGACATTGGCAATGGAAAGGTCGGGAGTCTTGTAAAGAGCCTTCTCCTGCATCAGTCGTTCTATATGTTCCATCAGCGATTGATCGTCTTCAGTAGCCGTGATGTCGGCTGATGCGTTGTCGGCTGAAACGTCAATCGGCATTTCTTCCGTATCAGTAACTTCGCATGCAGAGTCTTCCAATGGCTCCTTGATTTTCGGGAAGATGTACACGTAATTCATAAATCTTACGGCGAACACAGAGTAATAGACCACCGCCGTGAGCATGAACAGCAGTTGCGTAAGCGGTGTTATCATCCACGCGAACAGCAGGGCGATGATGCCAACGCCGAATGCACTGTAGAAAGCCACGGGCACCCAATGCAGTCGCTTGCGCTCGCTGTCGGAGAAATAGTTGTCCATGAGTTGGCGATAGTGCTTGTAGTAATGGTTGAACAGCGCTACGTAGCGTGCCATGAGCAACATGTAGAAAAGCGAAAAAGCATAGAAGACATACTGCCGGCTGTCTGGCGGACAAATGGCAAACAGCACGAAGGCTACAGCAATGCTGACAGCTACCACCAAGGTTTCGTTAAAGGCAGCACGCTTGGTGAAGAAGCTGATGTCGAGCAGTGCAATGAGCGAATAGGTGAAGAGGAAGGCTTGCGTTATGCCGATGGCTATTACTATCATACTGTTGAGCAAGTCGCCCACAAGCGACTGCTGCGAAAACGTCTCGCAGATGAGTGCTGCACAGTAGACAAGGAACGTGACCCCCATCACCTTGCGTGCAAATGCATAATTCTTGAGCTCTTCCTTATCGGGTATGGTAAGTAAGAAGAGGCATATACCGAATGCAAGCATCATTCCCGGAATGATGTATGCTGTCAGTAAGTTATATAGGAATATCAACATAATATAGCTGTTATAAAAGAGCCGCGCTGCATTCTCTGCGGCGCGGCTTTAAATTAATAGTAAAGTGATGACTATCAGTTTTTTTTATTCTTTGAGAAGGTATTATTAGGTGATTGTTTAAAGGTATGGTTGTCGCCCGTTCCATCTCTTGCGAGAATGGTCTTGGCGTGTTGTGTCTGTATGGTTTAAATTGGTTGTTATGATATGATGATAATTTTCGACTGCAAAGATAGTTTCATTTTTTCGGATACCAAAACTTTTGTAAAAGAAATGTTTGAAAAAACTTGATTTTAACATTTCACGTCTTAATTTTCAGCCCGTTTACGGCTGAATATGTGTTTTTTTGCTAAGTTTTTCCATTTCCACTTCCTTCACTTTGCGGAACAGATCGGATGCGAAAACGAGGTCGTTGAGGTTCTCGTTTGTAGCTCCCATCACGTCGTCTTTGGTGCCCTGCCATTCCTTGCGGCCCTTGTATATGAACAGGATGTTTTCGCCGATGCCCATCACCGAGTTCATGTCGTGGGTGTTGATGATGGTTGTGATGTCGTACTCCTTAGTGATTGACGACAGCAACTCGTCGATGACGAGCGATGTACGAGGGTCGAGACCCGAGTTAGGTTCGTCGCAGAACAGATATTTGGGGTTGAGTACTATAGCTCGCGCAATGGCTACACGCTTCTGCATACCTCCCGATATTTCGCCCGGAAACTTCTGCTGTGCGTCGATAAGATTCACGCGGTCGAGACATTCTTGTGCGCGGTGTACGCGTTCACGATAGTTCATCGACGAGAACATGTCGAGCGGGAACATTACGTTCTCCAATACCGAGAGCGAGTCGAATAGGGCAGCGCTCTGGAATATCATTCCCATCTCGCGGCGCATTTGCACCTTAACGTCCTTACTCATAGCCACGAAGTTGCGGTTGTCGTACAATACCTCGCCGCTTGTGGGCGTAAGCAGTCCTACAAGGTTCTTCATAAGCACCGTTTTGCCGCTGCCGCTCTGTCCGATGATAAGGTTTGTCTTGCCGTCTTCAAACACAGCGTTGATGTCCTTTAGCACTTCCTTGTCGCCGAACGACTTATATAGATGTTTTACTTCAATCATAGTGGGTTGTTATGTTGTTATGTTGAGGTGTTGCTGTTTTAACTTAGCAACTGTGTGAGGAACACGTCCGAGAACAGAATCAGTACGCTTGAGTTGACCACAGCGTTGGTGCTGGCCTTGCCTACTTCTACCGATCCGCCCTCAACGGTGTATCCGAAATAGCTCGACACGCTCGAAATGATGAACGCGAAGACAAGACTCTTGATTATACTCATCCACATAAACCATGAGTTGAACTGGTGTTGCAGTCCGAGCGTAAGGTCTTCGGGCGAGAGGATGTGTCCGATGTAAGCCGTGCCGTAGGCTCCCAGTATGCCCGTAGCAGAAGAGAAGATGACGAGAAAGGGCATGATTGTGACCAGTCCCAGTATCTTCGGCAGAATGAGATAGTTGGCTGAGTTGACACCCATGATGTCGAGGGCGTCAATCTGCTGCGTAACGCGCATGGTGCCCAACTCCGAAGCGATGTTCGATCCTACCTTGCCTGCCAGAATAAGACACATGATACTTGACGAGAACTCAAGCAACAGAATCTCACGCGTAGTATATCCCGACACCCATCGGGGCATCCACGGGCTCTGGATGTTGAGCTTCATCTGGATGCAGATAACGGCACCGATGAAGAACGAGATGAGTAGCACGATGCCTATAGAGTCAACGCCGAGCGACGACATCTCCTTAATGTACTGCTTGAAGAACATGCGCATGCGCTCCGGGCGTGCCAATGAGCGTCCCATCAGCATGAGATAACGTCCGAACGTGTTTAAGTATTTCAATATCAACATAATTATGGTTGTGCTTTATTTATATTGAATGCAAAAGTAGCAATAAAAAGACAAAAACTATTCATAAGATTTAAGTTTTTGTGTTTTATTTGGGGGAAATGATATTTTGTTTTACCTTTGTATCGGTTTTTATATATGCTAAACCCAATCAAGAACAGATATGAATGATATAAAAGAAGATATGGCGGCAGCTGCCGACACTAAGCCCCACTGCATGGTGCTCCGCGCCGAAGGACTTGTGAAGCGTTATGGCAAGCGTACCGTTGTCAACGACGTGTCGATAAATGTTCGCCAGGGCGAGATTGTAGGACTTCTGGGACCTAACGGAGCAGGAAAGACCACATCTTTCTATATGACCACAGGACTCATCGTGCCCAACGGCGGACACATATACATCGACGACAAGGACATAACCAGCTTCCCAGTGTACAAGCGTGCACGCTCCGGCATAGGATACCTGCCTCAGGAGGCGAGCGTATTCCGCAAACTGAGCGTCGAAGACAACATTATGTCGGTGCTCGAGATGACCAATCTCACACGCAAGCAGCAACTTAAGAAGTTGGAGGAGCTTATTGCCGACTTCAATCTGGGCAAGGTGCGCAAGAATCTTGGCGACCAGTTGTCGGGTGGCGAACGCCGTCGTACGGAGATAGCACGCTGTCTTGCCATCGACCCTAAGTTCATCATGCTCGACGAACCCTTTGCTGGTGTCGACCCGATTGCCGTCGAGGAGATACAGCATGTGGTGTGGCGACTGAAATACCGCAACATCGGCATCCTCATAACTGACCACAACGTGCAGGAGACGCTTACCATTACCGACCGTGCATACTTGTTGTTTGAGGGCAGGATTCTGTTCCAGGGCAAGCCCGAAGAACTCGCCGAGAACGAAGTGGTGCGCGAGAAATACCTCGGTTCGACATTCGTGCTGCGCAAGAAGGACTTCCAGCTTATCGACGAACAGAAGCGCAAGCGCGACCAGGACCGCGAACTCAACGACTGATAATATCATTAGTATACGTCAGAACACACACATTTATGAAATACTTATTAGTATCCGACATACACGGATGTCTGCCGACACTTCAGCAAGTGCTCGATTTCTACGACCGCAACCAGTACGACATGCTGCTCATTCTTGGCGACATACTCAACTACGGACCCCGCAATCGCATCCCCGAAGGCATCGACCCGAAGGGCATCGTTGAGCTTCTCAACAACAGAAAGGACAGTATCGTCGCCGTGCGTGGTAACTGCGACGCCGAGGTAGACCAGATGCTGCTCGAATTTCCAATCATGGCAGACTACGCCATCATCGTTGATGGCGGACGACGAATGTTCATCACACACGGACATGTATACAACGAGCAGAACCGCCCAGCTCTTGCACACGACATATTCGTGTACGGCCATACCCACTTGTGGAAACTTGAGCCTGCCGAAAACGACGGCATCGTGTGCAATCTCGGTTCGATAACCTTCCCAAAGGGAGGCAACGAACCCACATTTGCCACCTACGACGACGGCCCAATGCGCATCCGACGTATGGACGGCAGCGTGATAAAGGAATTATTTTGAAATTTTTTGAAATATAGAAAGTCTTCCGTGCGTGATGCATAGAAGGCTTTTTTTCGTGTCAAATGTATAACAATAAAAAATGGGTTAAAATGTTGTTGAGCAACATCTTAACCCATTTTTAAGTCGGGATGACTGGACTCGAACCAGCGACCTCACGCCCCCCAGACGCGTGCGCTAACCAACTGCGCTACATCCCGAACTTCTTGTAAGCGGGTGCAAAGATACACACTTATTATGAAACAGCCAAATAAAATGCCGACAATTTTGGAAAATAAATTAAAATACTTATCTTTGCACTATATTATAATAAGGTATAGCCGGCAATGCCGGTTCAACAAATAAACAATAAATATATATGCAATACATACTCAAGGCACCTGCAAGCTTCAATGCCACCATAAAACTACCTGCATCAAAGAGCATCAGCAACCGCGCGCTCATTATATACGCTCTGTCCAACAGCGATGTGCTGCCGCAGAACCTTTCGGTGTGCGACGACACGGAGGTTGTAGTGAATGCCTTGATGAGCAATCCCGACGTCATCGACATCAAGGCGGCAGGCACAGCCATGCGCTTCATGACAGCCTATCTGTCCGTAACGCCCGGCGAGCACGTCATCACCGGAACCGAACGCATGAAGAACCGCCCCATAGGCATACTCGTTGACGCGCTGCGCTATCTCGGTGCCGACATCGAATACGTTGCCAACGAGGGCTATCCGCCGCTCCGCATCAAGGGACATCCGCTCGAAGGAGGCTATCTGGAGATTCCCGGCAACGTCAGTTCGCAATACATCTCGGCGTTGCTGATGATTGGTCCGGTGCTCAAGAACGGACTGGAGCTGCGCATGACGGGCGGCATCATCTCGCGTCCGTACATCGACCTCACGCTGTGGATGATGCGCGAGTTCGGAGCCGATGCCGACTGGAGCGACATGGAGACCGTAAAAGTCAACCCCCATCCGTACAACCAGCACAAGTATCTTATTGAGAGCGACTGGAGCGCGTCATCCTATTGGTATGAGATGATGGCGCTGACGGACGACACCGAGTCGCAACTGATGTTTGAAGGACTCATGGACGCTTCGAAGCAGGGCGACTCCATCGTCAAGTACATATACTCGCTGATGGGCGTGAAGACCCGTTTCGCCGAGCGCGCCGACAATGACGCTATGCCAACAGTTACGCTCAAGAAGCAGCATTGCATGTTGCCGCGACTCGACTACGACTTCATCTCGGCTCCCGACCTGGCGCAGACCGTTGTCGTGACGTGCGCATTGCTCGACATTCCGTTCAAGTTCACCGGACTGGCGAGCCTTAAAATCAAGGAGACCGACCGCATAGAAGCATTGAAACGCGAGCTGCGCAAGCTGGGATATGTGCTGCGCGACGAGAACAACGACACGCTGATATGGGACGGAGCCACGTGCGAACCCACCTTTGAACCTATCGATACGTACGAAGACCATCGCATGGCTATGGCGTTCGCACCGGCTGCCATCAAGTTCCCCGGACTCCGAATCAACGACCCGTACGTAGTGACCAAGTCGTATCCGCAGTTCTGGGACGACCTCGAATCGGCTGGTTGGACTATCGAGAAAATCAAATAGAAAACCAATAGTAAAACCATCGTCCAGCAAAAGGACTCCTTTTAGGGTGCAAAAGGACTCCTTTTACCATGCAAAAGGACTCCTTTTGGAGTGCAAAACGAACCCTTTTGAAGTGCAAAAGGACTCCTTTTGAAAACCATACGTATTTATCGCTAAATAAAACGATATAAAAATGCTGATTCTGATACTTTCAATACTCCTGCTCGGCGTGATTGTAGCCATAGCCTCAAAGGTGGCTTCGCGCGGCAAGAATGTCGAAGATGCCCCTATAAAGGTGGAGCAGACATGTGCCACATGCAACGGTACGCCCGAGACGAAGTGCGAGCAAGACTGCATGATGGAGGCGTCGACCAAGCCGATAGAATACTTCGACGACGAAGAACTCGACGCTTTCAGCGGACGGCAGTCGGACAGTTACACCGACGACGAGGCTGAGCTGTTCTCAGATGTGCTCTATACCATGCGCCAGGACGAAGTGGCAGCATGGTGCCGCAGCTTGCATCTGCGCGGCATCGAACTGCCCGACCAGATAAAAGACGAAGTGTATATGCTCCGCACCAATTAAACATTCAACATTCACCCCTCAACATTCAACATTCCACACTCAACATTCCACATTCAAAATCCCGTGTTTCAGCGTTCCCGATACATCATATTCCTGTTTGTTGCCGTCATCATCATCTCGGCGACAGGATGCTCTACGCAGAAAAACACGGCAATGACACGCCGCTGGCACGCCTTCAAGGCACGCTACAATACATATTATAATGGTACGCTTGCGTACATCGATGCATCCGAAGAGAAGGAGAACGGCAACCGCGACAACTACACCGAACTGCTGCCGTTGTACACCGTGGCTAACAAGCAGAGCCGTGAGTTGGGCAAGGCAGGCTACGAACGCGCCATAGAGAAGTGTCAGAAGACCATCCGACTGCACAGCATCAAGCGCCGACCTGTATGGGACAAGAAGCGGCGCAAGACCCAACGCGACCGCGAATGGCTCTCCCGACGCGAGTACAATCCCTTCTTGTGGCGTGCATGGATGCTTATGGGACGCTCGCAGTTCTACAAGGGCGACTTCGACGAGGCTGCATCTACCTTCGCCTACATGTCGCGGCTCTACCGCACGCAGCCTGCCATATACGGCAAGGCGCGCGCATGGCTTGCCAAGTGCTACATCGAGGAGGGATGGAACTACGACGCCGAGGACGTGATACGTGCCACACGGCGCGACTCTATACACTGGGCTGCACAGAAGGAGTGGGACTATACGCTCGCCGACTACTATCTGCGCACAGCCGACTATGCCAACGCTGCCCAATATCTGCGCCGCGTCATACGCCACGAGATGCGACGCAAGCAGCGCGCACGCGAGTGGTTCATCATGGGACAGATACAGACCCTGCTCGGCAACAAGGCTGCCGCCACCGATGCCTATCGACGTGTGATAAGGCAGAATCCGCCCTATGAGGTGGAGTTCAACGCACGCATAGCCATGACCGAGGTGATGTCGGGCTCGCAGTCGAACAAGATGATAGCCCGGCTCAAGCGCATGGCGGCTTCCGACAAGAACAAGGACTATCTCGACCAGGTGTATTACGCCATCGGCAACATCTATATGGCGCGCCGGGATACTGCTAACGCCATCTCAGCCTATGAACGTGGAGCTGCACGGGCTACCCGTTCGGGCATAGAGAAAGGAGTGCTGCTGCTCCGTCTGGGCGACATCTACTGGCAGCGCGAACGCTATGCCGACGCACAGCGCACGTATGGTGAGGCAATAGGACTGCTCGACCACGACCGCCCCGGCTATGCTCAGCTCAACCAGCGCTCCAAGGTGCTCGACGAACTGGTGCCATTCACCGAGACCGTTCATCTGCAAGACTCGCTGCAGCAGCTCGCCCGTATGGACGAAGCGTCGCGTAATGCTGCCATCGACCGCGTTATCACGCAGCTCAAACGCAAGGAACGCGAGGAGCAACGGCTCAAGGCCGAACAGGAATCAAGCAACGGCACTCAGCCGGACGGTGCAATGGACACGGGTAATTCAAACCGGTTGAACCAGCAACGACCTCTCAATACCAGCACTTCAGCCGCCATGAAAGGCGATAAGGCGCAATGGTACTTCTACAATCCTATGGCTGTGAGCCAGGGCAAGACCGCTTTCCGGAAACTCTGGGGCAAGCGCGAGAACGTAGACAACTGGCGGCGCACCAACAAGACCGTTGTGGCTGTGGGCAATAACGACAATGAGGTTGTGGCTGATACTACAGAGCTTGTTGCCGATTCGATTCCTGCGACTCTGCCCGACAGCGCTGTTGCCGACCCGCACCAGCGCGAATACTACTTGGCACAGATACCCTTCACCGACGAGCAGAAGGCAGAAAGCGACCGTCTTATTATGGACGCACTCTACAATGCGGGCGTTATATTCAAGGACAAGCTCGACAATCTCACGCTCTCCGAGCGCAGTCTGCTGCGTCTCATACGCCAGTACGAATCGTCCGAACGCATCCCCGATGCCTATTATCACCTCTTTCTGCTCTATATGCGAAAGGGCGACAAGCCCACAGCCGACTCTTATGTCGGTCTGCTGAAACGCAACTATCCGCACAACGAATTGACTGTGCTGCTGTCCGACCCCAATTATGTGGAGAATGCACGCTTTGGCGTACACATCGAAGACTCGCTCTACGCCGCTACATACGATGCCTTCAAGGCTGGACGCTACAACGAAGTGAAGGCTGGCGTGGAGCTTTCGGGCAGCCGTTTCGCCCTCGGTGCCAACCGCGACAAGTTCGTCTTCATCGGCGGACTGTCCAAGTTGAACGACGGCGATGCCGCAGGATGCGTTGAAGACATGCGCACCGTGGTGGAGAAGTATCCCGAGAGCGGTGTGGCGCCGCTCGCTGGAATGATTGTCAAGGGCGTGGGCGAGGGCAGACGATTGTATGGCGGCAAGTTCGACATTGACAATGTGTGGCAACGACGTGCCGCCGTGCTTGCCGACAGCGACTCTATAGCAACCCGACAGTTGTCGGCTGAGCGCAACACTCCGTTCGTATACATGGCGGTTTACGCTCCCGACTCGGTCGACGAGAACCGTTTGCTGTTCAATATAGCCCGTTACAACTTCACGAGCTATCTGGTTCGCAACTTCGACATAGCCATCGAGGACGTGGGCGGAATGCATAGCATGACTATAAGCGGTTTCCGCAACTACGACGAGGCTCTGCAGTACGCCCGACAGTTGCACAGTCAGAAGCCCGTGGCACAGCTTATGGCTCACGCTCGCAGCGTGATAGTAAGCGAGGAGAACCGCCAGTTGCTCGGACAGCAGTTCAGCTACGACGACTACGACAGTTTCTACACACGCCACTTCGCACCGCTCAAGATTACCGACGAGCCGTTGCTCAACGAGCCCGACTATACTCCTGAGCCTCCGTCTGACGACAATTACGCTCCGTCTGTGCCCGATACATCACCCAATGTTGATGCCGGCAATGACAATAAGACCTACATCACAATCGAGGATAATGATGCCAAGACTGATAAGAAGGACGTCACAACCGACAAGAAGACACCCGTTGCAACAGAAAAGAAACCTGCTGCGGCAGACAAGAAGAACGCTCCGGCAGACAAGAAGAATATTCCGGCAGACAAGAAGAAAGTCGTGAACGATAAAAAGAAACAGAAACAGCCCGTTGAGGTGGACTTGAATGACGAGTATTACGACCTCGAAGGCTTCTAAAAAACATAGGAAACATGACTACAGGACACCTGTTGTGGGTTGACGACGAGATAGAAATGCTGCGCGCCCACATTATCTTTTTGGAGAAGAAGGGCTATGACGTCACCACCGTCAACAACGGCAACGACGCTATAGAGGAGTGTCGTAAGCGCAATTTCGACCTCGTGCTGCTCGACGAGATGATGCCTGGTATCACAGGACTCGAAACCTTGCAGCAGATTAAGGAAATTTCGCCCTCTACACCAATCGTTATGGTGACCAAGAGCGAAGAGGAGAACATCATGGATCAGGCCATCGGACAGAAGATTGCCGACTATCTTATCAAGCCCGTCAACCCCAGTCAGATTCTGCTCGCACTCAAAAAGAACATCCACAAGAAGCAGATTGTCACCGAAGTGACACAGACCGGCTATCGCAAGGAGTTTCAGGATATAGCAATGCGCATCATGGACTGCAACACTTTGGACGACTGGAAGGACATATACCGCCGCCTTGTGCGTTGGGAACTTGAACTCAGTTCTGCCGATTCGGACATGACGGAGATGCTGCAGATGCAGAAGGAGGAGGCAAACAACTCCTTCGCCAAGTTCGTTCGAAAGAACTATCTGTCGTGGGTGGTTCCCGGCACAACCCAAAGGTCGCTCATGAGTCCCGATATATTCAAGAAATGCGTGTTCCCGGCAGTCAATAACGGCGAGAAAGTGTTTCTCATTGTCATCGACAACTTCCGCTACGACCAGTGGCGCACGCTCGCCCAGGACATAGGCGAGATGTTCGATGTCAATGAAGACATGTATATGAGCATCCTGCCTACAGCTACGCAGTATGCCCGCAATGCCATATTCTCCGGTCTGATGCCCGAACAAATAGAGCGTATGTTTCCCGATTTGTGGGTCGACGAGGACGAAGAGGAGGGCAAGAACATCAATGAGGAGCCGCTCGTACGTACACAGATTGAACGCTATCGTCGTCACGACAGCTTCTCTTATCACAAAATCAACGACTCGGTAGGAGCCGAACGGCTGATAGAACGACTAGGCGAGCTGAAGAAGAACGACATCAACGTTGTGGTGTTGAACTTCATCGACATGCTGTCGCACGCACGTACGGAGTCGAAGATGGTGCGTGAGCTTGCCAACAACGAGTCGGCTTATCGCAGCATAACCCTCTCATGGTTCCGACACTCGGTGGTAGGCGAGCTGCTTAAGGCTCTCGCACAGACCGACTGTACCGTTATCATCACTACAGACCACGGAAGTATCAGGGCTTCGAAGCCCATAAAGATAATCGGCGACCGCAATACCAACACCAATCTGCGCTACAAACTCGGCAAGAATCTTAACTGCCAGTCGAAGGATGTGTTTGTTGTCAAGAATCCGCACGAGGCACAATTGCCTGCGCCCAACCTCTCCACGTCGTACGTTTTCGCTACGGGCAACTCCTTCCTGGCATATCCCAACAACTACAACTACTACGTGTCGTACTATAAGGACACGTTCCAGCACGGTGGAATATCAATGGAGGAAATGCTCATTCCGCTCGTTACGCTGAAGAAGAGGTAGAAGAAAAGCCCCACCCCCAGCCCCTCCCCCGCAGGGAGGGGAGCAGTATGAATCGACTGCTTAGTAGAAAATTTACAATAATCAATTAATAAATCATACAGCCAACTATCCCTCATCCCAACAAAATCACATTACTCCCCTCCCTGCTGGGGAGGGGTTGGGGGTAGGGCTTCCTCCCTTTCTATTGTGAGGGGTTGGGGGTAGGGCTATTATTTTTATTATTTATGGAAATAAGAATAAACACATTGGCAGACATAAACGAGGCTGCCAAGCAATTCATTGCCAACATGGGCGACAGCAAAGTGTTCGCCTTCTACGGCAAGATGGGAGCCGGCAAGACAACATTTGTCAAAGCCGTATGCGAGGAACTGGGCGTAGACGATGTCATCACATCGCCCACATTCGCCATCGTCAACGAATATCAGTCGGCAACAACGGGCGACAGCATATTCCACTTCGACTTCTATCGCATCAAGAAACTCGACGAAGTGTACGACATGGGATATGAGGACTACTTCTACAGCGGTTCGCTCTGCTTCCTCGAATGGCCCGAACTCATCGAAGAACTCCTGCCCGAGGATGCCGTAAAGGTAACAATCGAGGAGACACAGGACGGCAGCCGACTGATAAAGTTCTAATAATGAACTGAACTTTCGCAAGTTCAGAGAATTCAGTAGTTAAAGGAGTTAAGAAGTTAAGCCAATGCTTTTAATGCTATAAATCAAGCAAAAAATACTAATGGCTTCGCTCGGCTTTGCCGCTTGCTTGCAAGAACTCATTAGCGACCGTAGGGCGCGATATCTCCTTAACTTCTTAACTACTTTCTTCACGTTGCAACATCGTTCATCCTTCGTTCTTCCTTCGTTCATCCTTCGTAGTGAACTCGATCATCCTCCGTAGTGAACTCGATCTACCTTCGTTAACGAAGCGAAGACATAACGAAGATGTAACGAAGGCATAACGAAGGCATAACGAAGGTATAACGAAGAAGTATCGAAGAACCATCGAAGAGCGAACGAAGGAGGAACGAGGAGTATTATAATTGAATATATTGCTTTATAATTTATACGTGTCATAATATACAGACACTGTATGATACAAATAAACCAAAATCGGTCATTAGGATTTTTCAGAGTCGTATGGCAACGAGATTTCCTAATGGCCGATTTAGTTTAGTTTTATTTCTTGAGCAAAGCTTCAATGGCAGAATGCGTCATTCCCTTGCCTACAATGTTGCCTTTAGGGTCGATGAGCAGCGTGTTGGGTATGGCGTGAATGTCGTATATCTGGGCGGCTTCGCATTTCCAGCCTTTCAGGTCGGACATTTGTGGCCAAGGCAGGTTCAATGTCTTGATGGCATTCTGCCATGCCTGCTCGTTATTGTCGAACGATACGCCCACTATCTCCAGGCCGTTTGCCTTGTTCTTATTGTAGAACTCGATGAGTTCGGGCATTGAGCGGCGGCATGGTCCGCACCAGCTTGCCCAGAAATCTACAAGCACATACTTGCCTTTACCGGCGTATTGCGACAGCTTTACTTTTTTACCGTCGGGGGCAATCATAGTGAAGTCGGTGAAAGGGCGGCCGTCGGCTGTGGCAATGGCATTCTTTATGCGCCGTGAAATTGCCTTTACGGTCTCGTCGTTCTGATACTCGGCAGGTATCATTTTTAGAAGTTCCTGGTTCTCCTTGATAGAGTTCTTGCGACTGTACTGCTTGAACAGCATTACGCCTACGGGTTTTGTGATGTGCTGGCGCATACCCTTGCGGAACACGTCGTATACGGCATTGCCCAAACGGTTGTACTCTGCACGCAGAGCCTTGATTGAATCGGCTGTCAGAGTGCTGTCGCGGAAAGCGTTCATGACGTTGCGCTGGCGCTTGTTGAGGTCGTTCACCTCGTCTTTCATGTCCTGATAGATGTCGTTGTTGAGCGTTCCGCGCACTGTGTTTTCCTTCATCGACATTACTGCTTTTATCGTGCCTTCCTCAACAAACATCTCTGCCCAGTGGGTTTTTCCCGAGATTTTGAAACTCAGATAGCGCACTTCAGGACGCTCGGTTACTCCACTGAACGTGAAGTGATTGTTCACAGCTTTGGTAGAATCAAGCGGAAAGAGGTCGCCGTCAACTGCTTTGTTAAAATAGATTGTTGTAGATTGTGGAACGTCAGTGGTCGTTCCTTCAATCTTCCACGCCTTTTGTGCATAGCTGTTTGCAAACGAAAGTGCTAAGACAAAAAGACAGATAAACTTGCGTTTTTTCATAAAATTGTCAATTATGCTGTAATTTTGTGTCAAAAGTACGTATTGTTTATTACTATTCAAAATAAATATCATTTTTTTGGGAAATATTTTATTTTTTTTATTCTGTTCTATAATTTTTTTATATCTTTGCCACTGAGATTCAAGACAATAGAATACTAAACAACCATATTGACGTAAACCCATTTATTCAATATAAGTAACTGTTCAAAATTAATTTTACAAATATGAATAATTCACGAATAAG